>JBMHCX010000008.1:0-3973 GCA_049889695.1 Flavobacteriaceae bacterium | reverse complement strand
CAAACTTGTTCAAGGGTTTGACAGAAGTCAATTAAAGCTTGGTTATCGTCTAATTTCCCACGGTGTTGTAAACCACGTGTCCATGCAAAGATCGACGCGATAGGGTTAGTAGAAGTCTCTTTTCCTTGTTGGTGTTGACGGTAGTGACGAGTTACGGTACCGTGTGCCGCTTCTGCTTCCATGGTTTTTCCGTCAGGTGTAACTAGGGTAGAGGTCATGAGTCCTAAAGACCCAAATCCTTGTGCTACTGTGTCAGACTGTACATCGCCGTCATAGTTTTTACATGCCCAAACAAAACCACCGTTCCACTTCATTGCCGCAGCCACCATGTCGTCGATTAAACGGTGCTCATAAGTGATTCCTGCCGCCTCAAATTTATCCTTGAATTCGTTGTCAAACACTTCCTGGAAAATATCCTTAAAGCGACCGTCATAGGCTTTCATGATGGTATTTTTTGTAGAAAGGTATAAAGGCCATCCTTTTTTTAGGGCTTGGTTCATACAAGAACGGGCAAAGCCATAAATAGAAGAGTCGATATTGTACATACACATGGCCACACCATTTTCTTCGAAGTTATAGACCTCCCAGGTTTGTGGGGTTCCCCCGTCTTCTGGCGTAAAGGTCATGGTCAATTTCCCTTTCCCAGTGGTCACTGTATCTGCCGCCTTATATTGATCTCCAAAAGCGTGACGACCAATACAAATAGGTTTAGTCCAACCTTGTACATAACGTGGTACGTTGCTCATGATAATGGGTTCGCGGAAAACCGTTCCCCCTACAATATTACGGATGGTTCCGTTAGGAGATCTCCACATATTAGAAAGGTTAAATTCTTCAACGCGTTGCTCATCTGGAGTAATGGTGGCACATTTGATCCCTACGTTGTACTCTTTAATGGCATTCGCTGCTTTAACTGTGATTTCATCATTGGTTGCATCACGTGAAGTAACCGATAGATCGTAGTATTTAATGTCTAAGTCTAAGTAAGGTAGAATTAATTGTTCTTTGATAAATGACCAGATAATTCTTGTCATTTCATCCCCGTCCATTTCTACAACAGGGTTTTGTACTTTAATTTTTGCCATGTTTAATTTCTTGGTTTAAAAATAGTCTATAAAAAAGGCCGCTACTGCGACCTTTAAAAATATATTAACGTTGACGCTCTTTAATGCGTGCTTTTTTACCGCGTAATTCTCTAAAGTAGTAGATACGAGCTCTGCGTACTTTACCGCGCTTGTTCACTTCGATTTTTTGCAATGCAGGAAGATTGATGGGGAAAATACGTTCTACCCCTACAGTTCCAGACATTTTACGAATGGTAAAGGTCTTTGATAAACCTTGCCCTTTAATCTGGATTACAACCCCCTTGTAGAACTGTGTTCTTACTTTTTCACCTTCGCGAATTTCATAATAAACGGTGATGGTGTCTCCAGCAGCAAATTCAGGAAATTCTTTCTTTTCAATAAACGAATCCTGAACAAAATTAATTAACGATTCCATGTTTTTATTTTAATGGGTTCTTGCACACAACATCCACGATTATCGTCAGCGGTTAAATGCGGGAGCAAAAGTACAATTTATTTTATTGTAAACCAACCCGCTTTTATTTTTTATTCCTTTGCTTTTGAGGATATAAAGACGGCAGTGTCTTCGACTCTTCGACCCCTTCGATCCACTCTGGCGCGCGTCTACCTGTCGGTAGACAGGTTTGTAGCTATTTCTAGCGCGCGTTTATAACGCGTGCTAGGAGTAGACGCGCGCTAGTAGTTATGCACGCGTCACAGATACGCGCCAGTAATGCGTCAGGGAGTTTAGTCCTCTAACAAATCTGGACGAAGACGCTGGGTGCGTTTCAGGGCTTGTTCTTCTCGCCAGCGCTCTACCGCTGGGGTATTGCCAGAAGTAAGGATAGGAGGAACAGTCCAGCCTTTATAATCGGCCGGGCGTGTATAAATGGGTGGAGCTAGAAGTCCGTCTTGATAACTATCACTCAGGGCAGAAGACTCATCGCCCAGCACGCCGGGAATCAAACGGATGATGCTGTCGCAAAAAACCGCCGCGGCTAATTCTCCCCCCGATAAGACAAAATCTCCGATAGAAATTTCTCTGGTAATGAATTGATCTCTTACCCGTTGATCGACTCCCTTGTAGTGCCCACAAAGAATGATGATATTTTCCATCAAAGAGCACTGATTGGCGATGGCTTGGTTAAGGGTAGTGCCATCTGGCGTCATATAGATGACCTCGTCATAGTGGCGTTCTGCTTTAAGGGCGCTAATACATTTATCGATGGGTTCGATCATCATCACCATACCTGCCCCGCCGCCATAAGGGTAATCGTCGACCTGCTTGTATTTATTCGCGCTGTAATCACGTAAGTCGTGGAAGTGCACCTGGGCGATGCCGCCCTCAATCGCACGTTTGACGATCGAGGCTTCAAACGGACTGCGCAAGAGTTCAGGGAAAAGGGTGATGATGTCAATACGCATGGCGATGGTTTTTTGCAAAATTGCGGAAACTTCCCCCAAAAAAAAAGCTTTCCAGAAGGAAAGCTTCTATTTCTTACATCCGCAGGCGGATATGCGCCCCATCGGGGGTGATATAACTGATCCACTCGATAGAGCGAATGTCGTATTCTTGTAGATCGTCTATGGTGTAAACGCGGTCACCGTTGATTCCTGTGATCAAAGAACCCGCTTCGATTTGATCTTGGAAATAAGGGCCAGCTGCATCGACGATGATGCCTTTTTCGATCCCAAAATTCTTTTGGTCCTCTGGACTTAAATTCCTCAAGTTCATGCCCATGAATTGTGTGGCGGTACTCTTGGCCAGGGTGACTTTTAATTCTTTTTCTTTTCCGTTGCGAAATAGCACGACCTTGACCACGTCGTCTGGGCGTTTGCTTTCGAGATAACCGGTCAAGTCAGAAAATTGTTTGATTTTGACCTGGTCAACGGCAACAATCACATCCCCTTCTTGAATGCCGGCTTTAGCCGCCCCCATTCCAGGGATTACACTACCCACATAAAAACCTTCGTTTACAGCGATATTGAGCTCGTCAAAACGCTCTTTAAATTCTGGACTAATGGCATTGCCTTGAACGCCCAACAAGCCTTTTTGGGTACTGCCATATTCAATCAAATCTTCAAAAACCTTGCGGGCAATATTGCTAGGTACGGCAAAAGAATAGCCTTCAAATCCCCCAGAAAAAGAGGTGATGGCGGTATTGATCCCAATGAGTTCTCCTTGGGTATTGACTAAGGCACCACCGCTATTTCCGCGATTCACTGCTGCATCGGTCTGCAAGAAAGATTGATTTTTATCATCTCTTGCGTTGAGGTCACGGGCCTTAGCACTAATGATACCCGCCGTTACGGTAGAATTGAGGTTAAAGGGATTCCCAATGGCTAGCACCCATTCCCCAATTTGGGTTGTATCTGAGTTCCCAAAATAGAGGTAAGGGAGCTTGTCCTCGCTTTTAATTTTTAAAACAGCAATGTCGGTATAAGGATCTGTCCCGATTAATTCTGCCTGGTAACGTACATTGTCATTAGTAGTGACTTCAATTTTTGTGGCGTCTTCGATCACGTGATTATTGGTAATGATAAAACCATCTGGAGAAACGATTACGCCAGATCCAGTGCCGATGCGTTCTCTACTTTCTCCTCTCCCATAAAAGTATTCTAAAGGAGAAAAGCGTTCGTTTGAAAGCGCGGTGTTTTTTACATGTACCACGGCATTAATACTTTTATTGGCCGCTTCTACAAAGTTAGTAGGCGCTTCACTCAATCCATTTAAGTTATAGGCATAACTGGTGGGTAGCGCTGGGGGTGTTGCTTCTGTGATGGCTTCTTTGGGAGAAGTTTCAATGAATATAAAAAGGAAGAGACTTAATGAGGTGCTGATTAAAACAGCGGCGGTTAATTGTAAAATCGTTTTCATAAATCAATAATTTTTAACAAAATTAAATAAT
>JBMHCX010000007.1:0-254518 GCA_049889695.1 Flavobacteriaceae bacterium | reverse complement strand
TTTTCTCATAATTTGAGTCGTGATACAATAAGGAGGGAGTAATTTTTTTCATTTTATGATATAATTAAAATTTCTCAAACTCCCTCCGAGTTGTATCTAAGTTACACGATGAAACATAGGGGATATAATAATTTACTTACGGTGGAGTAACGTTGGAAGGTGGTTATTCTTACCCCCAATTAGGTCCTACTATCGATTGTAGTCCAAAAAAAGTATACCCCTCCCCTTCTATTATTCCTTTTTGCGGTCTGGGACCGATGCACGAGAGAAGTCAATCAAAGATTGTATCTTTAGGGAATGTTAGCAGGACTCTTTATAATGGTGATAACATTTGTCGCGGTAGGATTGCTCCACCTCTTTACACTAAAAGCCATGCGACTATCCGAGACGAAAAAAACACATTACCGGAAGTTTTTTTGGTATATCTATGGAGTTGTATTTATGCTCAGTGGGGGTGTAAATCTTATTGAAAAAGAGAATTTTCACTGGAGTTTTTGCGTCCAATTTCTGCTCGGACTAAGCATTGTCATCCTAAATATATTGGGTAAGATAGAAACGAAATCCGCCTGAATTTTCTTTACTGGATTTCAAGAAATTCTTTAAACCTACAAAACGCTGACGTCTAAAATCAGCTAGTTTCCCTGCCCTTAATCTGGTTTAAAATTCTTTCCCCCAAGGATAGCTATCGGTTTGGCCATCTGCATCGACCCGAAAGACAAAGGGCTTATACACACATTTATCCGATACATTCTCAGTTAAGCAAATTTGCCTTTCACCTTCAATAATAAGGCTTCCTTTAACGTAGGACGACCAACTTAGCTTTCTACCATACTCATTGAAAAAACCGCCATAAGTCTTTTCCCATATCGTCTTTCCTTTGATGTTCAGTCGAATTAAATAGACATCTAGATTGCCCTTACCATAGGAGCTCGTATTTCCCAAAAGATAGTAACCGTCCGGTGCTTCAATCAGGTCTTCGATATAATCCCAAGAATTACCCCCGTATTTTTTTGACCACTCAAGGCGCTTATTGGCCGAATATTTCTCCAGTACCATATCACAACCCTTGCCCGAAGTAGATGAACATTCAGTATTGTAGTAAACGATGTAACCACCATCTTTCGTTGAAAGTGTTTCAGAAGTATAAGCACTGAAACTCCACGGGAGGATGAAGAACAATAAAAAGACTTTCACAATAATTTAAACTGAAAATCCTTACAGAAAGTTGACTTTGCCCGAAGCTACATCGTAAATCGCTCCGACAATATCAATGGCGCCTTGGTCATGCATTTCGCGAAGTACGGGACTATCGGCCTTTATTTTATCGATTGTAGCATGCACATTCTTTTCGGTGACTAAATCAACAAATTCGGTGTTTTGTGAGGATCGATCGCCAGAATAGTCGACAGCATCGAGGACCGCATCGAAATTAGAAAGCATGGCTGTTAGGTTGCCTAATTCTACTTTGTCGCAAGCTCCTTTTACCGCCCCGCAACTACTGTGTCCAAGAACGACGATCACTTTAGAGCCAGCTACCTTACACGCAAACTCCATACTTCCCAAAATATCGGTATTCACAAAATTACCAGCAATTCGAACGTTGAAAATATCCCCAATCCCCTGATCGAAAACAAGTTCTGAGGGCACACGAGAGTCGATACATCCTAAGACACATGCAAATGGATATTGCCCGGTCGATGTAGCGGCTACTTGAGCCGTTAAATCACGGGAGGTCATTTGTTGGTCTAAAAAGCGTTGATTCCCGTCTTTCAATAAATTCAGTGCTGCTTGTGGCGTCAATTGCGCTTGAGAGTCTTTTGTTTGTGTTTGCATAAATCTTTTTTCATGTAGAATTGCTAGCTGTGGCAATTCAGTGTTTTAACATCACCTAAAGTTAGAACTTTTCGTGAAATGAGCTCTACCCCCTCAGGAGTTTAACCCAAATTTCGGATGATGTTTAAGAATAAATACAGAAGCATGATCAAGGTCATTGCGCCTAATTGAAAGAAATAGAGCAAGGCTAAAGCCCCGAGAACAAGAACAAGCTGATAGAAAATAGTTGGCTTTAACTGAGGGTATTTTTTAAGGGAAAACAGACGTATGGGTGCATTTAAGAGAATGCTCATCACCACAATCAAAGGAATAATAAACCAAGCCTGCCCAAGGATACTTTGAAGTCCTTTCATTTGTTCCATACCCAACAAAAGTGGATAACCGACAAATAAGAGGGCATTAGCAGGTGTGGGGACTCCGCTAAAGTCCGGTTGATTGTGTTCTTTGGTGACAAAGACAGCCAACCGTAATGCAGATGCTAGCGGGATTAAAAATGCAAACAGTCCCAAGTATACAAAACTCACATGCAGGTCCATCCCCAAAAACTGGAAATACATCTGTTGCCTTGGTAAACCGGAAATTTGTAATTGTTGAAACATGACCAAGCCTGGGACAAATCCAAAGCTTATAAGGTCCGCCATTGCATCTAGTTGATTGCCCAAAGGAGAAGTCACTTGAAGGGCTCGTGCGGCAGCTCCATCGAACAAATCGAACGCTGCACCACATAGAATGCAAATGGCTGTTAACTCGAATTGGTGCATAAATGCAAAAAGTGCAGCCATGCATCCGAAGAACATATTAAATCCTGTGAGTATATTTGGGATGTGTTTTGTCAAATGTTTGAAATTTGGCCAAAAGATAAGTTCGAAACATCAGATGACAAAGAAAAACTTACTCGATCATAACAAGCCTCTTGCTTTACTCCTCCTCAGTGGTATTCTTTTGGGGTTGGCATGGCCCACCAAAGGGTTTTCAGGTTTAATTTTTATCGCCCTGGTTCCCTTGCTCCTCTATCAGGAACAACTCATGACTACATCCAGCAAAGGAGTAGGCAAAAAAGTATTTTGGGGCAGCTATCTGAGTTTTGTTATTTGGAATACCATCACCACTTGGTGGATCTTTAACGCCACTGCTTTTGGAATGTTTTTTGCTATTCTGGTCAATTCAAGCTTTTACAGTGGTATGTTTTGGCTATACCATCAGTCCAGACGATCCATGTCCAGACAAGGGGCTTTAATTTTTTGGATAGCTCTGTGGTTAAGTTTTGAAAAATTCCATTTAAACTGGGACTTTTCATGGCCGTGGCTCCAACTAGGAAACGCCTTTTCTGAAAATATCAGATGGATCCAGTGGTATGCCTATACCGGAAGTTTTGGAGGTTCCCTTTGGGTACTCCTCATCAATTGTGGATTGTTTTCCGCCCTGCTTGGTGCAAAAAACAATCAACCTTGGAAAGTTAAAACCATCATGTTGATTGTTTTGGGCATTGGGCTGCCGATTGGGATTTCAAATGCCTTATTTCACAGCTTTGAACTAGCGCCTGAAACCGAAGAAATTCTACTTCTACAACCCAATGAAGACCCCTATTTACCCAACCCGAGAACCGACAATAAGGACTACCTCCAATTTCTAGATGAATTGGTGAGCGCTACTATTACCGAAAATATCCGCTGGATCATTACCCCTGAAGGCTTTATCGATGTGGGCTATGGTACGCCCAACAAAACATTTGATCAGAGTCCTTTAGCAGACGATTTACAAGCCTATTTAAAAGACCATCCATCAACCGTTTTACTCACCGGAATACAACTGTATGATATCTACCAAACGGAGAAAGCGCCATCAGTCTCCGCCAAACAAATTCGCGAACGGCTGTGGGTGGATATCTACAACAGTGCAGCAGGCATACAAGCGGAACAACCTACACAGATCTATCACAAATCCAAGTTAGTTGTTGGGGTAGAACAAACTCCCTTTAAATCCATATTGGAACCCCTTTTAGGGGAAATACTTTTGGACTTTGGAGGGATGGTCAGCGATCGAGCAACCCAAGAGGAAGCCGCAGTAATTACTCATCAAAACAATGGCTACAAGGCAGCGCCTATCATTTGTTATGAATCTATCTATGGTGCTTATGTCACCGACTATGTCCGCAAAGGAGCTCATTTTTTAGCAATCATTACCAACGATGCCTGGTGGGGAAATACAGCCGGACATCGACAACTCCTCAGTTACGCCCGTCTCAGGGCAATTGAAACTCGGCGGGATATAGCTCGGAGTGCAAATACAGGTATCTCAGCATTTATAAACGCCCGAGGGGAGATAAAGCAATCCTTGCCCTATGGAAAACAAGGCGTCCTCAAAGGAAAGATTGCTGTATACGATGAACAAACTTTTTATGTCCGCTCTGGCGACTACATTGCTCGTATTGCTGTTCTGATGATGGCGCTTTATGGTTTGGCTCCGTTGAGTAAAAGATTTAGAAGTTCTTCCCTCAAATAGCTTGCTTTGGAATAAATAAAGTACCTTTGTTAAGGAGCCGAAAGAATATTGCAGCATGAAAGTCTACACACGTAAAGGAGACGACGGAACAACATCCCTTCTCACTGGCGAACGTGTCAGTAAAACACATTCACTTATCGTCACTACTGGAACACTGGATGAGCTGAATTCATGGTTAGGCATGTTAAGAGATAAAATTAACACCACAGAAAACACCCAACAAATTATAAAGCTGCAGCAGCTTGTGATGTCTATTGCCACTCAAATTACCACGCTGCCACAACCGGAACACCGCCCAACGATCGAATATGTCAGCGAAGAAGACGTTACGGCATTAGAACAGCAGATCGACCAGATGAGCGATGCTCTCCCACCCCTACGCAATTTCATTCTCCCTGGAGGGCATGAAGTAGTTTCATTTGTCCACCTAAGCCGTGCTTGCTGCCGTAGATGTGAGCGATGCATAGTGGAATTGCAAAGTTTCTATGAAATACCTCCCATGGTTTTAAACTTCGTCAATCGACTCTCCGACTACCTTTTTGTTTTGGGAAGACAACTCTCTTATGACCTAAATGCAGCTGAAGTAAAATGGACTCCTAAAAGAAAACAGGAGTAACTTCTTGCGCATGTCCGCCAAAAATTTATTTTTGCAGGAAAATCGGAATAGAAATGTATTGGACTTTAGAACTTGCCTCTTACCTCAGCGACGCGCCTTGGCCGGCCACCAAAGATGAGTTAATAGATTATTCCATTCGTACAGGAGCCCCGCTCGAAGTAGTTGAAAACCTACAATCGATGGAAGACGAGGGTGACATCTATGAATCGATAGAAGAAATCTGGCCTGATTTTCCAACCGAAGAAGATTATCTTTGGAATGAAGATGAGTATTAGCAACTATAATTGTTCCCCATACAAGCCTCTCCAGAGGCTTTTTTTTATTTACATTTAAACAAAATCTCACAAGAGATCGCCTATGTCTGTACTGAACAACATACTTAAAATATTTGTAGGAGATAAAACCTCAAAAGACTTAAAGTCTATCCTCCCAATCGTTGAAAAAATTAAAGGCTACCAACAGGACTACGAACAGCTTAGTTTGGATCAGCTCCGCAACCGAACATTGGAGTTTAAACGTCAGTTAACACAAGTTCGTGTCGATATCGATGATAAAATTGGAAGTCTAATGGTAGAGGTGGAAGCAGAAGCAAACATCGATGCCCGAGAACAAATCTACCAGCAAATAGACAGTCTTGAGGCAGAAGCTACGGCTCTTCAGGACGAAAAACTAGATGAACTATTGCCCCAAGCATTTGCGGTAATGAAAGAGACCGCGCGAAGATTTGCTTCTGAGGAAGAACTCCGCGTTCAAGCCAATGAAAATGACAGAATGCTTGCGCAAACGAAAAATTACATCCGTTTAGACGGCGACCATGCCGTATGGGCCCACGAATGGGACGCAGCAGGGAAGCAAGTCGCTTGGGATATGGTACACTACGACGTTCAGCTGATTGGCGGAGTGGTGCTTCACCAAGGAAAAATAGCGGAAATGCAAACCGGAGAAGGGAAAACGCTTGTCGCCACCCTACCGGTATTTTTAAACGCTCTGACGGGAAAAGGTGTTCATCTTGTAACGGTCAACGACTACCTCGCAAAACGAGACTGTATGTGGATGGCCCCCTTATTTGAGTTCCACGGATTAAGCATCGATTGTATCGATATGCATCCACCGAACAGCGAAGCTCGTCGAAAGGCCTATCAGGCAGATATCACTTATGGGACCAATAACGAATTTGGGTTCGACTATCTGCGCGACAATATGGCCCACAACGCAGCTGATGTAGTACAACCCAAACCACAGTTTGCCATAGTCGATGAGGTCGACTCTGTCTTAGTAGACGATGCCCGGACCCCACTGATTATCTCAGGCCCTACCCCTGAGGGAGACCGACACGAATTCGATCAACTGAAAGGCCGTGTATATCAACTGGTCTCTCAACAACGTACACTGTTAACCGGAGTTTTGGCAGAAGCTAAAAAATTAATCGCTGCTGGAGATACCAAAGAAGGTGGAAAATTATTGCTCAGAGTCTACCGAGGACTGCCTAAAAACAAAGCACTTATAAAATTCCTAAGTGAAGAAGGGATCAAGCAACTGCTCCAAAAAACAGAAAACTTCTACATGCAGGACAACAATCGTGAGATGTACCAGATCGATGAGGCATTGTTTTTTGTAATCGATGAGAAAAACAATCAGATCGACCTTACGGAGCAAGGGGTGGAAGCTCTTTCCTCTAGTGCTGAGGCAGACCAAGATTTCTTTATACTCCCCGACATCGGCTCTGAAATTGCTAAAATTGAAGGAACGGGTTTGACGCCCGAAAAAGAGGCTGCTGCAAAAGAAACACTCTTCAAAGATTTCGATACCAAATCGGAAAGAATCCACACCTTAAACCAACTGCTTAAAGCCTATACACTTTTTGAAAAAGATGTGGAATATGTGCTCATGGACAATAAAGTGAAAATTGTCGATGAACAAACCGGGCGAATCATGGAAGGAAGGCGCTATTCGGACGGACTACACCAAGCCATTGAAGCCAAGGAAAATGTAAAAATTGAAGCGGCTACCCAGACTTTTGCCACCATTACTTTGCAAAACTACTTCCGCATGTATCACAAACTTGCGGGAATGACAGGAACAGCTGTGACTGAAGCAGGGGAGTTTTGGGAAATCTACGAACTGGATGTGGTTGAAATTCCCACCAATCGTCCCATTGCTCGGAAAGATCAGGAAGACCTGATCTACAAAACCAAAAGGGAAAAATACAACGCTGTTATCGAGGAAGTAACCAAACTATCAAAGGCAGGTCGCCCCGTATTGATTGGTACCACATCGGTAGAAATTTCGGAATTGTTAAGCAAAATGCTGCAGATCCGGAAAATCAAGCACAATGTATTAAACGCTAAAATGCATAAAAAAGAAGCTGATATTGTCGCTGAAGCTGGAAAGGCGGGCATCGTTACTATCGCTACAAATATGGCTGGTCGAGGAACTGACATCAAACTCTCCGAACAGGTAAAAGCAGACGGAGGATTAGCGATTATCGGGACAGAACGACACGATTCACGTCGGGTCGACCGTCAGTTAAGAGGACGTTCTGGTCGCCAGGGAGACCCTGGAAGCTCCCAGTTTTATGTTTCTTTAGAAGACAACCTAATGCGTCTGTTTGGTTCCGAACGAGTAGCCAAAGTCATGGATCGAATGGGATTGGAAGAAGGAGAAGTCATCCAACATTCCATGATGACTAAATCCATCGAAAGAGCTCAGAAAAAAGTAGAGGAAAACAACTTTGGTATTCGTAAACGTCTGTTGGAATACGACGATGTTATGAATGCCCAAAGGGAAGTTATTTACAAAAGACGTAAACACGCCCTTTTGGGAGATCGCTTACAATTAGACATTGCAAATATGTTGTATGACAGTTGTGAACTGCTCGTTAGCAACAACAAGGCAACTAACAATTACAAAAACTTCGAATACGAACTGATTAGCAACTTTGCGATTCAATCGCCCTATACGGAAGATACTTTTCAGGAAAAATCGGAGCAAGAGATTATAGAAGAGCTATACGACACCCTGCTAAAACACTATCAGGATAAAAAAATTCAGAATGCTAAGCGTGCTTTCCCGGTCATCAAAGATGTATTTGAAAAGCCCGGAAATAAATTCGAACGTATAGTGGTTCCATTTACCGATGGGACTAAAACATTGCAAGTCGTCACAGACCTTGAGGCTGCCTACCGTTCGGAAGGAAAAAAATTGGTAAGCGACTTTGAACGCAACATCACCTTAGCGCTGATCGATGAGACCTGGAAAAACCACCTCCGTAAGATGGACGAACTGAAGCAGTCCGTTCAGTTAGCTGTTCATGAGCAAAAAGATCCCTTATTGATCTATAAGTTTGAAGCCTTTGAACTGTTTAAAAGCATGTTGGATAAATTGAATCGCGAGGTAGTGTCTTTCCTAATCAAAGGAGGCTTACCCCAACAAAATGCACAGATACAAGAGGCGCGAACTCCCAAGCGACAAGACAAACTACAGATGTCCAAAGACGAAGTTCTCAACACGGATGAAATGGCGGCTCGCAACCGACAAGTGGCTTCACAAGCGGGCTCTAGACCCTCTACCCCAGCGGTTGAAACCATTATTCGGGAGCAACCCAAAATCGGAAGAAACGAAAAAGTCACTATTCGCAATGTGAGTACTGGAACCCTTAAAACCCTAAAATTCAAGCAAGCAGAACCACTTCTTCGCACCGGACAGTGGACCATTTCTCAAAATTAATTCTATTTTTGAGTAAAATGTTGTGATGGAGGCATATGCAAAGGCTTTATTGTGGGCAATTCCAGGTTTCTTGCTCTTGGTTGTATTGGAAATAGCTTACGGCTACTGGAAAAATAAACAGACGTATACGTTTATAGATACCATAGCCAGTCTGAGTTCGGGTATTGCCAATATTCTTAAAGACTCCCTGGGCTTAGCTCTAATCCTTATCTCCTACCCGCTATTGTACGATCGTCTTGCTCTAATGTCTTGGGAAAGCAGTCCATGGCTATATGCCGTTGCGTTTATATGTATCGATTTTGCCGCATATTGGTCACATCGACTCAATCATCGAGTGAACTTTTTTTGGAACCAACACATCATACACCACAGCAGTGAGGAGTTTAACCTTGCCTGTGCCTTGCGACAAAGCATTTCCAATCTGTTGGGATATGGAGCTTTGTTTCTGATTCCCGCGGCCTTTTTGGGGATACCTGAGAAGGTTATCAATGTTTTGGCGCCCATACATCTGTTTGCACAATTTTGGTACCACACCAAGCACATTGGCAAATTGGGATGGTTAGAATACATTATCGTTACCCCTTCACAGCACAGGGTTCACCATGCCATCAATCCCATATATCTGGACAAAAACTTAGCGGCGATCTTTTGTATTTGGGATCGAATGTTTGGAACATTTCAAGAAGAACTATCGAGCGAACCACCAGTGTACGGCGTCTTAAAACCGGTTCAAACCTGGAACCCTATCTGGATTAATTTTCAACATTTGTGGGGACTTCTATCCGATGCGTGGTACACCAAAAACTGGAACGACAAACTCAGCTTGTGGTTTCGGCCCACCGGCTGGCGCCCGACGGATGTGGCGGAACGCTTCCCACGACAGCTCATCACAGATGTGAAATCACAACAAAAGTACCAACCCTTAACGTCGAATTTTCGAAAAGCTTGGGCTTTGTTTCAACTGTTGGGAGTCACCAGTATCCTCCTTTTCTTTTTGGCTCAATTCGGCCAACTTAGCGTAGACTTACGGATCGTTTTAGGAGGAATGATCGGACTTAGTATTTTTGGCTATACTTCCTTATTGGATGGTTATACTTGGAGCTATCGCTTTGAATACGTCCGTTTATTCATCTGTTTCGCTCTACTCTTATGGCCCGACCATTGGAGGTATTTTCGCTGGGAAACTCCTTTGTTTTTAGTGTATTTACTCACCTATCTCAGCATCAGTTTAATGACCGTTTTGGCGCTTCAAACCGAAAACGATTTGAAACCCCAGCATGGGAAAATCCCTTAAAATAATACTGTTTGGTCCTGCACCTCCATTTCGAGGGGGTATTTCGGATACTCAAGTACACTTGGGCGAAAGCCTTCAACAGCTCGGGCATCGGGTAGAATTGTGGACTTTTAGCAAGCAATATCCCGCTTGGCTTTTCCCAGGGAAAACGCAAAAAACGGAACATCCTGCGTCTTCCGATCTAAAGATCATTGAAAAAGTGCATGGCTATGCTCCTCTTCAATGGTTAAGCGTTCGACGAGCCTTGCGCAAGGCCTCCCCAGACCTCGTCATTTTTCGGTATTGGACACCTCTGTTTGCCTGCTGTTGGGCAACCATCGGATGGAATTTATCTAAGTCGATCACAAAAATAGGACTGGTAGACAATTGGTTACCGCATGAATACCCATTTATAGCGACTTTTATTAACCCCATTTTTCAACGAGCGGTAGATAGCTTTATGTGTCTATCGCCCTTTGTAGCAAAACAGTTGAAAGCCAGCACCGCTAAACCCGTTCAGTGGAAGCTACATCCGCTTCCTTTACAAACACCTGCCAGCAAAAAGAAAGCACAAGCAAGAGAGACTTTGGCCTGGCCAAAAGATAAAATCATCTTGATTTTTGTAGGTTTAATCCGTGACTACAAAGGGTTAGAACTTCTTATTGAAGCCTTGGGGAAAGTCGTGCAAGCCACTAACAAAGCCATCGAGCTAAGAGTCGGAGGTGCCTTCTACAGTCCTTTGGAAGATTACCAATCCCAAATCCAACAATGGGGTATTGAGGAGCAGGTTTTTCTACAAGATCAATTTTTATCCCCGGAAGCTTTAAGAGATTATATCTGTGCAGCCGACGTGGTGATACTCCCCTATAAAAGAGCCAGTCAGAGTGGAATTATTTCGCAGGCCATGCACTACCAATCCCCGCTGATGGTTAGCCGTGTAGGAGGGCTAGAAGAACAGCTACAAAACTATCCTCATGGCACGGTTGTAGATCCCACCTCGGATGCATTCAGTAGAGCAATCGCCCAGGTAGAACCCAAAAAAGAGCGAGAAGAAGCAATCGGGCATCCGGTAGACGGATGGAAAGCTTTTGCAACAGAACTCCTTCGTTTGACGGAATAGAAAGCCCTAAAATAAATATCTTTAAAACAAAAAAAATGAAATCACTTTTGCTCAGTTTAAGTTTGGTGTGGACGCTTCAGACCTGTATTTCCTCTACTCCAGCCATCAATCATCCCGACCCTGTATGGACACCCCCAGCCAAGGAGTGGCCCCAAAAAACGCAGAAAGCTTACTTTGCTGCCGGATGTTTTTGGTGTGTCGAAGCAATCTTTGAAAGTGTTAAAGGGGTGAAAGAGGTATACTCGGGCTATGCCGGAGGGCAAACCATCAATCCGAATTACAATCAAATTGGAAGTGGCAAAACAGGACATGCGGAAGCAGTAGAAGTCATATACGATCCCGCTGTGGTTGATTTTAAAACCCTTCTACAAGTGTTTTTTGGGTCGCACGACCCCACCACTCCCAATCGCCAAGGTCCAGACCGTGGAACGCAATATAGATCCATCGCCTTTTATACGACTGCTGCAGAAAGGGAAATCATCCAACGCTATATAGAAGAGCTTAGTCAAGCTAAAATTTTTACAGCTGAAATCGTAACTGAGGTTAAGCCGTTAAAGAAGTTCTATTATGCTGAGGAATACCATCAGGATTATGAAAAACGCAATCCGAACAATCCCTACGTACAACGGGTTTCTATTCCCCGCTTGCGGAAATTTCAACGCAGCTATCCCGAGCTCCTAAAAGCCACCCATTAAGGTTTGTTCGTGGTCGTGAGTCGGCTCCAAACCCGGTAGAACACTGTTCCATAGAGCGTCCCTACTAGCGCTCCCACGGTAATATCTGTAGGGAAATGCACACCCACATAGATTCGGCTATAAGCAATCATAGCCGCTATGACACCTAAAAGATGGATAAGTTTCCGCTGGTGTGGTTCTACCAGACGACCGAAGAAAAAGGCCAATGCAAATGAGTTAGAAGCATGCCCTGAAAAAAAGCTGTATTTGCCTCCGCAGGATTTTTTCACCAAGCGAACCAAGCCTTCAAGAGCCTCTTGATGACAGGGACGTAAGCGGCCAACACCGTGTTTAAATAGGTTGGTCGTCTGATCGGTCAGCAGGATTAAAAGGCCTGTTGCGAGTAAAATCCACCCGACCTGTTTTCCGTGACCTTTTCTTACCAGATAGGCTAAAACCACCAGATAAACCACCGCATTTGTGGCCTTGTTCGTAACGACGAGCCAGAAAGGATCCCAAAAGGGAGTTCCCTGACTGTTTAACCAGAGAAATAATTCTTGATCTGCCTGTAGTATTGCTTCCCACATATCAGTCTAAACTTTCCATTTCTTGATCGTAAAAATCAAAAGCTTCTTGTAAGAGAGTTTCGGCGGACTCTGCTAGTTCCTTTTCGTCGTCTTGTTGAAATTCTTCTAGCCAGACCACTTCATCGTTTGCTACATTGAGAATAAAACGCGGATAAACGGTATGTACCACATAGATGGCTTCTGGTTGCTCGGAAGCGTCAGCAATTAAAAATTTGGGTAAATCCATGAGGTTTTAAAAATTTTTGGGAAGATATTCAAAACAGAGGAAAAAATACAGCCTTGAAAAAAATTATCGCAAAAGTTCAACGGAAGTGGACACCCTGACCACGGAAGTACAGCAACCTTCTTTAGCGTTCAATACTCTCTGATAGATAAATCAGGTGAAGATGCATTGCTTTCTAATCCTGAAATATTTCCTAACTTGGTAAGGAGACCAATAATACACCCAAATCTACCAAAATCTCTCTCAGAAATACATTACCTCAGTAGCATACGATCGACGGTGTTTCCCTGAGAAAGATCATAGGTGAGATTCCTATTCAACAAGAACACCTACCATGGGGTACGGAATAGAAAATAACACCCAACTCTTGGCCCTTCTACACAAAGGAGAGCAACGGGCTTTTGAAGCCCTTTTTCGCTTATACCACCATAAGATACTCGCCTTGGCTACACAATATATTTGGAATCCATCCGATGCCAAGGACATTGCTCAGGAAGTATTATTTACCATTTGGGAAAAAAGAGATCAGATTCATACGAATATCAATGGTTATATCTTCAGAACCGCCCGTAATGCTTGTCTAGACTATTTACAGAAAAAAAAGAAGCTACTAAGCCTAGATGATGATTATGTTCAAAAACACGCCTGGATCCAATATGCATCCCTAGCAGATGAAACCGCCGCATCACTGATAGAAAAGGAACTACAGAAGCAAATTGAACAATCGATCGATGAATTACCTGAAAAGTGCAAACGCGTATTTATCATGAGTCGTTTCAAAGGCTATCAGCAAGCGGAAATTGCTCGTCAAATGGACATTTCTCCCAAAACGGTAGAGGCGCATATGAGTAAGGCACTGAAACACTTACGGAAAAAGCTGAAAGATTTTTTAGGGTTGTTTTAAAAAAAGGGAGATCGACTAAGGGTAAAGGGCTTTTTTTTCGTCTACATTCAAAAGGAAGCTTGTGAAAAACCGTGATATAGATCGATATCTTCAACAAAAGGGCGGCAAGCAATTGCAAGATCAGCTCTATAAATGGTTGATTAAAAATCCAAAAAACAAAGCGCATTTCAGCTTAAGAAAAGCAAAGCACGTGATGCAGGAGATGCAACAATCGACGGTCGCTGATAACGAACTTCGACCACTGATTAGACCTTCAAAAAAAAGAAAAAATGTTTTGTATAGTGCCATAGCCGCAGCAATGATACTATTGATCTGGTTAAATGTGATCAGAGAACCCACTTCCTATATTGAGGTACAAGCACAAATGGGAGATCGCCACCATGTGATGTTGCCCGATAGCAGTCAGGTCTATTTAAATGCTGGAAGTCGGCTACGATACTCCAAAGATTTTGGAACGGAAACACGTAGTGTGCACTTGGTAGGAGAAGCTATTTTTGAAGTTTATCACAACCCTGACAAACCGTTCACTGTCCAAACAGCTAAATTAAAAGTACAAGTATTAGGCACTCGCTTTAACCTTCGTGCCTATCCTCAGGACAAGACAGTAGAAACTACCCTAATACATGGTAAAGTAGAGGTATATCCCAACAAAGCACTTCCCGTAGAATTAAAGCCTGCCCAAAAAGCAGTTTTTGACATACAGACCAAAAAAATTAGTGTGGAAGAAGTCATCACCGATCATGAAGAGGCCTGGAGACACGGACGTATGATTTTTAAACGAACACCATTAGAGCAAGTAATAGGAGACTTTGAACGCTACTACAACAAAAACATTCAAATAAAATCCCAACATCTATACGCCTATGAATACACCGGATCTTTCGACAATTTAAATTTTGAAGATGCCATGCGCTTGTTGTCCCTATCCTCGCCTATCCGATGGACTGAAGTCAATGGTATTATCTGGATCGAACAAGCCGAGCACTGATCAAAAAAAAAGGGAGACATGCGGCAACATGTCTTCCCATTTGTTCACCTGTCGCAAATGCGACAAATATCAATAGACATAATTATGAAAAAAAGAAACGCATCAGACACCCAACGATTTAAATTTTTCGTTAAAATCATGAAAGCCTATGCCCTACTTGCTGTGATTACCCTTACTCGACTGTCGGCTTTAGAAGTCAACGGTCAGCTAATCAGTATAGACATGCAAAATGTGGAGTTAGCCAAAATCCTCCATAAAATCGAGCAAGAAAGTCAATACCGCTTTTTTTACAGTAACAACCTGGTAGATGTTAACACCCCCTACTCCATACGTGTAAAAGATGCAGCCATTGAAGTCGTACTCGAGCTACTCTTTGCCGACAAACCCATTTCCTATCGCTTTTTAGATCAACAAATTGTACTGTATCCTGATGAAGGTCAGCTGGAGGAAGATCCATCAAACGCTACCGTTGGTCCAAAAAAAGTGAAGCCGCTTACCCAAATGAATAGGGATCGAGTAAAAGCTTTGGAAACTCAACAACGCAGTGTCCGAGGAGTGGTAACTGATGATGATGGGGTTCCACTTTCTGGAGTGAATATTATTGAAAAAAATACGACCAATGGAGTGGTTACAGATTTTGATGGTGCTTTTCAGATATACGTTCAATCCGATGAAAGCATCTTAGTCTTCTCTTACCTAGGCTTTGAAACCCGTGAAATAGAGGTAAGTGAACAAGACAATATAGAAATCCTTATGACATCCTCTGTCAATGAATTAGAGGAGGTCGTCCTAAGCACTGGGTATCAGGAAATTTCAAAAGAAAGAACGACTGGCTCGTTTCAACAGATCAAAGATGAGGTACTCGACATGAAAATTGCCCAAAACATCCTCAACAAAGTTGAAGGGGAAGTTTCAGGTATTTTATTCGATCAACAGGATGGCCCCATAATCAGGGGACTAAGTACCATAAATGCCAATAATGACCCCTTAATCGTGGTAGATGGTTTTCCCATAACGCAAGGGTTAAACTCCATCAATCCCAACAACATAAAAAGTATCACCGTTTTAAAAGATGCTGCAGCTGCATCTATTTGGGGTATTAGGGCTGCCAACGGGGTCATCGTAATCGTGACCAAAAAAGGAGATAAAAGTAAAGCCCCTAGCATAGAGTTATCTACCAACTATGCCGTAACCGCTCAAAAAGAGCTAAACGACCTGTCCTATGCTCGTACGGAAAGCTTTCTCGAATTTGAAAAACATTTAGCCGATAATAGCTGGGAAATTTTGCCGTCAGGTAGAAATCAGCCGCCGCACGGTTTGGGTTTGCAAACCTATTTGCAATTGGCCAATGGCCTGATTAGTCAGGCCGAGGCGGACAATATCATAAATGGTCTAAGAAATATCGATAGTCGTCAGGAATTTGAAGAGCTCTTTATGAGTCATGAATACTGGCGACAATACAATATAGATATTACTGGTGGGGGAAAGAAGAGCAGCTATAGAGCGTCTATTGTCTACAATATCAATGAAAACGAAGGGTTTTATAAAGAAAATAAATCGGATGAAATAATTGCAAGTCTTCGCAACAGTTTCGACCTCAACGACCAGCTAACCCTCAATACAGACCTCAACTTTACCTCTGGTAAAAGATATACAAATGGTATGCGAGATAGCAATTATCAATCTCTGCATCAGTACCAACAAATTCTTGATAATCAGGGTAATTACTTACCTCAGGTAAGAGACTTTGCACAACAATACAAAGAGACAAAAGTAGAAGAAGGCTATCCCTACAATTGGGATTATAATCTCAAACAGGAATTTGACAATAAGGATAATCTGAGCAGATCAACCTCATTCAGATTCCAAACTGCCCTTCAATATGAAATCAACGAATTTCTAAATTTAAAAGGCTCATACCAATACGAATGGCTAAATATAAATGCGACTTCTCTTTTGAATGAGAACACCTATTTCGTTCGCAATATGGCAAATACCTTCACGACTTACAGTAGAGATGAAGAACAGCTTGTCACTAATTTTCCGCTCGGTTCAGTTCTTACTAGAGATAATGATATAGAAAGAACCCATCAGGGAAGGTTACAGCTGGCCTTCGATAAAGAATTTCAGGAAGGACTTCACAAAATAAGTGCTTTGGCGGGCTATGAGATGAGACAAGAACTGCAAAGTGGAAGTACCAATACGCTCTATGGCTACGACCCACAATCACTTACTTCTGCCAATGTGGCCTTTGGAGAAAGAGTCCCTGTAACCCCCTTTGGTACCCGAACAATCGATAACCCAAATCGGGTGCGCGAAAGAGAAGATAGATTTATATCCTATTACGCAAACACACGCTATACTTTCGATCATAAATATACCCTAACAGGAAGTATACGATTAGATGACACTAACCTTTTTGGTGCGAGCAACGAATATAGAAACATCCCTCTCTATTCGATTGGAGGTAAATGGGATCTGTACAAAGAAAATTTTGTCAAAAACGATATTTTTAGCCTACTCGCTTTAAGGCTGACGTATGGGGTAAATGGTAATTCCGACAATGGAACAAGCCCATTTTTACAAACCACTGTTTCGAGAAATACTTTTCTAGATCTCCTTTTTTCGTATATCTCAGACATCAAAAATCCGGAGCTACGCTTAGAAAAAGTCTATGTTACCAATCTAGGTCTCGATTTTGGCATTTTCAACAACCGGCTAACGGGTACTCTTGAATACTATAACCGTAGAAGTAAAGATCTGCTTGCTCCAGTATCGTTCCCTTCCGTTTATGGCTTTAACAGTGCCATCATCAATGCAGGGGAGATGGAAAACCGAGGAATTGATGTCAACATTAACCTACAGGTCTCCGAAGCAAAAGCCATAAAATACAATACCGTTTTCAATTTCAGTTATAATGAAAACGAAGTCACGAAAGTCGATACGCCTGAAGAAACGATTAACACTTATCTGAATGGTGAACCCCTAGCAAACCTTCCTTTGCGATATTTATACAGTTATCGATTCGCTGGATTAGACAGTAATGGGGATCCGCTGTTTAGAAATGAAAAAGGTCAAATCATTAACCTCAATGGGCAAACCGATGTCAACGGCACTTTAGAAAATGCTCCGATTGACACCCCTGATGCACTAGAATTTAACGGCACAACCACCCCTAAATATTATGGCTCTTGGGTCAATAATATTTCTTACAAAAATATTTTTTTCCGGTCGCTGATTACCTTTAAACTAGGGCATGTTTTTCGGAATACGGACTTTCTCGACATCAGAAGTGAATCATTTAAATCTAACAGAAGTCATATCCACAAAGACTATGAAAATCGCTGGAAAAATCCGGGAGACGAAAACAGCACTTCGATTCCTCGTTTTCCTACGCTAAAGACAGACGCTTCCCTGCCCGGCTATTCCTATTATTCCAGAGGTAATCAATGGGTAGATTCAGCTTCTCACATACGTTTAAGAGAAATTATTTTAGGCTATCGCTTTCAGGAAGATGTACTGAACAAAATTAAGTTGCAAGATTTAAGTCTGAGTATTCAAGCACGGAACTTAGGCTTGATCAATTTTAACAAGTGGGATAAAGACCCTGAAAGTATACTGTTTCCTGTAAGCCCCACTTTCACATTCAACCTATCTGCCAAATTTTAAACACTATTATCATGAAAAAAAATACAGCTTACTTATTACTGTTCTTCGTCATTTTCTCTTCATGTAGCAGAGAAGAATGGCTAGATATAAAACCCAAAGGAGTAATTATCCCTTCCAGAGTCAACGATTATCGGTTACTCATGGACCAAGTAGATCTCTTTGGACAAGGGGCCGCCGACAAAATCTCACCTGGGTTTGGAGTGTCTTACTCGAATTCAGATTATATGTCTGATGATTTTGTTATTAGGGATGAAATCATGAATCGTTTTGGACAAACTACCATCAATAAATTCACTTGGCAAGACAATATCTATGATGAAAATGCAGAAGATGCGGACTGGGTGCAATTATATGGTCAAATCTATACCACCAATTTAGTCATTGAGGAGGTAATGGAAGCTTCGGGGGGTACTATGGCTCAAAAGTTGCAAATATTGGCGGAAGCTAAAATCCAAAGGGCGTTTAGTTATTATGCTTTAGTGAATATGTATGCTTTACATTACACCCCCGGCAATGCATTTGATATTCCCGGAGTTCCACTGCGATTAGACAGCTCTTTAGGAGACATCGATCTTTCACGTGTTTCAGTTGGGGAAATCTATCAGTTCATGTTGGAAGAAGTAGAATCTTCTATTGATGACCTCCCAGAAATTCCAGAAGCCAATAATCTAAAGCACAGACCTACAAAAGTCAGTGCATATGCATTTTTGGCTCGCCTACATTTATATATGGGCAATTATGAGGCATGTTTACAAGCTGCAAATCAATCTCTTTCCATATATAACACGGTCAATGACTACAATACGCATGGTACTGTATTTGATGTGCTTTCGATTCCATATCCTCAAGACGATAACCAATTACTGTGGTACAAGGAAAGTAACGACACTTTTGCGTTGTTGGTTGCCTCCGATGATTTATATAATTTATATGAAGAAGGGGATATCCGGCGTATATTGTACTCACCAATATCCTTTCTTTTTGGCATACCCGCTGATGGTTATGCGCTGGGTTATCAATATTTTATCAATTATAGGAATTTAGGATGTACGGTTCCCGAAGTCTTGCTCATGCGAGCAGAATCAAGTGCTCGACTAGGTGATACCGCCCAAGCCATTCAAGATTTAAACACGCTTAGGATCAATAGATTCAATACGGAAAGTTATGAGGCGATTACCTCTACTGACACAGGAGAAATTCTTGCTCTAGTAAAAGACGAAAGAAGAAGAGAACTCTCTGGAAGTGGTCTTCGCTTCTTTGACCTGAAAAGATATAATGCATTTGACAATGCCAATATCACGCTCACTAGAAATCTCGATGGACAAACATATACCTTGCTAGCCAACAGCAATAATTGGGCGATCCCCATCGCACAAAAATACATTTTGCAATCTCCTCAGATTGGAGAAAATATTCGGGATTAATCCTTTTAGTTACTACTGCATAACAAAATCAGGATCGATCTACACGCAATATAAAATCAATACGTAATTCTTAAAAAACATAATTCAATGTCTATTCAAAAAAATTTAATCCTCTTAATAATTTGTACTTGTATTTTTCTTTCATGTGAACAAGCGGTAGAAAAAGGCAACAAACTGCTGTTGAACTTTAATGGAGCTTCAGGAACATATGTACTGACTCAGTTGAAAGCCGATGGAGAGTTTGAAAGTATTGACAGTACTGAAGCAAAGAGTGGTCAGGCTTTATTCAAAAACATAAAACCTAACTGGTATCTTTTACGTGTGCCCGGAAAACAAATTTCTACACCCATATTTATGGAAAATTCAGATTTAACTATAACGGGAGGATTTTCTTCGGATCAAAACTTAATAGAGGGGTCCGTTGCACAATCAGATTACAGCATGAATTTAAATAAATTGAAAAAAGAAAATCCAATGGGTGAGATTATTAAAAGGCGACAGGAGGCTATCAAAGTAGGAGATACGATTAAAGCACAAATGGAAATGGAATTGCTGCTGAAAGCAAAGAAAGAATATGGGGATTTATCAACTCAATTGATCGATGATTATATCATGAACCATCCCAAATCGGTCTTAAGTGCTTTTTATCTTTGGACTGAATCGTATAAACGTTCTCCACAGGCCATTCAGAAAATGGAACAATGGCTAAAAAATATAGAGCTGGATTCTATTCCTTCAATGGTATATATGAATCAACTTATTTCGAGGGTTCATGCAGTTGATCTTGGAAGCACGGCACACGACTTCACACAACAGGATACTGATGGAAACCCCATTAAGTTATCCGATATTTATTCAAAACATAGATATACGCTGATCGATTTTTGGGCTTCTTCGTGCGGTCCCTGCAAGGCTGAGTACCCTCACATGATAAAATCTTACAAGGAGTATTCAGATAAGGGCTTTACAATATTTGGAATTTCATTAGACAGCAAAAAACAACAATGGCTGGACGCTATCGAGAAAGAGGGTCTGAATTGGATTCATGTCAGCGACCTGGAAGGAGCAAAAAATCAAGCTGCTTTATTGTATGGGATCACCGGAATACCCTTTAATTTGCTGGTCGACAGCAATGGTAAAATAATTGCTAAAGACCTCCGTAAAGAAAAGCTTCATCAAACATTAACCTCGCTGATGAACGAAAAAAAAGCTCAAAATTAAACCGTATTCAAAGGCTTAAATGCAGGAGGTCTCTACTCGGCTTTTTCAATCAGTAAGCGCGATTGATGTAAAAATCGCAGATAGAGCATGGCTGCACTGGCCGTTAGTCCTGAGAGAAGACCAATCCATACGCCAGTGGCTGCTAAATCGGTGTAGAGCCCCAGGTAAATCATGATGGGGAAGCCTACCATACCATAGGCCGTAAAGCAAATCCAAGTAGGGACAATTACGTCTTGTAGGCCCCTAAGAGCTCCGAGAGCCACTACTTGGGCACCGTCGAAAATTTGAAAGAGAGCAGCTACCCAAAAAAGAGAGGAAGCAATCGCCACCACTTCCAGTACATCTAGGGCAGTGCTGGCTTCCAAATAAAGCCACGGGAATAGATCTTTCCCCAGGATAAAGGCGATGGCAAAGACAATGTCCACCAGTAGAGTCAATAGGAATACAGACTGGGCGATACGCCTGAGGTCTCTAAATTGTTGTAGCCCCTTTTGGTTCCCAACCCTTACCATAGCAGCGACACTTAAGCCCATGGCTACCATAAAGGTCATCGACGATAGGTTAAGGGCTATCTGATTGGCGGCTTGCGGGTTTTTTCCTAGCATGCCACAAACCCAGACAGCCGATGTAAAAAAGGCCACCTCAAACAACATTTGTAAAGCGGAGGGAAAGCCCAATGCAAACAACCTTTGCATTAAACTTTTAGAAAAAGAAACCTGCCATAAGCCCCGAATAAAAAATGTCAGCTTCTCATGAAAACGCATTAGTAAGATAATGGTAATCAGCATTGTAAATCGAGAAAAAAGTGTCCCGATCGCTGCTCCTGTGACCCCCCATTCAGGAAAACCCCATTTCCCAAAAATAAGCACATAGTTGACCAATACATTAATCAGGTTGGCCAACACCGTAGCATACATGGCATAACGTGTCAGCGACATCCCATCGGAGAATTGTTTAAATGCCTGAAAAATGACCAAGGGGAATAGAGAAAATGCCACCCATTTAAGATAAGGAAAAGCCAACTCAACGACTTCCGGAGGCTGCCCCATTTGGTACATCAAAGGTTTGGCCATAAACACCCCTAGAAATAGAAAGAAGCCAAGCAGGGTACACCACACGATGCCATGAGCAAAAACGGCTTTGGCCCGGTCGGGTAGTTGAGCCGCATCTGCTTCAGCGACTAAAGGGGTAATAGCGGTCGAAAAACCAATCCCCAAAGACATCCCAATAAATACAAAACTGTTCCCTAAGCTAACAGCAGCGAGCTCGGCAGTACCCAGCTGTCCGACCATTACATTGTCGATGAACTGAACAAAGGTATGCCCTAACATCCCCACCATAACGGGATAGGCCAGTTGGAGGTTATACGGAAATTCTCGCAACAATCCCTTCAGGGAAAAACGAGGAGTTTGCATATTACTCAAATCCGTATTGATCGACCATATAAACTAAAGCGGTCATCGTTGCAGCTCCTAAGGCTAATTCTCTGGCATTTACGGCGTCGAACGTATCGTTAGCCGCATGGTGATAATCGAAATATCGTTGAGAATCGGGCCGCAATCCGGCTAAAACATTGTCTTGCGTTTTTAGTGGACGAACATCGGCGCCACTCCCCCCTTGCTCGAAATAATGAATTAAATAGGGTTTAAAGTAAGGTTCCCACTGCTGAATCACTTTAAACTTATCGTCGGGAGCCTGAAAACTAAAGCCTCTTGGAGTAAAGCCACCGGCATCAGATTCTAGAGCGAAAACGTGCTTTTCCTTTCTTTTCTTGGCCCCTTTGGCATAGGCATTACCGCCTCTTAAACCATTCTCCTCATTCATAAACAACACTACTCGAAGTGTTTTTTTAGGACGAATATTTAGTCGCTTATACAGACGTAATACTTCCATGGACTGTACCACTCCTGCCCCATCGTCGTGTGCGCCATCGCCAAGATCCCAAGAATCTAGGTGCCCTCCTACAACAATAATCTCCTCAGGAGAACTTGTTCCGCGGATTTCTCCAATCACATTAAACGATTCAACATCCGGATAGTTGCGACAATTCTGCTTGAAATACATTTCCAATGCCGGGTTAAGCTTCAACATAGAACTTAACAATTCGGCTCCATTGGTACTGATGGCAGCGGCAGGTATCCTTTCGCGAGCTGAAAGCTCACCATAACTCATAGAGCCAGTATGAGGATAATCGTCTAATCGTAGATTCATGGAACGAACAATGACACCTACTGCTCCGAAGGCAGCGGCTTCTTCTGCTCCGCTATAGCGTTGGTCTACACAGCCGGAATAGGATTCAAAAGTACTGATGAGGTCGGCCTGCATCGGACGATTGTAAAAGACAATTTTCCCTTGGATATTTTTTTTCCCTAATTTCTTTAAATCTTCAAAAGAAGACACTTCAACAATCTGAGCTTGCAAGCCAGCTGCCGGAGTAGCAACAGAGCCACCCAAAGCACAAATCGGTACAGGGATAGTATTTCCAGGGCTGGACTCTATATGGGCATATTCGAAAGTCCCGCGCACCCATTTTGGAACCATAACAGGTTCTAACCATACACTGTCTAAGCCTTCCTCTTCGAGGGCTTCCTTTGCCCAATTCACAGCTCTTTCAGCATTTAAGGAACCGGACAGTCGCCCTCCAATCTGATTCGAAAGATGAGATAGCCAAGGATAGGCTTTTCCGTTGATTAAAGCCTCCGAATAAATACGCTTAAAATCTAAGGGAATAGTATTGGGCGTTTCCTGGGCGAAGAGAATACCGCAAAATAGAAGCAGTGACGTTAAGGAATATTTCATATCAGTGTGTTTATTTTGGTGCAAATTGAATAATATTTTCTTTTGAAATGGGGGTGTCTCCGAGGATTAACAAACGTTCTACGACATTTCTTAGCTCCCGGATGTTTCCTGTCCAGTCATAGTCTTCCAGGGCTTGAAAAGCCTCTTGGGTAAATTGTTTTGCTTCCATTCCCTGATCGTGGGAGAGCTCTTGCATAAAGTGTTCTGCTAAAAGGGGGATATCCTCTTTCCGTTGACTGAGGGGTGGAACTTCGACAAGGATCACCGCTAACCGGTGATATAGATCTTCTCTAAATTTTCCTTCTTCTATCGCTTTTTGTAAATCCTTATTGGTCGCTGCAATAACGCGAACGTCTACTTGGATGTCTTTTTCTGATCCTACCCGTTGAATTTTATTTTCCTGTAGCGCGCGGAGCACTTTGGCTTGAGCAGATAAGCTCATATCGGCAATTTCATCTAAAAACAAGGTCCCTTTATTGGCCGCTTCAAATTTCCCTGGGCGGTCTTTAATGGCGGAGGTAAAGGAGCCTTTTAAATGTCCGAAAAGCTCACTTTCGATCAGTTCCGGTGGAATGGCAGCGCAATTCACTTCAATAAAAGGCGCCTGATGACGCTCACTTTTTTCGTGAAGTTGGTGGGCGACTAGCTCTTTTCCTGTTCCATTGTCTCCCAGGATTAATACTCTTGCATCGGTAGGCGCTACCTTTTCGATCAGTTGCTGCACCCGACCTAAGGCAGGAGATTCACCAATCATTCGATATTTTCGAGAAATGGTCTTTTTTAATCGTTTGTTTTCGACCACCAAGTTCTTGTGATCTAAGCCGTGTCGGATAGCCGTCAGCAATCGATTTAAATCGGGAGGCTTGGGAATAAAATCATAGGCGCCAAGTTTCATGGCTTCTACAGCTAGATCCACATCGCCATGCCCAGTTAACATGATAAAAGGTATGTTAGGATAGTCTAGCTTGGCTTTTTGCAGCACTTCCATTCCATCCATCTTTGGCATTTTAATATCACATAGCACCAAGTCGAAAGTTTGCTTTCGCAAAAAACTAAGTCCCTCTTTACCGTCTACGGCTTGCTGAATCTGGAAATCCTGATTTTCTTGCTCTAAAATCTTGACCAACACGCGGCGGATTGGCTCTTCATCCTCGATGATTAGTATAGAATTCATCTGATCTATTTGGGTGAATTAACAAAAGTAACAACACGTTGTGGAAAAGGAATTTCAATTTTTTCCTGGGCAAAGGCTTCAACAATCGCATAGCGAATATCGCTTTTGATTGCATTCGCTTGAAAACTGTCCCGAATGGAAAAAAACAACTTAAACTCCAATGCATTATCCCCAAAGTTTTCCAACAACACTCGTGGCTCGGGAAAAGACATCACCCGAGGATGGTCATTACAAACTTCAATTAACACTTCTTTGACGCGTCCCACAGGACTATTGTAAGCCACCCCTATGGAAATAATTTCTTGCGTTAACACGCCGTTTTCTGTCCAGTTATATAAGACAGAAGTTAAAAATTTATGGTTGGGAATAATCAAAACCTTGTTGTCGCGAGTTACTGCACGTGTCGTTCGTAGGGTAATCTGTTTCACCTTCCCTACTTGCCCTTCTACTTCTATAATGTCCCCTACATTGATTGCTTGATCGCCAATCATAAAAATACCAGATATGATATCTTGTATAAAGCTCTGTAAGGCCAACCCAACCCCTACCAAAAGTGCTGCCGATGCGGCAAAGATGGTTGTTACTTTAATGCCAATATTATCCAAGGTGATCAGTATCACCACCAGATAGACAAAGGAATTGATGAAGACAAAAAGACTGTTGAAGCGGATTTTAGCATCTTCTGGGAGTGTTTTTACCAATATCTTTCGCATTAATTTGAGTAAAAAACGCGTCAGAACAAATGCCAGAACAATCGCAAAAAAACCTTTGGGAGTCAGCTGAATAGAAGACCCAAGAGAAATCTTATAGTTAAGGAGTTCTACGAGACGATGCATGTGTTTATAAAGCTACTAAAAAAACAAAACCCACCCCTGAAACAGGGATGGGAAAAAATTGCTATGAAAAAGAAAATAACACTATTGGATAGTGATAGGTCAAATATAACATATTTTACATACTTCAGCCTAATTTTTTAGCATTTTATGCAAACATGTCTTTAACTTTTTCAAAAAATGATTTTTCAGACACCTCTGGATTTGGTCTAAAATTGTCGTCGTCGAGCATTTTTTGGAAGAACTGTTTTTGCTCTCGATTGAGCTCCTTAGGGGTCCAAACATTTACGTGGACCAATAGATCCCCTTTACCATAGGCGTTGATGCTCGCCAAGCCCTTGCCCCTGAGTCGTAGTGTTTTTCCAGACTGAATCCCAGCTTCTAATTTGATACGCACTTTCCCCTCCAGCAGCTCTATATCCTTGGAGGCACCCAAAGCCGCTTCGGCAATACTGATATATAAATCGTAATGTAAATGTTGTCCTTCACGGATCAACGAGTCGTGTTTAATTTCCTCTATGAGTACTAAGAGATCGCCAGAAACACCGTCGCCAGGCGCTCCATTTCCTTTCCCCGCTACTTTGAGTTGCATGCCTTCTTCTACTCCCGCTGGGATACTGATCGACACTGTTTCCTCTTCAACGATCATTCCTTGAGCATCGGTCCCTTTAGGACGATCGCTTACCGTCTTTCCGGAACCCCCACAATTTGGACAAGTAGAAGCCGATTGCATACGCCCTAAAATAGTATTGGTGACTTGCATCACCTGGCCAGCTCCCTGGCAGGTGCTACAAGTAGCATAGCGAACGCCTGCAGCCTGCTTTTTGCGTTTTACTTTTATCTGCTTTTCGACACCCGAGGCAATTTCTTCAAGGGTAAGCTTCACACGGATACGAAGGTTGGTTCCTTTCACACGTCCAGACCGACGCCCAAAGCCGCCACCAAAAGCACTGCCGAAAATATCTCCAAATTGACTGAAGATATCATCCATATTCATTCCGCCGCCGCCAAAGCCACCGCCCTCAAAAGCCGCATGCCCATATTGGTCATATTGGGCTTTTTTCTGGGGATCACTTAAAATTTCATAGGCTTCTGCTGCCTTTTTGAACTCCTTTTCGGCATTGGCATCACCTGGGTTTTTATCCGGGTGAAACTCAATAGCCTTCTTGCGGTAGGCCTTTTTAATTTCTGCCGCAGATGCATTTTTGCTAACGCCTAATATGTCGTAAAAATCCTCTTTCATATTATTGTGCTACTACTACTTTGGGATAACGGATAATCTTATCGCCTAATTGATATCCCTGTTCTATAATATCCACAATAGTCCCTTTTTTCTCTGGGTCTTCTGTAGGAATCTGGGTAATTGCTTCGTGATGCTCTGCATCAAAAACAGCGCCCGGTTCAGGACTACAGTTTTTTAGCCCTTGCTGTTGTAGTACTTCTTTAAACTTTTGCGCGATAAGGGAAAAACCTTGAAAATCGTCTGCTTTTTCCTCAGGTAGCTGTGACAGCGCCCGATCGAAATCGTCTACTACAGGGATCATTGCCAACATAACTTCTCGACTGGCTGTTTTAAACAGCTCTATTCTTTCTTTGGCGTTGCGCTTCTTAAAGTTTTCGAATTCAGCAAACAATCGTAAATAACGCTCTTTTTCTTGTGCTAAGTTTTCTTCAGCCGCTGTTAATTGATCCTGAAGCTTGCTCTCCTTCGTAGCGGTCTTCTTCGTCTTTTTTTTATCAGTAGATTTTTGCTTTTCAGCCATCTTTAAATCTTTTTGTTATCGGGCACAAAAGTACTGCCAAAGAGGTGATTTTGTCAAATTGTCATTTATTTTTTATCAGATCTGTCAGCGCATCTTCAAGTTTTGGAAATTTATGCTGAAATCCACTCGCTTCCAGCCGAGCTGAACTTACGCGCTTACTATCCGTGACTAGGTTGCTGCGTTCCCCCAACACCAGACGAATGAAAAAAGATGGGATATTCGGCAGGAAAACTGGTCTCTTCATCACTTTCCCCAATTGCTTGATCAGTTCATTTTGACTGACGGGATTGGGTGCAACAATATTATAAACCCCACTGTCCAAAGACTGAACAGCGTGTAGAAAGGCATTGGCAACATCCTGTATATGGATCCAAGACTGATATTGTTCTCCAGAACCAAAGGCGGCACCAATTCCGAACTGGACCGGAGTCATGAGTGTCGGCAGTACCCCCCCTTGAGTCGATAATACCAAACCAATTCTCATACGAATCGTCGTGGGAATATCTTCCGCTAAAGCACCAACCGCATTTTCCCAAGCCGCAACAACCTCGGCTAAAAAACCATTAGCCTCCCCCAGCTGATCGCCCTCTTTCCACAATTGCTTGAAGTCAGTGGGGTAGATCCCTATGGCCGATGCGGCAATGAATTTCTGACAGCTCCCCTCGCCATAATTGCGATAGGCATTTTGGAGTAATTGAGTCGATTGTACACGGCTTTCAAGTATGATTTGTCTGTTCTTTCTCGTCCACGGAATGGAAATCGAGGCCCCGGCTAAGTGGATAATAGCATCTACCCCTTTAAAACAATTTTCATCTATGGTATTGGCCGCAGGATTCCACAAAAAACCTTGGGCGCCAGCAATCGCATTTAACTGGTCTGCCCGTGTGGTCAAATAGCTTACTTGATATTTATGCTCCAGCAAAGTAGTGGTGAGAGCACGGCCCACAAGACCAGTAGCTCCGGTGATGAGTATGCGCATTTTTTTTTTGCGAATGTAGGGATTTAAGGGCGAATAGCGCGGAGCATTTCCCTTTTCCCTGGGGGGCCGGGTAGTCTTTCTACTTGCAAGCCTGCATCTTCTAACGCCCGCCGAACACTGCCTTTTGCGCAATAACTGACCCAGACCCCACCAGAGCGTAGTAAGTTTGCCGCTTGTGCCATTCTTTCAGCGGTCCACATTTGTGGCTGGGCATGGGCTCCAAAAGCATCATAGAAAATGATGTCATATTTCTGCTCTGTGCGAAAATCTTCAAAACCGACCTCTTTTTTGCACAAGTGAAAATTTGCTGATATAGCCGTAGACACCTCCCACTCCGCTTGATGTAACGGCCAGAAATAAGACTGACTGGCAGTAGCTCCCAAGAACTGATCGAATTGCATTTGCTCCAATAAAGAAATCGAAAGCGGGAATTTTTCTAAGCTATGGTAATGGATGCTAAGCTTTTGTTTTACAGCAGCTTTGAAGGTAAGATAAGCATTTAAGCCAGTTCCAAAGCCTACCTCCAAAAGGTGAATAGATTTTGATTTATCCGAAAGATCTAACCAATGTGAAAGGCCCTTTTGCAGAAAAACATAGTCCGATTCGGTCTGAGCCCCATGACGGGAATGATAGGTCTCCTTTAATTCGGGTAGGAAGAGCGATGGACTCCCATCGGCTGTAGCAATGATTTCTTTTCGGTTTGTTTGCATCTATGTGGAGATGAATATTTAATTTTACAATATTAATAAATGCCAAGAGTACTCTAATGAAAATCCAGGCCGTAAATCACTCCAGAATAGACCAAGTAGACTTCGATTCTTTGTCTTTTGGAACCGTTTTTACCGATCATATGTTCATCTGCCATTACAAAGACGGAGCTTGGCAAGAACCGGAAATTAAACCATATGGTCCCTTGGAAATTTCCCCTTCGATGAGCTCGCTCCACTATGGACAAGCCGTTTTTGAAGGAATGAAAGCCTACAAGGACGAGGCCGACCAAATTTTCTTATTCCGTCCCGACCAGAACTTTGAACGGATTAATCGATCGGCAAAACGTTTGGCCATTCCCGAGTTTCCGAAAGATTACTTTTTTGAAGGTCTTCATCAACTACTGCAAATGGATGCTGCTTGGATTCCGAAAGGAGTGGGCAACTCCCTCTATATCCGACCCTTTGTTTTTGGCTCAGAAGCTTGCGTACAGGCATCGCCATCTAAGGAATATATATTTATGATTATTTGTGCCCCAGTGCAAAAGTATTATGGCGGTGAAGTATCGGTTCTAATCGCTGACCGCTTCAGTAGAGCGGCCGACGGGGGTGTTGGGTTTGCAAAGGCTGCTGGAAACTACGGTGCTCAATTCTATCCAACTCAACTGGCCCAAGAAGAAGGATACCAACAAATTATCTGGACCGATGCCAATACCCACCAGCAACTGGAGGAAGCAGGCACCATGAACATTTTCTTCCGAATCAACGACCAACTGATTACGGCTCCTACCAATGATAGAATTCTTGACGGTGTCACTCGAAAAAGTATTATTCAAGTGGCAAAAGATATGGGCGTTAGGGTTGAAGAAAGACCTTTAACGGTTCAGGAACTGACCGATAGTGCTGCCGATGGAAGTCTTCAGGAGATTTTTGGGACCGGAACGGCTGTGGTAATTCTTCAAATCAAAGGCTTTGCTTATAAAGGACAAAAATTCGAGCTTCAGCCACAATCGCAGCCCCTTGCGGTCGAACTTAAGGAAAAACTGACGAATATTCAGTACAACTTAAGCGATGACCCCTACGGCTGGAGAGTCCCCGTTAAATAAACCTACTGATCGGTTAAAGATTCTTTAATTTTAGGTTTAAAATAGCCTGGGCCTTTGAGTACTTTCCCGTCTGCTCTGTAGATCGGACGACCATCAGCTCCAAGTTTGCTCATGTTACTTTGCTGAATAGCGTCGAATACTGCATCTATTTTATCTTGCATCCCATGCGTAATTAAGGTCCCGCATAATATATATAGCATATCCCCTAAAGCATCGGCCACTTCAATCATATCTCCCGCTTTTGCCGCTGCTAGGTATTCCTCATTTTCTTCTGCCATAAGATTAAATCGCAATTCTATAAGCTTCTGAGAAATGTCGATCGTTGGACGATCGGCGAAATCTAAACCAAAGGCTTCATGAAATAACTGAACTGCAGTCGTGTATTTTTTCATATATCTGTTTTTTATGGACGTTTCACAAAACTAACAAAGATGAATAGTCCGACTGAATTCCGATCAAAAATTTTATTTTTGGCCTATGTTTTCGAAAGGTCAACTCATATTTGGAATATTGTTCTTTATCAGCTTCACAGCAGTCATTGTATATATGTATGCGATCGATAGAAAAAAACAACCCACCTATTTCCGAGGCAGCTATAAGATCCTACTAGGATTCTTGGTCGCTTTTCTGATTCTTTTGGGCATGAAATTTCTGACCCATTAAGGCGTTCGACCTCTCGGCTATTTATCTGTTACAAATTCTTGATTAATGATATACCAATTCACACTTGTTTTTATAGGAGGAGGATTGGGTGCCGGACTGCGTTGGCTACTGCGCGAAAGCATTCATTCCCCCTTAGATTTTCCTTGGGCAACTTTTACAGCCAACATAATTGGTTGCTTACTGATCGGTTTCTTAAATAGTTGGATCCCTAAAAATTTTTCGAGCCCAGAAAACCTGATGCTTTTTTTCGGGCTAGGTTTTTGTGGTGGCCTTACCACCTTTTCGAGTTTTATCTCTGAAAATGTGCAAATGCTCGATTTTCAGAAATGGATCGCTTTTGTTCTCTATTCGGCTATTTCATTCCTACTGGGTGGAATATGCTTATGGCTGGGACGCTGGATAGGATTTAAAGCCTAAAGACAACGAAATTTTACTTTTATTTTTTTGACCCCCTAATTTTTAGGGGGTCATTTTGTTTATTTAATAAAAATATATAGATACACCCCTATTTTTAGATAGGTGATGTTTTTTTAATATATGTTTGTGTCAAATAAAATCATCAATCATGAAAAAAATTGAAGCGATTATTCGAAAATCTAAATTCGAACAAGTAGTAGAAGCCCTACACGCTGTAGAAGTAAATTTCTTTAGCTATTGGGATGTTACCGGTATTGGTAACGAAAAACAAGGACATGTATATAGAGGTATCAGCTACAGTACTTCTGAAATCCAAAGAAGATTTCTATCCATCATCGTCTCAGACTCTTTTGTGGAACGAACAGTGGATGCCATTCTTCAATCAGCTTCGACAGATAAGGTTGGCGATGGAAAGGTTTTTATCCTGCCAGTAGAAGAAGCGTACAGAATTCGAACAGGAGAAAAAGGAAGCGATTCCCTCAACTAAATTCAACTTAAATACTTACAAAATGGAACAAGCATTACTCACGGCAAATAACGTATGGATGATGATCTGTACGGCTCTCGTATTTTTTATGCACTTAGGATTTTCTTTTTTAGAAATCGGGCTTACCCGCCAAAAAAATACGATCAATATACTTTTCAAAAATTTCTTTATCATCACCATGGGATTGGTGGTCTACTGTATAGGGGGGTTCAACCTGATGTATCCTGGATTTGAAGATGGAGCATTAGGAATTTTAAAATTTGCAGGCTTTGGAATTGCCCCTCCTGAAAATGGAATGACAGCTGCTTATGCCGATGGCGGATATACATGGTGGACCGATTTTCTCTTTCAAGGAATGTTTGCGGCAACAGCTGCAACCATCGTTTCCGGTGCGGTTGCCGAGCGTATAAAACTCAACTCTTTCATGATTTTTTCCATTCTTTATGTCGGGCTAGTATACCCAATCGTAGGCTCTTGGAAATGGGGTGGTGGATTTTTGGATCAGCTAGGATTTTATGATTTCGCCGGTTCTACTTTGGTACACTCTGTAGGAGGTTGGGCTGCGCTTGTCGCTATTGCACTCCTCGGAGCTCGCTATGGAAAATTCTCCAAAGAGGGAAAACCACAGGCCCTTCCTGGGCACAACATCCCCCTAGCAGCAGCTGGCGTGATGATTCTTTGGCTCGGATGGTTTGGCTTTAACGGTGGTTCCGTTCTCTCGGCCGACCCCGCTTTAACATCGCTAACGCTTGTGACCACTTCCTTGGCTGCGGCAGCAGGGGGAATGTCGGCAGCTCTATTCTCCAATATCCTTTACAAAAACTACGACCTTACCATGTTTATGAATGGTGTTTTAGGTGGACTTGTGGGAATTACTGCCGGAGCAGACCAAATGGGCTATCTAGATGCTTTAGCAATTGGCGCTATCTCAGGCGTAATTATCGTATTAGGGGTGGCATTCATTGACCGTCTCAAACTAGACGATCCTGTCGGGGCTGTTGCCGTTCACCTCATCTGTGGAATTTGGGGGACACTCGCTGTAGGTATCTTCGGCGCTATGGCCGGATTTGAGCAATTTCTAATACAACTTGCAGGAGTTGGTATTGTAGGGCTCACATCGGTTGTCACCTCCTTTATTTTCCTGATTGTTATCAAAAAAACAATGGGACTTCGCGTTCACAAAGAAGAAGAATTAAAAGGACTAGACCTCGCAGAACACGGAATGGATGCCTATGCAGACTTTCGAATGAACCAACACTAAAACAATCACTTACAAAACTATATTTATTATGAAAAAATTTAAATCTCTATGGATTGCCCTTGCATTTGCTACCCCTACGCTGTGGGCACAAGAAGTCGAAACGTCAACTGAAACTACTGCGGAGGAAACGCCAAGTTTCGAATTCTCCGGAACGGTAGACACATATTTCCGCTATAACTTTAATGAGACGCAGAGCTTGGCTCCTGGTACTTCATTTGCCAATGCTCCCGGCTTTGCGATCGGTATGGCAAATATCGTTGCCTCCTACGAGGGAGAGAAAGTGGGGTTTGTTGCAGATTTAGTCTTTGGACCTCGTGGTGCAGATGCCGTTTTTGGATCTACAGGCTCGTCTAACATTGTCAATCAGCTATACGCTTATATCAATGTATCCGACAAGTTGACCCTGACCCTAGGAAACTTCAATACGTTTTTAGGCTATGAAGTTATTTCTCCAGCAGCAAACTTCAATTACTCTACCTCCTATATGTTTTCTTACGGGCCGTTTTCTCACACGGGAATAAAAGCCGACTGGGATTTAGGAAACGATTGGTCATTGATGATCGGCTTAATGAATCCTACAGATGTAACTGAGTCTAACCCGGTGGATAAGTACATGACTGGAATCCAACTAGGGTACAAAGGTCAATACCTGAACTATTTAGCAGGTATGGGTTATAGCCAAATCGACTATACCGGTGGTTTTGACTTAAGTGATTCATTTTTTCTAGGTATTAATGCCACATCTGCATCCGTTACAGATGACCAAGGCTTTGCGGGTGTTGCTCTATACCCTCAGCTCAGCACTTCGGATTCCTTTAGCATCGGTCTAAGAGGAGAGTTCTTTAGCGAAACTGATGGCTTTGGCGCTCTAGTAAATACTGGCGATGCCGACAACTTATCCTTAACCCTCACAGGAAACTACACCCAAGGAAACCTAACCCTTAAACCAGAAATTCGCTTAGATAGCGCATCTGAAGAAATCTTTGTGGGCGAAGAAGCTTCCAAAAACTTAGCCTCCTTTGTTTTGGCAGCGGTATACGCTTTTTAATTTTTGTTCTTTGTTTGAAAAAACTCCGATCTTTATCGGAGTTTTTTTTTATACCATGGTTAAATATTTCAACATCCAACTTCAACAGCTATTTGTCCTATTGTTTTTGATGAGTACCCCCCAACTATCCGGACAAAATTCCAAGGCTGCTGAGGGGCCATTTTCTCAACTCATTATTCGCGGGGTAACCCTGATTAACGGAAATGGAGCACCACCTCGTGGTCCAGTGGATATAGTAATCGAAAACGATAAAATAAAAAGAATCGTCACTGTCGGTTATCCCGGAGTAGAAATTAACCCCAAGCGCAGACCCCAGTTAAAAGCAGGAGGAAAAGAAATCTTTGCTGAAGGAAACTTTGTCCTCCCTGGCTTTATCGATATGCACGGTCATATTGGAGGAAAAGCTCAAGGAGCCGATTGGGAATATGTATTCCGGCTGTGGTTAGCACACGGAATTACCACCATTCGCGAACCCAGTGGTAGAGGACTTTCTTATGCGTTGGACCTCAAGCAAAGAAGTGAAAAAAATGAAATAATTGCCCCCAGAATTATCGCCTATACAGGTTTTGGAGAAGGAGCAAGAGACGGGATCAACTCTCCAGAAGAAGCCCGAGCCTGGGTGAGACAAAATGCTAAAAATGGGGCGGATGGTATAAAATTCTTTGGCGCTCGCCCAGCCATCATGAAAGCTGCCTTAGAAGAAAACAAAAAATTAGGGAAAGGATCGGCTTGTCATCACGCACAATTGAGCGTTGCCCGCTGGAATGTACTTCATTCAGCAAGAGCCGGACTAACAACCATGGAACACTGGTATGGACTGCCAGAAGCCTTGTTCGAAGACCGGACTGTTCAAAACTATCCCCTCAATTACAACTACAACAATGAACAACACCGATTTGAAGCAGCTGGAGAACTTTGGCAACAAGCTGCCCCTCCTTTTTCTGACCATTGGAATGCCGTGATGAATGAATTGATCGCTCTTGACTTTACCATCGATCCTACCTTCAATATCTACGAAGCCAGTCGTGACCTTCACAGAGCCCGTCGAGCAGAATGGCATGAAGAATACACCCTCCCTTCCCTCTGGCTATTTTTTCAGCCCAGTAAAATTTCGCACGGTTCCTATTGGCATTACTGGGGAACCGAACAAGAAATCAAATGGAAAGAGAACTATAAACTCTGGATGACCTTCGTCAATGAATACAAAAATAGAGGAGGCAGGGTTACCGCAGGATCTGACTCTGGCTATATTTTCCAACTGTATGGTTTTGCATATATACGCGAATTAGAATTACTCCGCGAAGCAGGATTTCACCCATTGGAAGTCATCCGAGCAGCGACACTCAACGGTGCTGAGGCATTGGGATTAGACGACGCTATAGGGACTATAGCCGTTGGAAAGCAGGCCGATCTGATTCTCATGGAAGAAAATCCACTCCTCAACCTCAAAGCACTCTACGGTACAGGAGCGATTAAACTAACCGATGACAATGAAATTGTCCGAGTAGGCGGTGTGAAATACACCATCTCAAATGGCGTCATCTACGATGCGAAACAGTTGCTTCAAGAGGTGCGCGAAATGGTCCAAGAACAAAAAGCTTTAAAGAAGTTTAAATTGCTCCAGCCAGGAATACAAGAATAATGGAAATACGCAGATATACCTTACTCATTCATTGCCCTGACCAAAAAGGGATCATTGCAGAAGTAACCGATTATATTCACAAAGCTAAAGGGAATATCGAATATATCGATCAGTATGTGGATCGTACGCATAATCATTTTTTTATGCGGGTAGAAGTAGCTTTCGATCATGCAAATTTCTTTTGGAGCGGCTTTAAAGAAGGAATAAATGCTCAGTTGGGACGGAAATATCAGATGCAAATTTCGTTCTACGAACAATCGAAAAAGCCAAAAATGGCCGTATTTGTGTCGAAATACGATCATTGCCTGTACGACTTGTTAGCCTTGCAGCAATCCGGAAAGTTAAACTGTGAAATCCCTTTTATTTTAAGCAATCATCAAGATTTAAAATTTATCGCCGATCAGTTTAAAATTCCGTTCATACATGTTGCCGTTGATCCAAAAGACAAGCAAAAAGCAGCAAAACAACAGCTAGAAATCCTATCCGAGCATCAGGTAGATTTTGTGGTTTTAGCCCGCTACATGCAAATCATACATCCGGATGTTATTGAGCAATACCCCTCAAAAATCATCAATATTCACCACTCATTCCTGCCCGCATTTCCAGGAGCAAAGCCTTATCATACGGCCTACGACAGAGGAGTGAAAATTATCGGCGCAACAAGTCATTATGTCACAGAGGAACTGGATGCTGGCCCCATTATTGAACAAGATGTAGTACGTGTGTCGCACACCCATGAAGTCCAAGATTTTATTCGCTTGGGTAGAGACCTCGAAAGATTAGTCCTGATGCGTGCTGTTGAACTTCACATCAAGCGCAAGGTATTGGTCATGAATAATAAAACAGTAGTGTTCACCTAAGTGACTCTAAAAACCTGAACATCCCCTGATTAAATGCATCGGGCTTTTCTACGTTAACCACGTGCCCACAATTGGGAATTACCAAAAGTGATGTGCCTTGGTGCTGCCGAACAATATCGCGGACAGACGACAAGAACATATAATCCTGTTCGCCCATGATATAGAGCGTTGGAATATTGATAGCCACCTGACGAAAAACACGCAGTTTGGGTAAAATTTCCGAGGTGAGTTTATACCATCGAAGGAATTCTTTTTTGTAAAGTTTTTTGGCCTCACGAACGAACAACAATCGAGATTGTCGATGATTTTTCTTGGGCATAATTATAAATGCAAAGAGCTGGTAGATCCACATATAGGGCAATACAGACTTGGTCAGATTCCCCAAGTGCATCAAAATACGCGATCGTAGATTCAGCTGCATGACTGCTCCCCCCATGATCATGGACTGAACACGGTCGGGTTGTTGTTGAGCCAATTGTCGGATGAGGATCGTCCCCAAGGAAATTCCAACAAAATGCGATTTTTGAAGCTTTAAATGATCGAGTACCTCAATGATATCGTTAGTAATGGTTTCAAAGGTATATTTTGCCTGAAACGGATTTAATATTAGACTTTTAGAATTTCCGTGCCCTCTTAAATCGATCAGCAAAAGATTGTACTTCTCACTGAAATAACGAATTTGCTTAAACCAAATAGAGGAACTCCCCCCTGCTCCGTGAATGAAAGTTATCCAAGGACTGGACTCAGGATTTTCTTTTGCCGGAAATTCGGAATAATGCAGCATTAACGAAAGATATCATATTTCTCTAAAAGATCGGCCATAGACGCCTGAAGATCAGCAGCCTTCTCAGCTGCTGCCGCTGCAAAATTTCTGGAATGATCTGCATAAATGATCCCGCGGGAAGAATTTACTAACAGTCCACACTCAGGATTGAGTCCATGGGCGGCTACATCTTCAAGACTCCCGCCTTGTGCTCCTACTCCTGGCACTAATAAAAATGCATCCGGTACGGTTGCACGAATATCGGCTAAGGCTTCTGCCCTTGTGGCTCCGACGACATACATAAGTCTTTCACTACCTTTCCATTCCATCGACTTTTGCAATACGTGCTGATAGAATGGCTGACCGTCGGCCAACAAGTACTGAAAATCTTGTGCTCCAGCATTAGATGTTAATCCTAAAAGGATGGTATTCCGCTCTTCGAAAGCCAAAAAAGGCTCCACAGAATCCCGCCCCATGTAAGGAGCAACGGTGATTGAATCGAACTGCATCTGTTCAAAAAACGCCTTAGCATAGCGAGTGGCGGTGTTACCTATATCTCCTCTTTTCGCATCTGCAATGGTAAAAATATCAGGATAGTGTTGGTGTATGTAGCCCATGAGCTTTTCCAAACTTTGCCATCCTTTTTGCCCATAGGTTTCAAAAAAAGCGATATTGGGTTTAAATGCGACAGCGTATGGAGCTGTGGCATCTACTATGGCTTTCCCAAACGACCACAGGGGGTCTTCATCTTGTTGAAGATGCTCAGGAATCTTTTCCAAATCGATATCTAAGCCAACACAAAGAAATGATCGTTTTTGCTGAATTTGTTGAATGAGGTCTGCTCTTCTCATATGACTTCGCCCGCTGCTTTTAACTTTTCTGTGTTCTGATATAACTGCAGTTCATCGATTAATTTTTGAATATCACCATTGATGATATTCTGTAGATCATATAGTGTGAGGCCAATTCGATGATCGGTGACTCTTCCCTGCGGATAATTGTAAGTTCGAATTTTAGCCGATCGGTCTCCGGAAGAAACCAGCGAACTTCGTTTTTCGGCATCGGCTTGCAACTTCTTTTGAAGCTCCATTTCATACAGTCGCGATCGCAATACTTTAAGTGCCTTGTCCTTATTTTTATGTTGAGATTTTTCGTCCTGGCATTGGGCTACTATTCCAGTGGGCTCGTGGGTTAATCGGACCGCTGAATAGGTAGTGTTCACAGACTGCCCACCAGGTCCAGAAGAACAGAAATAGTCGATCCGAACATCATTCATATTGATTTCTACGTCAAATTCTTCGGCTTCAGGGAGCACCATCACAGTGGCTGCAGAAGTGTGTACACGTCCTTGTGTTTCCGTTTGCGGTACTCGCTGCACACGGTGAACCCCAGACTCGTATTTTAGTATCCCATAAACATCTTCTCCAGAAACTTCAAAAATGACTTCCTTAAATCCACCTGCAGTCCCTTCATTGGAATCCATTAGACTAACCCGCCATCCTTGGTCTTGACAGTATTTTGAATACATCCGATAGAGATCCCCAGCGAATATACTGGCCTCATCTCCTCCCGTCCCCGCGCGAATTTCTACTACTACATTTTTCGCATCTTCAGGGTCTTTGGGAATCAATAAAAACTTAATTTCTTCTTCCATTTGGGGAAGGATTGCTTTTGCCTCCTCCATTTGAAGCTTTGCCATTTCCGCCATTTCAGGATCATCAGATTCTTTCAGAAGCATCTCTGCTTCCTCTAAGTTATCTAACTGAAGTTTATAGGCCGTTCCTTTTTCGACGACTACTTTCAGGTCTTTATACTCTTTATTCAGTTGCACATATCTCTTCTGATCGGCAATGACATCTGGCTGAATAATCAGGTCTGAAACCTCGTCGAATCGCTGTTTTACAATGGCAATTTTTTCTAACATAGACGAATAAATATCCCTACAAAGGTATGGCTTCTGCTAAAATTATCCTTAAAGCATTTCAATCTTGATGCCTCCAGAAATAATAAATGCCTGCAATCCATCAGAGCGTTTATAGGTTTGCGCTCTGAGATCTACGTATTTAAGCCCAAAACCACCCCACTCAAGTGTCGTGTAAAGGTCGTAATATGTTAACCCTAGACCCCATTGCTGAGAATGAAAGGCACTCAGGTCATAATCGGAGGTGTAGAAACGCTGAGTAGACATATGCTGATTGTAGGGACGAAAATACCTGATCGCAGATTGAGTATACCAACGATAGATCGGTGTAATTTTCCATTGGCTATTCAAGCGTACGGGAAGTTCTGTTTGAAAAGTATGCCCCTGCATATCCCAATTATCGCTGTAATATCGATAGTAGGTGCGTAAAACAACAGCATCGTTGATATATCCATTCAGCCGCATACCGAAAGGAGTTTTTATACGCTTGCTCGGCAAACGCTCTATATCGTCTGCCAAATGAAAAACATCACGATTTTCTGGATCGGTATAATTTGGTATTTGGGAAGCGATCCCGATAAAGTAATCCTGTCGATCAGCAAAATAAACGCGTTGCAGCGGGTTGGCCAAAACACCTTCCTGCACCAAATAATCTGCAAAAAAGGCCATTTGCCATTTTCGATTTAAGATCTGAGAGAAGAAAGCCGAAAACCCAAAAGAATTTCGATGAATAGTCGTGTAGTCTATAAAATTTGACGGTAGATAGTCGGTTCGACGATAGCCTTGGTCGTCTAGAATAAGAACATTGTTAAAATAGCTATTGGGATGGGTTAAAAAGCTTGTACCAAACTTCTGATATTCGTGTATTTCCGTGGGGATTACAGGCTTCCAACGATCAAAAAACAGCTGCCCACTGAGACCAATTTCAGTATTCTGATCAAAGAAAAGCCAACTGTGTCCGCCACTAAAACCGATAGATTCATAATCGTATTCAAAAGAACCACTAAGACCGACATTCCATATACGGTTGCGATCTTCACTGGAATGGGAGTAGCCCACAGACATAGCCGTTAATACATCTTTTTTGGATGCACCGGTAGAGGCAGCCCAAGGCGTTCCTCTCGGCTCAGTAGCAGACGCCTGATTATCGTCCTCATAGTTCCGATCGTCGGTTGAAGCGCCGGTATTGAATGGATTTCCATTACTGGAACTCGCAGAAGTATAGTGTGAAAAACTTAAATCTACTGTCAGTACATCGTCTGCTGACAGGGGCATACGAACGACAATGGCCGGATTAACATCGGTCAGTTCTTCAGAACCTATTCCCCCTGTTACGGCGGCGTGTTGACCTTCTTGACCATAATAGCTAAGAAGCATATCTACCTGGGTGGTCTCCAATACCTTTTTGGTAAAAGACTGAGGAATACTGTCATTCTGCGCCCATAGCGAATGGAAGCTTAAACAAATCAGCACTACTGCTTTTATGTGTCTAGTTACAACCACATCCACCTCCGCTTTTTCCACCATTCGCTCCGGATGCTCCCTCTCTGTAGATTTGGAAAGATGTTTCGAAACGCTCACAGTAGTGGCCTTTCAACTCCATATCGGTGTCGCTTACATAGGCTTTTTCATAAGATTTAACGGACCCACAGCCCAACAAACCCATAAAACAAAACCCAAGTAAACACTTGTTAATGATCCCCCTCAATTGCAATGTTTTTAGAAGTAAATATAACTCCTTTTTCATTGACTATGAGTACCTCAAGCTGAGGAATTTGGTTAACAAGGTCGACTCCAATGTCGGGACCTAAGACAAATATTGCAGTGGCCATCGCATCCGCCAATTCAGCTTTTGGTGCGAAAACGGTAACACTAATCGTTCCCTTGGAAGGGTAGCCTGTTCGCGGATCTATGATATGAGAATATCTTTCTCCATCGATCCAGTGGTATTTCTCATAATTTCCGGAGGTGACCACAGCTTGATTTTCTAAATCGAAAACCCCCAATACATCCTTGGGATTTAACGGATGAGTTAAGGCGATGGTCCAAGACTCTCCGTTGATATTCTTTCCCCACACGCACAAATCTCCAGAAGCATTAATAATTCCGGCAGGGACTCCTTGCGACTGTAATAATGCTTTCGCTCGGTCGGCAGCATAGCCCTTGCCGATCGCTCCAAAACCAATTTTCATCCCCACTTTGGGAAGGAATACTTCTTTGGTCTGGGGGTTTAATTCTACTTGGCGAATCCCGACGATCGCCAATCGCTTTTGTATTCGATCTGCTGAGGGGACTTCAGTCATTTTTTTATCGAAACGCCAAAGACCATCCATGGCGGCATAGGTAATATCAAAGGCGTTCTGGGTCAGGGATGAAATTCGAATCGACCGTTGAATTAAACCAAAAAGTTCATCTGAAACTTTTACAGGTGCAATTCCCGCCATACGATTGATGTGTGAGGTCTCCGAATCGGGAGACCAAGAAGAAATTAATGTTTCAATACGTGAAATTTCGTCAATAGCCGTATCGATAGCTTTGTCGGCGAGGGCTTTATTTTCATGAACAACTGTAATATCGAAATCTGAACCCATCAGGACCAGGCCCCGATGCACTTCTACTAGCTCCTGGGCCAAAAGCGGTCGGAAACAACACAGCAAAAGCGCTACGAAATAGATTTTATTGCAGCGCTTGAATAAAGGCCTTTGGGCTTCGTTTATCATAGGTAAACTGCTTGAGTATTTCCCCTTGGGCATTCAGCAATAAAACGCGCGGAAAGTACCCCTCCGGATTGTAGGTGGCGGCTAGCTTATTGTTTATTTGCTGCTGCTCTGGTGGAAGTTGATTTTTTTTTCTTCTGGGAAAATCAGCTTTAAAAAAAATCAGGTGATCTTTCGCATAGGTCTGAAATTCGGATGTACTCCACAGTTGCTTGTCCATTTTGATACAGGGACCACACCAATCGGAACCAGAAAAAACCAATAATATTCGTTTTCCCGTTTCGGCAGCATCGGATTGGGCACGGTCAAAAAGGGAAATTTCCTGAGCACTAACCATTATGGCGCTTAGCAAAAAGTAAAATAGAAATAGTTTTTTCATGTGTTAAGAGTAGGTGAATTCTCCTAATTCAGATTGAATGGTCAGGCGTTTGCTCTCGCTGGCCTCTACCCGCCCAATGCGTTGAGCGTCGATCTGAAAACTTTGGGCAATCGCTATGATTTCATCCGCCACATTTTCAGGAACATAAAATTCCAAACGGTGCCCCATGTTAAATACCTGATACATTTCCCGTGGGTCGGTCCCCGACTCTTGCTGAATAAGCTTAAAAAGCGGGGGGATGGGTAACATCTGGTCTTTAATGATGTGCAACTGATCTACAAAGTGCAAGATCTTCGTTTGTGCCCCACCGGTGCAATGAATCATCCCGTGTATCGGTTCACGTCCTAACTGATCAAAAACTCGTTGGACTACAGGAGCGTAGGTACGTGTAGGCGATAAAATGAGTTGTCCCACATTTAAGGGAACTCCATCCACTTCATCCGTTAATTTTTGAGAGCCAGAATAGATTAAATCGGATGGAATGCTTGGATCGAAACTCTCGGGAAATTCTTTCGCCAAATATTTAGCGAGTACGTCATGCCGTGCAGAAGTCAGCCCATTACTTCCCATTCCTCCGTTGTAGCGGTCTTCATAAGTTGCTTTACCGTAGGAAGCCAAGCCTACAATTACGTCACCAGCTTGTATTCTGGCATTGTCGATAATATCCTTACGTGCAATTCTAGCGGTCACGGTAGAGTCTACAATAATCGTTTGAACAAGATCCCCGACATCGGCCGTTTCACCTCCAGTGCTGTAGATTCGAACGCCCTGCTCTGCTAGATTCTGAATGAGCTTTTCAGTTCCCTGAATAATGGTCCCTATCACCTCCCCCGGGATACGATTTTTATTCCGGCCAATGGTGGAGGATAATAAGATACCATCGGTTACTCCTACACACAACAGATCGTCTAAATTCATCACCAACGCGTCTTGGGCGATTCCTTCCCATACGGAGAGGTCGCCAGTAGTCTTCCAATACATATAAGCCAGAGAAGATTTGGTCCCTGCACCATCTGCATGCATCACCAAAGCGTGTTCAGGGCTCCCGGTCAGGTGGTCTGGAACTACTTTACAAAAAGCTTGTGGATATAGGCCTTTATCAATCGATTGAATCGCTTTATGGACATCTTCTTTTTGAGCAGATACACCACGTTTTGCATAACGGTTTGAACTCATTCCAGTAATTTTTTCAAAAATAAGTTTTCTTCGTCAGCTGGGAGAAATTTATAGCAAAAACAATAATTCTCGATATTTCGCTAAGGGCCAAAGGTTATCATCCACCAAAAGTTCTAACTTATCGCAATGGTAGCGAATATCTTCTAAAAAGGGGACAACATCTTTGGAATACGCCTGCGCTCTTTTACTGAGGTCCGTATAAGTATCTGCCTTTTTTCGGACGTCTATCATTTGGCGGATTCCGGCATGTAAAGCAGAAATATGCTTGGATAAACGCTCGATTATTTCCAATTGCTCCTGGGCATGTGTTCTAAATTCATCGCCATAGATACTTTTAAAGCCTTCCACATTTACCACAACCACAGACTGATATTTCAAAGCTGTAGGAATGATGTGATTTCGGACCAAGTCGCCTAAAGTACGTGTTTCCACTCGTGTTCGATTAACAAAGGCTTGCAATCGGATTTCGTGTCGAACTTCTAATTCATTCGGGTTTAAGACACCCAATTGATCAAAAAGTTGCACCACTGATTTATCCTTGAGGAAATTGACTGCAGCCGGTACAGTATCCGCTTGAAGCCATTTGTTTTTCTTCAGGCTTTTCTTCCAAGCATCGCTATAGATTTCCCCCTCGAAAAGAATGTGCTGAAATTCCTGAATCTGATCTCTGAGAATGTTAAAGATTGCATCGTCTTTTTTCATTCCCTCCTTCTCTACGAGCTGATCGACGGCAGCTTTAAACACATTCAGTTGCTCTGCCACCATACTGTTCAGTGCCGTAATGGACTGAGCGCAGTTCGCTTGGGCGCCAACAGTTCTGATTTCAAATTTATTCCCCGTAAATGCAATGGGAGCTGTTCGGTTAATATCCGTATTGTCCAGTAATTTTTCAGGGATTTTCCCAATTAGATTGAGCTTCAATTCTGTTTTTTCTGCTGGGGACAGTTTTCCCTTTGAGACATGCTCCAATTCTTCCAAAACATGGGTAAGCTGTTCTCCGACAAAGACGGAAAACACCTTTGGTGGAGCTTCGTCTTTTTCTAATCGCAAGTCGTTGCTGCCACTAGCTGTGGTAGCTCGTAACAGTCCTACATGCTTGGAAATAGCCACCAAAGTATTCATGAAAAAACTTAAAAACTGAAGATTTTGCATAGGGTTTTTCCCGGGGCTCAGTAGATTGACCCCATCGGAATTGGTCAACGACCAATTGCAATGCTTTCCAGATCCATTGATACCCTTAAAAGGCTTTTCGTGCAGCAAGATTTCCAACTGATGTTTTTCTCCCAAGCGAGTCATCAGGTCCATCACCAAAATATTGTGATCGACCGCTAAATTTGCTTCTTCGAATATGGGGGTAAGCTCAAACTGATGCGGAGCAGATTCGTTGTGGTGCGTTTTCACAGGAATACCCAACTGATGGCATTCCATCTCTAATTCGTGCATAAATCGCAAAACACGGTTAGGGATGCCACTAAAATAATGTCCATCGATATGTTCGCGTCGTGCGGGCTCGTGTCCCAAAAGCGTTCTTCCCGTCAGTAAAATATCTGGTCTGGACAAGGCTAACTGCCGGTCGACCACAAAATACTCCTGTTCCCAGCCCAAGGTCGTTTCTACATGCGAAATATTCTTATCGAAATATCGACAGATGGAAGTAGCAGCCTGGTCGACCGCCCGTATAGACTTCAGTAAAGGGGTTTTGTAGTCCAATGCCGCTCCGGTGTAAGCGATAAAAACGGCAGGAATACACAAGGTAGTCCCGTAAATAAACGGAGGAGATGTTAAGTCCCAAGAGGCAAATCCGCGTGCTTCAAAGGTGTTTCGTTCTCCACTTCGCGCATCAGGAGAAGCATCCGGTAGATGTTGAACGAGCTTTTTCCCATCAAAAACAGCCAGAATTTGACCAGAATCTGTCAGTTCATGAAAGGTATCGTGTTTTTCTGCAGTGATTCCGGTTAAAGGCTGAAACCAATGCGTAAAGTGGGTAGCCTCCATGGACATTGCCCAAGCCTTTAGAGCAGACGCCATCTGATCAGCAATGTTGGGAGTCAATGGAATACCCTTGGCCGAGGCTATCTGTATGCGTTCAAAAGCCTCTTGGGTCAAATATCTTCTCATTTTTTGTTCACAAAAGACATGCGAACGAAAATTTTGATGGGTGAGATCTCTGGGTTCTACAACAGCAGCAGCCTCGGTGAGTTTACTGATGCTTTGGTGACGTAAATTTTTCATATCGTTTCATTTGGGCATTAACGAAGTGGCGTGATAAACAACTCTGTTACAAAGTTGTGTCTCAAACAAATTTAGATACTTACAACCAATTAAGGTGTAAGATTTTCAATTTTAACCCTTAAAAAATTAGGGATCAATAATAATGAATACTTTATTGAGGATTTTCACCCATGATTTTTATGGGGTAATAAATAAACATATATTTTAGCGAAAAATTTTTTTTATGAGCAAATCCAAGTTAGAATACATTTGGTTGGATGGTTACAAGCCCACCGCCAGTATGAGAAGTAAAACAAAAATTGTTGAGGATTTCGGTGGAACTTTAGAAGACTGCCCAATGTGGTCTTTCGATGGATCTTCGACTCAACAAGCTGAAGGGAATTCTTCCGATTGTTTGTTAAAGCCTGTAGCCCTTTATCCAGATCCTGACCGCAAAAATGGTTGGTTAGTGATGACAGAGGTGCTGAATGCAGATGGAACAGCACACGTATCAAACGGTCGTGCAACGATTGAAGATGGAGACAATGATTTCTGGTTTGGATTTGAGCAAGAATACTTTTTGTGGGATCCCGAAACAAACCTTCCCCTCGGATTCCCAAAAGACCAAACACCACAAGGTCAGTTCTATTGTTCCGCAGGAGCTAAGAATGCCTTTGGTCGTGAAATGGTTGAAGAGCACTTAGACCAGTGTCTTGAAGCTGGAATTAATGTTGAAGGAATCAATGCAGAGGTAGCTGCCGGACAATGGGAATACCAAACTTTCGCCAAAGGCGCTCAACAAGCTGGAGACGACATGTGGGTTGCTCGTTATTTATTAGAGCGTTTAGGAGAAAAGTATGGTCTTGCCATCAACTGGCACCCTAAACCCCTCGGAGCAACCGATTGGAACGGATCCGGAATGCACGCTAACTTCTCTAACACCACGCTGAGAACATGTGGTTCAAAAGAAACCTATGAGAAGATCTGTGAAGCCTTCCGTCCAGTTGTTAAAGAGCACATCGAAGTGTATGGTGCATATAATGACCAACGTCTTACAGGTGATCACGAAACACAATCGATCGATGAATTTAGCTATGGAGTATCTGACCGTGGAGCTTCTATCCGAATTCCGATCATGACTGTGGAAAAAGGTTGGAAAGGATGGTTAGAAGATCGTCGTCCTGCTTCCAATGGTGATCCATATAAAATTGCAGCTCGAATTATCAAGACCGTTAAATCGGCATTATAATTCGAATTAGAATTTGACTGAAAAGCATCGACGAAAGTCGGTGCTTTTTTTTTAGCCCAATAGCATGGGGCCTAAGAATAAAAGATAAAGGGCAAATAGAAGTACTCCGTCGAAACGCCCGAGTTGCTTGCCGGAAGGGACAAAAACCAAAGGCAACACCAATAGGGAAATCCCCAACATCCAAAAAATATCGTGTGTCAGCAAACGATTGTCGACCTTGGCAATAGGGTGTACTAGGGCAGTAAGTCCCATAACAGCCAAAATATTAAACATATTCGACCCGATTAAATTTCCGAGCGACAAGGCTTTTTCTTTGCGTAAAACAGCGATGATAGATGCCGATAGCTCCGGAATACTCGTTCCAACAGAAATAATGGATATACTGATGATTCGCTCGCTAACATGAAGGTTTTGGGCCAAACTCACGGCTCCCTTCACCAAACTCTCGGATCCCAACCACAGACTTCCAGCCCCTAGCAAAAAATAGAGCAAAATTTCAGCAATCGATAAAGGCTTGTCGTCCTCAAAATTATCGCCTTCAACGGCTTTTGTCTTTTGGAACCTAATCAAGATAAACAAAAACACCAGCAGAAGACTAAAGAGTATTCCTCCCTCTATAGAACTGATTTGTTGATCGTTCCAAAGAAAAAAATAGAATAATAGGGAGGCCGCAAACATCATCGGCCAGTCGGTCTGATAGAAACTTTTGGTGACCTGAATCGGGGAAATTAAAATGGTAATGGCCAATACAAAAGCAATATTGGCGATGTTAGACCCTACTACATTTCCCAGAGCCAAATCTGGATGCCCTGAAACAGCCGACTGTAAGCTAACAATTAGTTCGGGCGCAGAGGTGGCAAAAGAAACAACCGTCATTCCGATGACAATCCGTGGTATCGATAAATAGAGCGATAGTCCTACAGAGGACTCCAATAACCAATCACCTCCTTTTATCAATAGAAATAAACCCGCTACAATTGCTAATAATTCCATAAGTACAATCCGATACGAATATAAAGGCTTCCTTTTAGTTTACCACTATTCTCCTTGTATTTTCCTTTTTTTAAAAACCCAAAAAGATGTATATTTGCCCTCCGAAAGGGCCTCGTAGCTTAACTGAATAGAGCACTTGATTACGGCTCAAGAGGTTGGAGGTTTGAATCCTCCCGAGGTCACTTAAACACAAAGGGATTGCAGTAATGCAGTCCCTTTTTTATTGCTATACTTCCAAATGATATACCGAGAAGTTCAGTACTCGTAGTTAATAGTAGACACGCCGATATTCCTTATGGTTATGCTCGGCTATTCCTCCCCAAAAAATAGATTTATTAAATCTATTCATCTTGAGCCTGTAAGCACAGGCTAGGATGCAGTAGAGGAAGAATCTACCATATGTTTAGTTCCGCAAATCTATACTTATCATTTCCATCACAATCACTTCGCATCCAAATGTCAGATATTCCTGTTTTAGCTCTAAAAACTTGAACCATGGAGTCGACAGTATCGTAGTCTTCCGTAATCTTTAATTGAACGCGATACACATTAAATTCGTCTTCATAAACGATATTTGTCTGTATCCCTAGATCTAACAGATTTGTCTGAATGACCTTAGCGCGTGATTCCTCTTTTACACCGCCGAACAATACAGTATAATCAGCAAATTCGACTTTAAATTTACTGCTGATATTCGCCGCGGGAATCCCTTGATCTTCCAAAAATGTTACAATTGCTTGCTTTCTGTTTTGCGCCATTTGCTGGTTGGTCTCTAAACGTCCACTGCAATCCGTATAGAGCACAAGCTCGATAGATTTCGATTCACTCCCTTCCAACGCACGCACAAGCTTGCTTAATTCACGAATATTGGACGGGCTTAATGATGATTCAGATTTTTGAAAATCTATCCTAAATGGTTGCGCAAGGTCTATTGGTTCCGCATCCTCGTCCGTCTCCCTAGCAGTCGTTTCAATCTTGATGGCGGGAATAATATTCTTCTTTTTTTGGACCTTTTCTTCCGCTAGTGAGACAGCCGCTTTTGCATTCTCTTTTTGCTGAGGTGCTTTTTTCTTAGGTGCTTTTTTCTTAGGTGCTTTTTGTTTGGGTTCTTTTTGTTTGGGTGCTTTTTGTTTGGGTGCTTTTTTCTTCTTGTCTTTTGAAGCTTTGAACAGGCTAAAAGGCTTTGTTTCTTTTTGGTCTTTATTTCTTAGGCCAGACTTCTTTTTATCTTTCTTTTTTGACGAAGATTTACGCTCTTTTTTATCCTTTTTATTTTCCTTAGGCTTTTCTTTCGACTCTTCTTTTGATGCGTTTACTTGTGGAGGGAAAACCCTGTATTGCAGTCCTAACTGATGCTGCAACAAAGACCCACTATTGGTCGACAAAGACTGCATAACATACATCAACTGAAGTTTTGATTGAAGCTCAACCCCCAATTGAAGACCATACATCAGGTTTTTCCCGAAGGAGGCCTCTGAAGGCTGATAGCGAAGAACAGGACCAGCAATCCATTTCTTTTGATAGTGGACAGGTAGCTGTATCTGGATCAGCGGATCTGCCCCCTCAATGGTGTACCAGGAGAGTCTAGGATGCGTGACAAGTATCGAATTTATGGGGATATTTGGGACTTGTAAATAAGCATTGAAAATGGAAGGGTTCAGCCCATTGGTATCCTGAAAAATATGCTGATATGACAAACCTAACTCAAAAAGTGGGCCTTTAACAACTATACCCGCTCCAAGATTAGGCGACAACTTTACATCATTGAGCAAAGAAGAATCAAATGAAGGGTCTGAAGAGTCTAGATCGATGGATAGTTCCCCTAAATCTAAATTTTGAGACATAAAATTTGCCTGTATTCCAGCACCTATTGACCAATTGGAGAAAATATTTTTTCGGTAAGCAAATTGAAGTTGAGTTCTTAACACATTTGCGATTCCGGTGGTATTTCTATTGAGTTGAATTCCTCCGTATAGCCCTTCAATGGGCAAGAATTTCATCTGCATGGAAGCTGCTAAAAACTGATTGTTAACATTTAAATCTTCTGCAGGCTGTAAAGCATTCAACCCAAAATATACGTTGGTATCATACGTGCTGATGGTGGCGGGGTTGATGTAGAATTGTGATTGCTGGTCCAATAACCCAATCGCCTCTTGTGCATGTGACTGTGTAGCCGAAAAAAACAAAAGGGATATATATATGGAGTAGATAATTTTTTTCATGAATTCTTGTCTTCGTGATTGACTCAATTTAATAGGGGTACTCGCCGGCATTACAACCAATTGGGGAATACCTCGCCACGATATAGATCTGCCCCCCTTGCGATATTGCATAGCCCATACCCACCTCCTGAGTATCTTCCCAAATCATTTGAGCGTATGTAGCAGCATTTACATTTCTAGTATCCCACGGACCGTAAGTAAAGTCATTTATTCCGTCGTACCATTGTTCTGAGGCATAATGAAGGGGAGACTCTAAATCCGACTGTGATGTACTGAACATGTTCTGCCCTTGGTTTCTGGCCAAAGCATTGGTAGAAGAAAGAGGTTCTAACTGTGCTAGTCCTCGCGCCCAACTCAAGGCATCGGCAGATAGCTCTTGGGACCAAACCAAGGGGGCAACGCCGACGGCAGATCGGGCAGAATTATGCCGTTCTAAAGCATTCCGAATATCTTCCGCTTGAAGGCCAAAAATACCATCTGTTTCAATGGATAATGCATTCAGGAATACTTCACCACTCACAGTTCTATACCCATCGATTTCTATGGTGTAGAAATAAACACCTGTAGGCAAAGTATCAGTATTGGATTGGTTAGATCGACCATTCCAATCATTTGCATAAGCCGCTGAATAATAAACAACCCCAAGAGATTGCGATCGAATCGTTACTTTAACATTTCTATAATTGTTGACATTACCGATTGCCCAGGTGTCATTTATCTGATCGCCATTCGGAGAAAAGGCTGAAGGAACCTGAAGGTCTGGAAGTTCTACACTATCATTTTTTGAACAAGCAACACTGATGAACAAACACAGAACGAAAACCTTGAATTGGATCCCCAAGGTCATAATCCTACTTTTCATATTAAGTGAATAATTATTAGTCATTGTATTGAACATCAGGATTAAATAGAGTGGTCGTGTAGGTGTAAGATGACGATGGAGCCCCTTGTATCCCGCTAATGGTAATCGTGTAGGTCTTATCGCCCTCACCGCTTCGAACAATCCCCTGAGGTTCCCATACAATTGTCTTGTCCGCCAATGTTTGTTCTCTATGTATGATGTTTAAACTCACTTCTTCTCCCGTTGGCCCCGTCATTTCAACGCTGGCACTTTGAAAACTTATTTGGCTTCCTTGCAAATCATTCCCAAGACCAGGAATGCTGAAGGACCATCGATCATAAACGATATTCTGAGGCATAAATCCTTCGGCCGGGTAGGCGTGATATTCAGGGAAGTTAGTGTTGCCAAAATCAAGATTAATGACCGCTAGTGCCTGAAAATTGTCCGTAGAACCATGGGCATATTTCAATTGTCTTGAAAACAAGATCCACCTTCTGTGCCCAACCGCTTTGTTGTGGTTACCTCTATCACGAATTTGAGACATTACCGCATTAACAGAATGATTTCCCTGAGAAAGATTACTCTTTTGCGCAATCGTATAAGCTGAACTTGTGTAACAACTCCAAGAAGATGAAGGACTGTGACTGATCCGATTATTAGCATCCATCACTAAAACACATTCTTGCATGGCAGCATTCCAGCTTCTATCCAATGTACAATTGTCGTTTAAGCCAACTAAACGACGTAAATAATTGATTCGCTGAATCACTTTATCATTTACAGCTTCCGGAATACTTCCCGCATTGCAACCGCTATTACTCCCAGACCATTCTGGATCGGATACCGCAGAGCCAACAAAATTTTCAATGTAATCTAGTCGAGCTGTTTCTCGTTCAGCACTACTGGATACTTCAGTACTTGTCGTTGCAGGATTGGATGTTGAATCCCCTCCATTTGTCGATCCATTATTGTCTGAATCTTGGTCGACTCCCTCTTGAGCAACAGAAGTAATGGCTTGAATTTCTCCATCGGTTTCCAAAGTACAAGAAACGAAACTTGCCATAAGGCAAAAACTGATTAGTAGAACCCTAGTTTTCAATTCAATAGATTTAAAAATAATGGTCGCAAAAATATGAAATCTAATTAAATTGATAATTGAACAGGTTGTAAGATACTTATAGTCATTTGTTTAAATCAAAATGTTGTTTTTTATCTACTTTTAAAATCATAATGTAGTAATCTTAGATTTTAACTAAGCTTGTGGGCTACAGGAAATACCCCTCCTATTTCAAAATCAAGATCACGGATCCAACCGCTGTCAGCGAAAGAATAAACCAACGATAATTCTGGTCGTTGATGCGCTCCACCATTTTAACCCCAACCAGCAAGCCCAAAAACAGGAAAGGAGAAAATTTTAAGCTCGTATAAAAGGAATGTAGATCTATCGTTTTCCAAACATAGACATGAAAGGGAACCTTAAATACATTGATCATAAAAAAGACATTGGCCGATGTTCCAATAAAAACATTCTTCGGGAGCTTCATGGCTAAAAAGTAAATATTGGTAACTGCCCCGGCTAAATTTCCGATCATCGTTGTAAACCCTGCTAAAACCCCTAATATCCCCCCAAAAGACCAATGCTTCGGAACAGAGAGGGAAGGCTTTCTCTCGCGGTAGAACAGTATACAAGACGTTAAAAAAATGAGGAATGCCATCGCATTTTTAAAATCATTTTCATCGAGCGCATTGCCAAAGTAGGTCCCCAAAAGAACACCCACGACCATCCATGGAATTAAAACAAAGACATATTTCCATTCGGTATATCGTTTGTAATAGATAATGGCAAAAATATCTCCCATAATCAGTAGAGGCATTAAAATACCCGTGGAGGGCCGCGCTCCAAATGCAAATACAAATAAAGTGACAATAAAAACGGCGATGCCCTTCACTCCTGCTTTGCCAATTCCAAGCAAAAAGGCTCCAAAAGCTGCTAGCAGAAATTCGAGCGGCACTCCTGAAAATACAAACCCGTCCATAACACAAATGTAGGGGATCCTTTTGGGTTGTCCCCTAGGGTTACCCACCAAATATAAAGCCATCGCTAGTAAGATGATTCGAGGGGTAAACGCACAAAACAAACACAAATGCTCTACTGAAGCAGAAAAATACCAACGGAAAATCGCTCGATATATTTTACTTATATTGGGCGCTTTTTAACAACTAAATTTATGGAAGAATTATCAGGAACGGTCAATGAACACGTCTTTGCCATTAACACCGTGTGGGTGGCTTTGTGTGCTGCGTTGATCTTTTTTATGGAAGGCGGCTTTGCGCTTCTAGAAGCAGGGTTTGTACGAACAAAAAATGCAATGAGTATCATTGCCAAGGTCATTATTGATATCACCTTCGGAGGGATCGCCTTCTTTGTCGTTGGATTTGGAATTGCCTACGGGCAATCGAATGGTTGGTTTGCCTTTGATACGGGGATTAGCCAAGGAGATCTTGGCCTTGGACTAAGTGTTTCTAATCAGTTGTTTTGGTTTATACAGTTGGGCTTTGCCATAGCGGCAATTTCTATTGTTTCCGGAGCTATTGCTGAACGAATGAAACTCTGGAGCTATGCTGTTTTGGTCGTGGTCTTTTGTGCCGTGCTCTATCCGATGGTCGCCAATTGGGTGTGGAATCCGAACGGATGGTTAGCACAACGCGGTTTTAACGATTTCGCCGGCTCGGCGGCTGTTCATGCCATGGGCGGATTTGCTGCTCTAGCAGCTGCAATTGTTCTCGGCCCCAGAATGGGCAAATACAATGCAGATGGCTCTATTAACACCATCGAGGGGCATAATTTACCCCTAGCTGCTGTCGGAGCGTTTATCTTGTGGTTCGGATGGTTTGGCTTTAATCCAGGCTCTTCTTTAGGAGCTGTGGGGAACTGGGAGCTGATCGGCGCAGTTGTCGTCAATACTTTCTTAGCCTCAGCTGCAGGAGGGATTTCCACCATGGTTTACACTCATTTTGCCTACGGAAAAATCGACATTACCATGGTCATCAATGGTGTCCTCGCTGGTTTGGTATCGATCACGGCCGGATGTAATGTTGTGAATCCTGTATCGGCCATCCTCATCGGACTTATTGCAGGAGTATTGGTCGATGTCGCCGTTCTAATCATCGATAAACAAAAAATAGATGATCCCGTAGGAGCTGTTGCCGTGCACGGTATCAACGGACTGTTTGGGACCATTGCTGTAGGACTTTTTGCGACAGATGGTGGCCTCTTCTTTGGGGGAGGCACTTCATTGTTGGTTACCCAACTGATCGGTGTTATTGTCATTGCAGTTTTTTCTTTTTGCTTAACTTTCGTTGTCATGACCATCTTAAAGAAAACTATGGGGATTCGCATCTCTGCGGAAGAAGAACAAAAAGGCATTGATCTGAGCACCTTCGGAGTCCGATCCTATAATTTTGATGAATAGACCTAATTTAATTTAACTCGGTATGAAAAAAATTGAAGCCATTATTCGAAAATCCAAGTTCAATGAAGTAAAAGAAGCACTCCACGAGGTGGAAGTGAATTTTTTCAGTTATTGGGATGTCACAGGCTTAGGCAATGAAAAGCAAGGACACGTCTACAGAGGTATTAGCTATAGTACTTCTGAAATACAGCGTCGTTTTTTGTCTATCGTGGTAAACGATGATTTTGTCCAGCCTACTATAGATGCAATACTTCGAACAGCAACGACCGACAAGGTGGGAGATGGAAAAATATTTGTATCCCCTGTAGAAGAAGCCTACAGAATTCGAACCAGTGAAAAAGGACCTGATTCGCTGAATTAGTCTTCTTCCACTTCGTACATCGAAGAATTATTTAAACAGAGGCTGTTTGCAGCTAGCTTAGGTTGGCCTGCAAGCAGCCTCTTCTTTTATTTGAAATTTTTGCTGGAGAAATTTATCCCTCTTCAATTCTGTTAATCCCCTTGACGGCATCTATTAATTGCCTAATTTTAAAGTATGATTCATACGAAGGATTTAAAATTTGAATATGCAAATGGGCACTCTTTTGAATTTTCAGATATACAACTGAAAAAGAAAGATCACTTGCTTATACTGGGTCCTTCCGGATCAGGAAAAACGACTTTACTTCACTTACTTTCGGGCATACTCCCCGCGAACAGCGGAAAGATTTTCATTGGAGATACCGAAATAACTGGTCTGAATCGCAAAGACTTAGATCGTTTCAGAGGAGAGAATATCGGCCTAGTGTTCCAACAATATCACTATGTTAAATCGTTGACTGTAGAGGAGAACTTAAAACTACGTCAAAAATTCCCGAAAAATATCCGCGACCATAAGCGCTTAGTTACCATTTCGGAGCGACTTGGCTTGGAGTCTGTTATTCAGAAAAAAGTAGATCAACTTAGTCAAGGGCAAAAACAACGCTTAGCGATTGCATTAGGACTGATCCATCAGCCCAAAGTTGTTTTAGCCGACGAACCCACTTCCAATCTAGACGACCTCAATTGTACCAAAGTCATTTCCCTCTTACAGGAAGAGGCGCGTTTATGTGGAAGTAGCTTGGTCATCATTACTCATGACCAGCGCGTAAAAGAACATTTCGACAATCATTTTTCACTATGAGATTAGAATATTTAGCTTTTCGAAACATGATTGCCAAACCGATGAGTTTACTCTTCAATATCCTGCTATTGGTATTGAGTATTTCTCTGGTGACGTTTATCCTCCAGCTGAGTCAACAAATCAATGGTCAATTAGAAAAAAACATCGCCCCAGTAGACATGGTCATCGGTGCAAAGGGTAGTCCCCTGCAATTGGTCCTCTCTTCAGTCTTACACATCGATTCTCCAACCGGAAATATTCCGCTGAGCGAGGCACAGAAAATTCAAAAACACCCCTTTATTCTACAGGCAATACCCCTTTGTTATGGCGACAATTACAAAGGCTTTAGAATCGTAGGGACAGAAGAGGTTTTTTTTCAAACCTACCAGACGCAATTAAAAGAGGGGCGACATTTTCAACAAACCTTCGAGATTGTGGCTGGGCATACCGTCGCAAAAAAACTGAACCTAAAAATTGGGGATAGCTTTTACAGTTCGCATGGCCTTATTGCATCGACGACCGATGTGCACGAAGAAAATCAATTTAAAGTCGTTGGAATATTAGCCCCTACTGCTACCGTAGCCGACCAGTTATTACTCTCGAATATGGAGAGCATATGGGATTCACACGACCATGGCAAAACAGAAAGCAAAACAAAAAACAGGGATACGACAGAGCAAGCGCATCAGACACATGAAGATCATGCACATGAAGATGGGGACCATCATGAAGACGATCATGAACACGGACATGAAAAGGAACATGAACATGAAACAGACGAACACCACGATCATTCAGCCGAAGAACACCCAGCTATCGATCGAGAAATCACTGCATTGCTGGTGAAGTTTAAAAATCCTCTTGGGTTGGTGCAACTTCCCCGATTCATTAACGAAAAAACGAATATGCAAGCAGCTCTTCCAAGACTTGAGATACAACGACTGGAAAGTTTCCTAGGGGTTGGGGTAAAAACGGTAAACAGTATCGCTCTTGCGGTATTATTCGTCTCTGGCTTAAGTATACTGCTGAGCCTTGCTCGGGCCATTCGCGAAAGAAGACAGGAACTAGCATTGCTTCGCACCTATGGCCTAGCGACAAAAAAACTGCTCTATATCGTTTTGCTGGAAGGACTTTTCCTGACCGTTATTGGCTATACACTCGGTTGGCTTTTTGGCCGTATATCGCTATTTTTGGCCTCTGCACAATTGGAGTCAAGTTTCGGATATAGCTTGGAAATTAAAGGCCCACAAATGATTGATCTTCAGCTTTTCATTGCGACCCTTCTCATTGCTTTCGTTGCGACCTGTATTGCCTCGACTTCTTTGTTTAATTTAAACATATCAAAAACATTGTCCGATGAATAGACACACACTTTTTCTATTACTGTTCACTTTCTTTCACGGGGTATATGCCCAATCGGATGCCGCTTATGAGCAATTGGCGGATGCTTCAAACATCAAGTTAGGATGGGATACCCTGTCGGATGTAGACTTTGAGTTCGAATACAACGAAACTGAAGAAGTCTATTTTCTAAAAGCGCTTTTTGGGGAAAAAATAAAATCCTATGCAGGACAAAAAATAAGTATTACCGGGTTTTTTCTAAATATTGCTGGAGATGGCGAACTGTTATTAGTCTCGCGTAACCCTATGTCTTCCTGTTTTTACTGTGGAGCAGCTGGTCCAGAATCTGTCGTTGAGATTAATTTTATCGAAAAACCATCGTTTGTCACCGATCAGATTGTAACCATCACCGGTATCTTAGAATTAAACGATTCAGACGGTGATCATTTCAATTATATCTTAAACGAAGCCACAGGGAAGTTAGATGATCGATAAATAGCCGCCTTAACACCACAGTATTTTCAATTCATCGGTCGAAAAATTCTCTTTAGAAGCGAATCGCCAAGGACACTTTTTTTAAGCAAATTTTGGATTAGTTTCAGGATTTATTAAATTTATAATAACCCGTGTGGACTGGGTTTTATAATAAAGTCGCGGGTGGAGAGAACGCATCCGGAAAAATCGTTACATAAGTTTTATCGCTAAGACAAAATTTATGTTGTTCATTTAAGATTTTGTCTTAGAAAACTAGATTTTTTATGAAGTATTATAACAAAACACGCACCATCGAGCAAAAAGTTACCGACCGAGAAATGCTCGATCTCCTACGAGAACAAAACCGTCTCTTACAGGAAATTTCAGCCCATTTAGCCAAAGACAACATTTAATTGAACGATCATGAAGAAGATTGTTGCCATTCTACTTTTAGGAATGTTTGCCGTTTCGTGTGGATCTATCAGGCCTGCGCAGAAGAAGCCCCCTGGGAAAACTCAGCAGCTTCCTCCGGATACAGGCTCGAATAAGTATTCTGCTAAACGCAATCGCTAATCTTATCGCGAATGGAGGATCTCCATTCGCGATTTTTTTTGTCCCAATTCGATTCTACTCCAACCCATGGGAGTTCCAATTATTCAGCTTGCATTCATTTTTTACCGCTATTTTTGAAAATAAAAAAGCATATGAGTATTGCTGAGGTAGGCGCTCAATTGGAAAACTATATTCAACAAAGCAAAGCAGAAAAATCGGTTGTTCTCAATCAACAATCCCCTGATGTAATTGCTGAGGAACTCCAATTAAAAGAGCGCTTTCGACATGGTTTTCAAAATCAAAGCGATCTGTTAGATTTCACGGCCACCTATTTAGAACATACCAACCATTTGAGTCATCCACATTATATGGGACATCAAGTGGCGGTGCCGCAGGAACTTTCGGGTATTCCAGAACTCATCCATGGATCCATCAACAACCCTAGTTCATTATACGAAATGGGACCGGCCGGGGGAACCTTAGAAGGGTTTATGATCAACTGGATGCTAGATAAAGTCGGTTGGCTCGAAGATCAGGACTATTACAACTTCAAATTCGAACCAGGAAGAGCCAGTGGTCTGCTCACCCATGGCGGATCGGTTGCCAATCTTACAGCGCTAGCCGCTGCAAGGGCGCACGCGGCCCCGGAAGCTTGGCAGAAAGGCAATCCAGAAAACCTCGTCGTTCTGGGAGCTGCATCTGCCCACTACTCTATTGCTCGTGCCTTGTCTTTGTTGGGGATGGGTGCGGAAGCTTTTATCCCTGTTCCCGTAGATGCGAACGAAGTCATGGACACCCGTCAGTTGGCACCTATCTATGAAAAACTACGCGCCGAAAACAAAAAAGTGATGTGCGTGGTGGCCAATGCCTGTGCCACTTCTACTGGTCTTTTCGATCCGATCGATACCATTGGTGATTTTTGCCTAAAACATCAACTCTGGTTTCACATCGATGGAGCCCATGGCGCAGCAGCGCTGGCTGGCGAAAAAAGTAAACATCTACTAAAAGGGGTCGAAAAGGCAACTTCCATCATTTGGGATGCCCATAAAATGATGCGAGTTCCCGCTCTTTGTACTGCCGTATTATTCAACGATTTTATCTATCAAGCAAAAGCCTTTCAACAAAAAGGCTCCTATGTTTTTCACGACGACGAAGTCGTTGGTATGGACTCCATGCCCTACACAATTGAGTGTACAAAATCGGCCTTAGGCACGAAACTTTTCTGGGCCTTCGCCCTAGAGGGAGAAGCCGCTATTGGAACATATGTAGATCGCAGTTTTGCGCTGACGCATCAATTCTATTCCCACCTGATAACAGATAGTGCCTTTGAAACACCATATGTACCGCAAAGTAATATCCTCTGTTTCCGCTACATCGCCCTCGACGCTAGCGACGACTTTCAAAAAAAATTGCGCTATAAAATCATCAATAATCACAACTATTACATCACTTCGTGTATGCTCAATGGTCGACGCTATTTGAGGATTGTACTGATGAATCCTCACACCCAAATGTCGCATTTACTCGGCCTTATTGAGGAAATAAAAAAAATAGCGGCAGAAGTCTACAAAAAATACAAAAAACGGTCCTCATAGCTAAAAAGCGTGGTCCATGACTGCAAGCTTCGCGCAAAAAAGTTAAATTAGGCAACTTAAAATTTAAACGACACATGAAGAAGTATTTAGGAGGTGTGTTGGTCGTATTTAGTTGTATGCTAACTGCACAAACCAAAGACGCATCTATTGAGGAAAAAGTTGAAGCCCTATTAAACAAGATGACTCTGGCCGAAAAAGTGGGACAGATGAATCAATACAACGGATTTTGGAACGTTACAGGACCACCCCCTAAATCTGGTGAATCTTCAGATAAATACAATAATCTGACCAGCGGGCGAGTAGGATCTATGCTCAATGTCAGAGGGGTTAAGGAGGTCCGTGAGGTCCAGCGAATGGCCGTCGAAAAAAGTCGACTAGGCATACCGCTCATCATAGGTTTCGATCTAATCCACGGATATAAAACCATTAGTCCCATCCCCCTAGCTGAAGCGGCTAGTTGGGATCTCAGTGCTATTCAGAAGTCTGCTGCCCTAGGTGCCAAAGAAGCCACCGCCGCAGGAATCAACTGGACTTTTGCCCCCATGGTCGACGTCAGTCGGGATGCCCGTTGGGGACGAGTCATGGAAGGAGCTGGTGAAGACCCTTATTTAGGTAGTCTGGTCGCTGCCGCTCGAGTGAAAGGATTCCAAGGGGAAGATCTCAGTTCGCCCCATACGCTGGCAGCCTGTGCAAAACATTTTGCCGCTTATGGCTTTGCAGAAGCTGGCCGTGACTACAATACTGTAGATATTGGTTTAAACACCTTACACAATATTGTCCTACCACCGTTTAAAGCAGCTGCCGATGCCGGTGTTCGCACATTCATGAATTCCTTCAATGACCTGAACGGAATCCCTGCAACGGCCGACAAATACCTGCAAAGAAATATCCTAAAAGGGGACTGGAATTTCGATGGTTTTGTAGTTTCCGACTGGGGATCGCTTCGAGAAATGATGGATCACGGTTTTGCTCGTGACCGCAAACACGCGGGGGAATTGGCCCTTAATGGAGGATCAGATATGGACATGGAGTCTTACATTTATCTGGACCATGCCGAAGAACTTCTTCGAGAAGGTAAAGTTACACAAGCCCAAATCGATGATGCCGTTCGCCGTATACTGCGCGTAAAATTTGAATTGGGATTATTCGATGATCCTTACCGCTATTGCGATGAAACGCGTGAAAAAGAAGTTACGGGATCTCAAGAAATTGTCGATGGGGTTTTAGACATGGCTAAAAAGTCGATCGTTTTATTGAAAAATGAAAACGACATGCTTCCCCTGCAAAAGAAAGGGCAGAAAATTGCCCTTATTGGGCCCTTAGCAGCCGATAAAAATAGCCCACTCGGAAACTGGCGAATTGCGGCAGAAAATTTCTCCGCCATTTCCGTTCTCGAAGGGATGCAAGCCTATAGTGGTAACAAGATTACTCATGCCCAGGGAGTTCAACTCATCAATAAAGTCCCTGCTGGCTTCCACGAGGAAGTATCGATCAACGAAAACGATCGCAGCGGCATGGACGAAGCCGTAGCTGTAGCCAAAGGGGCAGATGTTGTCGTGATGGTCCTCGGGGAATATGGATTCCAATCGGGTGAGGCAAGAAGCCGTGCACAATTAGACCTACCTGGTTTACAACAAGAATTGCTAGAGAAAGTTGCTGCTGTAAACAGTAATATTGTTTTAGTTGTTATGAATGGTCGCCCGTTAATTCTCAATTGGGCCGATGAAAATCTTCCGGCTATCGTAGAAGCGTGGCAATTGGGAAGTCAAAGCGGTCATGCAATTGCGCAAGTACTTTATGGCGACTACAACCCTAGTGGAAAACTCCCCATGAGCTTTCCTAGAGCTGTCGGGCAAGTACCCCTTTATTACAACCACAAAAACACCGGCCGCCCCGGAGCCGATGGTGAAGATGCCGGCAGTGTTTTTTGGTCGCATTATATCGATGAAAAAAACAGTCCCCTCTACCCTTTTGGGTACGGACTCAGCTATACCTCTTTTGAGTATTCTAACATTCGCTTAAGCAGTAATAAGGTCTCTAAAGGCGGAAAAATCACTGCAGAAATAGACTTGACCAATACCGGCAAGCGAACGGGAAAAGAAATTGTACAGCTCTACTTGAAAGATCATTATGCCTCGGCTACCAGACCTGTAAGAGAACTAAAAGGTTTTGAACTGGTGGAGCTTAAAGCTGGAGAGACCAAAACGATCGTCTTTACGATCGATGAATCGACGCTGGCTTTCTACAACGGAGAAGGAAAATGGGCAGCAGAGCCTGGAGCGTTCTCTGTCTTTATCGGTAAAGACTCGACCACCAAAAGAACTGCTCAGTTTGAGCTTCTAGCCAACAACTAGACGGCTGTTCTAGATTCGGATGTTGCTTCTATTTTCGATTGAGGTACCATTCAAAATGGTTTTGAAGAATCTTTTGCTTGTTTGCTGTGAGGTATTGAAGATAGGCCTGAGCAACAGGCGAAAGATTTCTCTCTTTTAACCAGACAGCTCTCCACTGAGTAATGATGGGGAGTCCCGTTTGTGGTAAGATTTTTAGGGTATTATTTAATAGTTCATTTTTAATCCCAATCAATGGTAGGATAGAATTCCCAATCCCTGCAATCACCGCCTGTTTCACCGCTTCATTGGACGTTAATTCAATCCTGTTGAACTGACTGGCTTCCGTCTGTTGGTAAAAAGATTCCATCTCTGCACGCGTTGCTGAACCCTTTTCTCTAAAAATCAATGATTTCTGTGCAATGTCCTCCGATGAATTGGTGAACAAGTACAATTTGTTTTCAATTAAAAGTTCTTCTTGGACATCTACGTTTTCCGGTAAAACAGAGATAATAGCAAAATCAATTGATTTATTTTTTAATGCACTAATGACTTGAGTTTTGTTCGTGACATCTAAAACCAAATCAATACCTGGATATTGACGGAGAAAATCGGTCAAAAAAAAAGGAATTACATATTTCCCCGTAGAGGCAGATGCAATGCGGAGTTTACCCCGAACGATTCCTTTATACTCCTTTGTTTTGTATTGGAGATTTAAGAGTTCATCCAAAGCTCTTTCGGTAATCGAAGCAATTTCAATCCCAAAATCTGTAATCTGTATTTCTCTCCCCTTGGGTTCAGTCAACGGTATATCGAATTGCGATTGGAAATTTTTTAGCTGTATGGAGACCGCTGGCTGAGACATAAATAACTGCTCGGCAGCTCGTGTAATACTTTTAGTTTCTACAATTTTATGAAAAACTCGTAGTTGATTCAAAGTATAATTCATAAATATATATTTATACTATAGATCAAATATATAAATATTATACAATGTAATTAAACTCTACATTTGCTTCTATAAAAACATCATTATGGAAATTCAGAAAATAGCTTTTGACAATCTAGGTTTAAGTGCAGAAAACAATAAAGTCCTTGCTTTAAAATGGATAGAGGAAAGTATCCGTATGCTAAAAGTAGAGCACTTATCGGAATGGGTAGGTGACCATCGAGTAGATACTAGCCACTATCAAAAAAAATTAAAAGAGTTAGAAACGGCTCGGGAATCGTTAAAAACCTTTTCCAAATCCTCATCACAGTTAGAGATTTCTTTTTTATTGGAGAAGCCACAAGAAGTCCTCAAAAAAGCAGTCTAAAAATCGGGGCAATACATTGAGGTTTTTTCTAAAATCCTAGACCTGAAGCTTAAAGCGCAACACTTCGTTTTGCACTGGCTAGGATCATTCAAATTTAATGGTCCTCCGTTCCCCGTTAAAGAAATATTGGCCATGCCGCATAAGGTTGAAGTCACTGTTGGCATTGTCTCGAAAGTCGATATCTACTTCTATCGTATGCGGGGTTCCACTCCCTGCATTCTCGACTGTAGCGGCCGAAGCGCTACTAAAGGCGGAGTCCATAAACTGAAACGTGATTTGGCTGACATCGTTTATGTTTTGGTGACCCTCTGCTTGGCCAGCAAAAGTGAGAGTAGCTATTGTTTGGCTGTCAGTTATGGTCAGTACAGGCGTAAGTCCGGGCGGGACATTACCCACGATCACATCTGCGCCGATGTCTAAGGTGCTGCTATCGGCCTTGGCAAAGGTTTCCCCAAACAAAAGAGTAATTTCCAGGGGATTACTGTTGTCTATCGCCCCCATATTTGCAGTCGTTTCGGGATAATAGGGAACCGTGATATCATATTCCACCACATAATCCATGCCACGACCCACTACATACAGCTTTGCTCCATCGGGAGAAAAAACCAAATCAGTAGGAAGTGTCTCTTGTGTAGCAACAGAAAACTCTTCCATCACTCCAGCATAGACCGCTGTTGATACATCCCAAGCGGAACCCAAATTGAATTCTATTATCGTATCATTCGTCTCCCCTAAGATGAGCATTTTTAAACCATCGGGTGTAAAAACCATTCCTCTAGGCAATATTTCATGTGCTGCTACAGAAAACTCTTCTATTGTCCCCGCATAGACAGCCGTCGATACATCCCATGCAGTAGTCAGATTAAATTCCACGACACTATCGTCTTCAAAGCCAAAAACGAACATTTTTAAACCATCCGATGTAAAAATTAGTTCACTTAAATTTGATTCTCGCTCGCCTATATTCAAACTTTCTGTATCTCCGGCATAGGTAACTGAGGAGACATCCCAAGGGGCAAGAAGATGATATTCTAGAACCATGTTCTGAAAATTACCGACAACAAATACTTTTAAACCATCTGAAGAAAAAGCTAATGCCCCAGGACTTCCCTGCTGATCGCGAACATCATATATTATCCCATTATGCTGTGCTGAGGATACCTCCCAAGCAGTACCCAGGTTGTATTCTATTATTCGATCTCCAGAACTACCAATGATAAACATTTTTAAACCGTCCGGTGAAAAAGTCAGCGATTGTGGACCTGATTCTTCATTAATACGATATCTCCTAGAATCGCCTGCGTAAACAGCTTTGGAGACGTCCCAACCAATGCTATAATCGAGTCGTGGTGGTGGGTTGTCCAGATAATCGAAGGCTATTTTCACCTCATAAGGGCTGCTATGGCCCGAGAATTCTACAGCTGCTGCTGTGGAGCTACTAAAGGCAGTGTCCATAAATTCAAACGTGAGACCAGAGATTTGATCTATATCCCTGTGGTCGGTTGCCTGTCCTGCAAAGGTCAGGGTGGCGGTGGTTTGGCTATCGCTAATGGTGAGTACGGGCGTTAGTCCGGCCGGAACATTGCCGACCACCACATCCATACCGATGTTTAATGTTTGCCCATCCATGGCGGTAAAAGTATCCCCCAACAGTGCTATGGTAAGGGCTTGGGTGTTGTCGATAGTTCCATCGTTGGTCGAGGCTTCCGGATAGATATGTTCGAATTCATATTCAATCACACGAGCTGCATCCCCTCCTACCGCAAAGATTTTTAAACCGTCTCGGGACAATGCCATTGAAAGTGGATATGGCTCTGATCTATTGACATTCCATTCTTCTGCTACTCCCGTATGGCTAGCGGTTGTTAGATCCCAAGGAGTGCCCAAGACATATTCGACGACTGACCGTCCAGAAGAGCCAATAACAAACAGCTTTCGTCCATCATGGGAAAAAGCCAAGTCCCGTGGATTATTTTCCTCACTACCGACTGAAAATTCCTGAGCGGTTCCAGCGAACATGGCCGAGGATACATCCCAAGCAGTTCCTAGCTGATAGGTATAGACTCTATCTCTCTGACTACCTGTAACAAACATCATTAATCCGTCCGGAGAAAAGGCCAGTCCTTGCGGAACTAACTCTTGCCCTCCTACATTATATTCTTCTGTAGTGCCTGCATAGGTAACCGCAGATAGATCCCACGGAGCACCCAGGTGATATTCTACTACTCGATCGCCATTCTGACCAATGACAAGCATCCTTAATCCATCCGTTGAAAAAGTGATTCCTGTTGGAGCATTCTCTTGTCCGGTGACCGAAAATACGATACCAGAAGGAGCCGCTGTGGAAACATCCCAAGGGGTAGTAAGTATATATTCGATTACATTATCGTTGTCAAAACCCACAATAAACATCTTTAATCCATCTCTAGAAAAGGTAAGTCCTTGGGGAGACCCCTCTTCCCCACCTACAAAAAAATCGTTCGCATAGGATATATGAACCGCTGTAGAGACATCGTAATCGCCATAGACCAAAGCGGGAGGGGTTTGCCCAGATCCCCAAAAGGGAATTAGGGTCAATAAAAAGCGAAATAGGAACGAAATAAATCTATAGCTGCCGTATGGGTAGAGGTCTTGTATTGCCATATATTTGGGACGTTTGGGAGTGTTTTATTAGCAATTATACAGATCTTGCTGATATTCATTAAGAGATCCCTAAATTTTTAACAGCTTAACTGAATATACTGAATATTCCCTAATCGCTTTAGTGACCTTGTTGCTCTTTTTTACGCAATATTAAAAAGAAGCATAAGCTTTGTTTAGGAATGGATCAAAACCGAGTATAGTTTTGGTGAAGTGGCCAGCTTTGCTGTAAATTGCCCACTTAATAGACGCTTACTATGGACTTATTTTATGCTGGAGGCCCCCTTTTTATGAGTCTCCTAAGCCTTATTTTGTTAGCAATGCTTGCGGCCACCTATCGCTTTCCGCATCTGCTTAAGCACCTAGGGAAGCTCGCGCTGGCTATTGGGTGCCTGGGATACATGATTGGCTTTTTTGAAATGCTTCAGGCAGTGGAAAAAACAACTGGAGTTGCGCAAAATATGCTAGCTGGCGGGTTAAAAAACAGTATCATCTCTCCAATATATGGGCTGCTCATCTATATTTTCGGGCTTTTTATTCAGCTGTTTTTAAAAGAAAAGTAGACTGAGTTTAGTCATATTCCCATCGCCAAGTCATATAGCCTCCCTTAAGATCATTCACTTCTTTAAAGCCCATGTCCAACAAGATTTGAGCGGCCTTTTTACTTCTGCCGCCTAGTTTGCAATAGACATAAATGGGCGTTTCGCGATCGTAGCAATCGAAGCTCGCACGAAAGTTTTCTGTGTTTAAATAATCGATATTTGCTGCCCCGGGGATATGGCCTTCCTCAAATTCTTCTGGCGTTCGAACATCGATTAGGGCCACTGAGGGTTGCTGGACAGCAGCCTGAAAATCCTCTACTGCAAGCCGATTGTAAGTCACTTTTTGGCTAGCCACCAAGAGGGCACAAAACAAGAGAATTCGAATCATGATTGTTCTTTCAAGAGATCATTTAAACCATTAAATAGGCCACCATAGTGTAGTGGGAAAATGCGCCGGCCAACACAAAAAAGTGCCATATCACATGATGAAAATACAATTTTTCCCAACGGTAGAAAACGGTCCCTAGGGTATAAAAAAAGCCCCCCGCTACTAATGCATAAAAAGCGTCGAGTGGAAAAAGGCGCCAAACATTATCGATATCTAAGATGACCAACCATCCCATCGCCAGATATAAAAAGAGAGAGAGGTTATGAAATTTATGAATCAGGAAGATTTTATAGATCGTGCCAAACAGAGCAATCGACCACACTCCAGCAAGCAAATACATGCCCGAGCTGTCCTTTAAAATAGTGAGGGCAACGGGGGTGTAGGTCCCAGCGATCAGGAAATAAATACCGATATGATCTACTTTTTGCCAAAAGGATTTTTTGGAAGAAGACGCCGCATGATAGATGGCAGAGGCAGAAAATAAAAAGACCATAGAGGCCCCATAGATCAGCAGTCCTAATAGCGCTAGGGCATCGGTTTTCACTTGCTGAAATAAAATTACTACACCCACCCCACTCGCCAAAGCTCCAAGGGCATGGGTAACTACATTCCATTGTTCGTCTTTGGGCAGCTCATAGAACCGCTGTAACTTCTGATTTGTGTCTATATTATTCTTGCCCATATATAGCTTTATCGGATGGGTAAATCATTGAAAACCGTGGTAAATCACATATAAAGCTAAATGACTGTTCCCGGAATAGGTCCCAAATCTGCAACGACAAATGGCAAAGACGTCCCCTGAAAAGAACGCCGTGGAAACGGAGAGTAATTTTCATCTAGCAATTTTGTTCAAGGTATCAATAATTTTAAACTCGGTGGGCGGGACCTTTATTTTTCAAGAGATAGCTACTGAAATCATTGGCAAATAGGACAAGAGCGCTTATTTTGGCGGTAAAGAATAGGTATGTCAGCATTCGTTGTTCAAGGGAAAAGATTTCAAGCAGCAATTTTTGATATGGATGGTACTCTAGTGGACAGCATGCCCTACCACCACCAAGCGTGGATCGCCTTTCTAGACCAGCAACAGCTAAACATCAGCCCTGAAGTATTTGAAAGAGATTACCACAAAGGAACCATGATTGAGGTGATGGCCAGACTTTTTCCGACTGTTCAAGACGAAGCTCAACTCAGAACGATTGGTAACAAAAAAGAAGCGCTTTTTCGTCGGATCTACCATCCCCACCTCCACCCTATCGCCGGATTAAAGGTCTATTTTGAAAAGCTATACAGCCAGAAAATTCCCTTGGGCTTGTCGACCATGGGCGATCAGAACAATATCGACTTTACGCTTGCAGGAATCGCTATGGAACATTTTTTCCAAGCCACAACGGGTGGACATCAGGTTCGTTTGGGCAAGCCAGCGCCAGAGATTTTTGAAGCAACAGCCCATAAATTAAAGATAAATCCCAAAGATTGCCTCGCCTTTGAGGATACTCAGTCGGGCATACGCTCGGCACAGGCAGCAGGCATGGAGGTCGTCGGAGTGGCGACACAATTCACAAAAAGTACTCTTCTAGAAGAATTGGGGTGTTTGGCGGCCATAGAAGACTATGAAGAAATGCTTACACGGACTTCATTCCCTACCTAAAAGCTATATTCTAGGGTGATGTAGCCTGTTCGTGGCTCCGCTGGAATAATTCCTGGGCCGGGATAGCCCGTTGCTCTCCGCGTAAAATAGACCTCATCCAAAAGATTATTGATGCCTGTTTCCAACTTCCACTGTTTCCATCGGTAAGCCAAGGACAAATCCATGATTCTATAGGCAGGAATAGCCCCTTCTATTCCTCGCTGATTATCATTTTTGTCTTGTGGTGCATTAGAAGCATCGGTAAACTGTTCTGTTAAAGAGGTGTGTAATAGACTGGCTGTAAGATTCTTCCATCCGAAACGCAAACCAGTTTTTATATTGAACTCTGGGATGAATTCTACCTGATTTCCTTCCACCCCTACCGCCTCAGAAGCAATGTATTCCGAACGTGTCCAAGCAGTGTTGGCAAACCAGTTCAGTTGCCACTTCTGAGCGGTCGGAAAAAGATGCGCTTTTATATTCCAATCCAATAAGGACTCTACTCCATAAATAAATGCATCCCCAATATTCCCGCGTCTTCGCTTAACACTGCCGTCGGTATCGACAAACAAAACTTCCCCCAGTCGCTGATTATAGCGAAGACCAAACAGACTAACGTCAAAAGAAAAATAATCTTTTGCACGTCCCCGGATACCAAAATCGACGGTAAAGCCACTTTCATCCGTGATATTTTCATCGACCACAAATGACGGATTGGTCACCCGAATATCGCTAAAGGTAACCGAGCGGTAGTTCTCACTAATATTGGCATAGCCTTCCACGGCAGGAGAAAAGTCGTAACTGAGACCTAGCCCTAAAAGCACAAACCTACGCTCGAAGATACGGTCGTCTGCGACCGCTTCATTTCGCAGGGGATTTCCCGCCAAATCGAGGACAATATCTCGATAAAATCCGTCGCTTGCTGTTCTGATATACTCCACACGGATTCCAGGAGTTAGGGTTAATTTGGGAACGGGTGTAAAAATATTTTCGGCAAATAGTGCGAGGTTTTTATTGGGGAATGTAAACTCTGCCTGACGGGCATAATTGGGAAAAAGATCGTTGGCAGTTCGGAAATCTGGCCCCGTACCATTTGTTCCTGCTCCTTGAAATTGACGATTGTAGGTGTGGTAATATTTAGCCCCCAACAACGCCACTGCATTCTTGCCCAATACTTCGTAGCGATGCAACAAACGTGCTTCTGCTCCCCAGTTTTGAAACTGATCGAATAACAATTCGCGCGGGCTCGACAAATCGTCTGGCTGGGATACACGATTTTCCCGAAAGCCCACAGCCGATCGGCTAGCATCCAAGCCGAAAATCTGCAAACTGGCTTGTGTCTGTGATTTCAGCTGATGTTCTAAACGAAGGGCGTAGAGTCGCCAGTCGACATCGAACCAATTCCGCGATCGATTACTGAAGTTGGGGTTGCTATAGAACTGAGCATCCGTTAATCCACCCGCCTGTTGTGCTAAATAATTGAACCAGCTCACCTCAGCGGTCAGCTTTGTTTTTTCGGTCCATTGAAAGTCTAGATGCGTATGTATATTTCGGCTACTAAAATCGGAATGAGTGCGCCAACTGTTGCCTTCCTTGTAATTAAAGTAGGTGTAATAGGCCAATTTTCCTACTTTTCCACTCAGACTATTAAATGAGGTTTTTAAACCATAGGAACCCAATGTTTGCCGACTAACAAGTGCTATTTTTTGGACAGACGGCTGTCTGAATTTAAAATTAATTAATCCGCCAAATTGGGTGCCGTATTGGAGTGAAGCAGCTCCACGAATCACCTGAATTTCCGCCAAGGCTTCTGCAGGAGGTGTGTAATAACTTTCCGGATACCCCAACACATCTGCACTGATATCGTACTGATTTTGTCGTACATTGAAATTACTCGAGCGACTGGGATCTAACCCTCTCCCGCCAATGTTGAGTTGGATCCCCGCATCGGCATTTTCATAAATATTCAAGCCTACCACCTGACTGTAGATCTGCCGGGGAGCATTTGCAGCTAAATTGGCCGTTAGCAGTTCCATTTGAACCACCTCACTTTTTTTCCCAGCAAAAATTGCTGTTCCCTCTACTTTTTTTAAACTGCGCAGAGCAAATAGCTTTTTTCGTTGCTCCATCACAACGACTTCAGAAAGCTCTTCCGCGAGCGGCTGCATTGAAAAATTAATGGTCCTGTCGGCTTCGACTTTTACCGTTGTTTGGAAGAGCTTGTAGCCGAATGCAAAAGCGGTGAGCTGATAATTCCCTCGCTCTACGGCTTTGAACTGAAACTGACCCTGTTCGTCGGAAACTACCCCATCCCCACTCTCTACCAAAAAAACCTCGACATAAGGGAGCGGATTTTGATCGGAATCGACAATTTTCCCGCTGAGTGTACTTTGGGCCATAAGGGAGCTCGTCAGCAGACTGAGAAACAAAAAACTATAAACCTTGTATCGCATCTTTAAAGGGTAATATCCATGTTTTAGGTTGAAAGGATTCTTCTTGCTGAGCAAGGTCTACCTCCGGGTCAATCAGCGGTTGGCTCAGACGACCATTCAAAGCTACGGAAGACTCGACATAAATTTCAATATTTTGATGGCCCTGTTCCTGAAAGTGATCGCGGAGCATATGGGCGTATTCTAAAATAAAATCGGGCTGAAAACTCATTTGTTTTTCCTGAAAAGGGGTTAAAAAGTCGCTATTATCGACATAAAACCACTTGCCCGTTTGCCCATTCACGACTTTGAATTGGGCATATCCGGATTTTTCCATCAGCATTACTCGCCAAGAGAAGCGATAGCCTTCTTCCGTCCAGAACAACTCCCCCGGATAAAACAAATAGCGCCAGGGAAATAAAAGCTGAACGATCAAAATAAACAGAACTACAGTTTTGGCCATAGACTTCACCCCAAACAAAGATGGCGCAGGTCTGGCGATCGGTCGCTGGGAAACGCCGGTGATTTTTCGCAGCAGATCGATGTATTTTTGATGAAATGACGCCTCAAAGAATATCAATGTACTTACGATCATGATGTAAGGAAACATCCCTATGGGAAATAATATTCGCGTCAAGACATGAAAAACGACCACTCCCACAAAAGCCCAACGACGAGTAGGTTTCCACCACAATAAAAAAGGAATACTAAGGTCATAGAGAGCTCCTCCCCAACTGAAGGCATAGTGCACCCATTCTTGTCGCATAAATTCTCCTAAAAGTGGAATATCAACTTTAGAGGGAAGCCATATCTTCAAGGGCATCGCTTCTACTAACCAATCGCTATTGAGTTTAGCCAAGCCGGCGTAGAAATAGACGATGGCCAGCAAAAGCTGTAGTGAAAAAATACTCCAGCGCGGGACCCATCCACTGGCTTGGGATCGGAAACGGGCATCCCAAGAACAATACTCCCCTGCCGGAAGAAAAATCATCACAGCACTTAAAACACTAATAAAGTAGTAGTGATTTAAATAAGTGGTCTTGTCCATCAGCTCGATGTAAGTAAAACTCAGAAAAAAAAGGACAATGGCTATACGATAGCGAATGCCAAACATGACCAACAGCGCGCTTATACCGCAAATGATGAATAAAAGATAAGTGTAGCTCCCCAAGGGTTGTACCCATTCAAAACCGTAGTAGGAAAAGTGCCATTGGGGTGATAAATACAATTTTTCAATCCATCCATAGGCCCAAAAGCGAACGATACTGGCAAACATTAGCGCCCCAAATAAAATGCGAAAGACCGCTAAAGGAGCGGCCTCGACTGGGGTATTCAAATATGTTTGCAAACGATTAATCATGGGTTAATCTCCATCGGCATCGACAAAATCTATCGTGATACTAAGGGCGCTGACCATATCCACTTTCAACAAAGGCACCAAGCGTTGTACTTCGTCATAGGCTTCTAAAAAATCGACCGGTGGGTTTTGTTGAAGCGCCACTTTAAAAGGATCCAAATCTTGAACTTCGGATCGAGCTTCATCGATCTGTGTGTTGATCACAGCACTTAGGTCTGCCCCTTCTTTCACTACATTTAGCGCATCTAAGTAGGCACTTAAACTCGGGCCATAGGTTTCAGAGGCATATGCTTTTCCATTAAAAAAATCCTGTGTCGCTTGAAGTCCGACTAAAAACATTCGTTTAGAAATGCTACCGTGAAAGCACCCTTCTAGGTTTTGCAATAGTACATCTCCTGAGAAAACTCCCGCAGGGATACCCATTTTTCCTGCTCGCAGATGCTTTTCGTAATAATAGATAAAGTCATTCACGAAACGATCGACAGAGGCTGTAGATGAGCTTCCGTCATTGCTAACAAAACTATCGCGGTATCCGTTTTCCCAGCCGTCTAATACTTGTTCGTGCAGGGATTTCATGTCTGCTACTAGCGAAGTCAAATAAGCGCGCCGAAGTGCACCTTCTTCTCCTACATACAAGATTAAAATCTCTTGTTGCTGTTCGGCAAGACCAAACAACATATAATCTAAAGCTGGAAAACCTTTTGCTACTCGGTTGGAAGGCAGTTCCAGGTTGTAGTTATCTGCAAGGATGTTACTTTGGATCAATTCCCGATCTACCGGATAGATATTCATCTGTAGTCGGTAGTTAAGTGTCTCTGCGGGGCCGATTTCGAACATAGATACCTTTTGCCAAGTTTCGTAGGCCATGGCCCATTTTTCTTGCAATTGGGCAAGCTGGATTATATCAGGAGTATCGACGAATGCATCGGCTGCTGTTTCCAACTGATCGAGCTGAAGGGAAAAGTCGGCATAAGCAGGGAGGATAATATTGTCTGCCCAATGGGCGAGCATTTCAGCACGGTCAAAATCAACTGAGTTTTGTGCGCTACCGGAGGTGTCCGAGGAGTCGTCTGGAGTAGAACAACTGCATAAAAGTCCACCAAAAAGAACTACTACTGCCTTCTTCATCATCTATATTTTCGGAGGTTGAGCAAAATTAACATTTATCTAGAAGCTGTTGAATCTTTTTTGTTAGGAATTATTCACTTTAATTAGCTGCTTGTTCGAGACTGAAGTCGAAGCGATCGGCAATCTGGTTGGACAAATCATCTAGGGTCGTTCCACTGAGGTCCCATAAGCCATTAGCGGAGGTTAGTTGCCCTAAAAAGGCTTGCACTTCTTCTCTTGAAAAATACGGTTGGTCGGTTCCTGGTCTTCGGGTAAACTGCAAATTATAGACAAAGCCGTAGCCTTCAGAAAGATCATGGAAAGCGGCACCGTAATCCGCTACTTCACCCGTTAATGCATTTTTCCCTTGTTGTAAATAATAAACGGCCCGGATGCCAATAATGGTCGAAATTTTTTCGCGGATGATGGCTGCTTGCTCATCTCTTAGGGCATAATCTCCGGCTACTATAGCTGCACGCCCCAATTTAAAAGCATCGAATACAGTAGCAGCAATCCCAGTAAAATCTGCGTCATTTTCAACACGTCCCATATATTTATTGAGAAAGCTATCGTCTTCTCCTATGGTTTCATTCGGGTTGGCTGGATCAACGGAAGTTCCATAAAGATAGCCGTAAGCCTCATCCCATTTATGTTCCATAACTGTGTATGGACTGTCGTCAGACAAAATACCATTGGTATTGTTTTCCCGATTAGTTCCAGCATCCAATACAGCAGTGCTGAGGTAGTTGTTCAACATCTGATCCACCATGAGCGCACCGATAAGCGACTTAGTAAACAGCTGATTGTATTCCAACCCTTTTGCACTTACATATCGGTTACTACTTCCATCGGCCAACTGCCCTGCTACTCCCGCGGTGGCCAGTGTTTGCTGGGCTGGAAAAACTTCGCTGACCTGCCGATCGATCCAGCTGTCGAATTCTGCACGTATGGTTGCAGAAATGGCCGTATTCATCACAAAATAATCGGCCGAAGCCGCTGTTTTACTCTTAATAGATTTGGAAGATGAATTTAATTCCGAAGCGGTAAACGGGTCGTTTTCATTGGCAAACATATCGCTCAACTGCTCTGCAGTTGTATTAAAATTTATCAGCTGCTGAGCCAATTCTTCAGCCATTTGAATTCGTGTAGTCTGACCGGAAAAATGCACCGTGCTTTCACCGTCTCTACTGAAGGTATAAGTTGCTGGGGCAAGAATTTCGGACGCACCTCCATCGTCATCCGAACAAGCAAATAGGGAACAAATCAATAAAGGGGCAATAAATTTATTCATCTGTTATTTTTATTTGGAACAAATATAAATAGAGTTTTGTTTTTATTCAAAATAATTCTAAATAAGATATGCGATTGTTCATAATTCGATCGTTAAACCCTATTTCATTGTTTGGAAAATCCTTTTTGGGAAAAGCTGTTTTTGGGGCTTTCAACCTCTATTTCTGCTGATTTTTGTATTTTAAAGCATGCTTAAAAAATATCCTTCTTTGGTGTTGACCTCATTTGTTTTAAGTAGTGCGCTAAGCTGCTCGGGGACAGAAGAGGAACCACTAAAAGATTGTTACTGTACTGTTCGATTTCGACTGCAAGACATCAACATTGGCGGAAATGCCTTGGGCTATCAGACAGCGGTTTGGAACAGTGCAGATGCGAACTTAGCCTGCTACGAAGCATTGGATTATGCAGCGGAAATCACTTGGAGTATCTTCACCTACTCCGGACAACAAATTGATACGAGAACGGAGAACTACACCATTACTGCTTCGGATATTGAAGCAGCTACTTGCAATGAATAAATTAACCCTCAAATTATGTTTCAACTTCATCCTTATCTTATTTTTCACGGCCGTGCCCAGGAGGCAATCAACTTTTACGGCAAGGCATTAAACCTAGAAGCCAGGCTATTCGAAACCTATGCTTCTAGCGGTCAAGAACACTCAGCAGAGCAAGCCGAATGGATCATGCATGCCGAACTTTATCTGAACGATACTTGTATTGCCATGGTCTGCGACCAACCCCAAACAGAGGCGACTCATTTTATCCCTGTTCAACTCAGTTTAAACTATACCGACCTAGCGGAAATGACAACTGCCTTTGAGCAATTAAGCACTGGCGGAAAAGTAACGCTTCCCCTCGCGGAACAATTTTGGGGGGCACACTTCGGGATGTTAACAGACCCTTTTGGGATTGCTTGGATGATGAATTGTGAGGCCAAAAAATAGTGTTTGCCCTTCTTCCCTACTGCAGTTCGAAATGAACCGTACTTAAGGTAACCGTCCCGTATGCATTACCGGGATATTTGAATGTATGTTTAAATAGTTGCGAAACTTCCGCAGGATCTTGCCGCTGTTGTTCGACTAAGCTTCGAAACTGAAGTCGTTCTTTTTCGGTGTATAAAGTAGAAGAGGCCCACAGATGGAGCTGATGTAGGTCCAGCTGCTGACGACGAACTTCAGTCCCGGTCCAAACCAGTTGTTGCAGTTGTTGATGTTGGAAAACGACCAAGGTAAATGCTTCCATCCCTTCGAACACAAAATTGTGGTAAAAATCATCTGCTCCGAGAAAATCAAAATACGTCTGCAACACTTCTACCCGACTGGCGCGATAGGGAGGCGTTGAGCGATGTTTTTTGAATCCGCCATTGAGCAATATAACCAGATCACTTCCTTGCTGGCGATGATTCGATAGATGTGCTTTGGCGGGTCGGTCGTCCCGATTGGAAAAGACATGATACCCATTTTGGTGAGGTAGCCAAGCAACTATGCACATATCCAATCGTTTAAAAAGGAGAACACTGGGCGAGTTTCTAAGTGACGGTTTTGTCGAGCGATTTGTTGCATCAGTTTCATGTGTGCAAAAATATCTTTATAGGCTTGCCCAAGTGAATATCCGGGCTGATAGATATGGGTCGGTTCGCTGTTAACACCGTTTATTTCAAGAATTTTAAAGTGTTGGAGTTGTTCCAATTCCTCCCAGCTGTTGAACTTAATATCCAAACGACCATAATTAAATCCCAGCAAAGCGGAAGCCAACGTATGGATTGCTTCTGTCAGAGCTGGAGTGATTCTTTTTCGCCCGTCCAGAAAGGTGGTGCCCAAATTGTGACTCCCAATGGGCTGATGGGGTAGAATTTTTTTTTCGGTGATCGACGTAATCCCATATGAATTGCCCAAGCGATAATAAAATATTCCGCATTCGTAAGGAAGGTCACAAAACTCTTGAAACAAAGCGTTTTCTTCTCGATGGTGTTCCGAGAGAACACGGACACCACGCCCTCTTTCTTTATCGTCAGGTTTAACAACGATGGGCAACTGAAGGCCTTCTGAATGATGCAGTTGTGTTTTGGGAATCCAGGAAGCAGGAAGTTTTTGAAGGTAATGCCACTTGGAGGACTTTACTGCTCCGGAATTAATCATGGCAGGGTTCACACGTGTAAAATATGTGGCAGACCCCTCGAGAATTGCTAACCAAGCCCAATAAAAAGCGGCAGGGATATAGAGAATATACCAAGGCCAGTGTTCAAAGTTTATACGATTCATCTAACTCGACATCAGTGCTTGTCGCTCGCGATAGCGAACGGTAGACGGGGATACCCCAAAATCATCAGTCACCAAATGCTTCTTTTGGAGAATATAGAGTCCTGCTTTGATCAGTGCACAATGGTGAATAGCGTGGTCAAAAGCATATTGCAACTCCCGCCCGACGGAAGAAAGCATGCCTTGTACCTGTAGTTCGCGCTCCAATAGCGGCCGATGGAGAGCTTGCTTAAGTTCTGCAATCGCTGAAAGGGCTACGGCTGGGAATTGTGCTAGGTCCTGATTCCTTTTTCTCCCTTCATAATCGACCTCAGAGGTCTTCTCAAGGCCCGAAAACAAACATGCATAAAATTCAATCAGGTGTCGGATATGATCGCCAATACTGGAATTTCCGATTGCTTCAATCGGCTGAGCATAGGCATCTTCTAGTGCCGGAACAAGCTGTTCTAATTGCTCCAGCATGTGCAGCGTATTAGTTATTGTCGTAGAGTTCGGCATAATTGCTGATTTTGGTGGGAGATACACGACGTAAAATATGCTTTCGTTTAATGTCGCTTGGTCGCTTCAGTCCTGCGGCAGACAATAGCTCTACAAAAGCCTTAATCGTGTTTTTATGGAAATTATATACTCTTTCTGTTTTATCGGAAACGTCTAAAGCCTTGTAAAGTTCTGGCTTCTGGGTAGCGACACCTACCGGACAGCTGTTCGTATTGCATTCTCGGGCTTGAATACAGCCGATGGAAAGCATCATAGCACGCCCAGAATAGACCAAGTCTGCGCCTAGAGCTAAAACTCTAGCAATATGAAAAGCGCTAATGATTTTTCCAGAAGCAATGACTTTGATCTGATCTCTTAGCCCGTAATCTTTCAGCGTATCATTCACAAAATCGAGCCCGTCTCTCAAGGGCATTCCCAATGAGTTTGTGAATTCTACTGGGGCAGCCCCTGTTCCGCCTTCAGCACCGTCTACCGTAATAAAATCTGGCGCTATACCGGTTTGCTCCATAGCTTTGACGATATCCTCGAATTCCTGTGGATGTCCGATACATATTTTAAAGCCAATCGGCTTTCCGCCAGAGAGTTCACGCAGTTGACCGATCCAGACCATAAGCTCCTGGGGAGACGAAAAAGTACTGTGCGATGGAGGTGAAAGAACAGCTGTGCCTACGGGTACGTCTCTTATGGCTGCAATTTCAGGTGTATTCTTGGCTGCAGGTAATATTCCACCATGTCCGGGTTTGGCCCCTTGGGAAAGTTTTATTTCAATCATCTTTACCTGATCATTTTGTGCTTTCTGTGCAAAAGATTCCGGGTTAAACTTTCCATCCTCTGTTCGACAACCAAAATAGCCTGTCCCGATTTGCCAAATCAGGTCTCCTCCCCCCGCTTCGTGATAAGGAGAAATGGCTCCCTCGCCCGTATTGTGGGCAAACCCTCCTTTTCTAGCTCCCTTATTCAAGGCCAGTATGGCATTCTGACTCAGAGAGCCAAAGCTCATGGCAGAAATATTTAACAAAGAGGCATTGTAGGGCTGGGTGCATTGGGGGCCGCCAATACGAATACGCGGATCGTGATCAATTTCGCTTTCTTGGGTGGCGTATATACTGTGAGGCATCCATTCATAACCGTCGCTGTATACATTGCGCTGTGTCCCAAAAGGGGTGGTATCGCGAACATTTTTTGCCCGCTGATAGACCAAAGAACGATATTCCCGACTGATAGGAGTCCCGTTGGTATTGTCTTCAATAAAATACTGCCGAATCTCTTCTCGAAAGTAATTTTCCAAGATATAGCGCATCCGACCCAATACGGGGAAATTGCGGCGTATGGCTTGTTTTTTTTGCAATAAATCTTCAAGTCCGATGAGAATAATCGGAGCAACGATAATCAGGGACAAAATGTAGGGTGGCCAATAAATGGCGATTCCAAGAGAAAGCGCATACAGCACTACAAATCCCTTAAACACCCGCTTAACTGGTAGTGAACTTAAGCCCGCCATAATACTACTCTATATTAAGTTTTTAAGATTGATCTCATCTCGGTGAACCCAAAGGGTATACAATGCCCCTAGAAGCGCCACAACAGCAGCAAAAAAGAGACCATCGATTCCCAAAAATAGAAGATGCGACAAGATGGCTCCCATCATGAGTCCGATAACTGTGAGGGCTCCTAGCACCGCCCCCTTCGGAGAGAGGATTAATATTCCTGCAATCAGCTCCAATACCCCGGTGGTAATACGGAGATAGGCCTCGTGCTCGGCCCCAACAATTTTAGTGAATAGGTCTACAGATTCCTGCAGGCCTCCGAATTTAAAATATAAGGTTTGTAACAATATGACGGCCACAATCAGGCGCACCGAAAAATTTAAAATCTTCATCGATTAAATGCAATAAGGTTTCGCTACAATATACTAATTATTGAAGGTTTAAAATGCGCCGCTATTAATTTTGCCATTCATGGGGAAAAGAATATTTTGCAATTGGAATGAATACTTCACTTTTATGAAAAATTTCACTTGGCTAATCCTGCTCCTTTTAGGGGCACAAGGCCTTTGGTCGCAATCCTTGTCGGGCACCCGTGGGCTGGTAAGAATCCCTTCAGCCGACATGTATCCGGACAAAACTTTTGCCATCGGCACCAGCTACACACCCAATGGCTATTTTAGGAGAACCTATGGAGCCCTGCAAGGGCAAATTGTGGATAGCCCCGGGGCAAACACCTTTATCACCCTAAACATACTCCCCTATCTGGAAGTGATGTTTCGCTACACCCACGAACTCAACAACCGAGTGAACCCTAATACCAGTTACTTCCCCGATCGGATGTTTACCGCACGCTTGCGGTTGGTCGAGGAAAAAGAATATTGGCCCAATATCACGGTAGGGGTACAAGACCTCAGTGCTGCTTTTGACCTGACATGCAAAGGGTGTTCCAATTTTTCGGCCTTTTATTGGGTAGCGACCAAGCACTTCGATGTAAAAGATTTCCGCTTGGGACTAACGCTGGGCAATGCTTCTGATTTCTTAGACCTCCCAGCCCGGGACTATAGAGGTACCTTTTGGGGCGGTAGTTTAAGCCATAAAAGTCTAAAAAACTTAGAATTCGTTCTAGACTATGACACAAGGATGTTTAACACAGCGGTGCGCGGCTACTTTTGGGAGAAACTACACCTGATGGTAGGTCTCATGGACTTAAATAAGCTCACCGGAACGATTGCTTATCGTTATACCCTTTAATTTCAATTACTATTGATGAAAAAAATATACGCACTCCTAGCGCTATCCACGGCTGTTCTGTGGAGCCAAAACAATATCGAACGCCTGGAAGCCGAGGGCTTGGAAAACCTAGCGGAGTTTGTTCAGGACGGACATTACTATATCACCTATGAAAATAATCGCTATCGTTTCGAGGGAGACGCATTGGTGGCTGTTTTAAGCAGCCTAGAAATCAGCGAAAACATTGAACACATTTCAATTCTGATCCAAAACAGAGGCCTGCCCATGAGCGCTGTACATTTTCGAGCACAAGACTGGCAAGAATATATGGCTAAAGCTATTTCAGCAAAAGATTTTTCAATTGCGGCCGACTTTAGCTTTGACGTAGATGGATTGGCGCGCTTGTTTGAAGCCCGAGAAAAAGTCAATGAAAGCTATAAAAAGGTGGATGCCATTGTAGGTCTTAACCTCAACTATACCCTAGGTAATTTTGACAACCCCGTTCGGCAAAAGATCAATATTCAGCCAGAACTCCAAACGGTTTTTGGCCCGGGGGCTGTTCTTTCGGGACGCTACAATATCCCTACCTTTAATGAGATCGACAATGCAGACGCATACATGGTTTTGGCGCGTATTACCCAGGACTTTCGCCTGAAAAACAACACCTTTATCAACCTAAATGCAGGCTATTTCACCAACGACCGCTTTGGCGTTTACAGTCGATTGGATCGCTTTATCGATGGAGAGCGTTTACGCCTACGGATGGACTTTGGCGTGACACGTATGGGCTTTTTAAACAATAATTTTGAGATTGAAAACAACAATTCGAATATCTACAATATGTCCGGTGGAATCATTTATCGCTGGAATAAATACGATACGGACCTGTCTTTTCGCTACGGTACTTTTTTAGCTACAGACCTCGGCTATAAAGCGCGTATGACACGCCAATTTAAAGAAGTATATGTCAGTTTATTTTTAAACAAGACCACCTTCGGTCAGATCGTTGGCTTCGATTTTCAAGTGCCCATTGGCCCGAAGAGACATTTAAAGCCCAAACGCCTCCGTGTTCGCAACCGCGAACAATTTGAACTGATCTACAACTATATTTCCGATTCTAACGTTGCCAGAGAGTTCTACACCGGTTCAAGTGTTCTACATCAGATTCGAGAATATTATCCGGAAGTTCTCCGGAAAGTGGTGGCAGAGAGATTACCCTAAAAAAAAAGGCATTCTAAAAAGAATGCCTTTTTTGATATAAGAAAATCAGTTGGATTAGTTTCCTCCTGAATTGTGGTTTCCACCAGAGTTATGTCCTCCTGAGTGACCTCCTTCGTCGCCACCTGAGTTATGCGGACGTCCAGTCCCTTGTGCAACTGTTTCCGCTTCGATGTTCAGCGATCCTCCAACACTTGTCATGTTTGAAAGGTCTACATCGTTGGCAACAACCGTTACACTTCCACCAACAGTCGCAATAGTAGATGCTTCTACTTCAGTCGTAGAACCTCCCTGGATGTTAACATCCCCAGTAACTGCCGTAATTTTAACCGTAATGGTTTGAGCAGCTGGTGCATTGATGAAGAGGTTGTCTACTGTTCCAGCAAACTCAACAGTGATGGTCGTCGCTACAGCAGCGTCAACATAGTCTACCATTGCTCCATACTCGATATTGATAGTTGTTACATTCGGAAGTACGATCATTCCGTTACGGTTAGAAGCCGTTCGGAAAACATTGTTAGTCGCTAGCGCTGGAAACGAAACAGCGGTTACGTTTCTGTATCCTTTACCACTATCATTTAGATCCTCTAAAACCACTTCAGTAGCAGAAGTAAGAGCAGGCATGGAATATTCGCCATCGTAGCTTAAGTATACTTCTCCTGCAGAGGTTAGGGCATTGTCCTGTACGTCGTTTCCAATGACACGATAATCTCCACCAACCGTTGTTAGCGCAGTTAGATTAATCCCTCCATCGGGGTTTACAACAGTCAGGTTTCCTGTAACAGATTGGATAACAGCCGTTACAGCACTTACATCTGCAGCGGTGATACCTGTGTTGCTACCAGTTTCGATGTAAAGGTCGCCATTGAAAGTGGTAAGACGTTCTCCTAATTCAACAGCATTCGCTAATTGATCTACAGATCGGATAGAAAGGTCGCCCGTGTAGCTCGTTGGGTCAACTGGAATCGGATCAGTATTGTCGTCATCAGAACAAGCCGTTACAAGGGCAAGTCCGAGAAATAATGATAGTACTTTTTTCATTTTGGTATTTAAACGTTTAAGTACAAATATAAGATCTCTAAATTAAATAGTGAATAAAATGATGTTTAAACTCATCTCAACATAATGAGAACATTCTCATAAGTGGCTAAAAAAATTAGATTTGGGTGGCTACCTAAGTCAATGCATGATCCTTATCACCTATCGGTAAACATTGATTTGACACTATTTTCAGGTTTCCTTCAGAAGACTTAAGAAATAACCTGAAAAACGAATAAAATAGCTACACATCAAGGATTCAGGGGAGAACCTGAATCTAAAACTTAAATTTTTTAGTAATTTCGAAGCAATATTGTAAAAACCTAACTTTTGAATTTACAACACATTGCTTTCACCTGTGGCGTAGCCCTGTTTTTTTCTTTTCAGAGCTCCGCACAAAATTTTACCAAAGCACAACTGCAAGCCGCCGCAAAACTTCAAGGGGTCGACCCTAGCCAAGTAGAAGAAGCCCTACGGCAAATTCCGAGTACCTCAAAGGCCAGCAGTGATAGGTCTTCTGAAGTGTCGCCCATCAACAATACGTCTTTCGGACAAACCACCAGTACAACTCCGATTGCACCCATTGAGACTACAGGTGTTTTTGGTGCTTCTTTTTTTAACAACCCTAAAATTGATTTGCAACCCCAGATCAACATTGCTACGCCTCAGGACTATCAGTTGGGTCCTGCAGATGAACTCTACATTGAATTATGGGGGGCTGCCACGCAGGCGTACACAACAGAAATTCGTCGGGATGGGGTCATTTCCATTCCGGGTGTTGCGCCCATCTATATTAGCGGTTTAAGTGTTCGCGCAGCCAAAAATAAAATCCAGCGATCATTGCAAAAAATATATGCTGGTTTAGGGAGTACTGTCGAAGGAGAAAAGGTGTTTCTAGACATCAGCTTGGTAAAAGCGCGTTCCATTTTGGTAAATATCATCGGCCAAGCAAACACACCGGGAACTTATAGTCTGAACGGCTTTGCCTCCCCATTATTGGCCATCTATGCTGCGGGGGGAATTGCAGAAAACGGTAGCTATCGGAACATCAGCCTCCTGAGAAAAGGGAAAAAGATCAAAACCATCGACCTTTACAGCTATCTGCTCCAAGGAAAGTTCCACAAAGTACAACTGAGAGACCAAGATGTTCTTCTGATCCCTACAGTCGAAAAAACAGTGCATTTGAGCGGAGAAGTCTACCGCCCGGCTCGCTTTGAACTGCTAGAAGAGGAAACATTGTCGGATCTTCTCTCTTTTGGTGGCGGATTTACGGCCAATGCCCAAAGAGAGCTCCTCACCCTCGCCTCCAGAACCCCCAGTGGCATAAACATTCAAAATGTTAAGGCGGCAGACTATGGAAAGCTTCAATTGTCTTCAGGCGACGAGATTGAGGTAAAAGCCCTCGGAAATGACTATCGGAACAGAGTTATAATTGAGGGGGCTGTAAATAGTCCGGGTACCTATGCCTTAACCGAGAACTTGACCATTGGAGCATTACTGCAGTCCTCAGGAGGATTAACAGACGATGGATTTGCCACGCGAGCGCAGTTATACCGCGAAAAAAATGGAAAAGTCGAAAATGTTGTTTCGGTAGACCTAACTGCAGAAGCTTCGAAAGGTATTGCATTGCAAAACAACGATAAGCTGGTCGTTCCCTCTTTTGTGCCCTTGAACGAGCGCTCGAACATCAACCTCACGGGGGAAATTAAAAAAACCGGGAATCAGACCTTTTACCCAGGTATCACCCTCCTAGATGCCTTGTTGCAAGGGGAAGGCTTCACCGCCAATGCTCTGCCGGCTGGAGTAGAAATTTACCGACTGTCGCTCAATCAAAAGGATGAAAGTCAGTATACTCTTTTCGGTACTTATGCCTTTGGTCCAGACCTGGAGTTGATAAGCGAAAATCCACCCTTACATCCTAGAGATATCGTTAATGTAAGAACCAATCCTGATATCCGACCCATTGCTGAGGTCCGAATTTCAGGGGAAATTAAAACACCTGGAACTTTTGTTTTAGAAAATATCGACGAAACGGCTCTTTCGGTCATTCAAAGAGCAGGAGGGCTCACTTCAGGAGCGAACCAGAACGGGATTTATATACAACGAGCAACAAAACTAGGTCAAAACCTAGGGGAGCAAATAGGGGATTCACTGACGAGAGTATCGCTTCAAAATTTCATCAAAATCCCGGTGGTCTTAGAGGAAAAAAATCCTATCGTTTTGCGGTCGGGCGATCGAATATTTGTATCAGTCAAAGATCCATCTGTTACCATCAGTGGAGCAGTATTAAATCCTACCGCCATTCCGCATAGGGCTGGAAAATCGCTCCGAGGGTATATCCATGCCGCAGGCGGCACCAAGAGCAACGCCCTTAAACGGAAAATATTTGTGGTGGAAGCCAACGGTACTTCCAAAGGAACAAAGTCATTTCTAGGATTCAAATTCTACCCCAAAGTCAATGAAGGGGCAACCATCGTCGTACCGGAGAGAGCAGAAGACAAACGAAGAATGTCCCCTCAAGAATGGATTGGAATTACTTCTGGTATTTCCACCCTAGGCATATTAATCAATACACTCATCAACCAGTAGACTATGACCAAAGAAGTTGCCGAAGACGAAATCGATCTGGTAGAACTCCTAAAGAAATTGTGGAAAGCGCGTAGGTTTATTCTTGTCTTTTCTTTTGCACTATCGCTTGTGGGGGTAGCCGTTGCCCTAATATCTCCCATCAGCTATAAAGCCGAAGTTACTTTTGTCCCCCAAACTGGAGATGCAAAAGCTCCCGGGGGTGTCAGCAGCCTCGCAGCTCTTGCTGGCATCAACTTAAATGCAGATATGGGAAGTGAGATTCCCGCTAATCTCTATCCTACTTTAGTGGGTAGTGAACACTATAAACTAGAACTGTTAAATACCAAAGTAGAATCCCAAAAACTTCAAAAAACAGTCACTTTTGAAGAATATTTGCTCGAAATGAAACGGGGTGGACTGTTTGATTTTCTAAAGCGAGAAAAAACTCAAAAATCAAACATAAAAGCTCCAAAAGACATTCTTAGCTTAGATGAAAAAACCTATGGTTTAATGTTAATATTGGGAGATATTGTTTCCATTAATGTCAATGAAAAGGAAGGCTTTGTATCGCTTTCAGTACATAAAATTCCAGAAGCAAGCGTAGTCGCCCAAGTGACCAAAAGTGCTATGGAACTATTACAAGAAATGATCATCGACTATAAAGTACAAAACGCGCGCAAAGACCTCAATTTTATCGAAAGCCAGTACAAAGAGAAAGAATATACTTTTTTAAAAGTACAGGAAGAACTGGCGCTTTTCGACGACAGTAATAAAAATATCGCAACCGCACTATTCCAGAGCAAACGTCAAAAAATTCAAACCCGCTACGACCTGGCATTTGCTGTATATAAAGAATTGGCCCAACAACGCGAACAAGCCCTCCTTCAAGTCAGTAAGGACACCCCTATCTTTTCCATCCTTAGACCGGTCAGTGTCCCCAACAAGAGAGATGCCCCCAAACGAAGTCTGATTGTGATTATTTTTGGGTTTTTGGGAGGCGTTTTGTCCTGTGGATGGGTATTGATAAAAGAACCTTTAAAAAGTATTCAAAATGAAATCCGAGATTAATCTCATTGCAATGAGATTATTTCATTGTGTCCGTAACCATTATATTGCGTTTAGTAATTGAGCAATCCAATCGATGTATATCTACTTTAAACGACTTTTCGATATAATCTTTGCTATAATAGGACTACTGCTAACCTCCCCTATAGTTTTATTTGTCATCCTCTTAAAAAAATTAGCTGGCGAAAAAGAAGTTTTCTATATAAAAGGAAGAGTGGGGAAAGGCGGAAAATTGTTCCCCTTTATCAAATTAAGCTCCATGACACCGGCCCAGAAAGGCGAGAAAACATCCTCCCTTACCCTTTCCAACGATAGCCGAATTACTCCTTTAGGGCACTTTATCCGAAAAACAAAAATTGATGAGTTTCCGCAGTTTGTCAATATTCTCCGAGGGGAACTGTCCTTTGTAGGGCCTCGGGCGTTGATGCCCAAAATCCATAAAGACTATACAAAAGAGGTAAAACAAGAACTTTCAAAAATCCGTCCGGGAGTAACGGGCTTGGCTACAGCGGTCTTTCGAAACGAGGCAGAATTATTAGCCCAATCGGACTATACGGATGAGCTTGAATTTTATAAAGAAGTAATTTCCCCAGCTAAAGGAGCTATTGAAATGATTTATATCCAAAATCAGGGGTTTATTTTAGATATTAGCATCCTTTTAATCACGATTTGGCAGATTTTTCGTCCACAATCGCTTTTAGGCTATAAATGGTTAATCTTTAGAGGATATATGGTGCCTAAAGAACATCCAAAGCTCCATAAAATCATAGCTGTATAAAAACTAAAAGGCTCTTAACTGGATTCCAAGATTTAATCAAGAAGCATATCAATCATTTGTTTAATCAGAATAATACTTAACAGCACCTACAAAATCAATAAAGAGGTTTATCAACATTTGGTTTTATATCCTATGATTTAATATTTCTTTTAACCGAGAATTTTCCAAAATCGCTATATGCACAGCAGTTTAATTATTTAATAAAAGAGGTTGCTATAAAGGCAGGGATAAACCAAGTGGTAAAGGGTTATAAGCTCTCAAGTGCTCCAAAGCGAAAAGTATTGGGGAAATATTATAAATGGGAACTATTAGCCGCCCATGATTTAAGGCGCTCTTTTGCCACCAACTATTTTGGGAAAATTGAAACACCGCTACTTATGCATATTACGGGGCACACTAAAGAGACTACTTTTTCAAAGTATGTAGGGAAAACCCAAAGTAGGGATTCTTATGCAGATGCTTTTATGGAAAAAGCTCGATTTATCTTGTAGGGTATGGATATCTATCCATATGATCTTCCTTCTCACACTCCCTAATTTTTTCTCGAGTGAATTCATCCCTAGCTGGTTTCATTTTGGAAGGATATAGGAAGAGAGATGGGAAAGGAGTTTTATTTTTTCTGAAGGAGACAAGTCTTTTGAATTTAAAAGCAAATCATCCAAAACATCCTCACAAAGCAGTTTCATTTTCTCTTCAATATTGGGTTCTAATTTTCTTGAAGGACCTCTTTTTGATTTTCTACCTGCCTCTAGTAATGTCTCAAAATTAAATTTCCCCATTACTAAACTTATGGACAAATTTATGATCTGGAATTATTATAGATAAGAATAGTTTTCAACTTAAAAGTCTATTTTTCAACAAACTAAAAGAATATTTTAAGACTTAAAATATTCTTTTAATTAAACGTGGTTTAAAATAAAATCTTTGACTTCAGTAATATCAATTTGACTTTTCAAGTTGTGCTTGAAATTTGTTATCAAATACCCTTTCCCATTGTGTTCGCCATTTCTTATAGCTACAAAACTCAATTTTTCTAGTAAGTTTTTGATTTGAATATCAAATTTATTTGAAACAAAAATGTCATCTTTCAAAATCTCATTAGGATAAATTAATTCTACAAAAATATCTCGGCCCCTATTGTCAAGTCTAAATAATTTTATTCCATCACGTTTCATTTTGAAATCTGACAGTATTTCCTCAGCATATTTAGAATCGCTCTCATTTTCAAATTCAACTAGAAAATCACGAGACATTCTTGGAGTAATTTTTTTAAAATTTGGTAGTTTTAATTCTTCAGCAAATGATCCGTGATTGTTAAATCTCCAAAAGAACGTTTGTGCCTCATGTGGTTGTTGTGAAAGTGCTGTGGCAACAATCACTTTAGTGTCCTTGAGTTTTAGAATTCTTCCAAGAATTTTGTCATAAAGCTTTAAGGCATGAAGAATAGGATCATGATTAGATGGGCAATACCATTCTGGATTTTTATTTTTTCCCGCATAAGCACCAGAATTAAAAAAGAAGTGGTGCTGTGTATGTGCACATGCATTTAACATTAAATTTGAAAAATCTGTAGTTGCCTTTTTTTGGAAATCAATAAAAATGTCGGCTAAAATATTATCGAGTATTACAGCCTTTATTCCTGGTAATTTAATTATTGGAAAATAGTCAAGATATCCTAACCAATTTTTAATTGGCACGTATTTTATAAACCCAAAAAGTAATTTTAAATAGTCTGAAAAATTAATCTTTCCATGAGCATTACTGTTGACTAATTTTCTTATTAATTGAAAAAATCTCTCCAAAGAGTTATCAGCGGTAAATTTAGTTTCAGTCCATGGATCAGGTATGAAGTATTTAGAGGATTTTAGTCTATTTGAAGTATTAAATGGGAAAATTAATCCTAAGGATTTCCCCTTATTTTCAATTTCCTCAAAAACTTGTGGGTAATCTAGCTTTTCGATATCTCCTAAACGATATATTTTATGCTCAGATAATTTTTTACCTGTATGTAAACTAACCCATTGAATCCAAGGTTCTTGGTTTTTGAATTCTTTTTCCGATAGTGTTGTTACTACATCGTTTTGACTCAAGAAATTTTGGAAATTTTTCAAAAACCCTTTGCTAATGTAAGTATTAATAAAACTGAAATTGACCTCATTTAAAGAAAGTAAAATTGTTTTCATTTATAACGTATTAATCCAATTTGCCATTTTAATGATTTCATCTTTTGAATCATACTTCCATTGATATCCATACTCTTCTAATTTTAAAGATCTATAGTCTGTTGCTGTTGTAACTTTGTTTATTCTATCAACAGTTATCTTTAGGTCTATCTTAATTAGTCTGCTTAAAATATCTACAGGAAATGCACAGATTTTTGCAATCCAGATAGGGATATAAACCTTTGGTTTATAATATCCTTTTTGTGAAGAAATTATATTTATAAGCTCATTTAATTTAAAATGTGGAGGTTCAGTACAATTAAAAATTTCAACCTTATTTTTAAAATTTTGATCAAGACACCACATAGTTATATCAACAATATTATTTACTGAAACCATAGACTTTATCTGATTCCCATTACCTATCATAACGGAAAATCTTTTTTTAAGCATAGTCATTAAATTATACATGTTTGCATAATTATTTATTCCATAAATAACAGAAGGCCTTAATATTACAAGTGATCTTTCAGGTGATTTATTAGCCCATTCAATTAATAATTTTTCACTTTCAAGTTTTGTTGCACCATATGTCGAATTAGGGTTTAATTCAGCATTTTCATTTTTAGAATTGTTATAATGACCATACACTGAAACTGTTGAATAATGTATTATCCGATTGCAATTAGAATTTTCTGCTATCTTAATTAAGCCTTTCGTGGCTAGAACATTATCCCTGTAAAAGTCTTCTTTTGATAAGTTAAAGTCTCCTTTAGCCGCAGCCAAATGAATTATCAATTCAAAATTTTGTGATTTAACATTTAGATCGATATAGCTTAGGTCTATTGGATTAGTTGAATTTTTATCTATTAAAGTTAATTTTTCATGATCTGGTATAGCATTTATCAAATTCTTTCCTACAAAACCATTACTACCTGTTAGTAAAATCATTTACTATTTTCTTTAATTAAACTTAACCAACTTTCTGTTACTTTTTCTAATGACCATTTTTGTTCAAAAAGCTTTCTACTGATTTTTCCCATTTTTTGAAATTCATCATCATTTAAATTAATTGCACTTAAAATTTGATTTTTTATGTCTAATAAATCTCCAAATTCAAACAAAAACCCATTTCCATTTATCATATCTGAATTTCCCGGTACATTTGATAATATCATGGGTTTACTATAAGCAGAAGCCTCGATTGCTGACATAGATAGGCCCTCTCCGTTGGATGGAAGACAAAACCAGTCAAAAGATTGATATATTTCTTGCTTATTAGTTGAGAAGCCCTTGAAATATTTGTTATTTGTATTTAAAAATGAAATTTCTTCTTTATTAAAACCATGTCTATTTTCATCATCCATTTCTCCCCATATTTTTAAGTCTATTTCATGCTTTTCTGACTTGAGCTCATTTACTGCCTTAATTAATTCAATAATCCCTTTTTCTTTTCTTATTCTTCCTACATAACCAAAACAATTTTTTCTTCTTTTTTCATACTCAATTGTTAAAGGTTTTTCAATCTTAAAACCACACCCAGGAATTAACGTAACTTTAATTTTCTTTCTAAGAATAAATTCATTCTGCATAAACTCATAGTCTACTTTGTTTTGAGTTACAATTATTCTTTTCCCTGCGAACGGAAATATTTTTAATAAGTTAAAAAGAATTTTAAGATTATTTTTTGATAGGTTTCTTAAAAATCCGAGACCTGTAAAGTAATAATAAACATGCTTCCGCCTTGGAAATAAAAAATGAAATAATATTATCATTACCGGCGTGATAACAATTATAGGTATCTGTGTTTTTTTGGATGAAAGTATTTTATGCAGCTTAAAAAAAGCTTTAGCTTTAGGTATTCTTGATTTAATAGAAAATTTTTCAACATCGTAATTTAAAAAATATCCTGAATCACCCACAATTATCAATGGCTTAAAGAATTCACTTATTCCTCTTTCTAAGGCCCTTATGTGCATATCATAGAACCAATCAACATTCGTTAAGAAAATAATATTTTTCATGTAGGGTATGTTATATTAGACCAACAAATTTGTATGTATTTAAAAGATCATTAGTTAACTATAAACCTTTTAAAAATTGATAGGAGTTAAATGTATTCTCTTAATAATTTGATTTCTTTACTTATAACATTCTTTGTGCACCACCTATTAATAAAAGTGTCAAAGCAGGCTTTATTGAAATTAGATTTTTGCGAATCAATAAGCACATCTATTTCTTCAATTGATTCTATTAAATACCCATAACCCAATTCTTTAATGATATCTTTGTGTGCAGGTATAGAGCTTAAGATTGGTATACAACCTGAGAAAATCGCTTCCATAAGTGTTTTTGGGTTACCTTCTGTTTCACTAAGGCTTATATAGTATTTTGCAGACGCAAAATATTGATGTATTTCAACATTATCAACCCTTTCAAAATATGTATTGTCTCCTAAATTTAATTTTTGAGGATTTTTACCTACAATTAAACCATCTTTTCTTTTGATTGCAAATTTTGAAAGTTTTAAACTTCCCTTAATAGGTATTATTCTGCCAACACTTATCCATGCATACTTAATTTCTCTTTGCGTAGGATTTAAAAACCTTTTGTCAACTGAATTTCTAACTAGTGAATATTTGCTTTTTTTAATGAAAAATTTCTTAGCAAGATATTCGCTACTAACGATTACATGATCTGAGAGCAAAACCATAACATATTCATAGAAATAAAAAATAGGATACAAGCAAAATCCATAAATACTCTCCTTTTGCTTACTTTGAGAATAACTGTATCCAATACGTAAAATAAATTTTGCATTAAATTTCTTAGCAATGAGATAAGCTGTCCAAGCTCCTAAATTTTGTTTGCTCCTTACTATTATATTTTCTCTTTTAAAATCGATTTCCTTTGAAATATGTTTACCTGCAAATAAAGACCAATGAAAATTTGTAAATGATGAAGGCTTTGAAATTATTAGAGTGTTTTTTATTTTAGATTTATTTACATTTGAATAATCAATTATATAGCATTTATTTAGACTTTTAGCTAAACTTTCATAGTACTCAACTTCTCTACTAGCGCTTCCAATATTTTCTAATTTTCTTAAACTAGATCCATATAAAAAAACTTCAATCAAATTCATTATTTAAGATTTTATTCACCCTTGAATCCCAACTATAGTTTTGAGACCAATCATGTATTGTTTTAAGAATTTTATTGTTTAAATGAATGTTTTCTTTTTTTATAAGCTTTAATGTTTCTTCCCAATGTTTTTCTGATTTGCACTTATAAATTCCTAGAGGGAATTTTAAGTCTCTGAGTGATTGAACATCACTTAATAGAATCAATCTCCCTACACTTGCATACTCAAATAGTTTTAAAGGGCTTGTGAAAGTTGAGTAATCCCTATGCTTAACTGATTGAATGGGGAGTAGTAAAACATCCATTTTTTTCATATGATCGTAAACCTTATTATGGCTTAAATAACCCAAAGAAACTCTATTAGAAAATTCATCATATCTTTGATTGTCAGGACTGAAGATATGAAGTTTAAAATCATTTGATTTAAGTTTATCTAGGTACATCAATAATTTTATACCTTTCCTTTCAGAGAGTTTTCCAAAATAGCCAATGTTCAATCTATTATCATTTCTCTTAAGGGTTTTAATAAAGCTTTTATTATTTGAGTGACCATCGTGAGCAACTATGTATTTAAAATTTTGAAGCTTCATGTACTTGATGATTGGAGTACTTATTGGAACAAAAATTAAGTTTTTTTTTCGACTCAAATAAAATAATAAGTTCTTAAAAAAAACGTCACGTTCATTAGTATGCAATTCAAGATATGATTTAATTCCTATCATAGATAAAAGGCATTGAACAACGTAACTTCTTCCATAAATTATGGTTTTTTTGTTTTTATAATTTGTTGCCAATATTTTAATAAAAGCCCAAATCCTGAAAAATAAAAGTAATTTGGGGCCTTTTATTTGTTTAACGTCATCAATATTTTCATTACTCCCAGTTAAACACAACACTTCTACTTCATATCCATTATTTGCAAAAGCAGAACACATTGATTTTACTTGGATAGCGTTTGCACTTTTAGAGCCCAACCTTGACTCACTTAAATACAATATTTTAATTGATGACATAAGAGAGTCCAAATGATTTTATTGGTTTAATATTTGTTTTGCTTTCAATTTTTAAAGCAACTAATAACTGTAAATATGTTACAAGTCCAAAGTAATTACTCATTAAAGTTTTATCGTAAGATTTTGAAGATAGTTCCTGGTTGCCATTATCAAGTTGAACTTTCTTAATGTCAAAAAATATTTTTTTTAAATTCCAAAGTTTATCCTGTATTGAAACAGGAGATTTAGTTATATCTATTAGTTGTTTATGTGTTCCATATGGTAATCCATATAAAGGCCAACCAGAATCAAAATTAGACAGATGATTAAATAATTTATTTTTTAAAATAGTCCTTAATCCATAACCAGAAAGTTGTAAATAAGATGCCACTACAACAGCATCAAGTTCAATACAACTAAATCCATTAGGGCTACAAAAGCTCCCAAAGCTATTCTGCAAACCTATAATATCAGAATAAAGTACATCCTTAGTTGAATTACTAATCTCTAAATTTTGACTATGTATATATGGTAGATAATGATAAAATGTCGCGACTCTATTTATTGATCCTCTATAAAGCCATTTACTTGAATTAAAATTATTTTTATCTAAACTATTGATCGTTTTTTTTGCAATATTTTCAAGTTTTTTACTTTTTAGGAATTTGATTGCAGCAAGAGCTCCCATATGGATGTTGCTAGTATGCCACATATTTCTTTCTTTAAAATTACTTAAAGCATCAAAAATTAAATTTTCATTTATTTGAAGGTTTTTCATAGCGAACTTACCTTCAATTCCTGCATCAATCATTAATGGAAATAAATGAAAGCGAGTATAGTTTGAAATATTTTTGAATGGAAGAAAAATATTTTCGTCATTCTCTACACTAAAATGATTACATATTACTTTCCTGTATAGGCTAACATATGTTCTTTCTATATTATTTTGAACCTTATTACCCCCTTTAACAAAAATATCTTTCTGAAATATTAAATCCTCAATTTCAACCATGTCAACTTTATATAATCTAAAACTACACTTAAACCTAAAATTCCGTTACCTAAAAGTAAATTTTTAGCCATGATCACACATTTAATGCTTTTATCCTTATTGTTGATAGTATTCCCGGCCACGGTCATGTCTTTTTTAACTAATAACTTATTTATATGATAATGTTTGGACTCAATTATTTTGTTTAATGATAAATGATAATCTTGAGCAAGGTCTAGTTTTGCTTCATATGAAAGTTTTTGAAAAATAAAACTACTATGAACTAACTCGTTTTTTAATAATTGACGATAAAAACCTTTAAATTTTTTAAAACTAAAATAGTTAGGTAACTTAATGATTGCATCATGTGTAATTAATGTGTCTTTTTCAGGTATTAAAGAAAATTTATCAATATGTGCTACATCACCAGCGTCTAAGCGATAAAATATTGTTCCATACTCAAATTTTTTCATTGCTGAATTTAATCTAACACTTAAATTGGAATTTGTATTGTCTTTAATAATCATCAAATTTTCAATTGTGCTACCATAATTTTTGATTGAATTAACTTCTACCTGACTACAATTATGGCATATAATTAAAACATTTATATCCTTAATATGGGATAAACACCAAAGGGTTTTCCTGAGTAAATTAATCCTAGGTGGATGAACTGGAAGAAGAACAATTTTTTTTCTCAACGTAATCAATAAATAGGAAAAAACAATAAACACTCCAAAGTCCTCTAGTAAAAAATGTTGGTTCTTTTAGTGCAGTAAAAAAAATAATCAAAAGGATTAAAATATTTTGGGGATAATTGAAATTTAATCTAGAATGAATAAAAAATAATAACATCAAACCTAATAAACCACTATAGCTAAAATATAAGAGATAACTTATGTCTGTTTTAATGCGAATTGCATTTCTTCCAAAATCACCTGTCCCAAATAAGTATTCAATTATTGATTCATTCAAATAAGTAATTCTGAGGGTTTCTAAAGATTTATTAAAAAAACTTCCGGTTTCTGCGAATGAATAAAAACTTTCCAATGCCCACTTGAAAGTTGCAAGGTAAAGCTGATAATTTTCAGATAAAGATTTAGGATTTAAGCTTAACACTTTATAGAACCCTACATTTATTGAAATTGTAATTATGAGTAGCCATATGATTTTCCTAAAATTAATATTGGTGCTATTTTTATATACTAGAAATATTAAACCCAAATACAAGCCAATTCTTGCTAACATAAATGCACTAAAAATGATTAGGAATATATAAATATTCTTTTGAATGTTTTTATAGTATTTATAGATTAATGGGAGTGCACTAATATGGATAAGGCTAGTTGCGGCGTAACTATGAGTAAGTCCATTTACTCTCAAATAGCTTTTTGGAATAAATCCAGTAAATGAGTTTATATAATTCTGTAAATCACGAAAAAAATATAGAGTAATCACGATTATTGAATGAATAATGATAGCATTAACAAAAGCTTTCTCAATTTTAATTTTTGAGTTGTTGTAAAAAAAAGTTAACATCCCAAACATTCCGATTAGTGTAAAAATTGACTTGATTGGCTGAAAAATATGCCAAGAATCAAAAATTCCGGAATACATATACAAATAAAGAGTTAAAATTGAATATAAAATTGAAGCAACAATTATTGAGTATATTTTATTGTTGGCTTTAAAGTGGAAAAAAAAGGGTAGTAAAATAAAAAAAGATGTGTCAAGTAATGAATTGAATTTTAATCCAAAAATTGCCCAGAATAGAATTAATGTAAATTTCAAAAAACTAGTACTTATTATTAATGCTTTTGAAAAGTAATACTAATCTTTTTGGATTAAAATTGACTAACTTAAAATTATTGTCATACAGAATATTAGACACCTCTACCAATGTACTCTCCGCGTTTATACCTCTTTCCATACCAACATCAACTGTCACATATTTTGTCTTTGCTAAAGTTTTTTCAGCGCCTTTTAAAATTTCAGGCTCAGCACCTTCAGCTTCAATTTTTAGCAACCCAATTTCATTATTAATTTTAAAATAATCTAATGGAAAAACTGAAAGTTTGATTGTTCGATCGTAAGAATTAGTTTTAAAAAAACTACTATCACCAGATGCGTTTTTTGAATAAAATTTAAGTTCACTAGCTTTATCCCATAACCCAATATTGTAACACTCCGAATCACTTAAGTTAAGTTTTAAAGCTTTAAATTCTATAGGGTCAGGTTCAAAACTAATTACTTTAAATCCTTTTTCCATCCAGTATTTTCCAAATTCTCCAATGTTTGCACCAATGTCAATTACAAGTTCGGATTTATCCAATTCGATATTACTTGTCAGATATTCTCTTTGTAATTCAATAAGCCGATTATTAACTCCATTTTTTAGCTTTTTTAATCTATTAATTCTAGTTATTTCTAAAATATTTCCATCTTGACTTTCTACCCTAAATATCTCATTTTTATAATGGATATTTCGAAGTTTATATTTCCAAAAAAAATTTAATAAAATTAATTTTACTCTCTTAGGATAAGCTCTAATAATTAATAGCTCTATTCTTCGAGTTATTGATATAATTGCTCTTTTTATCAACCTACTTAAGTTTATTTTTCGTATTTAAATATTTTATTCAAACCTATTTAGACTTTATAATATTCATTAAACCATAATATGAATTTTTCTACTCCTTTTTTCAACAGAAGTTTTTGGTTTAAAGTCTATATTTTTTTTTAGTGAACTATTGTCTGCGTGTGCAGAAGGAACATTTCCTGGCTGGATATCCATTATACTTTCCTTTAATGCCTAACGAATATCATATATCTCTTAAGTATTTCATGGGTTTTTAATTAATTCAAATCCAATTGTAACATGCTTTTTTGCAAACTCTACAGCTAGAGGGAGGCCTAAGTAACCAAGACCAACTACAGCAATTCGTTTCTTAATATTTTTTTATTAAATTTTGATAAATCAATGATTTATAAAACCTTATTATAATTCAATTTATAAACCCAAATTAAAAAAGTTAACAATGCTATTAACTGAGGAAGAATTATATAATTAAATAAAGAATCAACATGAAATACCACGAAACAAATAAAGTTAATGAAAATAATTAAGTGAGTAATTATATTAAATTTCATTTGTTTGGAATACAAATATGAAACCCTCATTACTGGTGAGACTGCATATAGTCCAAAAAATAGAATGGTATACACCGGAAATTCTGGGACATAAAATATGTTTTCAATTAAATTAACAACATATTTAAAAAATATAAAACCAAAACTTAATCCAAAACATAAAAAAATAATTATTGTTGAAAGTAAGTGTTTTTTATTGTTTTGCTGGATCCATTTTTTTAAGAATGAATGACGAAACCTGTCAACAATTTGATTGATCACTAGGTTTTGACCATTACCCATACTACGGATATATTTCACAAGACCGGCACCTTCAGGATTTCCAAAAGAAGCAAGCAAAATGCTATCAACGTTATTTACAATGTTTTTTAGCAGAATACTCAAAGATCTAGCGCTTAAGAAGACAGACTTTTCAAATTTAAAATTACTATAATCTAAAGCAAACATATATTGTTTTAAACGATTAAGAAAAAATAGGGATGGAATATTTTGAATTGATAAAAATAAGATCAGTAAATATTCAATTGACAATTTTGACCTAAACATTATTAAAATAAGAAGTAGTAAAACTTCTATCAATTTTTGATACATCAATTTTAAATGTAGATCGTTTTCAATTAAAAATGTTCTGTAATAAAAATAACCTATACGAGTAATGAAGTAAATAAATACATACTGGAAGAAAATTGGTGAAAAAATTAAATATGAAATACAAATTATGAGGCCTGAAATAGGGAAATAATATGTTTTCAGATTTGTTTCTGGATTATCATCTATTAACGATTCGCCATCAACATTTTCAGACCATGTTAAAAATATAATTGCTGGGCTAATAGTAGCGAAAAAATAACCAGTAGTCGCTATATCTATGCTAAATAGATACATCCCCGTAAAAAGTCTGAAAACATCTTTAATTATTCCTACAGAAATTATTATGAAGTTGAATTTCATTTTTGATATATTAATCAATTAATCTCTCCAATAATAATTGAATGCCTTCATCTTTTTCATTTTGATCGTTAATAAATTTGCTTAAATCTGATAAAAATAATCTGTCAAATTTTTTTTCTGACGGGGTAAGAGTTTCCCATCTTAAATTCCATCTACTTAATTCTTGATCTGTATCTACGTAATCAATTAAATTACGAGCAACAAAAAATCCTGTCACTTTTTCTTTATGAAGAATGTCGTCTTTAAATATAAATTTATCATCATATTCTTCGACAGCTAATCTAAAATTTAAATCTCTAATTTGAATATTAAATGGAAAACCACCATTGACCCATTGCCTAAATTTAAGTGTACTTACGTTTTTAGATTTTAATGAAAATTTTGCTGCTGGCTTATATATATTTTTATAAAGGCCCATGCTCATTTTATTGGATCTAAATTCATTTGTGTTTCCAAATAAAAACCAAGTACCAATCCTCAATTTTGTAAATGGTTCGTTTTTATATAAAAGTGAATTATAATTTGTGTGCACTCTTCCGTCGGTAAAACCACCAAAATCTACCCCCTCATTTATTTTTTTTAAAATCCAATTAAATGGCTTTACATTGAAAATAATTGTATCGTCATGAAGTGTTAAAAAATAGTTGGTTTTAACTTTTTCAATTAACCAATCATAATTTTTATCACCGCCAAGTGGAGGTAAAGTTCTATGCTTATCAATTAATACTGGATTTTCTTTTTTAAAAAAAACTTCCCCATGATTTGTTAAAACTGAGGATGCATATTCATTTAATTTTAAATTCTTATCATCTACTATATAAAAAATATGTTCAGTCCCTTTTGGAGAAAATCTCAACAAATTTCTAACATGTATTTTACAAATCGAAAGTCTAGATCCTAGCTGGCTAATTGTTGTTAATTTATTGCTTTGAGCCATTCTTCTAATGTTTTTAGTTCGGTTTTATGAACAACTTTCTCCTTTTCAAGAAACTCGTAAGTAAAAAATATATCATCTACAATTTGATTGTTTGATCTTGACTCAAGATTATTTATCATCTTATCAATTATGCTAAAGGCGTCATTAAAAAAAGGCAGCTCACTGTTTAAATCAATAATTAAATCATGTTCATTTCTGTCTTGATAGACATCTGCTGATCTAAAACCTATTTTTATATTCCATTTTTTTTTGAGTGAAAGTAAAACATATCCCCTTAAAATATCTGTATATCTAAAGGTAACTGAGGAAGGTAGGTACAATAATGGGAAAAACTTTTTTATAAAAGTAGTATTCTGTGAATTTGTGGGACTGAATGAATGATTAGGTGATAGAAATAGAGGACTACTATCATTAAATGAAAAACTTTTAATATGGTTATTTAATCTAAAAATTGCATCAACATCAGGATCACCTTGTACTAATCCTTGACTAATATCTACTCCTTTAGCTGAATTTTCTGTTATTCTGCCATTAAAACTTTTATCTAGTTGTACTGGATACCCCCTTGGCCAAATATTTTCTTCTGAAAAATGTTTGTATATATTTATCCATGAATCATTTAATGATTTGACCTCACTATACATTAATGATAAACCATCAGTCCAATTTTCTAATGGTGAGTTATCATCATCTGTGTCAATAATAATTTGCGATTTTAACTCATTTGCTGCATATAAGTAACCCATTAATTTTCGACAATAATGATTCTCAGGCAAAACTTTTGCGAATTCAGGATAAAGAGACCTTTGTTCGTTAATATTTAAAAATTTTGTGTTTGTAACATTGTATTCCACAGGAGACTTATTGTCTCCAACTACGATTAAATTATATCCTGAAAGTTTAGCCCATTTTTTTACCTGACTAGTAGGGTGGTTAATTGATGTGATTACTATTGTTTTCATTTGTAATAAACTAAAGAGAAAGTTGTTTTTTTGAGGTGTCTAAATCAAAAGTGTGTATATCAAAATAATTCTTAAACTTATGATATACAGCATTTCCTACAAATCCTTGTTCTAATATTCCTATCGTTTTACATAATCATTATAAGTATTATTAACACCTAGTTCTAAATTAATCTTAACTTTCCACCCCAATGAAGTTAATATTTTGCTATCCATTAATTTCCTTGGTGTTCCATCGGGTTTGGTGTTATCCCAAATGATCTCTCCTTTATGTCCAACAATATTTTGGATCAAAAGGGCTAGGTCTTTGATACTAATCTCTTCTCCACTGCCCACGTTGTAAAGCGAATCAGGTAAGGTGTTTTCTACACTATAAAGCACCGCCCGTGCCAGATCATCCACATGCATAAATTCCCTAAGGGGTTTTCCACTCCCCCAAACGGTAACTGGCGAGTGGTTGTTTAGCTTTGCTTCATGAAATTTTCTAAGTAAGGCTGGTAACACATGGGAAGTTTTAAGGTCGTAATTATCTCCAGGGCCATAGAGATTGGTTGGCATAAGGGCCAAATAGTCCCTACCATATTGGGACTTTAGGGCTTCAATGAGTTTTACTCCAGAGATTTTAGCTAGAGCATACCATTGATTGGTGGGTTCTAAGGGGCCGGTTAAAAGGTATTCCTCCTTTAGTGGCTGAGGAGCTTCTTTAGGATAGATACAGGAGCTTCCTAAAAAGATAAATCTGGCAATATCATACTTATGTGCTGATCGGATTAGGTTGTTTTGAATCAACATATTGTCCATCAAAAACCCGTAGGGATCGGCATTATTGGCCCAAATTCCCCCTACCTTGGCAGCAGCATCAATAATCACCTCAGGTTTATGGGCTTTTATAAAATCGTCGGTAGCATATTGGTCTCTAAGATCTAGCTCTTTGGAGGTATGCCCAATCAAGTTTTTGTAGCCCTGCTCTTCCAATAGTCGCCAGCAGGCAGAACCGACCATTCCAGTATGGCCAGCAATATAGATGGTGGAGTATTTGGCTATTTTAGTCATAGGATTTTTTTATGGACTGTTCGTTTTTAGCAAATACTAGGTCACTTTGGACCATCCGCTTGACCAAGGTCTCAAAAGAAGTTTCTTCAGGGTCCCAACCCAATACGGTTTTGGCTTTAGTTGGATCGCCTAAAAGGGTTTCCACCTCAGCTGGGCGGTAGTATTTAGGGTCTATTTTGATATAGGTCTTACCTGTTTTTTGGCAAATCCCTTTTTCGTCTTGTCCTTTTCCTTCCCACTGTAATTCAATTCCTATTTGGGCAAAGGCCAATTGACAAAAGCGGCGTACGGTATATTGACGGCCTGTAGCAATGACAAAATCCTCTGGGGTAGGATGTTGTAACATAAGCCACATGCATTTGACATAGTCCTTGGCATAGCCCCAGTCTCTTTTTGCATCTAGGTTTCCTAAATACAATACTTTTTGTGTGCCTCTAGCAATACGCGCGGCAGCTAGGCTTATCTTACGTGAGACAAAGGTTTCTCCCCGTCGTTCTGATTCATGATTAAATAAGATGCCGTTTACAGCAAATATCCCATAGGATTCCCGATAGTTTTTGGTAATCCAATAGGCGTATAATTTGGCGACTCCATAGGGCGATCGGGGATAAAAGGGGGTGGTTTCTTTTTGAGGGGTTTCTTGTACCTTCCCATAAAGCTCTGAGGTGGAAGCCTGATAAATTTTGGTAGTTTTTTCAAGTCCACAGATCCTTACCGCTTCTAAAATACGAAGGGGCCCTACACCATCGGTTTCAGCGGTATATTCGGGTAAATCAAACGAGACTTTAACATGCGACTGGGCCCCTAAATTATAAACCTCATTGGGTTTGATCTGTTGAAAAAGACGAATCAGGTTGGTCGCATCGGTCATGTCACCATAGTGTAAATTGATTTTACGTTTGGAATGTAAATCCTCAATTAGTTCATCAATATAAAGGTGCTCAATCCGCTCAGTATTAAAGGACGAACTACGACGTATAATTCCATGTACTTCATACCCCTTTTCAATCAATAGCTCCGCTAAGTAAGAACCATCTTGTCCTGTAACTCCTGTAATTAATGCGACTTTACTCATTTGTTTTAGATGAAATTTTTTAAATATTTATCTCCCCGGCTGGCAGTCAAATTATTTAGCTAACACAATGTTTACTTTTTCCAAAGCTTCGCTACGGGAAGTGAACTCCCAAAATTAAAATCGACAGGTCATATCTGAAGCTAAATCAACCCAATTTCAATGGTTGATTGGCTTACTTCCGATTGTAAATAAATTTTATTGTTTCTGATATCTATGACAGTTCCTTCGATACCCTCTAAAATTCCGTGTTCAATTTCAATGGTATCTCCTATTTTATTTTTGCTAAAATTTGATGTGGCGTAAACCGAGTCCAAATGATTAATCATCTTATCCATTTGATCGTCGGGTATTTCAACTAATTTACTTTTATGCCTGACAAGGTTTAAGGTATAGGGCGTACTATTTAGACGATCATAATTGACCATATTTTCAAAATAAATGAAAACATAACCTGGAAGTAAGAACTTTCGTTTGGGTTTATTTCCTCTTTGATCGTATTGCACTGGTATATAAACTTTGCACCCAATATTTTCAAGACACATTGAGGCTTTGTCCATTAAACTTCTTTTCAACTTTATCAGGTACCAGGACACATTTAAAATTTGATTCGAAAATAACGAATAATTCTAAACCGATATCAGCCAATTTAATTAATCGTTTAAAATTATTTCTCTCAATGTATTGAGAATGTTTTTTTATCTTAAATGCACACCTAAATTCATTTAAATTATGTAATCCCGTAAATCACTAAATTTGCTTAAAGAACAAACCCATGCCCAAAGCCATCATCGTTTCCGGATATTTTAACCCCATTCATAAGGGGCATCTCGACTATTTTAATCAGGCGAAAGCCTTGGCGGATGAACTGATTGTTATTGTTAACAACGACCACCAAAGAGCATTAAAAGGGAGTCAGGAATTTCAGTTGGAAGAGGAACGGGTGATTATTGTTTCCAACATCAAATCTGTCGATCGTGTATATCTATCGGTCGATCAGGACCGAACAGTCTGCCAAACGATAACCAAAATTGTAGAGGAACTAGGCGAACAATACGAGCTAGGCTTTGCCAACGGGGGCGATCAGAACAATACAAGCATTCCAGAGGTTCCCGTTTGTGAGCAGTTGGGAGTCGCCCTAATCGATGGCTTAGGCGATAAAATTCAATCCTCGAGTTGGTTGCTTAAAAAACGTTGATTTTACTCTTCAAAATCTAGATAGTCTTCCGGACCGTAAAAAATTAAAATCAATGCTGTGATAACTAGCTATGCCAGCTCTCTCAAAAATATTTTCCCCTTTTTCAATTGACTCTTTACTGAAAAACTACCAACTAAAGTTAATGCCCTCTCAACTTTTATTGATTCATGAAAGTGGGTTCTAAACTTTGAAAACTTCGGAGTTAAGCGTCGAATACGAAAAATGTAATTCAATGTACTTTTGTGTATTCACAAGGAATCATTTACAACTGAACGAACGAAATAATTTTCTCAGATTGTTCCCCTTTAAATTCCTTATGTGCGACAAGAATAAAACATAAATCCGAATTGGCTTTTGCTGTTTCCCAAGATGAAAGGGCAAAAACTTGATGACTATTCAGATTTGGTTCAACGAAGTTCAGCAAATCAATAGGATAAAATTGTCGGATTTTTTCTGCAATAAATACTGCTGGGGACTCCCTCAAGTCGTCAATATTGGGTTTAAAGGCTAGACCGCAAATTGCAATAACGGGTTTTCGTTTATTTTCAAGTTCGAACTTTAATATTTCATTCTGAATCTTCTCGACGCACCAAAAGGCTTTGTAATTATTTATTTCCCTAGCGGCACTAATTAGTTTAGATTCTATTGGAAAGTGAGAAGTAAGAAAATAAGGATCAACTGCTATACAATGTCCACCTACCCCACATCCTGGCTGAAGGATATTTACTCTTGGATGCTTATTCGCAAGATCAATCAATTCCCAAACATTGATATTTGCCTTATTACAAATTAGACTAAGCTCATTTGCAAAAGCAATTTGGACGTCTCGAGAAGCGTTCTCTGTTAATTTACACATCTCCGCTGTTCGTGCATTGGTTTTATGAAGCTCACCTTTTACAAATTGTCTATAAAAAGTGTACGCATCATCAGTGGATTTTTGATCCACACCGCCAATTACTCTATCATTATAAACCAATTCATGCATTACATTACCAGGAAGGACTCTTTCTGGACAATAGGCTATACTGATTTTTCCACATAGTTCTGGTCTTTGTGAATAAATCAGGTCTTTCATTTTTTCAGTAGTACCAATAGGAGAAGTTGATTCAATTATGTATAAATCATTTTCCTTAAGTAGTGGAATGATACTAACTGTTGCAGATTCAACAAATGAAATATCTGGCTCATTATCTTCTTTAAAAGGGGTTGGTACTACAATTAAATAAACATCACCTTCTCTAGTATTTGTGTCTGCTATTAAATATCCATTTTCAACAGCCTTCTTAACTATTTCTCCTAATTCTGGTTCTACAATATGTATTTCTCCACGGTTTATGGTATCTACTACTTCTGGATTTATATCTACTCCCTTGACATGAACACCATTAGAAGCAATTAATGCCGACGTTGGAAGTCCAATATAACCTAACCCAATGGTAACAACTGATTTCACGATTCGTTTAATTGGTTTATAAATTCAACAATTCTTTTACACGCTTTTCCGTCTCCGTAGGGGTTATGAAGTTCACTCATACGTTGATACATATCTTTATTATCCAGCAATTGCAAAGTTTCATGAACAATTAATTTGATGTTGGTCCCCACTAATTTTACGGTGCCAGCATCTACAGCTTCTGGACGCTCTGTAGTGTCTCTCATCACTAAGACGGGTTTCCCTAGGCTTGGGGCCTCTTCTTGCACGCCTCCGCTATCGGTGATAATGAGCTTAGACCTATTCATGAGCCAAATAAAGTCAGGATACGACAAGGGGTCAATTAGGATGATATTTTCAACATCTGATAAATGCCTGTTTACGGGTTCCTGAACCTTTGGGTTTAAGTGAACTGGATAAATGATTTTAACTTCTGGCTTTTTCTCTGCGATTTCGCGAAGCGCTAAACAAATGCGCTCAAATCCGTCCCCATGATTTTCTCTTCGATGCCCCGTTACAAGAATTACATCTGGAGTATCCCCTAATTTAGATTTGATTGTATCCACCGCAGGGTTGGAAAGGTTTTTTACCCTATTTACACTTTCGAAGAGTGCATCGATGACTGTATTCCCCGTTACTAAGATCGTTTGCTCTGTAATGTTTTCTTTTAACAGATTTTCTTTAGAAGTTGGAGTGGGTGCAAAATGATAATCACAAACTCTCCCCGCAATTTGACGGTTAATTTCCTCCGGAAAAGGAGACAATTTGTTAAATGTTCGAAGTCCGGCTTCTATATGGCAAACTTTTGCACCAGAATAAAAACTGGCGATTGAAGATGCCATTGTTGTGGTTGTATCCCCATGGACGAATACATAGTCGGGTTTAAACTCCTCTAAAATTGGCCTTAACGAATTGATGATAGTGGCGGTCAATGAGTAAAGATTTTGTCCCGGTTGCATCAAATCTAGATCAAAATCCGGGACTATATCAAAGAAACTTAAAACCTGATCAAGCATTTCACGATGCTGAGCTGTAACACAAATTTTTGTCTCGAAGTCTAAGGTGTTTTTTTGAAATTCCTTGACCAAAGGGGCCATTTTAATGGCCTCTGGTCTCGTCCCAAAAATTAATAATACTTTTTTCATTTTCCTATTTCAGAAATTGGCCCCCTCAAACATATGACCTTTTAGTCCAACGATTTGGATGAATCCAAAATGATCTGATTTTTGTTATGCAAAGAAGATTCATTTTTTTGATCATACCAATTTTAAAATAAAAAACTGCGCATATTTTAATCAAAATTTTTCGAACAGTCCAATTGTAATCTATTAGAAGTTTTACTACATCCGCTCCAGATATAAAGTTTATTCAAATATGTATTGCACCCCCCGAAATTTTAAACCCGAATTTAGAATATCTCCTAAAAATTTGAGAGCAAAGCTATGTTTATCCATCTAATATTTAATGAATTTACCAATTACCTTCTACCCCTTAGATAAGGGTTCAAGTCACTACTATTCAGATTATCTCATAAATATAAGTGAAAACCCTCCTGAAAATAATCGAATCGAATTGTTTGTTTCACAATAAAAGAGATAAAATCCAATCTTCCAGTTGGTTGCTGAAAAAACGCTAATTTTACAGGACAAAACCTGTCGCTGTTGAAAGCCATAATTCTTTCTGGGGGAACCGGTTCCCGCTTATTTCCGATTACACAGGCCACTTCTAAACAACTGCTCCCGGTCTATGACAAACCCATGATCTATTATCCCCTATCGGTTTTGATGTTGGCGGGTATTAAAGATATATTGTTAATCAGTACCCCAGAGGACTTACCTCAATACCGACAACTCTTGGGCGATGGCTCCGATTGGGGCATTTATCTGAGCTATGCCGAACAGCCCAAACCCGAAGGATTGGCGCAGGCCTTTATTATTGGAAAAGAATTTATCGGCTCGGATCCCGTTGCCTTAATTTTAGGGGATAATATCTTCTACGGACCAGGCTTTTCTAAAAAATTACAATATGCAGTAGCACAAGCACAAAAGGGCTTTAGCACTGTTTTTGGCTATTATGTACAGGATCCAGAACGCTATGGAGTGGTGACCTTCGATAAGGATTTTAAAGCTCAAAAAATCGAAGAAAAACCCCAACAACCGCAAAGTAATTACGCAGTCACAGGTGTGTATTTTTATACCAATGAGGTGGTTAACATAGCGGAAAATATTCAACCTTCTCCACGGGGGGAATTAGAAATTTCCGATGTTAACCAACGTTTTTTAGAAAAAGGACAATTGCAAGTCGAACTGCTGGGTCGGGGTTTTGCATGGTTAGATACCGGTACTCACGATTCGCTTTTAGAGGCATCGAACTATGTACAAACGATCGAAAAAAGACAAGGGTTGAAAATTGCGTGCTTGGAGGAAGTCGCCTACCGTATGGGCTATATCAACCAAGAACAATTGCTTCGGCAGGCCGAAAAATACAGCAAAACAGCCTATGGACACTATCTTAAAAGTATAGTACTGTGAAATTTAGTCGGCTACAGATTCCTGACCTGATTCATATCGAACCACAGGTGCATCTAGATGATCGAGGCTATTTTACAGAAACCTTCCGGCAAGATAAATTGGAAAACTTTTTGGGAAGGCCCCTAACCTTCCTACAGGACAATGAATCTGAATCTAGCCAAGGGGTGTTCAGAGGGCTTCACTATCAGCTCCCTCCCTGTGCCCAAACAAAGCTGGTCCGGGTGGTCTCAGGAACCATCTTGGACATTGCCGTAGATATCCGAAAAAATTCTCCCACCTTTGGGCAGCACATACAAACTGAACTATCGGCTAAACGTCAAAATCAGCTGTTCGTCCCCCAGGGCTTTGCCCATGGCTTTGTGGTGCTCTCCCCTACCGCTAAGATTTGCTATAAGGTGGACAACTATTACCATCCGGAGGCCGATAGGTCTTTGAATGTATCTGACCCTGCACTGGATCTCAATCTTCCTGTGGAGGACTGGATCCGATCTGTAAAAGATATAAACGCCCCCATGCTACATCAAGCTGATCTTTTTGAATGAAAACAAAACTATGGGTTACTGGAGCAAAGGGTCAGCTGGGACAATCGCTGGCTAAATATATAGATCCGAAAAACTATGCGATCCTATGGACAGATTATCCTGAAGGGGATATCACCCAAGCAAAAGTGGTGGAACAGTTGTTTGAAAAACACAGCTTCGACCTTGTCATCAACTGCGCTGCATATACTGCAGTCGACCTCGCCGAAAGCGAGCCCGAAAAAGCTCGGGCCATTAATGTTACAGGTGTTCAAAACATAGTAGACGCCTGTTCCGCCCACAAAGCCTCTTTGATTCATATTTCTACTGATTTTGTTTTCGACGGAACCGTGAAAAAGCCCCTGACAGAGGCTGAACCACCAAATCCACAGAGTGTTTACGGACATACGAAGTGGGAAGGAGAGCAGATTGTGCTGAACTCAGACCTTACAGCGGCCGTCCTCAGAACCTCGTGGTTATTCTCTGAGTTTGGGCATAATTTTGTCAAAACCATGCTCCGACTGGGCCGGGAAAAATCTGAAATTTCAGTTGTAAACGATCAAATTGGAACGCCGACTTATGCTAGCGATTTAGCACAAGTGGTCATTCAAATGCTTTCCAAAATATCGGAACTAAAACAACCTGAAATTTTTCATTTCAGTAATCGCCAGCCATGTAGTTGGTTCGATTTTGCCACTGAAATTATGAAGCAAGGTCGGTTAGCCTGCCGAGTGAAACCCGTCCCGACGACAGACTACCCTAGCCCGGCGAAACGCCCCCCCTACAGTGTTTTACAAACACAGAAAATTGAAGACTTCCTCGACCTGAAAAATCGTTCTTGGCAAGAGGCGCTTCGTGAATGTTTAAACCATATACACCCATGAAAAGTATACTCATTACGGGAGGTGCAGGATTTATCGGATCAGCGGTCGTGCGCCATTTTGTGGAAAGATTTCCCCAATCGAAAATAGTTACCCTAGACGCACTTACCTATGCCGGAAACACCCTCAACCTAGGGAAGGCTTCAAATGCTGAGAATCATCAACTGGTTGTGGGAGATATCTGTCATTTCGAAAATAATCTTGAATTGTTTCGTCAGCACGATTTTGACACTGTCATCCACCTGGCAGCAGAATCTCATGTCGATCGGTCCATCGAAGACCCCTTTGCTTTTGCGCAAACCAATGTCATGGGGACCTTAAGCCTCTTGGAAGCGGCCAAACGTCACTGGCAAAACTCCTTTAACGGAAAAAAGTTTTACCATATATCTACAGATGAGGTCTACGGTACTCTAGGGAAGACAGGGCTATTTTCAGAAAAAACACCCTACGACCCCCATTCCCCCTACTCGGCTTCCAAAGCGAGTTCCGATCACTTTGTACGCGCCTATCACGACACTTATGGTCTACCCATTTTAATTTCCAACTGCTCAAACAACTATGGCCCATACCAATACCCTGAAAAGTTAATCCCAGTCTGTATACAGAAGATCATTGCAGAACAACCCATTCCTGTTTATGGGCAAGGCATTAATGTGCGCGATTGGCTCTATGTGGAAGATCATGTAGATGCCATTGCAACCATTTTAGAAAAGGGAAAGATCGGTGAGACCTACGCTATTGGCGGTCATAATGAATGGAAAAATATAGACTTAATCCACCTGATTATCGAGCATACCGATCGATTAATCGGACGAACCAAAGGAAGTTCAAAGGGGCTCGTTAACTTTGTTGAAGACCGCTTAGGACATGATCTACGCTATGCAATAGATGCTTCAAAAATCGAGCAACAGCTCGGTTGGACTCCTCAACATAGCTTTGAGGAGGGTATACAAAAAACGATAGCTTGGTACTTAGACAATCAAAATTGGGTGCAACAAGTACAGCGAGCTGTTTAAAAAAGGTGGATAATCCTCTATTTTTCTTGGGCAAGACGCCTTGTAAATAGTGGATTCTTTGCTATATTAGCACAAATTTTTAAACATATCATGAGAAATAGACTTTTCCAATTTACAGTAGCAGCCTTAATGTTCTCTGCTATTGCTGTTGCCCAAACGAGCGATTATCCTTGGGCAATCTCCGCTGGAGCTAACCTCATTAGTGTGGCTGAAGACGATGCAGACTCAGGTATCAACATTGGTGTGCCTACAGTGAGCATCTCTCGTCACATCGCAGCAGGTGTTTCCATCGGACTTCAAATTTCTAACAACAATGTAGAGCTTGATGGACAAGACAAAGCCTACACCGCTTGGGACGCACTTCTGAAATACAATATTGTTGAAGGCAAAGCTGTACCTTACCTCTTCGGTGGTTACGGTTTATCTTCTTTTTCGGACGGTGACCAAGATACTGGCACTTTTGAATTGCCTTCTACTGAGGCAGCTCGTACCATTTTTGGTGGTGTTGGTTTAAATTACTTTGTTTCCGACAAGTTCGCTATCAATGCAAGTTCTTCTTACCGTGCTTCTGACGAAAAAGGTGCTGTTAACCACTTGCAACATGTCATCGGTGTAAGCTACCACATTGGAAAAGATACAGATAAAGACGGGGTTGTAGACAAAAAAGATGTTTGTCCTGAAGTACCTGGTCTTAAAGAATTCGACGGTTGTCCTGACACTGACGGAGATGGTATTCCAGACAACAAAGACGCATGTCCAGAAGAAGCTGGTCCTGCTGAGTTAAACGGATGCCCAGACAACGACGGTGACGGAATTCCAAATAAAGATGATGCATGTCCAGATGCTGCTGGTTCTGCTGAAATGAACGGATGTCCTGATTCTGATGGTGATGGTGTTGCCGACAACGTAGACAAGTGTCCAGAAGAAGCTGGAGCTATGGAAAACGAAGGTTGTCCTTGGCCAGATACAGACGGTGACGGTGTTGCTGACAAAGACGATGCTTGTCCAGAAGTTGCAGGAGTTCCTGAAAAAGACGGATGTCCTGCCGTTGAAGAACCAACCAAACTAATTGAATTCTTAAATAGCGATGAGTCTAAAATTAAATTTACATTCAACAGCGCAAGAATCAAGAAGAGTGGAGACGGAGTTATTGGAACTATCGGCGAGTTAATGGCGGAATATCCAGATGCTAAGATCTTAGTTGCTGGTCACGCTTCTGCAGAAGGAACTGAAGCTTATAACCAAAAATTATCAGAGCGTCGTGCTGAAGCGGTTAAAGCTGCCTTAGTTGCTAAGGGAGTCGCTGAAGATCGAATTTCTACTGCTGCCTATGGTGAGTCTAAGCCAGCTGCTGACAATGCAACAGCTGCCGGACGAGCGAGCAACAGAAGAGTTGAAATCGACCGACGTGTAGAGATTACTGTTCAGTAATTCTAGATATACACCATAAAAAAACCCGGAGTTGATCTCCGGGTTTTTTTTTACGCTTATTTTATCTTCGCTTTTTAAATTTTTTCCTGAAATTCTGTATATCGCCTTTCGTCTTTTTTCCTTTCTTAAATGTGCTTAAGCGAACCTCTATCGTCCGATTGTCGATTACTAAGTTAGAAAACGCTTCAAAAATTTGATCCTGAAAGGCTGGTGCAGCGGTAAATAAGGAATAGTTGCGGAATGTATCTACATGATAAATATCATTAACGTCTAATTGGGTCAGCCCTAAGACTAAGTCTTTAACCGCTCCCCAATTGTAATCGTCCCTTTCTCCAAGATTGATTTCAAAACGCAAACCATCTTTAGACTTCTTTGTGGTAGATTTTTCAGGAGCCTTATCATTCAAATCCAAATGTTCTTTCTTCTGAGAAAATCGCGTGAGCTGTTGGGTCACTAAGTGACGGATAATATCTTCCTTACTAAAGTTTTCTAGACCCTCGATCGCTTGCTGATAATAAGCCTCTAATTGAGGAGTAGATTCTATCTGCTGGAAACTTTCAATCCACTGGCTGAGGTGGGCTCGTCCTACTGCTGCCTGTCCAGGAATGGGTTTCTTTTCTAAACGAATTTGGTTGCGCTTTTCAATACGTCTACACTTATCACGATCACTGGCAGTAGCAATGATAAAGGATTTTCCTTTCTTTCCAGCACGTCCTGTACGACCACTTCGATGGGTGTAAACTTCTGGTTCGTCTGGGAGTTGGTAATGGATGACATGCGTTATACTGTCTACGTCTATCCCACGAGCCGCAACATCTGTTGCCACCAACAATTGTAAATTTCGATTGCGAAAAGAAGCCATAACGAGTTCACGCTGATTCTGACTTAAATCTCCATGCAGAGCAGCCGCCTGATAACCGTCTTCAATTAAACGCTCGGCAATTTTTTGTGTCTCCCGTTTGGTTCTACAAAAAACACAGCCAAATATTTGTGGTTCAAGATCCACCAATCGTTTAAGGGTAGGATAACGGTTTTTGCTAGTTGTTTCATACAGCTCATGAGTAATACCCTTGGCCGCTATATTTTTTGCTCCGACGGAAATTTCTACTGGCGCATGCATCAATTCATTCGCCATGGAACGAATTTCAGCAGGCATAGTAGCCGAAAATAGCCAAGTCGATTTTTCTGCAGGCGTATGCCGAAGAATGGCTTTTACCTCTTCGAAAAAACCCATATTAAGCATTTCATCGGCTTCATCTAATACACAAACGTCTAGTTGATTTAAACGTACTAAACGTCTCCGCATAAGATCCTGAAGACGCCCGGGGGTGGCCACCAATATATGGACTCCTTTTTTTAGCGTTTTGGCTTGTGTATCTATATTCGCCCCTCCGAATACAGCCGTTGTGTGGATCTTAGGAAGTTGAGCTGCATATTTTTCTAGTTCACGTCCGATTTGCAGACAAAGCTCTCGTGTGGGAGCTAAAATTAGTCCCTGTATATGTCGACTAGAAGGGTCTACTTGTTGCAATAAAGGAAGGCCAAATGCGGCGGTTTTCCCGGTCCCTGTCTGTGCCAGCGCCACCAAATCGGTGGTCTGATTCAACAACACCTGAAGGGATTTTTCTTGTACAGGAGTGGGGTTTTCGAACCCTAGTGTGTCTAGGGACTTTTGGAGTTCAGGTATGAGCCCCAAATCTTTAAATGTGGTCATAAGCGGCAAAGATACAGCTTTCGCCACCGCTCAGGCCACAAAACTTGTGCTTTTCCGTCATTCTTCCAAATAATCATTTAAATCCCCACAGCTATTGGCAGGTATAGGTAAGTCAGCAGATTGGAAAAAATAACGCAACTCTGCAGACACTTCGGAGCCATCGGGCGCTTCTTGTACACTTCGCTCATTGATCTGAAGTTGCCCATCCGTCAGTTCGTGAATCGTGAGCTCCTGGATATCGTCTGCTGTTGCATTGTCCCAATCAGTTTCGATGTCCAATACCTGAAAACGGTCGTAATTGGGGCTGTCTGTATGCCAACGCCACTGTCCTTCGAGATAATCAATAGGATGAAGATCCCGATCAAAAACAGTGATCAGATAAGTCCCGTAGGCGGTAAATGTAAACGTTACCGTATATGGTTGTGTACAATTATCGGTATTGCTTTCGCCTCCTTCTTCTAAGCAATAATAGGCATATTGGTCCGCAAGGAATTCGCAGTAAACGGAAGTTCCACTCGTCTCCGAAGCAAGGGTCGCGCTCAAGTCTATTAGACGCCATTCGCCCGTTATCAGTTCAGCATTTGAGCCTTCTGGTGCATCCGGAGCAAGTTCCGCTTCTTTTGCCACCTGAACAGCTACCTCTGTTTGAGGATTACAAACACTGTTGGTAGCACTGCCCAAACTGAGCTCAAACGATATTCCTGTTTCACTTTCAACAGAAATGTTGGTCAGAGTGGCCACCTGTCCGGCTTGAGGTAAGGTAGATTCTTGTTGATAATCGTCCTGCATTAGCAACACTCGATCGACAGATACCTCAGTTGTAGTATCCGGATTGAAAACGATAAAATAGAGTCCTCTAAAAAATACTTCTTCGAATTCTCCGGCATTGTCATAGCCCAGCTTTAAGATAAATGTACCTTCCTCCGTAAATTCAACAGAAACCAGTTCACAACTATTCGTTTGTTCGAAATACTTATTATCCCGTCGGATTTTCCACTTCCCAACGATCGTATTTACTTGTCGAAGCTGTTGCTCTAAAATTTCTTCTTGGGTTAGATGTGGGTCTACCCCTGCATTTGAATTACAGCCAGCCCAAAGAAGGCTAACACAAACAAAAAGGAAGGTTAATTTTTTCATTAATTAGTCAATAATTCAACAACAAATGGTCATGTTAAGATATGAATTCTTCAGCAAACGACTAAACATCACAAATCTGGATAGCTTGCGCCAAAGCGTCCAAAGGTTTCTCCCAAGTGGGGATAAATTCCTGTGCAACATAGCCTTGGAATCCAGTGGCTGCAATAGCACGCATAATTGCAGGGTAGTTCAGTTCCTGCGTCTCATCAATTTCATGCCGCCCGGGAACACCTGCAGTGTGGTAGTGCCCAAAATAGCTGTGGTGATCCTGTATAGTTCGAATGATATCCCCTTCATTGATCTGCATATGGTAGATATCATACAATACTTTAAAATGATCAGACCCTAAGGCCTTACAAAGGGCTACACTCCATGCAGAGGAGTCGCACATATAGTCGGGATGATCAATTTTAGAGTTAAAGACTTCAATTTGTAGGACCACTCCCCTTTTTTCTGCTAATGGAAGAATCTGCTTAAACCCTTCCACACAATTCTCTAGACCCTCTTGATCGTCCATTCCATTTCGATTGCCACTAAAGCAAATGAGATTGGTGTAGCCGGCGTCTGCAACGGTATTGATATATCGCGTATAATCGGCAATTAATTTCGGATGATTTTCGCGGCGATTCCAGCTATCGGTCTGGCTCATTTCCTCTGCCCAATAGCACATGGTAGAATCGAGTCCTAATTTTTTCACCAATGGCCAATCTTTAGGTCCTAATAAATCGATTCCGCTGCAACCCAGTTGTTTCACTGCTGGTGCAAAGGTTTCCATAGGGATCGCATCAAAACACCAGCGACTCACAGAGTGTTTGATATTTCCTTTTAAGCTTTTGCTGATCATCGGATCAAGATCTTTGGATGTCCAAGGGATAGAGACTGCGCCTAAGGCATAACTAAACGATTGGATGGCTTTTCTTCGATTCATCTAAACAGATTATAATTGATTAACGTACTTGTGATTTCATCACAACTCTATGCGTCCATTTATTGGACAATCGCTTGAGATAAATCCCAAGAAGTTCTTTTCTTCCAATATTCACCTCCCATTTCTTATGATCGATCGCGCGAACGATTCGTCGTGCACATCGATCGGCATCTACCCCGAGTTTAGTGCCACGATCGCTCTTCCCCAAGGGTGTTCCATTTCCGGTAATGGCATTCGCAGACACCTGAGTATTGATGAAGCCGGGACAAATCATCGTCACGTGAATTCCATTTTTTTCTTGTTCCATCCGCATAGCGTCGAAAAAACCGTGAAGTGCGTGTTTTGCAGCACAATAACCAGCTCTGTAGGGAGAACTGAATTTTCCCATGATACTACTCACGGCTACATAATGTCCCTTCTGGCGTTCAATAAAATGAGGGAGTAGGGCGACACTCAAAGCTACGGTCCCTAAATAGTCGACCTCCATTAGTCGGGCATAGACTTCAAATTTAGTGTCTTCTATAAGTGACCGCTGACTAATCCCGCCATTATTGATAAGGATGTCTACCTGACCAAAGGCCGCAATAGCTTTTTGAACGTGTTCGGGTGCTTTTTGTGTTGCTGTAAGGTCAAAGGGCAATAAGAATACCTCCGTTGAATGGCACTGATCGGCTACTGCTTGTAAGGCATCTTCCCGGCGAGAAGATAAGATTAAACGATAGCCTTTTTGGGCATATTGTTTGGCTACGGCGGCTCCTATTCCTGAGGAGGCCCCAGTAATCCATACGACTGGTTTTTGCATGATAAGTAGTTTAAATTTCCCAACCTTTTCGGTAGTCTCTCCCGACAAAAGTATTGGCTTGTTTCAAATTGGTTATTTTCATTTGCGCTCCATCCCAAAGGAGTTTTTTACGACCATTAAATTCGTAGCCTCCGTTGGGCGATTTCTTGCGGAGCATATAACTTCGGATGGCAATATTACCCATTAAAACTGTTTCGGTCAAGGGCCCAGCGTAATCAAAAGAAGAGCTAAGCTCTTGATGCTGTTCGCTGCCAAAACCTGCCTTACAGGCATCAATCCACTTACGTTGATGTCCGTGTTCAGGCTCCCCCTTCGTATTCCAATTGGGACCCACCTGAATATTTCCATCGGAATGATACAGTTTAGGATTATTCCCGTAGACATCGGCAGTAATTACTCCTCGCGGTCCGATCATTAGGACACCATTACGCCCCAGATCTACATCGGCAGGGATTCCTTCCGGATGAGTAGGACGAATCCCTCCATCGGTCCAAATCATCTGCATGGGTGTCTTATTTTTTGGGGTAGCATCGAACTGTAATCGGACATAGGACGAAGGCGGACATCCCTCAGGAATATATTCCGGCTCCCACATCTTAGTGTAAACACTACCAACACTACATTCAACAGCCGTCGGATAACCCAGTCCTAGGGCGCGGAAGGGGATGTCTATTAGGTGGCAGCCCATATCTCCTAGAGCTCCTGTCCCGTAGGCCCACCAGCCTCTCCAATTAAATGGATGCATCTTAGGTAGGTAGGGAGTCTCAGGTGCAGGCCCTAGCCACAGATCCCAAGCCAACTGATCGGGTTTTTGGGCGGGGGCAGGTGTCAGTGGAGGAATGCCTTGTGGCCAAACAGGGCGGTCTGTCCAAACATAAACGCTGGAAACAGGACCGATACTATCGTTCGCTATCCAGTTTTGAACAGTTTCTTGGTCGGGATTAGATGCCCCCTGATTTCCCATCTGAGTCACCACTTGTTTTTCTCTCGCCATTTGTGTCAGCAAACGAGCCTCATTAACATTGTGGGTTAAAGGCTTTTGGACATATATATGTTTTTTCCGTTCCATTGCATAAACAGCCACTGGGGCATGTGTATGGTCGGGTGTCGATATGGTCAGCGCATCAATATCGGGTTCTTCATCCAACATACGCCGGAAATCAGTGTAAAAATTAGCTTTCGGAAATTCCTTTCGGGTTTTCAGGACCCCGTGTTTGCCTAACGGATCGACATCACACAAGGCAACAACACGTTCCCTGCCATTGACAGAAGCATGAAGTATATCGGTACGTCCTTTTCCACCGACGCCTACAGCAGCTAAATTGAGCTGATCGCTGGGAGGTGTATACCCCTTACCGCCCAAGACATGTCTAGGAACAATAAAAAAACTGGAAGCTGCAGCTGCTTGCTTAATAAAAGAACGACGGGAAAGATGGGCCTTTTTTGACATGAGCTTTCTTTGTTTGAAATTAGCAAAAAAGAAAAGCTTCCGGAAATAAATTCACTAAGGATTGAGAAAATCAGCATTCCACTCTTCCGCTGAACGGACGAATTGAGCGCGGATATGCACTGGTCGCTTGAGTTTTAAACTTTCAATCCGTTGTGCTTGAAAGCGCAACTTTAAAAAATGGGGCTGCTCCGTGTCATAGGTGACCTGATCCGGTTGTTCGATTGGGCTCCCAGGCGCCAAAACAGTGGTGTAGTCTTTCTGCGACCGAGGAGGTATTTGAGCGAATGTCTTGGGGTCTGATGAGCGTTGTAAACACAAGAGATCGACCTGAATCTGCCATAATTTCTTGGGGTCGTAAAACAACAATTGTGCTTCGGCCGATCGCTGGAGGTCTTTTGCTTTGGCGGAACGACTGTCTGTAAAGATGACAAACTCCATTTGTTGGGGGTCGAAATCACGCAGAACCACCGTACGCATAGATGGCTTCCCTTCTTTACTTATTGTGGCCAAGGTGGCATATCGGAAGGGATGATTTTTTTGATATTTCGACCGAACCCATTGGTCTTTACACTGCTGTAGAATTTCTGCTAACATTACTGCTGATTGTTCTTAATCCAACGCTCGACTCGCAGTTGTGCATTCTGACGGATATCCTCCCAAAAAAGATTGATATCGGCAAAGTGATAATTTTTAATCAGTTGTAATAAAAATCGTTTTGGCACATAAGGCACCGTAGACCAGAGCATCCCGTTTTGTGTTTCTACAGTTAGGCTTTGGGGATAGACTTCCAGGTTGCGATATAATACGCCTTTATGCTGATACTTTTTACTTTGTGGCTGTCGGTCCCATGTCACCGGGTTAGTGGTGAGTCCTCCTTGGTACCATTGATCAAAATTCCTGGGAAGCTTTCCTTTTTTGTAGGTGTTCCAAGAAACCACTCCTCCGGTGGCTTGGGGGGTCCACAAGGCAGGCAGACTCTTATATTCATCTTCAGAGATCTTTGTTCCCACCAAATAGGCCGCCACTAGCTGTTTTTGCAAGGGCTTTTGATCGAAGAATTCAGCCAGTAATCTTTTGGCATGCATACTTCCCTGACTGTGGGAAGCTATAACGATGGGTTTTCCTTGATTGTAGTTTTCGAGATAGTATTGAAATGCATTACGCACATCGGCATATGCCAACTCCCAAGCAGGTTCCCCCCCTTTTTTATAGGGCTCTACAAAGATCCGATAATGCGCCTGCCGATAGAAAGGAACATAAAGGTTCCCAGCATCATGCCACGCAGAAGCTTGATATTTAACCGCCTGCTGTAGCACCTCCCGGCGAATCTCAGCATTAAAAATATCTGCATTCCAACCACTGTTCTTTTTATCCGCGAAGAGCGTAGGATAGATATAAAAAACATCGGCGCTGGCCTGATCGGTGTGTGGTCCACAAAAATCCAAGACAGGAGGATATTCCCCGGGCAAAACCGCCCAGCTCTGAAACTTGGAATAGTCCGGAGCTTTAGGGGTTCGATCGGTAGTGAAAGGGGCTGTTCGGTAATGGGTCTTGCAGGAGAAAAACAGCAGACTCATAAGGACAAATAAAAGTTCTTTATGCTTCAATTTTTTTCCCAAATATAATGGATTCCTTTCAAGGGGAGAAAATCTGACTCTCCAGTGTTTTTGTATATTTAAAGAAAAAAACATGAAACATATTACCCCTAGTTTATTACTGATAGTCTTTGGCTTAGTGGCATGTCAATCCAAAGTTGAAAAAAAGGCAGCTACCCCAACAGTGGTGGAAGGAACCAAGGTCATTAAGCTTAAAACTACTCTAAATGCGAAAAGTAATTCGGATGTACAAGGGCAAGTAACCTTTGTTCAGGAAGGTAAATGGGTGCAAATGGACGCCCATATTATGGGACTAGCGCCCGGTACCCATGCCATACATCTGCACGAAAAGGCGGACTGTAGCTCTGACGATGGTAAATCGACCGGAGGACATTGGAACCCTACCTTTGAAGCGCACGGAAAATGGGGAGCTTCGTCTGGTTTCCACCGAGGGGATATCGGAAATTTCGAAGCTGACAGTACAGGTCATGCGCATGTTGTATTTAAGTCCGACCTCTGGTGCTTAGACTGTGAGGACGAAACTAAAAATATTATTGGGAAAGCTATCATCGTGCACCAGGGAGTAGACGATTTTGTGTCGCAACCTTCAGGAGCCGCAGGAGCTCGGGTCAGTTGTGCTGGAATTATCCAATAAGGTCTACCACTCGCGCTTTTTGTTGAGCTGCTCAGCAATCTCTAATTCTTCTTGTGGTACCACCTTAAGGAAGGAATCGTGCTGTTCAATGGCAAATTGAATTTTTTCAAGGATAGCATCAACGGATTCGTTTTCATAATCTATGTCCAAAGGTTCTTTGATCACCATGGATTGCAAGATTCCTTTTTTCTTGATCATAATTCCTTTACGATCGAAAGAGCGTCTGAAACCATCGATAACAATAGGGACAACAATCGGCTTGTATTTTCTGATGAGGTGAGCCGTCCCTTTTCGGATAGGTTTAAACGAGCGCGTAGTCCCTTGTGGAAAGGTTATCACCCATCCGTCGTCCAGAGCAGTCCCAATATTGGTAATATCGCTCATTTTTACCTGACGATTGACATCCTGCTGTCCAGCTCTCCATGTCCGTTCGATGGAAACCGACCCGGCATAAGCTAAAATTCTGGGGAGTAATCCGGCATTCATGGTTTCTTTAGCCGCGATGAAGTATATATTCAACTTTGGCTTCCAGATGTAGCCGATGTTTTTTATACTATCGATACGACCTTTAAGACTGGCATTAAAGACATGGAACATGGCCACTACATCTGCGAAGTAGGTCTGATGATTGGACACAAAAAGGACGCCGTTCTCCGGAAGATTTTTGATGACCTCAGACCCTTCAATTTGTAGTTCGTTGAAGCCGCGATATCTTCTATGGGTCATAAAACCCATATAGCGGATCAACCATTTCTTAAGGATCAAATAATGTCCAAAAGGATTCCGTTGGAAAAATAGCATAAGTCAAATTCAGCCCAAATATAAACAATCTATTTCGCTAGAGCGTTTAACAATTCGCGAAGCTCTGCTAGCATCATTGCTGTAGCTCCCCAAACCATATGCCCTGCTAGGTCAAAAGCGGGCACCAGCTGGTCTTTCATGTAGGAGGTTGTCATTGATATCTGACGGAGGTTTGTCGGCTCCAAAAGCGTTGCTACAGGGATGGTATGGATCGCTGCCACTTCCGACCATTGGGGCTGAAGACGAGGGGTCTTTTTTAAGAGACCTAGAAAGGGATGTACGTCAAAATGACTAGGTGGGATATAGATCGAGTGTAAAGACCGTACAAACTGTACTTGTTCCTTCGGAATTTGCACCTCTTCTTCAGCCTCTCGAAGCGCTGTTGCCCAGTTTGAAACATCATTTGCCTCGCGCTTACCTCCCGGCAGAGCGTATTGACCTCCATGCGTATGGGGGCTTTCTTGCCTCCGAATGAGTGCAAAACAAGCAGCACCTATTTCGTTAGGATACAGACAACACAAAACAGAAGCTTGTCGAGCAGGTGTTTTTCTTGTACGGGCTTGCTCTATCCAACGCTGCCGCTCTGGCGGCATGGCCAATAAATGTGCCTCAGGCTTGTTAGGCAATTGCGCTAAGACAGATAGACGCGAAAATATAAAGTCGAAATCCACTGCTATTTTTTTGACGCTTAAAGATGCAAAAAACAATAATGATTACTTTCGTAAGAAAGGAAAAATCATGCTAAGAATTGGGTTTTTAAGTTTACTACTGATCATCATCAGCTGCCAAGAAGCGCAACCAAAAAAAACGGCTCGACCGTTAGCCCCGAAAAAAAAGCCAAAAACTGAAATTGTCGAGCAACCCAAAGACAGCTTTCCATTCTTAGATGACAAAAATGCTATTCCGTTTTTACACGCTTATGAAAAAACCTTAACCACAAACCGCGTTCAACTTGACACGCGTTTTGGAGCAATTGTTATTGAATTATTTGAAGACACACCTTACCACCGGGCCAATTTTATTTATCTGACCCAGCGCGGTTACTTTAATGGAACTACTTTCCACAGAGTAGTCCCCAAGTTTATTATTCAAGGAGGTAACTCAGACTCTCCCAAAACAGCCCGGAAACGAAGAGAAATTGGTCGCTATCTACTTCCCAACGATTTACGCAATGACCACAAACACCATCGAGGTGTTGTATCGATGCCCAGCAGTGAAATAGATAACCCATACAAATTGGCTTCCCCTTATGAGTTTTTTATTGTTCAACAACAAGGAGGGGCCTATCATTTGGATGGGAACTACACCCCTTTTGGGAAAGTCATTCAGGGGATGGAGGTGGTCGATAGCATCAACGCTCAGGCGATCGACAAAAGAGAGGCTCCGCATCATAACATATACTTAAAAGCAAAACTTATATATTAGGAAACACCAATAATACTATTGAAAAATAGACAATTACAAGTGTGTAATATCCTTTAATATAATTTTTTATTATTATTTTTATAAAAATTATAAGATATGACACTAACACAGCTTGAGTACCTTATTGCCGTGGCGGATAGCGGCAATTTTACGATCGCCGCTGAAAAATCTTTTGTGACCCAACCGACTCTCAGCATGCAGATGCAAAAGCTGGAAGAAGAGCTGGAAGTGGAAATCTTTAACCGAAAGACAAAACCCATTGGACTGACAAACGTCGGGCAGAAAATCGTCGATCAGGCACGGGTTATTCTGAATGAATCACAAAGGATGCAGGACGTTATTGCCCAAGAAAAAGGCTTGGTCGGCGGACGTTTTCGCCTGGGGATTATCCCGACAGTGATGCCTACCTTACTTCCCCTGTTTATGAACGACTTTCTAAAAAACCACCCCAAAGTTGTTTTAGAAATCCAAGAATTAAACACGGAAAACATACTGAAAGCGTTAACAGAAGGACAACTAGATGCTGGTATTGCCGCAACTCCGTTACAGCAAAAAAATATACTTGAAAGAATTCTTTATTACGAACCCTTTATCGGATATGTCCCACAAAATCATTCGCTCCATCCACTAGAGGCACTAGAGGTCGAAGACCTGAGCTCCAATCCTCTTTTGGTGTTGGAAGATGGCCATTGTTTTCGCAACCAAACGCTGAACTTATGTGCTGTGGATAACGCGAAAGAAAATTCAGCTTTTGATTTGAAAAGCGGAAGTTTTGAAACCCTCGTACGTCTTTCCGACCAAGGTCTAGGAATGACCCTACTCCCCTATCTGCATACACGGGAAATGGAAGAGCAGCAAAAGAAAAACTTAAGGCCCTTTAAAAATCCCTCACCTGCCCGAGCAGTGAGTATCATATACGCTAAAAGCCAAATTAAACTCCCGGTGATTAACGCCTTGCACAAATCTATCAGCGGCATTATTCGTGGGGCTATTACTTATGAGGACTACCAAGTAATTACTCCCAATTTACAGGCTTAGTCGTTATAGGTGAATTTTTTTTCTGACTGTAATAGGCATAGGCCCATCGCTCTAAACGCTCCGACTGGTCTGGCGCTAATTGCCCACAAGCCTTTCGCAACTCTTTAAAGAAAAGGTAGCGACTAAAACTCACGCGCCTTAAAATAATCTTTGAATAAAAAAATAGGTCCTTATCCTCCATTGGTTTTCATTTTGGTGAAACCAATATAGAGAGAAGATTGGTTTTGCTCTGTTTCAAAAATGTTAAAAAGTGTGTAAAGTAGTAATATGTTTTGCATAGTACTATTTTTTATGCATATATTTGCATTAAATAGTAGTATGGTATGAACATAGACAACACTAAAGCACAAATGCGCAAAGGGATTTTAGAGCTGTGCATTTTGGCTACCATCCATAAAAAGGATCAGTACGCATCAGAAATACTCAAGGCCTTAAAATCGTCTGAACTTCTAGTAGTAGAAGGCACCTTATACCCTTTGCTTACTCGCCTAAAAAACGAATCATTATTGGAATATCGTTGGGAAGAATCGAGCTCAGGCCCTCCCCGTAAGTACTACCGAATTACCCCAGAAGGGGAAGCATTCCTAGAGCAATTGCAAGCTGCTTGGGACACCCTCCACAAAGCCGTTCAAAAAATCACCCAATAAAAAGACCCTTAAAATGAATAAAACAGTCAATATCAATCTTGCAGGACGCTTTTTCCACATAGACGAAGCTGCCTACCGCACCCTAGAAGCCTATCTTAAAAAATTAAAAAAAGCCTTTGAAAGGACCGAAGGCGGGACTGAAATCATCGAAGACATCGAAGCGCGCATGGCCGAACTTTTCGAAGAACGCAAGGCGCATTCTCAGGCAGTAATCAGCGAGAAAGATGTGGAAGCAGTCATAGAAATTTTAGGGGAGCCAACAGATTTTGAAGAAACCACCGAGGAGACCATTCCTCCCACCCCCAAAAGGAGACTCTTTCGAGATCCGGACAATCGTTATATCGGTGGAGTTGCCGCAGGATTAGGTCATTATTTTGGTTTCGAAATATTTTGGACACGACTCATATGGCTAATTTTATTCCTCTTTTCTGGAGGAACATTCCTCGTCCTCTACCTCATTTTCTGGGTCTTGCTTCCCACGGCAAAGACAACGGCGGAAAAGCTACAAATGAAAGGCGAGCCGGTCAATATTTCCACCATCGAAAAAAAAATCAAAGCGGAATTTGATGAAGTTAGTCAGAAAGTAAAAGATGTCGACTTGAAGCAGGGGACGGATGAATTAAAAAAAAAATCAAAAAAAGCCGTCGATGGTTTAGGAAACACCCTTAAAGGACTGCTGAAATTAATCGTCATGATCATTGGTGTTGTGATGATTTTTGTTAGTGTTAACATCATTCTAGGCCTACTGGTTGGACTAGTGGGATGTCTATTACTCGGCTGGACATTTGGGCCCTTCTTAATGATTGAATCGTTCTTGTCTAGCCCGCTTCCCCTAGGACTCTTAATTTTTCTGGGATTCCTGATAGCCTTAATTCCTGTACTATTCATCATGACCTTGGGCTTCAAACTGCTTCGCCCTCAGAAAAATATTGTAAAACCCCTATTCATTTGGACGGGACTAGTTCTCTGGATCGCTTCCATTGTGACCGTTTCCGGCGTTGGCTTTTTACAAGTACGCAACAATCGGGTAAAATCTACCATTACCGAAAACAGCACCATAGAGCTACCCATCTCAGACACTTTATACATAAGTACCTTCAACAACCGAAAAGACTACGAACGCATCGTGGATTGGGGGGAGCCGATGGAACTCTACGTCAGTGCGGAAGGCAATAATTTTTTCTTATCAGACGATTGGCGACTCGTCATACAGCCCGCAACAGATAAAAGCACCCGCCTGGAAAACAAACTACAAGCCCGCGGAAAAAATCGCGAACACGCACAGAACAACGCAAAAGACATGATTTTTAACCCGACCATCACAGATAATTCTATCCAATTCCCAAGTCATTGGGCACGAAAGCAAAATGCAAAATTTCACAACCGAGAACTTAAGTCCTATCTTCAGTTACCGGTAGGACAGGTCCTTTATATCCATAAAAATTTAGGTCGTTATATGAGTTGGGAAACACCGCACACGGGGAGTTATAGCCGTAAAGAATTGGCCGGACAATACTGGAAAATGACAGTCGATGGACTCGAATGCTTAGATTGCGAGGAAGCATCTACTCAAAAGGACTTCTATTACCAAAATCACAAAAGCGGAACGACAATTCACATACAAAAAAGCAAGTAGAAAAGGACTCAAGTGTTACTAAAACAGCAAATATTGGAAAGGATTAATGTTAATTAAATGTTATCTGAATGTAAATAAATTGTAAATTGCCTATTCCCAAGCAATAGGCCATGCAACGATTAGCACGAAAGATATACCGAACAATCCTCTGTACTCCTTGCCGAAATTTCAGAAGCTATGCGCGTAAATATCGTCAAGTATATCACGCATTAATTTTCGACAAACCCTTGTAAACGAATCACTTCCTAAGAATGACGACTAAGGGGAAATTAATTCATAAACATATCCCTTGTAGATAAACAAAGCTTGATGTATATTTGCGCACCTTTTCGGGGTGTAGCGTAGCCCGGTTATCGCGCCTGCTTTGGGAGCAGGAGGTCGCAGGTTCGAATCCTGCCACCCCGACTTATCGAAAATGCCTTCGGGATGTGGCGCAGCCTGGTAGCGCACACGCATGGGGTGCGTGGGGTCGCAGGTTCAAATCCTGTCATCCCGACTTAATTACCCTACAAACCCTTTATTGCAAAGGGTTTTTTTTTCGATAAATTTCGTCCGCTCACCTCAACATTACTCCCCAAAAAAGTTTCTCGGTTAGATTATGATGATCATAACTCCTATCTTCAAATGATTTCAAAAAGACTTAAGATAAAAGTTGATGTGAATTTAAAACCTTGAGGTTTTTAACATTTATATTTTGAAATTGTTTTTTAATTTTTTTATTAAGACCGTGGGATGTATTTGATTGGATTAAAAATGTGTCAAAGAAACGGACATCATCGGGATATTGGATGAAATCTATTACGCTCATTAAAGCTTTAATTTGAGTTTCTCTAATTTTATTTGAAACATCCAAAATAGTTTTAACTGCATCGTAATCAGGATGGAATATTTTAAATATTGGTCCAGTATCAATACCCTCATCAATTAGATGAAGACAAACACATGGAAAATATCCGTCGACTAACATTCTTTCTGAAGCACCCAAACCTCTATAAGTTGGATTCTCTCCTGGGTGTGCATTCCAAATTCCCATTGGGATTGATTGGATGAGTGATGATGGAATTATACTATCAGTAGAAGATAGCAAGTATTTTATCGAATGATTCTCTAGTAACTCTTTACAATTAGTGAAACTGTAACTCTCAACAAAAAAAAATTCATAACCAAACATTTGATTTTTATTTTTTTTTGATTTTAATCTGTTTTTTAAAATTTTAAAAACTCTCTTAGATGTATCATAAAAATTAGAGTTTTTAATTTTGTGAATGAGTCTTTTTACATCTCTTTTAAATGAAGGCTTTATTGAAATAATATTTATCTTTTTCTGGGGATATGTATTAGCAATTGATTTGATCAGATTTTTTGTAGAATCATTGTCGTATTCCCCAAGTATCCATACTATATTTTCCATTTGTACTTAAATAAAATATTTTTATTGGGCATTTTTTTTAACCACTCTTTAATAAGTTCAAAGGGAAGAAAACTATTTTCATAGTTCAAATCATTTTTACTTATAAATTCTTTAAGTTTGATAATATGATTTTCATAAGGGAAATTTTCTGATATAGACTCCGTATGCCAATCAAGATTAATTATCCCTCCAAATTCCTTTATCTCCCTTATCATTTTTTTTAGATTTCCATTTTCGTGATGGTCTATATTTAATATCCAAGAATCCATGACCGATGTTGGTATCAAATATATATCTAAGGGTCTATTATACTTCTCATCAAAAGGTCTATAGGGTAAACAAGTACCCGATCTTAATCCAAAATGATCTGGGAAAGCCATTGAACAATCATATTTAAATCCTGAATTAACCATTTTCCGGTAACTCAAACATGGATTTTTCCAGTTTAGGGACCAATAGTGGTGACGTAATCCAAAAATTGAAAAATCACTTTTTTCTTCCAAAAAGTTTTTTGAATTAGTATAACACTTTTGATCATTTTTTGCATTGATCCCGGGGTGAAACCCAAACTCTACATTTCTGTTTACCAAACTAGAAATAAATTTCCATGGGTATTTTTTATCAGAAGAACTACTCCTTACGTCATTTAACGATGGTTTAGAAAAATTTCTTAAGGAAAGATAAAAGGTATGCTTAAAATTACCGAAATCAGTTAACCATTTTTCAATTCCAAAATTTGGGTTTTTTCTATATCCCTTATTTAGGTAGAAAAGAGAGTTAGTCAATTTTAAAAAATAACGTAAATCACGGCGGGTAATAAATTTTACAAAATCATAAATTAACTCTAGAGGATCAGAACAATTAGTAGAATCTGTATCGTGCGTTAATAATAATTTGTAGTCATTAAATCCTACAGTCTTATTGGATGTTATTTCTAAAGTATTTAAGTTCTTTAAAATACCAAAACACAAATATTCTACTATGGGTAAAAATGAAATTTCCTTTTTCCACGAGGGAAAATCTCTGAGATTTTTATTACCATCTTTCCTTGATACCACAACCCCTTTTTCGTCTTTCAGCGTCAAAAACCGGTAAATCCATCCAATAGGGTCTAATGTGGAATTTTTAATTTGAGTATATATTCGATCTTTTGAATCAAAGGGTAATGGATCACCATATTTATCAGAAAACAATTCAAGTTTTGGAACAATAACTAAACACTTATCTTTCAGATTAAAATTTTCTCCGTAAATAATGTCAGCTTCATTAACATTTCTTGTTATGATCATCTTTTCGTTTATTCTCCAAAAAACCTCATCAAAAGAGTACTGAATTCTGTTGTAGAATTGATGCTTTGTATCAAAATCGATAAAAACTTTAATCTTTTTACTCATCTTTTAAGAAACTATAAACACAATATTATGATTATATTTTTATGTTCGTTAAACCATAGTTAGAAAGTTTTAACCAGATATAATCAACCCGAGTTTAATAAACATTTAAAGGAGTGAAAAAGCAACGTTATGAAGTCAAAAAATATATGTCTGAGATATTGACGCACTGATCAGTTGGGGGATTTCCTCTATCATTGCATTCCTAACATACCTAGAAATTTTTCAATTGACTCATGCCTACTATATTGATTCTTTCCTTTTGGGAGGCCTGATATATTTCATTTTAAAAAGAAAACAACTTAAATAAAAAAATGCAACCTACGAATTCCGAACACTACATTGCCCGCGAAGAAGCCTATGGCGCTCATAATTATCACCCTCTACCCGTTGTCCTAAGCAAAGGAAAAGGGGCGTATGTGTGGGACGTCGAAGGGAAAAAATATTTTGATTTCCTTTCCGCCTACTCAGCTGTTAACCAAGGCCATTGTCATCCTCAGATACTAGCGGCCATGACCCATCAGGCCCAACAGCTAACGCTAACCTCCAGAGCATTCTACAATGACCAGTTGGGCGCCTTTGAAGAATACGCAACAAAAACATTTCATTACCATAAACTACTCCCCATGAATACTGGGGCTGAGGCCGTAGAAACCGCCATTAAAATTTGTCGTAAGTGGGCCTATGAAAAGAAAGGCATACCCGAAAATGAGGCGCAAATTGTTGTCTGCAGCAATAATTTCCACGGGCGAACAACGACGATCATTTCCTTTTCTAATGACCCTGTCGCGAATAAAAATTTCGGTCCCTACACCAGTGGCTTTTTAAAGATAGAATACGACAACCTACAGGCCCTAGAAAACACCTTAAAACACAATAAAAACATTGCAGGATTTTTGGTAGAACCCATACAGGGAGAAGCCGGGGTCTTTGTTCCAAGCGATGGTTATCTAAAAAAAGCAAAAGCCTTGTGCGAGGCCTATGAGGTTTTATTCATGGCTGATGAAGTTCAGACAGGAATTGGCAGAACCGGTCGTTTGCTTGCTTCTTGTGGGAATTGTTCTTGTGCCGACAAACACTGTAGCGATGTCCCAGAAGTTAAACCAGATGTTTTAATCCTTGGAAAAGCAATCTCCGGGGGGGTCTATCCGATTTCAGCAGTTTTAGCCAACAACGCCATCATGGATGTGATCCGTCCTGGGAATCACGGCAGTACTTTTGGAGGAAATCCCATAGCTGCTGCTGTTGGAATTGCTGCTTTAGAAGTCATCAAACAAGAGAAATTGGCGCAGAATGCGGCTGAAATGGGCGAACTGTTCCGGACAGAATTGCAGGCTTTTAGTCAGGAGGTAGATCTGATTAAAACTGTTCGTGGAAAAGGCTTGCTAAACGCCATAGAAATCAATGATACTGAAGAGAGTTCTACGGCATGGGACATTTGCCTCATGATGAAAAAAAATGGCTTACTCGCAAAACCTACCCACGGCAACATCATTAGATTTGCTCCACCCTTAATCATCAATAAAGCTCAATTAATGGAATGTGTAGAGATCATTAAAACATCCTTTCAAGAATATCTGCATGAAGAATACGCTTAGAATCATCAAAAACCGATCGGATATAGGAGCCGGAACTAGGGGGGCCGACATGGGAATCGACGCTATGGAAATAGCGGCTATTAATTCTGGCAATAATTTCTTCCACAAAGTTTTATACATGGATGTGGAAACGCATAATGAAACGATCTACAACATGGTGAAAAACTCTTTTGCCAAAAGGATCGATTTTGTGGTGACCCAATGTAACAGAGTGTCGGAGGCCGTTCAAGCAACACTCCAAAAAAACGAATTCCCATTAGTACTTTCAGGCGACCATTCATCTGCCTTAGGGACCATTTCGGGTATTAAAGCGGCCCACCCTGACAAAAGACTAGGGGTTATTTGGATCGATGCCCATGCAGACCTCCACACCCCCTTTACCTCCCCTTCAGGAAATATTCACGGCATGCCACTAGCTGCTGCCTTACAAGAAGACCATCTTGAAATGAAAAGTAACGATCCTGACTCCGCTACCCAATCCTCTTGGGAAAAACTCAAAAAAATCGGAACAGATGACCCTAAATTTCTCCCCCAAGACTTGGTCTATTTCGGCCTTCGCGACACTGAAGAAGCAGAAGATGTGTTGATGCAAAAAAGGCAGATCAAAAACTACTCAGTTCCTGAAGTACGCTTTAGAGGAATTCAGAAGTGTATCCAAGAAGCGATTGATCGATTGTCCGATTGCGATTTATTGTATATCACTTTCGATGTCGATAGTTTAGACTGTGACTTTGTATCTAGGGGAACCGGAACTCCTGTACCCTTTGGTTTCAATCCAGATGAGGCAAAGGAATTGATCAGTAGTTTTCTAAAGACTGGTAAAGTCGTATGTGCAGAGTTCACCGAGATCAACCCCCTTTTGGACAACAAAGGAAATCATATGGCAGAAACAGCTTTCGATATTCTTGATTACTGTTTTAATCCCGTATAAATATCTCCCTGGCACTAAGAATTGTTTCGGCGTTTATGGGAGCCTTGAAATATTGGGTTTTGTTACCTTTACCCGTACAACCAATCCATTAGAGCTATGCGAACCTGGCAACCGCTTGTATATATCTTGTGTTTATCTACCATTTATAGCTGTGCACAGGAGAATGTCCCTCCTATACAAACCCTAACCTCCGAGAGTTACACCCTTGAAAATGTAGCTGAAGACTCGGGTATCTTATGGGGTATGACTTTTTTATCCGACACCGAACTACTGGCTACTGAAAAAGGGGGTACCCTCTATTATTTTGCACCAGGCGTTAAAAAAACCATCCAAAATGTACCTGACGTTTACGTACGTGGACAAGGAGGGCTTCTAGATGTCGCCACAGACCCAGATTATACAACCAATGGGATCATCTACCTCACCCTGAGCTCCAAAGAAGGTAACGAAGCAGGTGGAAATACCGCTCTTTATCGAGCTCGATTGGTCGACATGGAGCGTTTAGAAGAGGTACAACTGCTCTACAAAGCAGGGCCGAATTCTAAAAAAGGACAGCATTGGGGCTCGCGTATTGTTTTCGATAGAGCAGGCTTTCTATACTTTGGTATTGGAGATCGAGGAAATCGGGAAGTAAATCCGCAAGATATTCGTCGAGACGGTGGGAAGATCTACCGACTCCATACGGATGGGCGAATTCCGGAGGACAACCCCTTTGTTGGGAAAAAAGGGGCCAAGACGGCTGTATACTCCTATGGACATCGCAATCCACAAGGGATGGCAACCCACCCCAAAACAGGGGAAATTTGGGTGCATGAACACGGACCGAGAGGTGGAGACGAGATCAATCGTATCCAGAAAGGGAGCAATTACGGATGGCCAGTAATTACCTATGGTATAAATTATAGCGGCACACCCATTACCACCCAAACCAAAAAAGAGGGCATGGAACAGCCTTTCTACTATTGGGTTCCGTCTATTGCTCCAAGTGGATTTGCTATTTTAGACTCCGACAAATATCCGGAATGGCAAGGCGACTACTTTGTCGGCTCCCTTAAATTTGAATATTTAGAGCGGCTGCACATAGAGAACCAAAAAGTTGTTGCTCGCTATAAAGTTGCACCGGACATTGGACGCCTACGCAACGTGAAACAAAGCCCGGACGGATATTTATATATTTCCGTCGAAGGCAAAGGAATTTTTAAAATTGTTCCAAAAACATGAAAAAACTAACCGTCTACATCCTGCTTTTAGGGCTTAGCAGTTGTCAAGAAAAATTGAGTCCTGAATTACAAATGAGCATGCAAAGAGGACAAGAGGTCTACCAAAATTTTTGTGTGCAATGTCACCTCAACGAAGGACAAGGGGTGCCCAATGCTTTTCCTCCCCTAGCCAAGAGTGATTATTTAGCCACTCAAACGGCTGCCACAATTGCAGGGCTTAAATACGGTATGCAAGGAGAAATTGTTGTCAACGGAGAAACCTACAATGGCAACATGCCCGCCCAAGGCTTAGAGGATGACGAAATTGCCGATGTCATGAACTATATCCGTAACAATTGGGGGAATCGAAACACAACAATCATTCTTCCAAAACAAGTCACCCAAATCCCTAAAACATCCCCTTGAAAAGAATTAATTTTAAAAAAATTATTCCCAAGCGTTTGAATTCTGCCACATGGGTCTATGGCAGTATAAGCGTGGGGTTTTTGCTATGGATGACTTTCTTAGATACCAATTCTTGGTTGATTCAATGGGAACTTCAGGAGGAAATCAATAAACTGGAAAACGAAAAAAAACGCTTGTTGCAAGACATTAAAGCGGATGAAAAAACCATTCAAAAATTGGAAAATTTAGACAGTTTAGAATACTATGCCCGTGAAAAATACCTCTTCAAAAAAGAGGGAGAAGCTATATTTCTAATCGACTCCACACAGCTGAAGTAGTTTTTTGGCGAAGTGTTAATAAATTTGCCCGCTTCAAGCATTGAAAAAATAGTATTTTAGGCTTCATTTTAGAAGTATGGGAAAAGTAATTGCCATAGCCAACCAAAAGGGGGGTGTCGGAAAAACCACTACAGCTGTAAACCTAGCAGCTGCCTTGGGTGTATTAGAAAAAAAAGTGCTGCTGATCGATGCCGATCCGCAAGCCAATGCCACCTCAGGTTTAGGGATCGACACCAACGAAAAACAAAAAGGAACCTACGAGCTTTTGGAACACAGCTTGCCCATCGAGGATGTGATCACGTCGACCAATAGTCCTAATTTGGATCTCATTCCTTCCCATATCGATTTAGTCGCCAGTGAAATTGAATTGGTCGATAAAAAACAACGCGAAAAAATGCTCTTGGAAGCGATCGCTCCCATTCAAAATTCATACGATTATATCCTAATTGATTGCGCCCCTTCCTTAGGACTAATTACCCTCAATGCCCTGAGCTGTGCAGACTCGGTAATTATCCCTATTCAATGCGAGTATTTCGCTCTGGAAGGATTGGGGAAACTTCTCAACACCATCAAGAGCGTTCAACATATACATAATCCTGAACTGGTCATTGAGGGCTTATTACTCACCATGTATGATTCCCGCCTACGCCTCTCTAACCAGGTTGTCGAAGAAGTTCAAAAACACTTTGGAAAGATGGTGTTTAAATCCATTATCCAGCGGAATATTCGTCTAAGTGAAGCGCCCAGTTTTGGAGAAGATATCATATCTTACGATGCCGAAAGCCGTGGAGCACAAAGTTATTTGGCTTTGGGTAACGAAATAATTAACAGGAATAAATCCGTTTAAAATGGCTAAGCCTAAACAAAGACAGGCCTTAGGACGCGGATTGTCGGCACTGCTGAACAATCCCGACAATGATATACTATCGGCAAATGATAATCAGGCCTCGGAAGTCATCGGGAATATCGTAGCACTTCCCCTTGATAATATTGAAGAAAACCCCTACCAGCCCAGAACCCATTTCAATGAAGAGAGCCTGCAAGAACTGGCTCTTTCCATTAAAGAACTAGGCGTTATACAACCCATCACTGTTCGTAAACTCGAGGGGAATCAATTCCAATTGGTTTCTGGGGAAAGAAGGTTTAGAGCAGCCAAAAGCATCGGACTAGACAGTATCCCCGCCTATGTCCGCCTTGCCAATGACCAAGAATCGTTGGAGATGGCATTGGTTGAAAATATTCAACGGGAAGATCTCGACCCTATAGAGATTGCTCTTTCCTATCAACGATTAATCGATGAGATCAACCTGACTCAAAACCAGCTCAGCGAAAGAGTCGGGAAAAAACGTTCGACTATTTCGAACTATATCCGACTGCTGAAACTCGACCCCGTCATCCAGACAGGGATGCGCGACGGTTTTCTGAGTATGGGCCATGGAAGAGCTCTGATCAATGTAGAAGACCCCAAGGAACAGCTGGACTTATATGAAAAAGTTATTGGCCAGAAGCTCTCTGTACGCGAAACCGAAAATTTGGTGAAAAATGCCAAAAACAAAGTCTCTCGTCCGGTGGTTCACCAGCCAGCCTATTTCGAAACTGCCGCCCAAGAAATGGAAGATATACTCGGCTCTAATGTTCGTGTGCGTATGTCGGCCCAAGGCAAGGGAAGTATAACAGTGGCTTTTTCTTCACAAGCCGATCTAGAGCGTATCCTCAACCGAATTAAACAATAAGACATGCGTATCTGGATGATGACCCTCTTTTGTGCCTTTGGACTCTGGAGTTGGGCTCAGCAAAATCCGCCAGCAGCCAAACCGTCTAAAAAAGAAAGACGGTTGATGGAAATCAAGACTTCGCCTCTCACTCCTTCAAAAGCGGCATTCTATTCCGCCATTATCCCTGGTTTGGGACAAGTCTACACCCGAAAAGCATGGAAACTCCCTTTTGTTTATGCTGCCATTGGGGGTTCCGTTTACGGTTATATTTTTAACAACAATGAAATGGATCGATACAGGACTGCTTATAAACGACGCTTAGCCGGCTATACAGACGATGAATTCATCGATCTGATCCCCGATTCCGAAACATTACTCTTAGGTATGGACTTTCATGAACGCTATAGGGATATGTCCTTTTTGTTTATTATCGGCACCTATATGTTAAATATACTGGACGCAAATGTAGGAGCGCACTTACTACAGTTCAATGTTAGTGATCAATTGACGTTTGAACCTTTCGCCCTACCCGATCCGCTGACTCAGCAGCTAGGCGTAGGGATTCGAATTGCAGCACGCTTTTAAACCAATCGTATGAAAATTGCTCTTTTAGGATATGGACGGATGGGAAAAGCGATTGAAAAGATCGCACAACATCGAGGTCATGAAATCGTTGCTCGTTGGGATGAAAACGCCCAGTCAGATACTTTAGCGGCTGCAGATGTTGCTATCAATTTTAGCATTCCTGCTGCTGCGGTTCCCAATATTCAAGCAGCTTTTGAACAGCAGGTCCCGGTCGTTTGTGGCACAACAGGCTGGCTGGAATACTACCCAAAGATTACACAATTAGCCGAACAGTTAAATTGTGGGTTTTTATACGCCTCGAATTTTAGTGTTGGCGTGAATTTATTTTTTGCCTTAAACAAAAAGCTGTCTCAGCTGATGGCCCCTTATCATGACTACAACGTTGCCTTGGAGGAAATTCATCATATACACAAGCTGGACGCCCCCAGCGGAACAGCGATAAGCTTAGCGGAAGGAATCATTGCCAACGACTCCCGATACGATCAATGGCAATTAGATGCTGAAGAAAATGATCGTTTAGCAATCCGTGCGCTTCGCCAACCGGAAGTACCCGGAACACACACGGTGGAATACAAAAGTGGTATCGACGCCATCCAAATCCGTCACGAAGCCTTTAGTCGGGAAGGATTTGCCCTTGGAGCAGTAATTGCCGCTGAATGGTTAAGCGGAAAAACGGGAATCTACTCGATGAACGACGTATTAAATATTAAAGTCTAAACACAATCAGCCATGACTTTAGAACAATGGTTACTCTTTTTTGCAGCAATTCAACTGTTGCATTTTACCGGAACTTGGAAACTTTATCAAAAGGCAGGCTACGCCGCCTGGAAGGCCGCCGTGCCGGTCTACAATGCGGTGATCCTGATGCGGATCATCCATAAACCTGTCTGGTGGGTAGTGCTCCTTTTTGTTCCGACCATCAATCTTATTATGTTTCCAGTCCTTTGGGTTGAAACGCTACGAGCCTACGGAAAATCTAGTTGGAAAGATACCCTATTAGCCGTTTTTACATTGGGATTGTGGATAATCCCCACTAACTACAGTATCCAAACGCGATATATCGAGAATCCTAATAATCGTCCTCCTTCCGTGATTAAAGAGTGGTTGAGTTCGCTTTTATTTGCAATCGTTGCGGCGACTATGGTTCACAACTATTTTTTCCAGCCGTTTATCATCCCTACCGGATCCCTCGAAAAATCTCTCCTCATAGGAGATTTCCTTATCGTATCAAAAATGCACTATGGGCCGCGCTTGCCCATGACAGCCGTTTCATTTCCGATGGTTCATGATACACTACCTCTTGTCAAATCACGTTCTTATCTAAAAAAACCACAAATCCCATACTTCCGTTTCCCCGGCTTTCAAAAAGTGAAACCTAATGACATTGTAGTGTTTAGCTGGCCTGCAGATACCGTTCGGCAGTTTTTTGTGAAAGAAAAAGGTGTCCGCAAGCCCATCGATAAAAAATCGAACTATGTGAAAAGATGTGTGGGTGTTCCGGGAGATACACTCCAAATTATTGATGGTTTTGTGTACCGAAATGGTGAGCGAAACAAATTACCCTTTCGCGCAAATGTGCAGTATATGCATACCGCCTATGCCGCAGAAGGTATTTCTTCCCGAAAGTTATCTGCTCTAGGGTTTAAGAACTTCAATCGTAAATACGCTATCAGCAATATCAGTCAGCCCTCCTATAACGCCTTGCTTCCCTATATTATTGGGAGGTCCGGTAACAGCTTAGAAGATTTTGCCGTTATTACCCCTGCTGCTGGACTACCTATCGATGTTGTCCGACAGTACAATTTAAGGGTTCGAGAGCTCTTAGAACCCCAGAAACAAATGAATCTGACACTTGCAGAAGCAAAACGTCTACAGAAAAGTATTTCCTTAGACAGTTTGGTAAGGCGTATGAACCCCGCTAAAATCCCGAACGAAACATACTTCCCCAATAAAATTCCCTACGACTGGAATGAAGATAATTTTGGACCAATTCTACTGCCCAAAAAAGGAAGTACTGTAGAGCTCAGCCGAGAAAATATACCGCTCTACAAAAAAATCATAGAGGAATACGAAAAAAACACCTTCGCTTACACACCAGACGGTTTTCTAATCAATGGAAAAAAGCAGACACATTACACTTTTCAACAAGACTATTATTGGATGATGGGCGATAACCGCCATCAGTCGGAAGACAGTCGTTTTTGGGGGTTTGTGCCAGAAGACCATATTGTCGGAAAACCAGTCTTTATCTGGATGAGTATCGATAACTTCAATGACGGGCTCAAAAACTGGAAAATACGCTGGGACCGAGTGTTCACCACAGTTGCTGGTGAAGGAGAGCGCCGATCTTATTTCCCTTATGCATTCGGAGTTTTTCTGATATGGCAAATCATTAGCTGGTACAGAAAACGCAGGAAAATGAAAAGCATATGATCTATACAATACCGGCCTATTTCCCCTCCATTGCCTATATGGCAAATTTAAGGAAGGCAGATAGGGTGGCATTTTATACGGGGGGAAACTATCAGAAACAAACCTACCGCAATCGCTGTGAAATTCACGGGGCGAACGGGGTACTAAAGTTGAGTATCCCCATCCTACACCAAAAGAAAGGGTACAAACAAAAAGATTGGGAGGTTCAGGTATTCCAAGAAAATCGCTGGAAAAAAGAACACTGGAAATCACTAGAGGCTGCCTACCGATCCAGTCCTTATTTCGAGTTTTATGAAGATGATTTCGCTCCCTTCTATCAAAAAGACATTCCTGCTTTAATGACTTTTAACTTGGCGATTCTCCAAAAAATATTTGAGGTCCTCGAATGGGAATGGAAAGTAGAAGTCTTAGAAGAACTGCCCAGCGAACCAGTGGCCACAGAGAAACTACTCAATGCAAAAAACGGGGTAGACCCCAAATATTTCCCCCATTATCATCAGGTTTTTGAAACTAAAAATGGATTCATTCCCAACTTGAGCATAATTGATCTATTGTTCAATCTAGGACCGGAGGCAAATACTTATCTCGAAAATCTTACACTCCCCTATTCTTATTGAGGCATTTTTAATCGAATCATGATGGGCTTATGGTCCGAATAGGTCTGATTAAACTTCCTAAACTGTAGGACCTCTAGGGCAGGACTTGTGAAAATAAAGTCGATTCGCATGGGTATTCCAGCTAAGCTGTAAGTCGCGCCCAACCCTTTTCCCTTTAGGGTAAATGCATCGGTCCAGTGTGTGGCAATTCCCTTATAGGTTTCTGAGAATGCATTGTTGTTTAAGTCTACGCAAAGGACCGAAGGGTGAGTATTGTTCTGATCGAAGGCTAATAAATTTTTTAACTGCTGTTCTTGTTTTGCCAAGGCTTCTAACATTCTGTTTCGCAAACGAGAAGTTTGCTCAGTGCTCAACAAAGAATCGGTCTGATGATCGAGACGAAAAGATTCCATATGCAAATTGTAGACCCTAAGGGTGTCTTGGTTGATCTTTAGATCTGCATAGATCCCTGAAGGCTTGCTTTTGGTGTTCTCAATAGTGCCTTTTGTAACGATCGGGTGTCGGGCATAAATCGCTAATCCATTCGAAAAATATCGATGAGGATATTGGCGTAAGGATGGAGCTGTAGTATTACTAAACTCTTGAAAACAGATCACTTCAGGAAAGTGCTGCTGAATAAAATGCTGAATTTCACCACTGATATCTTTGTTAGAAAGCCATCCATATCGATTAAACAAGCGCACATTATAGCTCATTACATGAATACCCGGTGTAGTCTCTATTCGAGGGGTCCCGCGTTGATATATCAGCCCCAACTGGTTAAAACTGAGCAAAAGCATTCCAAAAAACATCAGAAATGGCCAACGAAATCGAATAATCCAATACACGAAAAAGAGGACATTCCATAATAATATAAAGGGTAGAAATAATGTCAACAAGGGAGCATGAACCGAAATACCTATACTTTCCGTTAAAAGTAGTTGCAACACTAAGCTGGCACTATTTAAAAGAACAAGAAGGGGGAAAATAATTTTCTTTCGCATAGGAGCATTACTTCTTCCCAGCTTTAAAAAGGATTTCTTTTTCTTTAGCACTTAGGCTGTCATATCCCGATTGGCTGATTTTATCGAGTATTTTATCGATCGAGGCTTGATCAGGATAGGAGTCCTTTTTAGGAGCTGAAGCAGATGTATTTTTATAGACGGTTTTCAGTGGTTTGGGGCGGAACATCTGGACCAAGCCACGCCACAAGTTTTCAAATCCGGTACCGATGTCTTTGCCAGAGAGTAATTGACGTGCATATACAAAGCCAAGCCCTGCTCCTCCCAAATGAGCTAAGTGCCCTCCAGCATTGCCATAGGGTATCTGTATGATGTCTAAAACAACAAAACCGATCGCAAGATATTTCAGAGGAATATTGAAGATAAACAACCGAATGATCTGATCGGGAGAATAAGTCGCCATAAAAATCAGTACGGCCATCACGCCGGCAGAAGCGCCAATTAAAGGAGGTGTTTGCAAACTAAACGCTGGAAATAACCGGTAACTCAATAAAAACAACAATCCCCCTGCTAAAACGCCTAAAAAGTAAACGTTATAGAACATAGAGGGTTTAAACAAGTTCAGTAAAAACTGTCCCATGTAATACAGTAAAAGCATATTCCAAAACAGATGGAAAAATCCTGCATGAAAAAAACTGTAAGTGATAAACGTCCAAGGCCGGTAGAGCAAACTCCACCACTCTGGACGCAATTCAAACCAACTGACAAAAGTCCCTCGTGGAAGATCCATTAAAAACAAGAGGGTATCCAAAATGAATGGAAGGATGAAACATACTACGATGAGCGAAATTAGTCGTTCCGCAGCGTTAAACAGATTGTAACGGTAGCGTAGATCGTCTAAAAAACTCATCAATCCCAGCGGTTTTGGTTAAACTGACTCCTTTTCCAATACCACATCATTAGTAGGCCTGCCAATGCACCTCCCACGTGAGCAAAATGAGCAATCGGTCCGATGGAATAAGAGGTAAAGCCAAAAAATAAGTCACTTAAGATCAATAAAGGGACAAAATATTTTGCGCGTATAGGAATCGGTGGAAACAATAACATCAACTGCGAATTGGGAAACAACCATGCAAAAGCGACCAAGACGCCATATAGCGCTCCTGAAGCCCCCACCATAACCGATTGATATGCTCTATAACCCCCGGCTAAGAACTCATCTCCAATTGTTTGTGCCCACATCGGATTGTAATAACCCGTCTGAAAAAATTTAAGAATCTCTGTTGAACTCGCCCCTAGACTGATTAATTGATCTTCGATCATTCCCATCTGAAGCGCATAAAGAACTAACTGCAATGCGGCGGCTCCCAAGCCCGTAGAAATGTAGAAAAAGATAAATTTTTGTTTTCCCCACATTCGCTCCAGCGGTACACCAAACATGTACAAGCCAAACATATTAAAAAAGATATGTGACAGATCGCCATGCATGAACATATGGGTGAAAGGTTGCCACAACTGAAATTTAGGGTTTCCAGGGTAGTGCAAAGCAAACCAATCGTAGGTGATATCCCCCAAAGTGATGGTGGCTAAAAAAAAGATCCCGTTAATAATTAACAGGTGCTTGACCGTCTCTGTAAGATTCCGCATTAAAGCAATTTTTTTCCGATTTCTTCGGATTCGAAAGTTAGGAAAATTTGCTGATTTTGAGGGGAAAATCGAGGCTCTGTGCAAGCAAATAAATCCTGAATAAGTTGTGCTTGCTCTTGGTGTTCCAACCGATTTCCTGTTCTTAAAGCCAAAGAAGAAGCTAAAATGCGAGCAATATGATCGGAAGTACTAAAACTTTCTTGAGCCGTTTCCGCCTGTGTTTCTTCGAGTATTTGTTGCAATATATCTGCTGTATTTTCAGCTGTACAAAGATGAGGAGCTGCCAGTACCGACAAGTGTTCGTTTTTCCACTCCAACTGAAAGCCCATCCCTTCTAGGTTGGGTTGTAGTGTTTTAAAGACAATGGCTTCTTGTGCATTCAAGGCCAACTCCACTGGGAAGAGCATGGCCTGAGAAACGGGTTCTGCCGTGTTGAGCTGCTTTAAAAATTTTTCATACAAAACCCGCTGGTGAGCCCTGTTCTGATGAATAATATACAAATGTCCTCCTAGCTGTGTAATCAGGTATTTTTGCTGCCATTGAAAACAGGATAAACCCTGTTCTTGCAGTGGAGTATTCTCAAAGATTGGTTGTTGCTCTGTTGCAGAGGGTGTGGCTTTCTGATGAAGCTCCTGATACATGATTTCCCAAGCTTGCTTCTCCGCCTTCGTTGGAGGTGGTGTTGCTTCAAAAGGATTAAAACTGGGGTTTACGTTAACAGAAGGACTCGGTACTTCTCCGTTTTTAAGCTGCTGATAGGGGGTGTCTAAATTGGGATTCCGATCAAAATCCAAGGTAGGCCCTACCTGAAACATGCCTAGTGCATGACGAACGGTTGCTCGAAGGATTGAGTAAATACTTTGTTCGTCCTCAAACTTAATCTCTGTCTTGGTCGGATGGATATTGATGTCTAGTGTTTTGGGATCGAGATGAAGAAAAATAAAGTAGCCGGGATGATAGCCTTGTGCTAACATTCCCTCATAGGCAGATGTAACAGCATGATGTAGAAAACCACTTTTTATAAACCTTTGGTTGACAAAGAAAAATTGTTGACCTCTAGACTTGCGTGCTTGTTCTGGCTTGAGCACAAAACCTTCAATAAGCGCAACAGAGGTTTGCTCGTGAATGGGGACTAGTGCTGTTTCAAACTTATTCCCAAAAACCCCTAAAATTCGCTTTTTAAGACTCACGGGGGGCAGCATAAATAATTCACTGTCATTTTGATACAGCTGAAATTTTATGCTGGGATGCGCTAAAGCCACTCGATGGAATTCGTCTAGAATATGTCGCATCTCTACCGCATCCGACTTCAAGAAATTTCTTCTGGCAGGGATGTTAAAGAACAAATTCTTCACCGCCAAAGATGTCCCTGTAGCGGTAGCTGAATTTTCTTGAAGTAAAACTTCACTCCCTTCGATTCTAAGGCTACTCCCTACATCGTCTGAAGCTCTTTTAGAATGTATTTCTACCTGAGCCACTGCTGCAATGGAAGCCAGCGCCTCCCCTCTAAAGCCTTTGGTCTGGAGGGAAAATAAATCTTCTGCTTTTTGAATCTTAGAAGTGGCATGACGCTCAAACGCCAATCGCAAATCTGTAGAGGACATTCCCATCCCATTATCAATTACATGGACAAGGCTTCTCCCGGCATCACGAACAATCAGTTGAATATGATCGGCTTGAGCATCGATAGCATTCTCCAGTAATTCTTTAACGACCGATGCAGGACGCTGGATGACTTCCCCTGCAGCAATCTGATTGGCGACATGATCTGGTAACAGCGCAATTATATCGGACATAGAAGCTTAAAATTTAAAAGTAGACCAATCTAAATCCAGCACCCACATGCATAGGAATAATAAAAGAACAGCTATGATCAGGATTGTTTTGGTACTGCCAGAATTACGTCTAGACCTACTCTGCTGTCGGGCATCCGCCCAAAGCTGCCTTCTGTCGTTGACATTGACAGATTCCCGATGCTTGCGCATGGAGCTGTCAAAATCATAAGGATTGCCAAGGTCTTTCCCTTTAAAATATCGAGGCGTATAATTGAATCGATTATTGGGCCTTTGCTTAAAAAAATTGAGCTTATACATAAGGTTGAACGACAGATAGCTCCCCAAATTTACAAGTTTTTGAGCCGATCGCCTACCCCAATGAAGCCATTTTTATGGCAGCAACAGCAGCTTCTGTGCCTTTGTTGCCGTGCTTCCCTCCTGAACGCTCCTGGGCTTGTTCTAAAGTATTGTCTGTTAAGACACAAAAAATAACAGGGGTATTGGTAAGGATATTTAAATCTTTAATGCCTTGGGTGACTCCTTGGCATACAAATTCAAAATGACGGGTCGCCCCCTGAATCACACTCCCAATGACAATCACTGCATTGTATTTTTTACGATCGATGAGGTGTTTCGCCCCACGGATCAGCTCAAAACTACCGGGGACTGATATGTGATCTATATCCTCCGCTTTCGCGCCACATGAAATAAGTGTATCCACAGCGCCCTGATGAAGGTTGGCGGTAATCTCAGCATTCCATTCCGAGACAACTATCCCAAAGGAAAGGCCTTCAGCAGACGGAACTTGGGCAGGATCGTAGTCCGATAAATTCTGGTGCGCAGTGGCCATTTCTTAGTTCGAGGAGTGCTCTAACTTCCCTATTTGTACATCTACCCTTGCTGCCTCGGGGGCTTGCGGGTATTCTTCTTTAATACGCTTGAAGAAAGTAAGCGCCTGACTAGACTTGCCGATCTGAGCGCCGAGAAGACCTGCTTTGAACAAGTACTTCGGAGTGCTAAAGGCATTATCGCTTGCATTAGCAGCCTTGATGTAGTATTCAAAAGCTTCTTCAGGTTGTTCTAGCTGAGCAAACGCATCCCCGATAGCCCCCTGAGAAAGGGCGCTTAACATGACGTCATCAGAAGAAAAATTATCTAAATAAGCGATAGCATTCTCGTATTCTTTCAAGTTTAAATAAGCCATTCCAGCGCTGTAGGTGGCAAGTTTTGCAGCTGGAGTACCAGCGTAGTTGTCGATGATATCCAGAAAGCCGTATTTACCTTCTCCTCCTTCGAGCGCTAAGCGATAGAGTGAATCGGACTCTGTGCTATTTACCGCAAGTTCAAAGTAGTACTGCGCTTGGTTGAGTTCATTTACTGCCTCAGCTGCTTTGGGTTGAGCCACAAAGCTATCGTAAGAGAGGTAGCCCAACACGCCCAACACTACTGCACCAACAGCAATGAGGATGTAGTTTTGATATTGGGAGACAAAAGCTTCTGATCTGGAAGCTGTCTGATCAAGCGATTCAAAAACTTCTGCGGTTGTACTCTTTAGTTCTTCTACAGGAGACTCTGATTTCGCTACAGATTTTTTCGCTCCTCTTTTCTTATACGTGGCCATGCTTCAATTTTAGTTGAGCAAAATTAGTTTTTTTCTTTCAAACAGAAAACGACAACTTAAGGCTAAACCTACCTTTTATTATATTTTTGCTCCTGCCAACAGATGATATGTTTTTAAAAGAGCTATACTTAACGCAATACAAGAATTTAGAAATGGAGAAATTCCACTTCCAAAAACCCATCAATTGCTTTGTAGGGCCAAACGGAAGGGGAAAATCTAACATCCTAGACGCCATCTATCATTTGGCCTACGGTAAAGGTTACTTTAACCCTCAGGCGGTTCAAAACATACAATTCGACAAAGATTTTTTTGTGCTTGAAGGAATTTTCAACAGTTCTGAAGGAGAAGAAAAAATTCATTGCAGTTTAAAAAAAGGCCATAAGAAAACCTTAAAACACAACGGCAAGGCATATTCCAACCTAGCAGAACACATCGGTAAAATCCCAGTGGTTATGATTTCCCCGGCCGACCGAGATCTGATCACAGAAGGTAGTGCCGTGCGTCGAAAATTTATGGATGGTATCCTCAGCCAAACAGTGCCTGGCTATCTTTCCAAAATTCTGACCTACAATAAAATTCTGAGTCAACGCAATGCGCTGTTAAAATACTTTGCGGTGAATCGGACCTTTGAACCAGATACACTGATGGTATACGACGAGCAGATGGATGAACTCGGCAGCAGTATTTACCACGAAAGAAAGACGTTTATTGAAGGATTTCAGCCGTTGTTTGAAAAACATTATCAGCACATTAGCGACGGAAAAGAAACTGCTCGAATAGATTACCAATCGCAATTGTCGGAGGGATCGCTAAAGGATCTGTTTCAAGCGGCTTTACCCAAAGACAGAAGCCTTCAACACAGCTCAGTAGGTATACACAAAGACGACTTAAGTTTCAGTATGCAGGGGGTTAACATCAAAAAATTTGGAAGTCAAGGGCAGCAAAAAACCTTTCTTATCGCGCTGAAGCTATCACAATTCGAATGGCTAAAAAAAGCCAGGAACACCTCCCCTATCATTCTATTGGACGATGCTTTCGACAAATTAGACCAGAACAGGGTATCACAAATTATTGGCTTGTTAAAGAATGAAGACTTTAGTCAGATTTTTATATCTGACACCCACAAAGAACGTACGCTTGGGGCATTGGAAAATGCTAATATTCCTTACGAGATTTTCGAAATTTAGTTAAATAGCCATACCTTTAAGGGACTGAAAGAATTTAATTATGGAAGACAAAAAACTTTGGGAAGAAGCGGAACGTAGGGTTGGCTTTAAAATCCATTTAACAACCTATTTGTTGGTGAATTTGGGACTCGCTGCCTTAAACCTATGGCTTTCGCCCAATTACCTCTGGGTGATTTTTTCAGCCCTTGGCTGGGGAATAGGACTCATTTCCCACTACCTCAGTGTATACCAGTTTAAAAGCATGTTCTCGGTTGAAAAAGAATTTGAAAAACTAAAAGAAAAAAAAGACCTGTGAGAAGTCTAACGCTCTTTGGCCTAGTGATCTGTTTATTGTGGTGTACTGCATGTCAGGAATCATCCAGCAAAGAAAAGCACGCCAAGGCCAGTACAATAGCCCTAGAAGAGTTAGAGGGCTACTGGGAAATTGCTTTTGTTACCCATGCCAATGAAACTTTTTACCCCAAAAAAGGAGGGGCACCCCTTTGGGACTATTACAAGCTAGACACGACTCAAGGTTTTCGGAAAAAAGGACAACCCTTATTTGATGGTCGTTTCCAAGCCTCAAAGGCGACTACTGCATTCAGCATAGAGCATCGAAAAGAAGGCTATACCTTAGTGTTTCAAACACCCCTAGATCAGTGGGAAGAAAAACTGATCTATGTAGATAGCGTTCAATTGGTGTTGGAACACCACGACAAAAACTACCACTATAACCGTAGAAAGCTCAAGTGACACCTCCACCAAAATTTGAACCCCAGTCTCTACTCGATGTCTTAGCAGAGATCAAGGAACAGAAGAACTTATCGAAAGGCTTCCAACAACAGCGATTAGAAGAAGTATGGAAAGAAGTCACTGGTCCATTGGTGAGTCAATACACAACGGATGTCCGCTGGAGTAGAAAAAAAATACGCGTGCAAATATCTTCGGCCCCTTTGCGACAAGAACTCAGTGCTGGACTAGACAAGCTTCAAAAACACCTACAAGAAAAGCTCCCGGATTGGGATATTCAAGGGATTGTTCTGTATTAGAATAACTCGCGGCCAGAAAAATGGAAAGCTGCTTCAATCGCAGCATTTTCATCGCTGTCCGAACCGTGAACAGCATTTTCGCCCATAGAAGTGGCGTATTTATTACGGATGGTTCCTTCCACTGCCTCAGCAGGGTTAGTGGCACCAATCAGCGTTCTAAAATCGTCAACAGCGTTTTCTTTTTCTAGTACTGCAGCAACAATAGGGCCTCGTGTCATAAAGGTTACCAATTCCCCAAAGAAAGGGCGTTCTGCATGAACCGCATAAAATTGCTCAGCATCCCGTTGGGTGAGCTGTGTCATTTTGAGCGCGACAATTTTAAACCCTGAGCTAGTAATTTGCTCTAAGATTGCTCCAATGTGTCCATTTTCTACAGCATCGGGTTTAATCATCGTAAAAGTGCGTGTACTCATAACAAATAATTTTCGGCAAATCTAATCATTTTAAATAGGCCAACCACTTCAGAACAAAGAAGAAGTTAAATCTCCTGAAATATGTAAATTCGTAGTTGAAAAATTGCGCGAATGAAAGACCTCCAAGAATACCTTAACGACGCTAAAGATATAGTGATCATCCCTCATAAAAATCCGGATGGCGACGCATTAGGCAGTTGTTTAGGCTGGAAAATATTTTTAAACAAAAAAGGATTCAATGCCAAGGTAGTCTCCCCAAACGATTACCCTCGTTTTTTAAAATGGATGCCACAACAAGAACAGATCGTAGTGGCAGAACATTCCCCTGAAGAAGCCGCTTCGTTAATCGAAGCAGCTGACCTCATCTATTGTTTAGACTTTAATGATCTGGGTAGAATCGATGAATTAGGGGCACAAGTGGAAGCCTCCGACGCCAGCGTAATCATGATCGATCATCATGAAAAACCTAAAGATTTTGCAGATTTCATGATATCGAAACCTGAAATGGGATCTACTTCAGAAATGATCTACGACTGTATTGTTGCTTTGGACCCCGAACTTTTAGACCCTGCTATAGCGAGTTGTTTGTATACGGGTATCATGACCGATACAGGATCTTTTCGGTTTCCTTCGACCACTGCAGCTACCCATAGAGCGGTTGCACATCTGATGGAAGCAGGCGCTGTGCACAGCCAGATTCATCAGAATATTTATGACAGCTATTCTTTTGATCGTCTTCGACTCCTTGGAACAGCATTGTCCAATTTAAAAAAGCTGGATGAACTCCCCGTAGTCTATATTCACTTAAGTGCAGCAGAATTGGAAGAGGTGAATTATCAGAAGGGATATACGGAAGGTTTTGTCAATTATGGACTTCGCCTAGAAAACATACAGCTAGCCGTGATCATGATAGAACACGCACAAGAAGGAAAAGTTAAAATGTCTTTTCGATCCAAAGGAAATTTCCCAGCACATCAGTTTGCCGAAAAGTATTTTAATGGAGGTGGGCACCTCAATGCTGCAGGAGGTGTGTCCTTCAACAGCCTAGAACAAACCGTTGAAAAGTTTATCCATGCCATCCAAGAATATACGCATGACTTCTCTTAGGCTAAAACACCTCCTTGCTGGTCTACTCTTGGGTCTTGCTGCTTGTCGGCAACCGGTGGCCAGAAAAGCGATCAATGCATCGGAAAATGTCTTTTTAAAACAATCGGCCTTGCGCAATAAGGATCGTTTTGCAGAAGAACACAAAGCGTTAAAAGAAGCGGCTGAAAATGACGGCACTCACCTTTACCAGCAGGGTAGCAAGGGGTACTATTTCGCCATCTCAAGCGGAAAAGCCCAAAGAACAAGCCCACCTGAAAAGGGAGATTGGGTAGAAGTCGATTATCAAATCGAAAACCTAGATGGTACACTCATTTATGCCATGGAAGAAATAGCTTCTGAGGACTTTTTGGTCGACCAAGAAGACGTCCTCCCCGCCCTAAGAGTAGGCGTAAAACACTTGCGCAAAGGGGAAGTTGGTGTATTTCTATTTCCTTCCTACCTTTGTTATGGCTATCAAGGCGATGGCGATAAAATTGGGGTTAGCCAGCCCTTAAAAATGTATATTCATCTCTTGGATCACCAAAATAAATAATAGTTAAGAAACAAATGAAAAGATTTTTCTACCTCTTTGCGAGTATTTTAGTTTTAAGCGCTTGCAAAACCCCTTACCCTCATTTAGATAACGGCATTTATGCCGACATGGAAACCAACAAAGGAAATATTCTCCTGAGTTTGGCGTACGATAAAACCCCAGCGACCGTAGCTAATTTTGTTGCTTTAAGCGAAGGAAACCATCCTACGGTTGCTCCAGAATTCGAAGGAAAACCTTACTACGATGGGATCCTCTTTCACCGAGTGATACAAGATTTTATGATCCAAGGAGGTGACCCTACTGGGACTGGATCTGGTGGTCCTGGCTACCGTTTTGATGATGAAATTACGGACCTAAAGCACGATGGCCCTGGAATATTATCTATGGCGAATGCCGGCCCAGGAACGAACGGAAGTCAATTTTTCATTACGCACAAAGAAACGCCCTGGCTCGACGGAAAACACACCGTCTTTGGTTTTGTCGTTGAAGGGCAAAGCGTGGTCGACACCATCCAACAAAAAGACACGATACGAGCCATTAAAATTATTCGAAAAGGGAAAGAAGCAAAGCGTTTCGATGCTCCTAAGGTATTTCAGGAATTCCTCGACCAAAAAGAACAACGAGAAAAAGAAGCCGCTGAAAAAGCCGCTGCAATAAAAAGCAACAACACTACCCGCTTCGAGCAAGCCAAGGCAAATGCCACCTCTACGGCCTCTGGTTTATCCTACACTATCACTCAGAAAGGAAATGGCCCTGCAGTTACTAGCACGAATAAAGCTTTAGCCCACTACGCTGTATATTTTACTGATGGCACCCTATTAGATACTAGCATGTCTGAAGTTGCTCAACAAAACGACATGCTCAACGAGGCCAAATTAGCCGCTGGCAAATATGTCCCGCTGTTAGCAGATGTTTCTCCTGAAGCAGAGCTTATCGCAGGTTTTAAAGAAGGTGTTGCCCTGTTGCGTCAAGGCGATAAAGCCACCGTATTCCTCCCGTCTGGCTTAGCTTACGGGGAAAAAGGAAGAAGCGGCATTCCGCCCAACAGCGATCTGATCTTTGAATTAGAGATAGTCGAAGTGATTGAATAAACAACTGATGATGTCCATTATAAAACTGCATTTGCGGAGAAGATTACTCCTCGGATGCAGTTTTTTTTTAAGTGGAATTTTTCTTTCCAAATACGTCCAGAACAATCATCATTTACTTGAAAAATCATGGATAGCTAGCAGCAGAAATAGCATACAAGTCCTTTTTTCTGCTTTGCTAAATCCCATTCCTTTTTCCGTTGGCGATCTTCTCTATGGTCTCCTCACTCTTGCGATCATTAGGCAACTAGCAAAAATCCGTCAGCAGGGGTTAAAGACAGCCGTCAACTTTTTTGTTTGGTCAGGGCTGCTCTATTTAATCTTTCAGGTACAATGGGGTTTCAACTATCTTAAACCTCCAGTTTTTCCCATAGAAGCACCTTACAAATCCTACGATCAAAAGGCGCTGATTCGAACCGCAAATTATTTAGTAGAACAAACAAATACGATTCACACTGAGCTGACTAGACATCCCGACTCGGTTCCTAAAATTCCATACACCAAAGCGGAAATAAGGACACTAATTGAAGCGGCTCCTTACTTTCAGTCATTCGATACTTCAGTACAACTGAAAGAGTCATTATGGAGTTTAGTACTCAGTTACATGGGGTATGCGGGTTATGTTAATCCATGGACACTAGAAGCTCAAATCAACGCTAGGATTCCTAAGATGAGCTATACCGTAACGGCCGCTCATGAATTACAACATCAGCTGGGAATTGCTCCAGAAAATGAAGCCAATTTTGGAGCTTTCTTAGCAACTACAACTCATCCAGATCGGTGGATCTCTTTTACTGGGTATAATTTTGCTCTTCGCTACACCTTGTCGGCGGTTTGGAAAACTGCCCCGGAAAAAGCCAAAATCATTCAAGCTCAAATACATCCAGGGATCATTAAGGGGTTTAGAGAGCAAGCAGAATTTTGGAATACTTATGACAACCCTTTGGAAGACTATTTCAAACAGAGTTATGATCAGTTTTTAAAGGCCCAAGGACAACCACTGGGTATTCGCTCTTATGGAGCCATGGTCCAGTTAATCATTCAACATTTTGAAAAATCAGCAACAGAGGTTTCTAACTGAAAATAATTGCTTAGTTTAGGTTTTTGTATCCTTCTAGGAACGAACAGAAGATACGTGAAAACAAAAACAAAAAATTGATTTCTTATGAACCAATTGATCAAGGGCGCCACAGCCTTTTTGATGGGAATGGGCGGAATGGTGGCACAGGACTATTTCCCGACAAATACAGAAGTTAAGACAGTTCCCAACACCCTTCATGCATTTACGAATGCTTCCATACATGTAGACAGCAAAACTCTCTACAACAATGCTACTCTACTGATTCAAAACGATCGTATTTTGGCCGTTGGAACCAATGTAGAAATACCCTCCAATGCTGTTGTACACTCGTTAGAAGGAAAGCATATCTATCCTGGGTTTGTAGAACTCCACAGCAATTTTGGTATATCCAGCCCGAAGGCTGCTCCCAGCAGAGGCCGTAGTGCCCAATACACCGCCGACCGTGAAGGATACTATTGGAACGATCATATTCAAAGCACTTACGACCCAACTTCTGATTTTAGCTTTGACACTAAACAAGCGGCCAATCTTCGCAAGATGGGCTTTGGTTTGGTCAATACCCACAGAAAATCTGGAATTCACAGGGGAACAAGTCTCTTGGTAGCTCCTGCAGAAAATTCTACAAACGCTTACCGTATACGACAAACTGGAGTTGCCGAGCATTATTCATTTCAAAAAAGCAAGGCCTCACGACAATCGTATCCCAGTTCAGTGATGGGGGCTATTGCACTTCTTCGGCAGTTACACGCCGATGCGAAATGGTATGCTCAAGGTAATGTCACTTCAACAGACTTAAGCCTAGAGGCGCTCAAAAAGCAAAAAAATCTTTCGAAAATTTTCGAAACCAAAAACACTTTAAACACGATTAGAGCGGCGCGTCTTGGAAAAGAACTAGGCCTCGATTTTGCAGTGCTCTCCGATGGACGAGCATATGAACACCTTTCAGAGCTCAAGAAAATTCGGCCGACACTGATCGTCCCCATCGATTTCCCAAAATCCTATCCAGTAGATGATCCTCTGCTTGCGGAAAAAATAAATTTAAATCAGTTGCGCTACTGGAATCAGGCACCATCAAACTTATCACAGCTCGCTCAAAACAATATTTCCTTTGCCATCACAAGTAATGGTCATACATCTGCTGCAGCATTTTTTAAACACCTCCGCACAGCTGTTGCCTATGGGTTGTCGAAGGAAAAAGCACTTCAAGCACTTACGCAAACCCCAGCCAAAATATTAGGTATAACTGATGCAGGACATTTGCGAAAAGGCGCAGTAGCCAACTTTTTAATCACTAACGGGGACTTATTCAGCCCTGGAACTGAACTCCTTGAAAATTGGGTGATTGGAACACCCGATCGCATCAAGAAAGACCTGGAAAGCTCAATCGACGGAAAATATCAGTTGCGTTTAGCAGGAAATCAATATGAAATTGAACTGAAGAATAGTGCTACAAAATTAAAAGCTAGCGTGAGCAAGGATAGTCTTAAACTTTCTTCCAAGGCCAGCTATGCAAACGGGTGGTTATCGATAAGTTTCTTCGAAGAAAAACAAACAGCACAATTGTCCGCCAAAATTCAGCCCACCTCAAAAAATATCCGAGGAAAAGCACTCCAAATGGACGGGCAGCAGGTCGAGTTCACCTTAAAGCCTTTGGCAGCTACTTCAAGCGACAGCACGAAAAAAGAAAAAAAGAAAGAACTTAAGACACATCCGGTTGTCCCGACCACCTACCCCAACAATGCCTTTGGTTGGAAAACACTCCCCAAACAAGCAGATATTCTTTTTCGGAATGCCACAGTATGGACCAATGAGTCTGAGGGAATCATAGAACAAGCCGATGTACAAGTTAAGAACGGCAAAATTGTAGCGGTAGGAAAACAACTCAATGCAGAAGGCTACACAGTCATCGATGCTAGCGGTAAGCACTTAACCAGTGGGGTAATCGACGAACATTCGCATATCGGTGCCTCCAGTATCAATGAAGGAGGCCAGAACTCCTCTGCCGAGGTGAGCATAGCCGATGTATTGGATCCCACTGACATTGATCTCTATAGAAATCTGAGTGGGGGTGTAACTACCATCCAGATTCTACATGGATCTGCCAACCCTATTGGTGGCCGTTCGGCCATTATTAAACTCCGCTGGGGTCAAGAGAGTGACGGATTACTCTACAAAAAAGCAAAACCTTTTATCAAATTTGCGCTCGGAGAAAATGTTAAACAATCGAATTGGCAGAGTTATTCGCGTTTTCCTCAAACGCGCATGGGAGTAGAACAAGTCTATGTAGATTACTTCACTAGAGCTCAGGAATACGGACAAGCTTGGAAAGCGTACCGCCAACTAAACAAGCGCCAAAAGGCGCAGACCAATCCTCCTCGCTATGATTATGAGATGGAAGTCTTGTGGGAGATCCTTCAAGGAAAAAGATTCATTTCCTGCCACTCTTACGTACAGAGTGAAATCAATATGCTGATGAAGGTAGCGGAACAATTTGGTTTCCGTGTCAATACCTTTACCCATATTCTAGAGGGATATAAAGTCGCTGACAAAATGAAAACGCATGGTGTGGGTGGCTCTACATTCTCCGATTGGTGGGCATATAAATATGAGGTGAACGATGCTATCCCCTTCAATGCAGCTATCATGCATCAGGCAGGGGTGGTAGTGGCCATCAACTCCGATGATGCGGAAATGTCTAGACGTCTAAATCAAGAAGCGGCGAAAGCGGTTAAATACGGCGGAATATCAGAAGAAGATGCGTGGAAGTTCGTAACGCTTAACCCTGCAAAATTACTGCGAATCGATGATCATGTCGGGAGCATCAAAGCTGGGAAAGACGCAGACCTAGTACTGTGGTCAGATCATCCACTTTCGGTCTATGCTAAAGCAGAAAAAACCATGATCGATGGAATATTTTACTACGAAGCTGATCGGGTGCAAAGCCAAATGCAAGCCGCCCAGCAAGAGAAGCAAATGCTGATGCAGCAAATGCTCGATACCCAAGCTGGAGGAGAGCGTCCGAAAGCACCTATTCAGAAGAAAAAGAGAGAATTTCATTGTGAAACTTTAGATTAATTAGCATGCATAATATCTATAAAAAAACAATCGTTACCCTAGGGATTATACTAGCTTTCGGCTGGACGAATGCCCTAGAGGCACAACAAACCCCCGGAGCACCACAAAACCAAAGTATCCTCATTCAAGGCGCAACAGCTCACATAGGTGACGGTACGGTGATCGAAAACAGCGCTCTTGGTTTTATCAACGGGAAAATTGCGGAAGTAAGCCGGAAAAATCAAACAACGGGCAATTACGATACGATTATAGATGCCGATGGTTTACACCTATACCCCGGGTTTATCGCTTTAAACGCCACTTTAGGCTTGGTCGAGATAGATGCTGTTCGCCCCACCAATGACCTCGACGAATTAGGTCAATTCATTCCTCATATCAGAAGTATCATCGCTTACAATGCTGAATCGAGAGTGGTGGAAAGTGTTCGCCCGAATGGGATTTTAACGGCACAAATTTGTCCGCGAGGAGGAAGTATTTCAGGGAAGTCCAGCATAGTTCAGTTAGATGCTTGGAACTGGGAAGACGCTGCCTTGAAAACAGACGAAGGGATACACTTAAACTGGCCCTCTCCCTACCAGAGCGGTCGTTGGTGGCTAGGAGAAGACCCCACGCTTAAAGCCAATAAGAACTACATCAAGCAGGTGCAAAGCATTCGTACATTTTTCGAAGAATCCAATGCCTATCTGAAAAGTAAGCAAACAAAAGCCAATCTTCCTTACGAGGCTATGCGATCCGTTTTTAACGGAGCATCTCGAGTCTATCTTCACGCCTCTCAGGAAAAGCAAATCGTAGATGCTGTATTATTTTTAAAAGAACTCGGACTGAACCGAATTGTTCTTGTCGGTGGAGAAGATGCTCCTGAACAGATCAACTTTTTAAAGGAAAACAATGTAGCCGTAATCATTAATCAGCCGCACACGCTTCCGAAAGGGGAAGACGACGATCCCAAAACCACTTTCAAACGAGCTGCTACCCTCCACAAAGCCGGACTATTGGTCGGAATTGATGTAAGAGGACGAATGGAACGAATGAATACTCGAAACCTGCCCTTCTATGCTGGTAGTTTCGCTGCCTATGGCTTAACGAAGGAAGAAGCCCTGTCACTAATCACGCTAAATGCTGCAACTATCATCGGTATGGAAGATCAGTTGGGAAGTTTAACAGTCGGTAAAGACGCCACATTTTTCCTGAGCAAAGGAGACGCTTTAGACATGCGAACCAACCAACTAGAACAGGCCTTTATTCAAGGACGGGAGCTCAGCCTCGAAACGCATCAGACCAAGCTGTGGAAGCGTTATCTGCCCAAAGTAAGCGAATAACTATTTGAATACTCCAAAAACTCCCCTTTCTAGTCTTCAAAACGAGCGCATTAAACAATGTATCAAACTACAGCAGCGCTCTAGGAGTCGGAAACAAAGCGGTTTGTTTTGTATCGAAGGAGCACGTGAGATCGAACGTGCTATCCTAGGCGGTTATGTTGTTGAACAGTATTTCCGAAGTACAGCAAACGAGGCTAGCCTAGACAATTACGCTAATATCCTGGCGGATATCTCTTCTAAGACTGTTTGGGTGACTCCCAAAATAATGGAGGAATTGTGTTATCGGGAGTCGACTTCCATTCTCGCAGTTGCCCGACAAAAAAAACATGATTTTTCCGCTGTTGAATTTCAGCCCGACGGTCTTTATTTACTGGTGGAAGGGATCGAAAAACCCGGTAATCTAGGGGCGCTTTTACGAACAGCCGGAGGCATTGGGTTAACGGGTGTAATCGTCGTTAACAAACAAACAGATGTTTACCATCCGAACTGTATTCGCAACAGCATGGGGGCTGTCTTTCAAATTCCCATTGCTGTGGGTGAATTTCAACAACTCCTTCCACTAATGGAAGAAAAAAAATTAGCGATGATTGGGGCGGCACTAACCCCAGACGCCATCCCTTTGCACACAGTTGCGTTTAAACGCCCTTGTATAATCGCCGTTGGAAATGAAGCTGAAGGACTCAGTAATGAAGTCCTTTCACATTGCCACAGGGTAGTTCAAATCCCGATGAAAAACGCCATCGATTCCCTAAATGTATCTGTAGCAGCGGCAATCTTTATGTATCAGGCGCTCCAAGCGAGTAGAAACTGAAAAATAATTGCTTATTTTAGGGCGTGATGATTGTTGATCCCGAAATTGAAAATAAAGAAATTGCGCAACAGTATAAAGAACTGCTTCGTATCAGCTACCAAACCCTCACGGAAGAGGATAAAAAACTGATCCGTTTAGCCTTTGATACGGCTGTGGATGCACACCGAGAGCAACGCCGAAAATCAGGGGAAGCCTATATTTTTCATCCCATAGCCGTCGCTAAAATTGTCGCCGACCAAATCGGATTAGACGCTACTTCTATTGCAGCTGCCTTGCTGCACGATGTTGTTGAAGACACCGAATATACCATCGAAGACTTGGAACGCTTAGTCGGGCCAACCGTTGCTAAAATTGTTCACGGACTCACTAAAATAGCGCATCTTAAGAAAGATAAGGACATCTCATTACAGGCCGAGAATTTTCGAAAGATGCTACTCACCTTGCACGACGATGTTCGGGTCATCATTATCAAAATTGCAGATCGTTTGCACAACATGCAAACTATGGATGCGATGCCAGAATACAAGCAGGTTAAAATCGCATCAGAAACACTTTATATCTACGCGCCTCTTGCCCACCGAATAGGGCTCTATAACATTAAAACAGAATTAGAAGATTTAGGGTTAAAATACACAGAGCCGCAACGTTACAAAGACATCAAGGCAAAAATTGAAGGGAGCAAAGAAGAACAAGAAGCATATATTGAATCTTTCACTAGCTTAATTGAAGATCAACTCAACAAAGAACAACTTCAATATTTTGTCAAAGGGAGAAGTAAATCAATCCACTCCATCCATCGGAAAATGCAAAAACAGAACATCCCCTATGAAAAGGTGTTCGATAAATTTGCGATCCGAATAGTCTATCAGGCCGATCGGTCGCAGGAGAAATTTCTGGCTTGGAAAATTTATTCTGTCATTACGGACTTTTTTACCCCCAACCCTACCCGACTACGCGATTGGATTACGTCTCCCAAGTCGAATGGCTATGAAGCCTTGCACATTACTGTCATGGGGCCACAAAGCCGTTGGATAGAAGTGCAAATCCGATCCGAGCGTATGCACGAAATCGCTGAAAAAGGCTATGCTGCTCACTATAAATACAAACAGGGAAATCAAAAAGAGATCGGAATAGAAGACTGGTTGAATCGTCTACAAGAAGTATTGGAAAACAATACGGGGAATGCGGTTGATTTTGTCAACGATTTCAAGCTGAATCTTTATGCTAAAGAAATTTTTGTCTTTACACCAGATGGAGAATTAAAGTCTCTACCACAGGGAGCTACAGCTTTAGACTTTGCCTTTAGTATTCACACCGAAGTAGGGATGAAATCTAGAGGAGCTAATGTCAACGGTAAGCTCGTTCCCTTGAGTCGTGAACTCAAAAGTGGAGATCATGTAGAAATCATTACTTCCAATCAAAATAAACCGACGGCGAACTGGTTGGATTTTGTTCGCACATCCAGAGCTCGCGCCAAAATAAAATCCTCTTTAAACGAAGAAAAAAAGCGCATTGCAGAAGAAGGAAAAGAGATTCTCCGTCGAAAATTAAAACCCCTTAAGCTGAGTTATAACGAAAAAACCATCAATCAGATGTTGCGTTATTTCAAGCTTAATGCCAGTCAGGACTTGTTTTACAGAATTGGATTGGGAACCTTGGACAATGCCAAGCTCAAAGAATTTGCCGCCGACTATAACAACACCCTGATCAACTTTTTTAAACGTCGCATCCGATCCCAAGAGCCCAGGAAAGTGATTCCTACCGATGAAATATCTAATAAGTTCGACAAGTTGGTGTTCGGAAAAGACAAGCAAACCTTGTCGCACAGTTTGGCCAGCTGCTGTGGTCCTATTCCAGGGGATGAAGTTTTTGGATTTATCACGGTTAAAGACGGAATCAAAGTACATAAAAAAGATTGCCCCAATGCACTGGCCTTACAATCCAACTACGCCTATCGCATTTTACCCGCGAAGTGGACCGACACTTCTGCAGAAGAATATTTTGCCATTTTAAAATTGAGTGGTTTTGATGCGCTCGGACTTGTAAACGATGTAACACGAATTATTTCTACTACTATGCATGTGAACATCAATCGGTTGAGTTTTGAAACCAACGATGGACTGTTTAAAGGGGAAATCAGCGTCAGTGTAAAAAATAAGGCGATGCTCAACAAATTGGTTCAAAATTTGCTGAGAATCAATGGAATTGAAAAAGTTACGCGCAGTTAAGAACATTCCGTAAATTTGCCCTATGAACGACCAATTAAATCCTCAAGATGTTGTCAAGGATGTATTTATCAGTTTTTTAGATAAACACAAGCATCGAAAAACGCCGGAGCGATTTGCGATCCTTTACGAGATCTACGATAGCGATGAGCATTTTGATATAGAATCGCTTTATGTCAAGATGAAAAATAAGAATTATCGCGTCAGTCGGGCAACCCTCTACAACACCATCGAGCTATTGTTGGATTCAGGATTGGTTCGCAGGCATCAATTTGGGGGCAGTAATATTGCCCATTATGAAAAATCGTATTTCGACCGACAACACGACCATATTATCTTCACGGACACCGGTGAAGTAAAGGAATTTTGCGATCCTAGAATACAATCCATAAAAAAGACAATAGAAGAGGTTTTTGATATGGAAATACACAATCATTCTTTATATTTTTACGGCACAAAAAAAACCAAATAATTCCAAGCTTTTATGGCGGTAGATTTGTTATTAGGCCTTCAATGGGGAGACGAAGGTAAAGGGAAAATCGTTGATGTATTGACCCAATCTTACGATATCATTGCTCGATTTCAAGGAGGTCCAAACGCTGGGCATACCCTCGAATTCGATGGCATCAAGCATGTATTGCATACCATTCCTTCGGGGATCTTTCATCCGACTGCAATTAACCTGATTGGGAATGGTGTGGTCATAGACCCAGTTATTTTTCAAAAAGAAATCGAAAAACTAGCCCCTTTTAATATAGATTTAAGTGTTAAGCTACTCATTTCCAAGAAAGCGCACTTGATTCTTCCGACGCACCGCCTATTGGATGCTGCAGCTGAAAAAGCGAAAGGTAAAGCTAAAATCGGTTCTACTCTTAAAGGTATTGGCCCTACCTATATGGACAAAACTGGGCGTAATGGACTACGGGTAGGAAGTCTATTGTTAGACGATTGGAAAGAGCGATATGACCACCTGAAACAAAAGCATCTTCACTTACTGGATCAATTTCAACAAGAGCTGGCATTTGATCTAGACCAGGCAGAAGCTGAATTTTTTGACAGCTTAGAGACCCTTAAAAAATGTCCGTTCGTCGATAGTGAACACTATTTACACCAGGCCTTGAAAGAGGGGAAAAAGATATTAGCGGAAGGAGCACAAGGATCGCTCTTAGACATAGACTTCGGTACATATCCCTTTGTTACCTCTTCTAACACTACGGCAGCTGGGGCCTGTACAGGACTTGGTATAGCTCCCAACAGCATAGCAGATGTCTTTGGTATTTTTAAAGCCTATACTACCCGCGTTGGAAGCGGTCCATTTCCGACAGAACTTTTCGATGAAGATGGAGAAAGAATGGGGAAAATAGGAAATGAGTTTGGCGCCACTACAGGCCGAGCACGACGTTGCGGATGGTTAGACCTCGTCGCGCTGAAATACTCCGTTCGCATCAATGGAGTTACCCAACTGATGATGATGAAAGGAGATGTTTTATCTGGGTTTTCAAAGATTAAGGTTTGTACGGCCTACCAAACTCCTCAAGGCCCAATCGATTATTTCCCATATGATGTATCCCCAGAATTAGTCTCTCCCATCTACACCGAAATGGAAGGTTGGAGCGAAGATTTAACACAGCTAGAGAAGGCAGAAGAATTCCCTAAAGCGCTTGTAGATTACATTGACTACTTGGAAAAAGAGTTGGAAACTCCGATCAAGATTGTTTCTGTAGGGCCCGATAGAACACAAACCATTTTCCGATAAATCCAAGTGCCATGAATCGCTTTGGAGTAGCCCTTTTCGTTGTACTCATCTGGAGTGGGTATTCCCAAGCACAAGAGACCTCGCAAAAGCGAACCATCGAAATCCGACAAGCGGGTAGCGCAGTTCGCGATGAAGCTTTATTCCCAGGCGCAACTCTCTTAACCAAAAAGAACAACGAAAGAGTCGTACTCTTCCACCAAGGAGCACGAATAGAATCGGATCGAGCATTTTTCTACAACGCAAAGAATTTTTTTATTGCCGACGGACAAGTCGTTTTCACTCAAGGCGATTCTTTGCGGATGGACTGCTCGTATTTGGAATACAGTGGTCAAACACAAAAAGCAAAGGCATGGGGGTCGGTCGTGCTTAAACGTCCGGATATGACACTGAAAACGGATACCCTACATCTCAATCGATTGGAACAACAAGCCTACTACAATACTCCTGGACTGATAGAAGACCAGGAAAGTAGACTCCGTTCTAACCGCGGTCGTTATTTCATGGATCAAAAGAAATATCGATTTCAATCGAAAGTTCATATCGACAATCCAGAATACACCCTCGATAGCGAACAATTAGACTACTACACTGAGTTGGACCTGGCCTATCTTTATGGGAAATCGCGTATTGTTGGCCAAAGCTATGAAATTGAGTGTCTTAGAGGATTCTACGACCTTAATGCACAGCAGGGCTATTTTAAACGGGAAGCCACTATTTATTACGACAATAAAATTATTCAAGGAGACAGTCTCTATTTTGAAAACGCACGTGAATATGCTGCTGCCACCAACAATATCAGTATCACAGATCCCTTAAACAAGTCCATAATCACCGGGCATTATGGTGAAATATTTAAAGCTAAGGATTCGGCCATCATCACTCGGCAGGCCCTCGCCGTGAACATTGTAGAACAAGATTCCTTATTTATACATGCCGATACGCTCCTAGCAACTGGCCCTGAAACCAAGCGATTATTAAAAGGATTTTATGGGGTGCGTATCTACAAAAGCGACATGAGTGGCGTCTCGGACTCACTCCATTTTAATGAAAGTGAAGGGGTCATCAAGCTGTTAAAAAAACCACTAACGCGAAGAGAGCAGCAGGTCTTCACAGAAATTGACTTCAACAAAAGTAACCCCGTGATGTGGTTTGGAAAAAGTCAAATGTCTGGGAATGAGATTCAACTTTTCATAGAGCCGCAAAGTCGATCCTTAGATACGCTAAAAATTTTAGGTAGAGTATTTGTCATTGAAAAAGACTCCCTCGATAGAGGTGGATACAACCAAATTAAAGGTGGTTTTCTGAATGGTAATTTTGAAGCAGGGGAATTAGAACGAATAGATATCGACAAAAACACAGAGGTGCTCTATTATATGTATGCTGAAGATACCGGCGAACTAATCGGCATCGACCGAACAGATTGTAGCAGTTTAAACATGTGGATTGAAAACAATGCTATTGGGTCTATACAATTCAATGTGCAACCTTCCGGCAATGTTTTCCCTGAAAAAGACATCGAACAAAACGAGAGGCGGCTAGAAGGGTTTATTTGGCGCGAGGAGCAACGCCCTAAAAGTAAAAACGATCTCTTTGACGAAGAAGACCTCAAACTCCCCTTAGTCCCTATTTTACCGATGGAACGTTTACCTGTCATGGAATTACAATCATCCGATGATCAATGATTTCCTAAAATATCAGGCACAAACGACCCCTTTTCCGATAGGTCTTGAAATTACCAAAGCCAAAGGCAGTTATATCTATGATAGCCGAGGGCGAAAATATTTGGACTTTGTCGCTGGTGTTTCAGCATGTAGTGTAGGACATCGACACCCAGCGGTAATCCGAGCCATGAAAAGGCAAATGAATAAACATTTGCACGTCATGGTGTATGGAGAATTTGCCCAGAAAAATGCGGTAGAATACGCCAAATCACTCATCGATCGTTTGGCACCTAGCCTAGAGCAAATCTACCTGACCAATTCGGGTACAGAAGCCATAGAGGGAGCTTTGAAACTAGCCAAGAGAGCTAGTGGAAGGAGCGAAATAATTGCTGCACATCAGGCCTACCATGGGAGTACTCAGGGAGCATTAAGCCTCTTGGGGATAGAAGAACAAAAAGCAGCTTACAGACCTCTTCTTCCCGGTGTTCGTTATATACAATTCAATGATTTTTCAGCGCTTGAAAAAATAAATGATAAAACGGCAGCCGTAATTTTAGAAACCATCCAAGGAGGTGCTGGCTTCATTGTCCCTGAGGAAAACTACCTCCAAAGGGTTGCCGAGCGGTGCAAAGCTGTTGGAGCACTTCTCATCTTAGATGAAATACAACCCGGCTTTGGCAGAACAGGACGGTGGTTTGCCTATGAAGATTATGGGATTGTCCCAGACATATTGGTCATGGGAAAAGGTATGGCAGGAGGTATGCCTGTAGGGGCATTCGCGGCCTCCCAACAACTGATGTCTTTGTTGACCAACAAGCCCGCTTTAGGACACATAACTACTTTTGGCGGCAACCCCGTGATAGCAGCGGCTTGTTTGGCTACATTAAAAACAATAGAAAAGGAAAATTTAATGGGCCAGATCGCTCATAAAGAAGCACTTTTCAGAGAACTTCTGGTCCATCCGCTCATCGAGAAAGTAAATGGGAAAGGGTTGATGCTAGCCCCGATACTCAAAGAAGCAAAATATACGGCCCCCATAGTAGAAAAAGCATTAGAAAAGGGACTCATCCTATTTTTTCTCCTCTGGGAAAAGCGAGCAATTCGGATATCTCCCCCCCTGACCATCAGTACAAAAGAAATTCGAAAAGGCTGCAAAATACTGTTGGAATGCCTAGATGAGGTGTCAGCTGTTAATTAATTTGTTGAAAACAAACCCTCCTTTTTGAAAGCCGCGGCTTCCCTCTTCTTAAATTGTACTAACCAATTAGTCGACGATTTATGTTTGATTACTCCGAGGGATCTGGGGATTTGCCCATTGCCAAATTTGAAGAAATGCTAAAATCCAATGCGATAGCATTCTTTGACGCTCAAGAATTCGAAGCCATCATTCACTATTATATCGACTACGGCCAAATTCAAATGGCCAAAAGAGCCTTACAAATGGCCATGGATCAGCATCCGCAAAACACGGAGCTGATGTTGCTACAGAGCGAACTACTGATCTTTGACAATCACTATGCTGCCGCGACTGAGCTTTTACAAAAAATCGAAAAACTCTGCCCGAACAACGAAGAAGTCTGGTTGCAAAAAGCCAGTATCTTCTCGAAGAATAACCAGCATTCAGAAGCAATACAAATGCTTAGCCGAGCGCTGAGTATAGCCGAAGAACCCGATGACATTTGGAATCTTTTGGGAATGGAATATCTCATGTTAGAGTCCTATGAGCAAGCACAATATTTCTTCAAACGCTGTTTTGACAAATGCCCAGAAGACTACCAATCTCTTTACAATCTCCTATATTGTTACGAGCAGTTAGACAAAGAGGACGAAGCCATCGATACCTTGAATCAGCTGTTGGAAAAACAACCCTACAGTGAAATTGGGTGGCATCAACTGGGGAAAATTTACGAAAGACAACAAAAGCACCTCGAGGCACTGTCGGCTTTTGACTTTGCCATCATCAGCGATGATACTTTCTCCGGTGCTTACATCGAAAAAGGGAAAATCCTAGAAACCCTAGGGCGCTTAAATGAAGCCATCGAGAACTATGAAGTTGCTATGCAACTAACTGAAAGCAACTCGTTTACACACCATCGGATCGGGATTTGCCATCAAAAATTGGGCAACAACCCTATTGCCCTTCGTTACTTCAAGGAGGCTGTTCATCTTGAACCCAGCAACGAAAAAGCTTGGGGAGCACTCATCCAATACTACTTTGAAGCGAGCGATCACAACAAAGCACTCTTTTATGTTGAAAAAGCTTTAGAGGTCAATGGCGACAGTGTTTTGTTGTGGAAAATTAAAAGTCAGATTCATCAGATAACGGCCAACATAATTGAAAGTACCATTGCATTGCAAAATGTGATAGACCTCGGAAATTATGAGCTTGAAAATTGGGTAATGCTGATTGATGGATATGTTCTCCAAGGGGAGTTGAATAAAGCAATAGAAATTGTACTCCAAGCACGTGAATTCTACAGTGACAACAAGGCCATTGCACTAAGAGCTGCTGGGATCTATCTGAAGAAAGGACAACTGATTGAAGCACGTTACTTTAAACACGAACTTCCGATTAAAGGTAATGTCCCCTATGAGGTTTTCCAGACCTATCCTGAACTAGAAAGGTTGTATACTTCTGAAGTTCGAACATCCTAGTTGCAAGCTTTGTTTCACAATGTCCAAATCTTCCTCCCAAAACTTTAGAATAGCCCTTTTTTTTAAGGGAATGGCCATGGGGGCCGCCGATTTAATTCCCGGGGTCTCTGGAGGGACGATTGCCTTGGTCACGGGGATTTACCAAGAATTGATTTTCACCATCAATCAATTAAATCTTCTAAATTTTAAATTGCTGCTGAAAGGGCAATGGAAAGCCTTTTGGAAAGCCATCAATGCTAATTTCATACTACTTGTCTTTGGTGGGATTTTTGCCAGTATCGTTAGTCTATCTTTTTCTATTGACTTTTTACTCCGAGAATATCCCATCCACTTAAACGCATTTTTTTTAGGCCTCCTTTTAGCAAGCATTCAAATGCTTATCCGACAAGTCAAAACCCCACGAAATCTTCATTTTTGGGGATTTATAGCGCTAGGGTTTGTTCTATCTTTTGGTTTAACGCAACTTGCAGTGGGGACTTCCGAACCGAGCCTTATAAAGCTATTTTTCAGTGGCATGATCGCTATCTCAGCCATGCTACTCCCAGGGCTCTCTGGCGCCTATATACTGCTGGTGCTAGGGGTTTACGATACTTTTATCGCTACGCTAAAAGGATTGCTGACCCAACTCGTGGATTTTGAAATGACTACTTTTCTCCTCCACGCAAAAAATGCCCTATGCCTAGGATTGGGAATTCTCATCGGGATTCGACTTTTTGCCATGCTGCTCAAATGGGTATTAAAAAAATACCCCGATAAAACATTGCTGTTACTCATTGGCCTGATATGTGGTGCTTTACATAAAATATGGCCATGGCAGAAATGGATGATACTCGGAAGCGATCATAAGATATCCTTAGCCGTTTGGCCCACCCGAATAGAGGGAGAAACACACATAGTGGCAGCTGTTATTTGTCTGATCTTTGGCTTTTTGATTTTAGCTATTTTAGAGCGACAAACCCAAAAAACCAAAAATGGAAAACCGCAGCTCTAAAGACAACTGGCTCCTTGTGCTTAAAGGAATTGCTATGGGAGCTGCCAATAAAGTACCAGGAGTTTCAGGAGGCATAGTTGCACTGGCCACAAATTGCTATGAGGAACTTATATACTCTTTAAAACGACTCGATCGCAGAGCCCTCAAACTATTTTTTTCAGGACGTTACAATGAATTAAAACAGTATAGCAATCTGCCTTTTTTAGGAAAATTATTTTCCGGTGTTATCATCAGTTATTTCAGCGTATCACTGCTTATTGATTTGGGATTAAAAAAATATCCCATTGAAATTTGGTCTTTGTTTTTCGGAATGATCTTAGCTTCAGTTTGGAGTATTTCAAAAAATCTGCAGGGATGGGGATTCTCTCAGCTTGTGGTTTGTAGTTTAGGACTCCTCCTTGGTTCCAGCCTTTGCTTTCAGAGCCCTATGCTTCCAAACACCAACTTGTATTTCGTATTTTTTTGTGGAATAATTAGCATAACCGGGATGACCCTGCCCGGTCTTTCCGGGTCATTTATTCTCTTGCTTTTAGGAAATTATAAGCTCCTGTTAGTGGATACTGTAAATGCGCTTTTCTATGGCTTACTCTACTGTTTTCAGGGAAGCTGGCAAGATGCATTTACCCTAGACCAATGGGCGTATTACAAAATCATGCTGGTTTTTGGTGGGGGAACAATTGTTGGGTTAAGCCTTTTTTCCAACCTTCTGAGTTATTTGCTCCAACACCATAAAAAAAGCACCCTTGCCTCGATACTGGGTTTTGTTGTTGGGAGTTTACCCTTGGTTTGGCCCTGGAAAAATTTATCTGCCCTTCGCCCGGTGATCGAGCAATTATACCTGCCAAAAAAGGAACTTTTACTCCCGATTATGTGTATACTTGCAGGTCTGATAAGTGTTTTAATCATTGACTATTATGGCCAATCAACGTCAGTTCGGGCTTCTGGGAAAAGACATTGAATACTCTTTTTCTAGATCCTACTTTGCCCAAAAATTTAAAAACCAAAATCTGCAACATTGCAGTTATCAAAATTTTGATTTATCCGACCCGGCGGATATACCACAACTGTTAGCGGACAAATCCGTTTCGGGAATAAATGTCACAATTCCCTACAAACAAACAGTGATCCCTCATTTAGACGTACTAGATGAAATCGCAGAAACCATAGGAGCTGTAAACACAATCCATTGGCAAGACAACCAATTATGGGGCTACAATACCGATGCGATTGGTTTTGAAAAGGCGCTCAAAGAAGCATGGCAACGTCCACATGCCAAAGCCCTGATCTTAGGAACCGGGGGAGCATCTAAAGCAGTGGCTTATGTCCTTAAAAAAAATGACATTGACTTTCGTTGGGTTTCTCGAAAATCAGAAAATAAGGATATGCTGACCTACAGCGACATCGATGAAAATACACTAGGTGACTATACCTTAATCGTAAACACCACCCCTTTAGGAACTTTCCCCAAGACTGAGCTAAGGCCCAACATTCCCTACGGTGCATTAACTACTCGACACTGTCTTTTCGACTTGGTGTATAACCCTGAAGTAACCAGTTTTATGCAAGAAGGCTTGGCGAGGGGCGCAACAGTTTCGAACGGCTATAAAATGCTAGTCTACCAAGCAGAAGCATCATGGAAAATCTGGAACTCTTAGTTCCATTGGTTTTTGTAATTTTACGGGTATAAGACTTTTTTCATGGAATATCCGTATACCATCGATCCTTCTGACGAGCATGCCGCTGACGACAGTGCTGCTCAAGAAGGTGCAACAGCAGCACAGGAATCTGAATCGGCATTTGCCGAAACTCCGGACAATAGCCCTGAGCCAACCATCAACTATGCAGATCAGAACATCACTGAACTGATTCAATCGGCAAAAGCATTGTTGAAATCAAATGAGATTCCAAAAATATCAGATGTATTCAAGCAAATCACGACTCAATTCGATCTTAAATTCAAAGCTACTTTAACAGCCGAGAAAGAAAGCTTTATTGCGGAAGGTGGAAATGAAATTGATTTTTACTTTAATCCGCCTTACAAAAAAGAATGGGATCAGGTTTCTTATGATTTTAGACAGCAGCGAAGAAAGTACTACAAAGACTTAGAGGATAGTCAGAAAATAAATCTAGAACGACGACAACAGATTATTGAAGAAATAAAGAATCTGATTGGGAGTCAGGACAACATAAACACGGTCTACAATAGCTTCCGAGCACTGCGCGAGAGTTGGTATAAATGTGGTCCGGTACCACGCTCTCAAAGAGCAAACGTATGGGAAACATATAAGCACCACATTGAACGATTTTACGACTTCTTGCATCTGAATCGAGAATTGAGAGAGCTCGACTTCAAACACAATTACGAGGAAAAACTCAAAATTATCGAGCAAGCCGAAGCTTTAGCGAAAAGTGAAAATATCTTGAAAGCTTCCCGAGATCTGAATACCCTCCATCGTCAATGGAAGAACGACTTGGGACCAGTTGCGAAAGAGCACAGAGAAGATTTGTGGAAACGTTTCCAAGCGGCTACAAAAACAATACACGACAAACGTCACGACTACGAAAAAAATATCGATCAGTTCCAACAACAGAATTTAGAAAAGCGACAAGCATTACTGGTCGCCATGGAAGAACTCACCGAATCCAAATCTAAGTCGCACCGAGCATGGCAACAACAGGTACAAAAATTCAATCAACTCCGATCAGATTTTCAAAATACTGGACAAGTTCCACGAGCAGAAAGCAAACTGACCTGGAATAAGTTTAGAGAAATGGGGCGCTTGTTCAATCGTGCTAAAAACGATTTTTACAAAAACCAAAAAAAGGAACAAAAGCAAGCTATTGAGGGGCGTAAAGAATTGATCCAGATAATCAAAGACATCTTAGAACGAGACGATTGGGACCGACATACACAGGAGGTGAAGAAACTACAAGGCCAATGGAAAAAACTAGGCTTTGTCCCTCGAAAAATTGGAGATGCCTTATGGGAAGAATTTCGCGAACTCTGTAACCTTTACTTCGAAAGGCTACGAGGAGATTACCTAAAACTAAGCCCACAAGAAGAAACTGTACACCAAGCACAATTAGCCCTTATACAAACAGTTGACAAGGTGGAGATCCCCGCAACAGCAGAGGAGATTCAAAATTATTTCTTGGACCTGTGGCAGACGTGTAAAACCAGTGGTAACTTGAACAAAGTAGCCGCCATGAAAAACGGTCAGGCGTTTGTTAAAGCGGTCGAAAAACGCATCAAGGGCTCTCAGGTGAGTAATCCTCAGAAAGAGTTGATACAGTTTGAAATTCGCCTCGCGGTCTTTGGTAACTGGGGAGATGCCCTCATTGACGAAATGAGCACCATCAAAACACAGATCGACGGGCTGAAAACCGAACGAACGCAATTGGAAAATAACTTAGAATTTTTCAGCAATAAAAGCACAGATAATCCATTGGTGAAAGAAGTCACGGATAAAACCACTAAACTAACTGAGAAGATTCAGGCGTTGGAAGAACAATTTATCCGCCTCAAACAAGCTCACCATAAGCTCAGCAAAGCAGAAGATTCCGCAGCCGCTTCCGATGAAGTTCAAGAGGAGGAATAAAATTTAAGATTGATTTTTAGCTGCTTGCCAGAGTTCTTCCATTTGGTCTAAATCCAAGGCCTGTAAATGCTGTCCCTTTTCAGCTACTTTTTGCTCCATCCATTGGAACCTTCTGATGAATTTCTTATTGGTGCGCTCGAGTGCCAATGCAGGATTGATATCTAAAAATCGGGCGTAGTTGATCATCGAAAATAAGACATCCCCAAATTCAGCTTCAACAGCAGCAGTATCTTTCTGATCCATTGCCTGCTGTAGTTCGTGGATTTCCTCTTGAATTTTTGCTAAAACTCCAGCTGTATCTGGCCAATCAAAGCCTACCCCGGCAGCTTTATCTTGCAATCTCTGGGCTTTTATTAAACTGGGGAGTGAACGTGGGACACCCTCAAAAACACTTTTTTTCCCTTCTTTTAATTTTAGTGCTTCCCAGTTTTGTTTGACTTCTTCCTCATCAGCTATGTCAATATTTCCGTATACATGCGGATGCCTATGTATCAGTTTTTCAGCAATGGAAGTCGCGACATCGCCCAAGTCAAATGCTTCTTGCTCCGATCCAATTTTGGCATAGAAGAAAATGTGCAACAATAGGTCACCCAGTTCATTTTTAATTTCTGTGGGGTTGTTTTCTAAAATTGCATCGGCCAACTCATAAGTCTCTTCGATGGTCAGGTGCCTTAGACTTTCATTGGTTTGTTTTCGATCCCAAGGGCATTGCTCTCGAAGCTCGTCCATTATCGTTAACAGACGATCTACGCTCTGAAGAATCTCTTTCCGACTATGCATCCTCTGGGGTTTCCGCTGGTGTATCTGCTTCGGCTGAACCAGTGCTCTCAAAATAGGAGTTCTCGAGCAGTAAATTGTACCACTGGATAATTTTCTTGATATCACTCGGATAAACGCGGTCCTCGTCATAGTCTTCAACTACTTCAAAGAAGAACGCTTCAAGCTCATCGGAAGAAGCCTTGGGCGATACGGCACAGGGCTTTGCTTGACAATGCTCATAGACTTTCTTAAAGACTTCAGCTAAGGGAATTTCTCCTCCTAAAGTGTAGAGCTGTATATCTTTAAGGCCACTGAATTGTTCGTGTGCGTGTGTCACAACTCGCTTACCCGTTTTTAGCTCATGAGCAATGACGCCCGTTCGGGTATGTGTTTGAATTTCAAACAGACCAGGACGGCCGGCGATCGTAATAATTTTTTCTAAAGACATTTTTATCGTTTTCTTTTGATTTGCGGAAATCGCATGGGGTATTCCGCCTGGATTTTACCCTGAGCAATTGCCGTTAGTTTTCGTTTAATCAGTCGCTTTTTGAGCGGAGATAATTTATCGGTAAATAAGATCCCTTCGATATGATCATACTCGTGTTGAATCACTCGGGCGATTAACCCATCGAAAGATCGGGTGTGTTCTAGAAAATTTTCATCCCAATAATGGATCTTGATAGATGCATGGCGTAGCACATCTTCCCGTACATCGGGTATGCTGAGACAACCCTCGTTAAAATCCCATGCTTCCCCCTTTTCTTCAACCATGGTAGCATTGATGAAAACCTCTTTAAATTCCTTCAGCTCTTTGCGCTCTTCAGCGGTCAACGAATCGTCCTCAGCAAAGGGAGCGGTATCAATGACAAACATGCGAATTCCCAATCCTACTTGGGGGGCCGCAAGACCAACGCCATGCGCAGCATACATGGTTTCCCACATATTGGCAATCAACTGATTTAGATTTTCATACTCTTGATTGATGGGCAAGGCTTTTTGCTTTAAAACAGCAGCGCCATAAGCGACGATTGGCAATATCATAGGCATTTTTTTTGTCGATCCAAAAAGGATTGTAAAATTAAGGTAGCGCTCATGCTATCCAATATTTTTTTGTCTTTTCTTTTGCTTTTTTTCACCCCACCTTCCAGGAGACTTTTTTGCGCAATTTTGGATGTAAAACGTTCGTCTTCACGAAAAATAGGAGTTTCTGAAAAGTCTTTTTCTAGTTGTGCTATCCATTCTTGAATGGCAACTTCTACCGTAGAGGGCTCTCCACTCCATCGTCTAGGGGCCCCCACCACAAAACCAGCAATAGTATACTGACCCTTGAGCGATTGTAAGGCTGGTATTAGTTGAGAGGTGTCGAAGGTATCTAGAGCTGAAGCAATCGTATGCGTAGGGTCACTCAGGGCTACCCCGCTCCGTTTGGTCCCGAAATCAATCCCGACATAAATTCGCATTTCCAAATATACTTCAATCATCAGAATCCATAGGATTCCAAGTCTAAAACCTTATTTTTGACAAAAAAATTAAGCATGCAACAACTGATTGAAGCGACATGGGAAGACCGCTCCCTGCTACAACAAAAAGAAACCCAAGCAACCATTCGTGAGGTTATTCGCCAGATTGACCTCGGACAACTCCGTGTAGCGGAAAAAACTACCGACGGATGGCAAATCAACACATGGGTTAAAAAAGCTGTGGTTTTGTATTTCCCGATTCAACAAATGGAAACAATCGAAGTTGGACCTCTTGAATTTCATGACAAAATCCCGTTAAAAAAGGACTATGCCAAACAAGAGGTTCGAGTAGTTCCGCATGCTATTGCTCGCCATGGTGCCTATTTAGCGCCCGGTGTAATCATGATGCCTAGCTACGTAAACATCGGCGCTTATGTCGATTCAGGAACCATGGTTGATACTTGGGCAACTGTGGGAAGTTGTGCGCAGATCGGTAAAAATGTCCACTTAAGCGGTGGAGTGGGTATTGGAGGTGTTCTAGAACCCCTACAGGCCTCCCCTGTTATCATTGAAGACAATGCCTTTATCGGTTCTCGATGCATTGTGGTTGAAGGAGTTCATATAGAAGAAGAAGCCGTCTTAGGGGCAAATGTTGTTTTAACCGCATCTACCAAAATTATCGATGTTAGTGGTGAACAGCCGAAAGAATACAAAGGGCGTGTTCCAGCGCGCTCTGTTGTAATTCCAGGAAGTTACACCAAAGAATTCCCGGCCGGTTCCTACCAAGTCCCTTGTGCTCTCATCATCGGACAACGCAAAGCAAGTACGGATAAAAAAACCTCGCTTAACGACGCTCTTCGAGAGCATAATGTTGCTGTGTAAGCAAGTCACTGTTGTCATATATAGGGCAAGAAAACTCCCAATAAAGGATGTTGCTAAGTGGACTGAACCGACAACTGGATAAGAAATTTTAAATGATCGCCTCAGGGATACATGCCAACCCGGGGATATTACACTACTAAACGAACCTTATCCAAAATGGGAAAACAAGGAGAAAGATTTGTTATACAACAATTTAAAAAAGCGCGAATCTAAACACCTATCGAATCTTATATAGCAGAAAAATCATGAAAGATCAATGGATGGAAAAGGCAATTGATTGCCTCAATGCGGGTGGAATTTTATTGTATCCTACTGATACTGTGTGGGGGTTAGGTTGCGACGCAACGCAGGAGACAGCCATTAAACGAATCTTTGACTTAAAGCAAAGAGATTACAACAAACCCCTTTTGGCACTTATCGACAGCGTGGATAACTTAGCTAATTATGTAGGAGAGGCTGCTTATACGCACGGCGATTTATACAGTAGAGAGGAACCGACCACACTTATTTTTCCAGATGTAGAACACATCTGCCCACTAGCTATGGGAGGTGGAGAACGCATGGGGTTTCGCATTCCTCTAACGAGTTGGGTTTATGAGTTTATGCAGGAATACAAACACCCCCTAATCAGCACCTCGGCTAACATCAGTAATGAACCTATGCCCAACGATTATGCGGATATTAGCCCTCAAATTTTGGAGGGGGTGGACTTCGTTGTAAATTTACCTACGTATAAAAGTGCTACGCGTCCATCGACAGTAATTTCAATTGAAGGGGATGGGAGCTATAAAACCTTACGTTAGTGACAACACAACCGACATACACCTCTGCTTTGGAAAATCCCATATTTCAAACGCTACAAACAGCGGTTGCGGCATGGGGTCACCCCACTTTTGTCATCGGGGGTTTTGTTAGGGATTTTATATTAGGACGTAAGCTTCCAAACGATATCGATATCGTCACTGTTGGAGACGGTATGGAACTCGCCCAGCAGGTTGCCCAACTGCTTCCTAAGCAACCCCCTGTACAGACCTTTAAAAATTTTGGGACCGCCATGATCAAAACCAAAGCCTTTGAACTTGAATTTGTTGGCGCTCGAAAAGAATCCTATCAACGAGATAGTCGAAAACCAAAGGTTAGTGCCGGTAGCTTGGAAGACGATCAGAACCGAAGGGATTTTACCATCAATGCGCTAGCGATTAGTCTTAACCAGGAGGATTTTGGTGCATTAGTCGATCCCTTTGATGGCCAAGAAGACTTAAATAATAAACTCATACGCACGCCACTTGATCCAGATCTAACCTTCTCGGACGATCCTTTGCGTATGCTAAGAGCCATTCGGTTTGCCAGTCAACTTAAGTTCACCATTGCCCCAACAACTTTTGAAAGTATTCAGCGGAATGCCGCCCGCTTGGCCATTATATCCAGAGAACGCTGTGTAGACGAACTTCACAAAATTTTAAGTTGTGACCAACCTTCAGCAGGCTTGTTACTATTAGACAAAGCAGGACTTTTAGATCAAATATTACCCGAGGTAACGGCCTTAAAAGGAATAGAAGAAATCGAAGGGCATCGACACAAAGACAATTTCTACCACACTTTTGAAGTCGTGGATAATATCGCTCAATACACGGACAACCTCTGGCTGCGCTGGGCAGCCCTGCTCCACGATATTGGAAAAGCACCGACTAAAAAGTTTAAACCCCCAACAGGATGGACTTTTCATGGGCATGAGTTTGTGGGGGCAAAAATGGTCTACCGCTTATTCAAACGACTGAAAATGCCGCTGAACGACAAAATGAAATACGTACAAAAGCTAGTACTGATGAGTTCTCGGCCAATCGTTATTGCTGAAGATATCGTCACCGATGCTGCTGTCCGTCGACTTATATTCGATGCAGGAGATATACTAGAAGACTTAATCATTCTTTGCAAAGCAGATATCACGACAAAAAATCCAAAACGATTTCAACGCTACCACAAAAATTTCGAGATTGTAAAGGCTAAGATAGAAGATGTAGAAGCTAGAGATCATATTCGAAATTTTCAACCGCCGATTTCAGGTGAATATATCATGAAAAGTTTTCACCTAAAACCATCTCGTGAAATTGGCATTATAAAAGAAACCATAAAGGAAGCTATCTTAGAGGGAGAAATTCCCAATGAATTTGAGGCAGCTTTGCAACTGATGATCACAAAAGGAAAAGCATTAGGACTAACATATGACGCAGAAGCGGTTTAAAAATATCGTTTGGATAGCCCTAGGGCTAGTTTACTTGGTGATTTTGGCGGGATCTACCGTGCGAATGACCGGAAGTGGAATGGGCTGTCCTGATTGGCCGAAATGCTTCGGATACTTGATTCCTCCGACAGAAAGGTCGCAATTAGATTGGCATGCAGCGCATGACTACCGTCGGGGAGAAGTCATTATCGTCGATGAAAGCTTGCGTGTGGCGAAGTCGGACTTCACCTCTGGACTTGACTATAAGGAGGACAACTGGAACCCATATACCAAACATGATTATGCAATCTTTAATCCTTACCATACCTGGATCGAGTTTATCAATCGACTCCTTGGGGTCTTGGCAGGTTTAGCGACGCTCACCGTCTTTGGATGCTCCTTTTTTTGGATACGTCGCCAACCCAAACTATTTGTTTTTTCAACCTTAGTCCTCTTTGGAATGGCCTTTCAGGCATGGCTAGGAAAAACAGTGGTGGATTCGAATCTATTGCCAGTGAAAATTACACTACACATGGCAATGGCCTTGATTCTAGTCGCCTTATTGATCCTGATTCTCCAAAACATTAAGGTTGAACAAAGCGTGCCTAAATCTTTAGCTACTTTCCGAATGCTGATTGGCTTGGCCTTGGTGCTAAGTCTTATTCAAATTGGAATGGGTACTCAAATCCGACAGTACATCGACCTGCAAATGCATGAGTTTCCAACACTCCCACAACGTTGGCTGGCTAATGCCCCCACGAAATTTTTCATTCATCGAAGCTTTTCGTTGTTGGTACTCGGGACCCACATTGGCATATGGTGGGTTCTTCGAAAGAATAAGATTCGTCTCAGAGCATTTAGCCTCGTCCTATGGTGTATCGGTTTAGAGATTTTTACAGGGGCTTTGATGTATTACTTTGATTTCCCCTTTAGCACCCAACCAATACATCTTATCTTAGCGACCTTAATGTTTGGTGGGCAATTTTATTTAATCACCCTCCGCAATTCAAACACCCAATGATATACAGAATCCGTGTAATCCTTGATGTAGAAGACGATGTCCTGCGGGATATTGAAATCCAATCCTCCGCCAGCTTAGATGAATTACACCTGGCAATAGCACAAGCCTTTGGCTTCGGGGGGCAAGAAATGGCCGCCTTTTATCTGTCGAATGACCAATGGGAACAATGTGATGAACTCCCACTTTTAGAAATGGAGGAGGGAAAAAGCTTTGCTGAAACTCCCCTAGATGAAATCTTTGGCCCCGAGCAGCACAAGTTATTATATGTGTATGATTTCCTATGGATGTGGACCTTCTTTGTAGAACTGATGGAAGTCGGAGAAGAAGTTTCGGGAGGCTCCTACCCCCAATTAATCTTCGCTCAAGGAGAAGTTCCAGAAGAAGCACCCGAGAAAAAATTCGATAGCGATGGAACAGAAGGGGATATTTCCCTAGAAGATGAGGATCTTTCCGATTGGGAAAGTGACGATGAGTTCTATTAGAATAAATTTGACATATTCACCGTTTCGTAGTTTCGACGGATAAAGTTAAAACTACACCTGACAATTTCACCCATGGTTTTGCTTAGACGGAAAGCTTCATCGTTGGTGTATCTGTAAATTTCGTTTTTTAACCGTTCTATATTTTCTGGGAGACTAATCTCCTGCCCTTCCATCGCGTTTAAAAGTAACTCTAGGCGATTCCCTGAGCTAATAATTCTTCGAGCCATGATGGACCTTTCTTCAATTTTGTATTGAATAATGGAATCTTTTTGAAGGTTCTGCTGAATTACATGAACCAGAGGTTGGTTTTCCTTGAAGAACTGCGGCCGATAAACATTAAATTTCCCTTCAAAAGCTTGTTGGTCAAAATCAATTGCCCGCAAACGAAAAATAACCTGATCGAAATCGTGCACTGGAATCACTACATAATTGTAAGCACGCATATCTCCGAGTAAACGCACCATACATCGCTCGTTAAACTTCACGTATTCTTTGGCAATCTGGTTCCGTTGAGAAGCATTTATGTTTTGCAAATGATCTTTAAAAAAAATATCCCCTGGAATACCCGCAATATGCTCTTCTACTAGTGTTTGTTCATCCACCAAGTAATTTAGATTGTAGGGCGAAAGCATATGTTCCAATTCCAAGCCATATACCCGAGAAGCATCTGTTTTTTTTACATAAAAATAGGTGAAGTTGTCATTGAGAATGTTTCGGATTTTGATACGAAAAGGCTTAGAATTCCCAAAAGTACAGTAATCGATCGCATCGACATTGAGAAAAGGGAGGGCCATTTCATTACCATCCGAATGCAGTAAAGTATAGATTTTTTTCAGGTTAAAATCGATTTCTGCTCGCTCGGTATCAGAAAAATAAACACGCACCCACAAAGTATCTTCATCATTTGCATCGTAGACGGCAACCGAGCCCGAAAACCTCAATAAATCTTCATAACTTATAGGAGTTTCTACCCAACGGTCATATCGTTTTAAAAAAGGGATTAACCTATTTCCAAGCGGGTAAAACGGTTTTTTTTTCGATATTAGTTTATCCATCGGAGATCAGCTTAGGCTAAAAGTAGTATAAATTCTGACCCCTTCACAATGAAAAAACCTCTATTAGAACTTTTTAACCTCTCCAAGTCCTACGGCACCCTCAAAGCAGTGGACCAAATATCGATGACGATTGAAAAAGGACAAATCGTGGGACTACTCGGGCCCAACGGTAGCGGAAAGTCAACGACCTTAGGGATGGTTTTGCAAGTGGTTAACCCGACAAGCGGCTCTTTTCGATGGTTTGGCGGAAGACTCAATAATCATCAGGCACTTCAAAAAGTAGGCGCCCTGATTGAGCGGCCTAATTTTTACCCCTATCTGAGTGCCTACGACAATTTAAGATTGGTCTGCAAAATCAAAAACTGCCCTGAAACAGCTATTGAAAAACAACTGCAATTGGTCGGTTTGTGGGAACGCAAGAACGATCGGTTTAAAAACTTTTCTTTGGGAATGAAGCAACGACTGGCCATCGCCTCTGCCCTGCTGAACGATCCTGAATTATTGATTTTAGACGAACCCACCAATGGCCTAGACCCGGAAGGAATTCATCAGATTCGACAGCTGATCGGTACCATCGCAAAACACGGGACTACTATCGTATTGGCTTCTCACCTACTGGATGAAGTAGAAAAGATATGTTCCCACGTCATTGTCTTAAAAAATGGAATACAGCAATATCAAGGCAAGGTCGATGAGCTGACCCACAGTCATGGCTTTTTTGAACTCAAGGGAGCCGATATGAAAAAATTGGAAACCTTTCTCCAGCAGACCGCTGAAGTAGACCGGGTTACTTCTGAAAACGGACTCCTTTTGGCCTACCTAAGTGCCTCCCTTCCCGCTGACGAATTATGCAAACGTATGGTCGCATCTGAAATCTATCCAGAACATTTGGTCAAACGCAAACCCTCATTAGAAGATCAATTTTTAACCCTGACAAAAAATGCTTGAGTTTAAACGCCTATTGCAAGTGGAGTGGATCAAACTCTGGAACAACGGAATCGCTCGCTTTCTGATTATTAGTTACTTCACACTGATTAGTAGTGTTGCCTTACTCACAACCGTAAAGTTCGATTTTGGAGCCTTCAAGTTTCACTTGGCGGAAGAAGGTATTTTCAACTTCCCTTTTATTTGGCATTTCAACAGTTATCTGGTCGCTTATTTAAAACTTTTTTTTGCGGTGGTCATCGTAGCTTTAGTTGGAAACGAATATAGCTATCGAACGCTCAAACAGAATTTGATCGATGGTTTGAGCAAAATAGAATTTCTCGGATCAAAAGTCTTGATGATTGCTACTTTTGTGCTGATTTCAACACTTTTCTTAGGGGTCGTTTCCCTCCTTTTAGGGCTGCTGTATTCCGACTATACGGAGTTTTCCATCCTCATCATGGATATCGACTACCTATTGGCCTACGCTGTTAAGCTGTTTGGTTTTTTTTCATTCTGTTTGTTTTTAAGCGTGTTGATTAAACGCTCTGCATTTGCACTTGGCTTACTGTTTTTTTGGCAATTTATAGAAGGAATCATATGGATTTGGGCTTGGTCGAATTTGAGAGAGCACCCTTGGTTAAGTCCTGAAAAATTCATGCAATTCTTCCCACTACAAGCCATGAGTAACACTATAGATGAACCCTTTACACGTCTATCGGCAGTGAGAAATATCGCCAACCAAATTGGTCAAGAAATGTCTGTACACCCTGGAGTTCAATATCACGAATTATTCATCGCTTTGGTTTGGAGTGTGATTTTCCTTTGGGGAAGCTATCAGATTCTTCTCAAAAGAGATTTATAGAGATGGTTTTGAATCCCTACTTTTGCAGGAAAGCGCAGCTATGAAATTTCAAATCCAATCGGATTTTAAACCCACGGGCGATCAACCAGAGGCCATCAATCAAATCGTTGCCAGTTTTGACCGTCAGGATCCCTTTGTAACCCTGCAAGGAGTAACGGGTTCCGGCAAAACCTTTACGGTGGCAAATGTGGTGGAAGAATTGCAGCGTCCAACCCTTGTTTTGGCCCACAACAAAACATTAGCCGCCCAACTGTACTCGGAATTCAAACAATTTTTTCCCAATAATGCGGTAGAATATTTTGTTTCCTATTACGACTACTACCAGCCCGAAGCGTATATTCCCGTTACAGGTACCTACATTGAAAAAGACTTAAGCATCAATGAAGAAATCGAAAAACTTCGTTTAAGTACTACTTCTTCTCTCCTTTCAGGACGAAGAGATGTATTGGTAGTCGCTTCTGTTTCTTGCTTATATGGTATTGGGAACCCCATGGAATTCCAAAAAAACGTCATTACCCTCGAACGAGATCAAGTCATTTCTAGAACACAACTATTACACCGATTGGTGCAAAGTTTATATTCAAGAACGACCGCAGAATTTAACCGTGGGAACTTCAGGGTACAAGGAGATGTAGTCGATGTATTCCCAGGCTATGCCGACCTGGCATTCCGATTGCACTTTTTTGGAGATGAAATCGAAATTATTGAAACTTTCGACCCGATTGAAAATCGGGTTTTAGAAGAATATGACAAAGTCAATATTTACCCGGCAAATATTTTCGTGACCTCGCCAGATGTCCTGCAAAATGCCATTATTCAGATCCAAGACGATCTGGTGAAGCAGGTAGATTATTTTCGTGAAATCGGAAAACCTCTTGAGGCAAAAAGATTAGAAGAACGGACAGAATTTGACTTGGAAATGATACGTGAACTGGGATATTGCTCAGGGATTGAAAACTACTCTCGCTATCTGGATGGTCGTTCTCCGGGAACACGACCCTTTTGCCTCTTGGACTATTTTCCTGATGATTATCTGATGGTTATTGACGAAAGTCACGTAACTATTTCTCAGGTACACGCGATGTATGGTGGCGACCGAAGCAGAAAGGAAAATTTAGTGGACTACGGCTTCCGGCTCCCCGCTGCCTTGGATAATCGCCCATTGAAATTCGAGGAATTCGAAGCTTTACAAAATCAGGTACTCTACGTCAGCGCAACTCCCGCAGACTATGAACTCCAAAAAACTGAAGGGATTTATGTCGAACAAATTATTCGCCCGACAGGACTGCTAGATCCAATCATTGAAGTGCGTCCCAGTCTCAACCAAATCGATGATCTGATTGAAGAAATCCAGCAACGGGTAGAAAAAGATGAACGTACTTTGGTCACAACACTTACCAAACGGATGGCTGAAGAACTCACCAAATATCTCAGTAGAGTACAGATCCGCTGTCGTTATATCCACAGCGATGTGGACACACTCGAGCGTGTGGAGATTATGCAAGATTTACGCAAAGGAATCTTCGATGTATTGGTGGGAGTGAATTTACTTCGGGAAGGATTGGACCTTCCAGAGGTATCTTTAGTAGCTATTTTAGATGCGGATAAAGAGGGTTTTTTGCGCAGTAACCGCTCCTTGACCCAAACGGTGGGGAGGGCAGCGCGAAATATCAATGGCAAAGCGATTATGTATGCAGACAAAATCACAGACAGCATGCAAAAGACAATCGATGAAACAGAATACAGACGCACCAAACAAACGGCGTATAACGATCGGTATAAGATTACCCCTCAGGCTCTGAACAAGTCTTTAGACAATGCCTTAGCTAAAAATTCCGTGGCTACACAGGCCCAAGAAAGAGCAGAAAAAGAAGCCAAAGCTGCCCTTAATCGGGATTTGACACCCAAGGAAATTGAACAAAAAATACGATCGACGCGCAAAGCCATGGAAGAAGCTGCCAAATCTCTGGATTTTATGGAGGCTGCACGTTTGAGAGATCTCATCCAAGAGTACCAAACAGCCTTAAAATAAGCATAAAAAAAACCGGCCAAAAGGCCGGTTTTCAAACAAAAACAAATAATTAACCCTATTATCGAATTTTAATCATTCTTTTGGGCTGTGGAAGCGCTTCTTTGCGCTTCGGTAAGGTGATTTGTAAGACACCATTACTACTGCTAGCGTCAATCTTATTGACGTCTATACTTTCTGGGAGAGCAAAAGCTCTTCGGAAACTTTGGTAACTAAACTCCTTGCGAGAGTACTTTCCTTCACTGTCGTCATGATGCTGCTTTTGAGCGGCAATGATCAGCGTATCTTCTTCAACAGAAATCTCTATATCCTTTTTTTCAAGACCTGGAACAGCTAACTCCAATTCGAAAGTGTTGTCGCGTTCCTGTATGTTCACAGCTGGAAGAGTCGATGAAAAGGTGGCTGAGTCTCCTGAAAAATCTCTAGCAAAAAAATCGTTCATCAAAGATGGGTACCAAGCGGGGGTTCGTCTAACAATGTTCATAAGGCAAATTTTTTAATGTTAATATGCATTATGAAGAACAAAAGCTGATCCAAATGTAGGAATGAGACATTTTGTCGGTAAAAACCCGAAAACATATGTCAATTTGTCACTTATTATAAGGCTGCTTGTACTTTGTCGGCAGCTTCTTTGAATTCGATAGCGGACTGTACGTTTAAACCAGAGGCATCTATAATTGCTTTCGCTTCCTCAGCATTCGTTCCCTGTAAACGAACAATGATTGGCACCTTAATGGCATCCCCCATGTTTTTGTATGCGTCAACAATACCTTGCGCAACACGATCACAACGGACAATTCCACCGAAAATATTCACGAGTATAGCCTTTACTTTAGGATCCTTTAAGATTAACCTAAAGGCTGTTTCTACGCGTGCGGCATCCGCAGTACCTCCTACATCTAAAAAGTTCGCCGGATCGCCTCCTGCGAATTTAATCAGATCCATAGTGGCCATTGCTAAACCTGCACCGTTCACCATACATCCAACGTTTCCATCGAGATCCACATAACTTAAACCTACTGCCTTAGCCTCTACCTCAACCGGGTTTTCTTCACGCAGATCGCGCATTTCTGAATAGTCGGGGTGGCGGAAAAGTGCATTGTCATCTAGGACAACTTTAGCATCTACAGCGATGATTTTGTCATCAGATGTTTTTAATACAGGGTTAATCTCAAACAGAGATGCATCTGAACCAACATAGGCATTGTAAAGTGCCGTGATAAACTTTGTCATTTGCTTAAACGCCTGGCCGCTTAAACCTAAATTAAAAGCGACTTTTCGCGCTTGAAAAGGCAGTAATCCTAGTCCCGGATCTATTTCCTCCGTAAAGATCAGATGTGGCGTCTCTTCTGCCACGGTTTCGATATCCATTCCGCCCTCAGTAGAATACATGATCATATTTTTACCTGTGGAACGATTCAACAGAACAGAAACGTAGAACTCGCTCGGCTCGGAATCACCCGGATAATAGACATCTTCAGCAATCAAAACTTGGTGAACCTTTTTTCCTTCTGGGGGAGTTTGGGGTGTCACCAATTGCATCCCAATAATAGAGGATGCGATAGACTTTACCTCGTCTAGGGATTTTGCCAACTTTACTCCTCCCCCTTTACCTCGACCTCCAGCATGCACTTGAGCTTTGATTACATGCCATCCTGTTCCAGTATCGGCGGTTAGTTTTTCTGCTGCTGCAACTGCAGCTTCTGGGCTTTCTGCAACAATTCCTCGTTGGACTCCAACACCGAATTGCGCTAAAATTTCTTTCCCTTGGTATTCGTGTAAATTCATATCAGCTGTTTTCTGTTTGCAAAAATATAAAAAGCTGAAATGTGAACCTGAACTACTGAAGCTTTCATTATGTTATATTTATAACATTATTTGATAAATATATCAGATGCTTGCTCAAGAGGCGTTTAGGCTTAATATTCGCCCTATTTTAGCGTAAATTTTTTGAGTCATGACCGATGCACAACTTTTAGCCATTGCCAAAGACCACGGGCGTTCTGTTTATGTTTATGACGCGGCCAAAATTGCCGCACAATACAATCGGCTTACCCAAGCTTTCCATCGTATTCCTCACCTTAAACTCAATTATGCCGCTAAGGCGTTGACCAACATCTCCATTTTGAAGTGGATGCATCATTTAGGGTGTGGTCTAGATACGGTTTCTCTTCAAGAAGTAGAACTCGGGCTCAAAGCGGGTTTTGAACCCCAACAAATTATGTTTACACCCAATGGTGTTTCCCTCAAAGAAATTGAGGAAGTAGCGCAAAAGGGAGTGCAAATCAATATCGATAATCTTTCGGTGTTGGAACAATTCGGTAGTCGACACCCAAATATCCCTGTTTGTATCCGTATCAACCCTCATGTGATGGCCGGGGGGAATACCAATATTTCGGTTGGACATATCGATTCTAAATTCGGTATATCGATTCACCAAACCCCACACATTCTACGGATCGTTGAAAACACTGCCATGCATGTCAACGGAATTCACATGCATACGGGTAGCGATATTTTAGATATAGAGGTGTTTCTACATGCAGCAGAAATTTTATTCGAAACTGCCAAACAATTTGATCGTCTCGATTTTATCGATTTTGGAAGTGGGTTTAAAGTTCCCTACAAACCTGGGGATATAGAAACCAACATCGAAGAATTAGGAGAGAAGTTAAGTAATCGATTCATCGACTTTTGTGAAGAATATGGCCGTGACCTAGAGCTCATTTTTGAACCGGGCAAATTTCTAGTTTCTCAGGCAGGTTATTTTCTCACCCCTGTAAATGTTGTCAAACAAACGACTTCTACTGTTTTTGCACAAGTAGATTCGGGCTTTAATCATCTGATGCGTCCTATGCTCTATGGTGCCTATCATCATATTGAAAATATCTCCAATCCAGCCGCTAAAAAACGATTCTACACAGTGGTAGGCTACATTTGTGAAACGGATACTTTTGGGAGTAACCGTCAGATCAGCGAAATTCAAGAAGGTGACTTTTTAGCCTTCCACAATGCAGGTGCCTATTGCTTTAGTATGGCCAGCAATTACAATTCCCGCTATCGTCCGGCTGAGATTCTATGGCATGATAATAAAGCGCACCTCATTCGTAAAGAAGAATCTTTCGAAGATTTACTACAAAATCAGGTTGCACTCGAGTTTCAAACAGCAGCAGCAGCAGAGCTTTCCTAGGTTAGAACGGAATAAAATTATTGACCTGAAATCGGATCAACACGGAGTCTCTTTCAGCTGTCGAAAGGACCTAGTGTATTTAAATGATTCAATTGTTGATTATAATCCGCGATCATTTGACGGATCACTTTTTCGGCCGTTTCAACAGCATCAATAAGCTGAGCCGCCTGACCAATTTCGAACTCCCCTGCTTCCCAATCGCCTTCGAAAATTCCCTTTTTAGCCCGACCCTTTCCGAGAAGATGCTGAAGTTCTTCGGTCGATGCTCCTTCCGCATAAGCCTTTTGAATAGCGTCGTAAAAAGGAGACTTTAACAGACGGACTGGAGTCAGCTCCTTTAAGGTCAAAGCGGTACTTCCCTCTCCCGCTTCCACGACTCTTTTTTTATATTCCGGATGACTTGAAGCCTCGTGAGTAATGGCAAATCTAGAGCCAACTTGTACACCATCGGCACCAAGGGCCATGGCAGCTAACATACCGCCCCCTGTAGCAATTCCTCCAGCGGCCAATACTGGAATATCAACGGCCTTGCAAACCGCAGGAATGAGCGTAAACGTAGTGGTTTCTTCGCGACCGTTATGCCCCCCTGCTTCAAAGCCTTCAGCCACAACTGCGTCTACACCACAGGCTTGCGCTTTTAGCGCGAATATTACTGAACTTACCACATGTACTACAATACAACCTGCAGCTTTCAATCGAGCAGTATACACTGCTGGATTTCCAGCAGAGGTAAATACAATCGGTACTTTATACTGAAGAATAAGTTCGATGATACGATCCATTTCTGGATATAATAGCGGGACGTTTACCCCAAAAGGTTGATCCGTAGCTTGAAGGCATTTTTGCAAATGTATTTCCAAAGTCTCAGGATGCATAGATCCCGCACCGACCAGTCCAAGACCTCCTGCATTTGAGACGGCAGAAGCTAATTGCCAACCACTGGTCCATACCATTCCCCCTTGTACGATAGGATACTGTACATTAAAAAGGGTGCTAACCTTATTATTCATACAAGAAAATTACGCAATTACCCCAGAACAAACCAATTCTTGGTCGATATAAGCCGCTGCAAATTGCCCGGAAGTAATAGCACTTTGGGGCTGCTCGAAAACCCAGTAGGTCGCTTGGGCGGTGGGGTATAAATAGGCTTTCTGTAGAGGCTGACGGTAACGGATTCTAACTTCGACGGCCAAAGGAAAATCGGAGCTAGCTTGCAGGTCTGGACGCACCCAATGCATCTCTGTTGAACTGACCTTTAAAGCCGGACGAAAGAGGCCCGGATGAGTATTCCCCTGGCCCACATAAATGATATTTTCCTCAACATCTGTTCCGATCACAAAAAGCGGTTCAGGCGTCCCTCCAACGGCTAGGCCTTTGCGTTGCCCGATCGTGAAATAATGCGCTCCTTGATGCTCTCCTACCCCCTCCCCATCGGTAGATTGATATACTTGTGGACGTGCTAAAGCGTCCAAATCAGTGGTGATGTTTCGACCATAAGCAAAGGTAGGATAGGGTGCAATCTCAGCGGGAGAAATTTCAATAATCTTACCTAACTTGGGTTTGAGCTGCTGTTGTAAGAAGTCTGGTAATCGAACTTTTCCAATAAAACACAGGCCTTGGGAATCCTTTTTTTCGGCCGTAATTAGTCCTTCTTCATGCGCAATAGCACGAACTTCACTTTTCTGCAAATGCCCAATTGGAAAAAGTGTCTGGGACAGTTGTTCCTGATTGAGTTGGCACAAAAAATACGATTGATCTTTTCCTGGGTCAGCTCCAGATAATAATTGATAGACTGGTTGATCGCTATCCTCAGATAATACTCCGCGTTGGCAATAGTGACCTGTCGCCACATAATCGGCCCCTAAAGATTGTGCTATTTTTAAAAATACATCGAATTTAATTTCTCGATTGCATAAAACATCAGGGTTGGGGGTCCTCCCATTCGCGTATTCGTCAAACATATAATCGACAATACGCTCTTTGTACTGCTCACTCAGGTCGACCGTTTGAAAGGGAATTCCAAGCTTTTCAGCTACTAACATGGCATCGTGACTATCTTCCAGCCAAGGACATTCAGCGGAAATCGTAACCGACTCGTCGTGCCAGTTTTTCATGAACAAACCGATCACCTCATAGCCTTGCTCGACCAGCAAATGGGCGGCAACGCTGGAGTCTACACCTCCTGAAAGACCGACAACTACACGCTTGCCTTTCTGTTTCATAGTCTTATAAGCTCTTTTGCCTACAAAGGTACAAAAGGAGGCAAAGAACTAACGACGCTTATTGCGTTGTTGCGCTTTCTTTTGCTTTTCGGCCTCCTCCATGGCTTTTTGCAGCCTAGCTGAAAATCCTCCAGCCTTTTTGGGCTTCTTTTTGTTTTCTTCTATCTGCGCGTGAATTTTGGTGTCATCTACGATATAATTCTTAATGACTAACATCAGTATGATCGTCAGTAAGTTTGAAACAAAATAGTACAGACTTAATCCACTAGCATAGTTGTTAAAGAAGAACAACATCATAAGCGGCATTAGGTAGATGATAATTTTCATATTGGGCATCCCTGGTTGCTGTGGCATGGTTTGTTGGCCCGTTGTCATTTGTGTATATCCAAAGATGGCGGCAGAAGCAAGGATGGGAAATAAACTGATATGATCGCCATAAAAAGGAATGTTGAACGGCAGCTCAAGTACCGAGTCATAAGACGATAAATCGTTTGCCCATAAGAACGACTTCCCGCGCAGAGCATACGCTACGGGGAAAAAAGTGAACAATGCGTAGAATACTGGTAATTGTAATAAGGCAGGTAAACAGCCCGACATTGGGTTCACTCCTGCTTTATTGTAGAGCGACATCGTTTCCTGCTGGCGTTTAACAGCATCGTCCTTAAACTTATTATTCAACTCCTCAATCTCAGGGCGAAGGACCTTCATCTTGATCTGAGAAAGATAGGATTTATAGGTAACCGGCGACATGGCCAAACGTACCAATACCGTCATAAGAATAATGGCTATTCCATGCGGCAAGAAAGAAGATAAGAAACCGAATAACGGCAAAAATACCCATCTGTTAATCCAGCCGAAAATTCCCCAACCGATCGGTAAAGATGCTTGTAGATCGCCCTGCTGTTCCGATAGTAAATGGTAGTCTGTCGGAATAAAATAAAAGGCCATCCGACTGTTAATCTCTCCTTGACTAGGGAGTTTAAATTGTGTCCCAAAAGCTTTGGTGTAGACTTCTTCTAATGATTCGTCATCCGCCAAGTTTTGTGAGGTCAATTGCACTTCTTTTAACGGAGCTTCTGGCTGAAGAATCTGGCTAAAAAAGTGTTGTCTGTATGAAATCCAACGGACATTAGTCTCAGTTTCCTCATCGTCAGAGGTCAATGACAGATAGTCTACTCTGTCGCCATCATAGCCATAGGTCAGCTCCGTATATCGGTTTTCATACTCTATACTCTTGGAATTTCTAAAAGCTTTTGTATCCCATTGAACCTCTGCTTGGTCAAGGACCATGGAAAGACCGGTTGTTTGGACGCTAAAATCAACTTTGTAATCCTCGGGAGCCAAACGATAGGTCAATTGCACTTGCTGTCCGGGAGCTAAAGAAGCCGTATAGCTAAGGAGTTGTTCTTGGTCGACAGCCGATACGGCCACTGAGAAAAACATTTCACTAGAATTCAAAATACGACCATCCCGAGTTTTGAATTGAATATTAAATTGGGCATTCTCTCGATCGATCAAATAAAGGGGCTGATCCAGATAATTAGTGATTCCCTTCAGCTCAGCTTGTGTGATTTGTGCACCTTTCGAATTAAATACAAGTTTTACAAATTCATTTTCAAGCGTGTGGCTCACTGCATCTTTAGGGGTAAACGCTTCGGCGTAAGAACCAAATTTTTGGGTTCTTTGAAGTTGTTGAAGCGAATCTGAGACTTCCTCCATCGCAGTCTCAGCAGGAGATTCTTGGACCGCCTCTGTAGATGGTTGCTGGTTGAGTTGTTCTACCTCTGCTTGTCTGTAGAGCATCCATGTCAGGATAAGGGCGATTAACACAAAGCCGATGAACTGATACGGATCAAAACGTTTTTCTTCCATGATTCTTTACTTCTTTAATTCTTTAAGATTGTTGGACAGCAGCTGCCACAAAATCGACAAATAATGGATGTGGGTTAGAGACGGTGCTCTTGTATTCCGGATGAAACTGAACCCCCATAAACCACGGATGATTTACATGGGTCACAATTTCCACTAAGCCTGTATCTGGGTTAGTACCCGCGATTTGAAAATCGCCATCGAATATCTCTTCGGCATAGCGATTGTTAAACTCATAGCGATGTCGGTGACGTTCAGAAATTTTAGCAGTCCCGTAGATTTGCTGGGCCAACCCATCCATTAGGTCGCAGTCCCAAGCTCCTAAACGCATAGTCCCGCCTTTCTGTTCGATATTCTTTTGCGCTTCCATCAGATCAATCACCGGATGGGGCGTATTTGGATCCATTTCAGTTGAATTGGCCGTCTCTAGTCCTTTCACATTTCTAGCATATTCAATAACAGCCATCTGCATGCCTAAACAAATGCCTAGAAATGGAATCTTATTTTCACGCACATAGTTGACAGCTTGAATTTTCCCCTCTATTCCTCGCTCCCCAAATCCAGGAGCAACAATAAGACCTTGAAGGGAATCCAGATGAGTAGACACATTAGCTGGGGTCAGTTCCTCTGAATGAATACTCACAACTTCTACATCGACCTCGTTGATCGCTCCGGCGTGTATAATCGCTTCTAGGATCGATTTATACGAATCTTGGAGTTCTACGTATTTCCCAACAAGCCCTATCTTTATCTTGGATGTAGGGTTTTTAAACTTCCTTAAAAAATTATTCCAATTTTCTAAATCAACAGCTCTGTCGGTCGGTAGGTTTAATTTTTTCAAAACTACCTGATCCAAGCCCTCCTGTTGCATGAGCAATGGAACATCGTAGATCGTATCGGCATCGATCGATTGGATTACCGCTTCGGGAGCAACATTACAAAAAAGGGCAAGCTTTCGTTTCAGATCCTCTGAAAGCTCGTGCTCTGTACGACAGACCAATATATCTGCCGAAATACCACTCTCCATCAATGTCTTAACAGAGTGCTGAGTCGGTTTTGTTTTCAGCTCTCCAGCTGCTGCCAGATAGGGTACTAATGTTAAGTGAATACTCAGCGTATTTTCTTTCCCCAAATCCCAGATCAATTGACGGACAGATTCGATGTATGGGAGGGATTCTATATCTCCGACCGTACCACCAATTTCAGTGATAATTATGTCGTAATCGTCTCCCTGCCCTAACAGTTGAATACGTCTTTTTATTTCATTGGTAATATGCGGAACGACTTGGACTGTTTTCCCTAAAAACTGCCCCATTCGCTCTTGTTCAATTACCGTTTGATAGATTCTTCCTGTGGTAACATTATTGGCCTGCGAGGTATTTACATTGAGGAAACGTTCGTAGTGACCTAGATCTAAATCTGTTTCAGCACCATCATCAGTAACAAAACATTCTCCGTGTTCATAGGGGTTTAAAGTACCGGGATCCACATTGATGTACGGATCGAATTTCTGAATAGTGACTTTAAAATTCTGGGCTTGAAGAAGTTTAGCCAATGAAGCGGCGATTATTCCCTTTCCAAGTGATGAACTCACTCCTCCCGTAACAAATATGTATTTGGCTGCCATCCGGTCTAGAAACGCTTTTTCGTTTATCCGGACTCAAAATTACGAAAAGTCAAAGGGACAAGCCTCTAAAATTTATTATTTCTTCAGCTCAACAATATCAAAACCCTCGTGCTGTAACATAAACAACGCTTGGTTTTCATAGGCTCCGTCTTCTGTGGATCTATAATCGAATGCATTTTCTTGGTACTCTGTACGTCCCAAATTCATGGCTTCAGCTAAATCGTCACCAACTGCTAGTCGTAGGATTAGATCCAATACCAAATCGTAGGCACGAATAGCACTGGACTCCGGGAAATTACCATACTTCAATCGATACCTTTCCATAAATAGGGTATCCTTAGTTTCCATTAAAGGCCGACGAAAATCGGGATAAGTAAATCGCAATGCTCCCAGCTGTTCTTTGGGAATCTTGGCATTGTTATAGATATTGTCTTTATACGAGGTGAACAAAGTAACATCTTTACCTTTGGAAAGCTGAGCATTCAGCAAAGAGGTAGTACTCGCGATAAGTGCTAAATCTTTCGATTCTAAAAACACTTTATTGGGGATTGAATCTACCAAGAGAGAATCTACCAGGTCTGGCAAGAGCACATTTCCTCCTTCTGGACGAAGCATTTGCGCTTTCGGGTAGAGACTTTTCCATCGGGGCTCTAATTTTTGATGAATACTGTCGGCTACCACAAATACTTGCGCAAGTGTATCTGGGTATTTTTGAAGATAGTCGAACATATACGACCGTAGGATTTCTTCCGAGGGAATCGATTGAATTACTTGGGGTCTGTAAGTAATGGCTTTAGTAGAAAGGGGAAATATTTTAGGGGTTTTAGCCAGTAGTTTTGAACTGCTTAAAAAATTAAAGTTTCCAGGGATTAAAGGCCCTATAAAGACGTCGAACCCATTTAATTTACCCGATTCGACGAGCTGTTTAATGCGGTATTTATCGTTTTGCGTATCGAACGTTTCCAAAAGCACTTGAATACCGATACGAGAAGCCTCTTCGATGGCTAACAAGGTGCCAAAGTAAAAATCCAAAGAAATGGTATGTAAATTCCGTCTGCTCAGCTGATATTTGGTTCGGGCCACTGAATCGAAAGTGATTTCATTTCCTTTAAACGGCAATAGCAATGCCAAAGACAATTGAGCTGGCAACTCTAAAGAATCGACTAAGCGGGTGGTTTCGACCAGAAGCGCATCCTGTACTTTTAAGTCGCCTGTTGCATCGCCGGGAACCTTGAGAATCATGCCCACCTGAAGACCTGTTGTCGTCAAATCAGGATTTAAAGATTCGAGGGTTGCCCGATCGACACCAATTTTTTGTTTAATGCGATAGAAGCCCTCTTTGGGCTGTACAGTGTAATAGTTATACGACTCATCTACCTCTACTTGCACACTGTCACTTTTAGTTTCTTGGGCGGGTAATCGAATTTGTTGACCAATCTGGAGGCCGTTGAGAATCTGTGGGTTCAAGGTTTCTAAATCGGCAACGCTAATCCCATTCTTGTAGGCAATACGCCACTTCGTTTCTTTTGGCTGTACGGTGTATAAACGATATTCTTCTACTGGCTTAGCGGCTTCGACAACAGGCTGCTGATATACAGGGATGCGCAAGATCATTCGCCGCTTTAAACCCGTTTTTTTAACAATGGCGTTATAGGTCAGGATTTGATCTACACTGACTTGATACTGGCGAGCCAAACTATAAAGCGTCTCACTTTTACGGACTTTATGCGAAACAAAACTACTTGGCGTTTGCGCTAAAAGCCCCCAGTGAAAGCCTAGGAAAAGAATCAAAAAGCGAAAAAAAATCCTCATAAATTTCAATTACTCCCACTCAATTGTAGCCGGTGGCTTGGAACTGATGTCGTAGACCACTCGATTGACCCCCGGTACTTGATTGATAATTTGGTTCGAAATCTTTTGCAAAAAGGCGTAAGGGAGGTCTACCCAGTCTGCAGTCATTCCATCGGTCGATTGAACAGCTCTTAAAGCTACACATTTTTCATAAGTTCTCTCATCGCCCATTACCCCTACGCTATTGACTGGAAGCAGAATGGCTCCTGCTTGCCAAACTTTGTCATAGAGATCCCATTCTTTTAGCCCCGCAATAAATATGGCGTCAACTTCTTGTAGAATACGCACCTTTTCTGCGTCTATATCTCCGAGAATACGAATGGCTAATCCAGGTCCAGGGAAGGGATGTCGTCCTAATATTTGTGGATCGATCCCCAATGTTTTCCCGACTCTACGTACCTCGTCCTTGAATAACATTCGTAAAGGCTCTACTATTTTGAGCTTCATAAAATCAGGAAGCCCCCCAACATTGTGGTGGGACTTGATGGTCACAGATGGACCATTTACAGAAATCGATTCAATTACATCGGGATAGATGGTTCCTTGGCCGAGCCAATTCGCATCGGACACATTTTTAGATTCTAAGTCGAAGACATCGATAAAGGTATTGCCAATTGCTTTTCGTTTTTTCTCTGGGTCAGAAACGCCCTTTAAAGCAGATAGAAAAGTGGAAGAAGCATCTACTCCTTTTACTTGAAGTCCCATGCCTTCGTATTGCTTCAAGACCTGATCGAATTCATTCTTGCGCAACAAGCCGTTATTCACAAAAATACAGTGCAATTGTTTTCCGATGGCTTTATGCAATAATATGGCTGCAACGGTGGAATCTACTCCTCCAGAAAGCCCTAAAATAACCTGCTCGTTCCCTATTTTTTCTTTAAGGTCGGCCACTGTCATATCCACAAATGAGTCGGGGGTCCAATCTTGTGAACACCCCGCTATACCCACTAAAAAGTTTTTTAATAGGGCAGCTCCATCTGTAGAGTGGTAGACCTCTGGATGAAATTGTAATCCAAAAATCGGTTGATTATTAAAGGCATAAGCCGCGTGTTTTACATCTTCCGTACTGGCCAGTAATCGCGCATCGGTCGGTAGATGTTGAATAGTGTCGCTATGACTCATCCAGACCTGGCTTCCTGCTGGAATACCCGCTAATAAGGGGGCTTCAGCATCGTGATACGTCAGATTAGCACGTCCGTATTCCCGAGTATTGGAAGGACTGACTTCTCCTCCCAAATGATGCGCTAAATACTGCGCTCCATAACAAACAGCCAATACGGGTATTCCGGATTGAACTATGGTTAGGTCGATCTCTGGCGCATCTTCTGCACGGACAGAAAAAGGAGACCCCGACAAAATTAAAGCCTTGTATGGCGTTAAATCTTCGGGTAACTTATGATAGGGAATAATTTCACAATAAATATAAAGCTCGCGAACACGTCGAGCAATGAGTTGAGTGTATTGTGAACCAAAATCGAGAATTAGGACTTTTTCTTGCATGCGCAAAAATACAATTTAATCTATAGGGAAATACGTTTCTTATAAAAGCTCTACTGCTAACATTTTTGGATGTAACGGACTAAAGTGATGATAGAGTGTATCCAATAAGGCGGGGCCTTCTTCAGCATAAAAATCCATAAAATTCAACGTCCGCTCCTGTATCTTTTCCCCCGGAAAAAAATTTTCATGCAAGAGCACCAATCGTGAAACTTGGTCTTTAAGCTTTCTTTTTTGCGCTTTCAGTAGGCGTTTTTCTAAATGCTCTAAACCTTTTATTTGTTTTCGCTTTTGAGCAGCCAAAGCACCTTCAAAAGAAGGATCGGTTTGAATTACGAGACTATCCAAGTAGCTAAATTGCTCATGCAAAGCAGATTTGAGCTTTCCAAAGTCGAGATCGATATTGCTGATTAAGCGGATCTTTTTATTGATCAGTGTATTCCGATCCAAGAATACGTCTTTTAAAGCCAAGCCCATTCGCGACCACTTCTTGTGGGTATTTTGCTTAAACAAAAGAGCAGATTGCCGTACGAGTAAGAGTGGGAAAGGCAATCGAAAAGCCTCAAAACTCTTTTGTAACTGCAGCCAATAGGCCAGCTCTCCTCCCCCTCCGATATAAGCTACATTTGGAAGAATGCATTCCTGGTATAGGGGACGCATTAATACATTAGGTGAAAAATTTTCCGGCTTTTGCGCTAACTCCTCTAGCCATTTTTCCATGGAGGCGCTTTGCGTTCTGTCTTCCAAAGACAATCCATCTTCAAGAGCAATGATGCGCTTCCGGCTATCAGAGGTCAGATAAAAGAGATTGATTTCTCTAGGATTAACTTGAGGCTTATAGGTTGCTTGATACAGTTTTTGAAAAGCAGTAATTTGTGTATTTACAGCTTGCTGGGTTGTACGTTCCTTTAACTCTTGCTGCATGTAGGGAGCAAATAGCGCTTTCAATTGAGAGTGATCGGCATCCAAAATCAGCAAGCCGAAATGCTGAAAAATCTGATGGACCAAAAGAAAGCTAGCTTCAGATAAGGTCTGTGCTTTAGAATAGCTTTTCGCGATCCACGTGCGAATTTTTTCTTGATGGGGCCCTAGTAAGCCCTCGCTCTCCCAAAGATTCAATACTTTTTCAAGGTCGTCTAAAGGCATACGCCCAACTGCACCACTTGCAGCAGTATTCCACTGAAATTTTTTTCCTTGCGACTGAAAGAAACTGATTTCTTCGAAATCGTGATCTTCAGAAGCCATCCAAAAAACAGGAACGAACTCAAAATCTCCTTCTCGGGCATTCAACTGATCCGCTAGCTTAATCGTCGTGAGTATCTTATAGATAGAATACAAAGGACCTGTCATCAAGTTCAATTGATGTCCTGTACATACGGTAAAGGTGTTTGGAGATCGCAGTTTTTGGAGATTTCCCTCCACTTTTGGATGTAATTCTAGTCCTGCATATTTTTCCTCCATCGCCGACAAAAGTGTTTCGCGATGCTTTTGAGGATAATGCAATTTCTTCTTTTGAGCTTGCGCTAGTAAATTTTCCACGCTAGGAAGGCCAGCGTGGAATTTATTTAATCGATCATCATCGTTTAAATAGTCCAATACTATTGGGGATAGTGTTTTGGCAGTTGCAAAGTCAAAATCAAAAGTATTCATCAAGAGGCTTGTAAAGGTTCCTGATGGATCGGTTGGGCATACAGATCGAAATCGTCAGCCGACACTATTTCCACCTCAACAAAATCGCCTTGTTTGAGGTAGTACTGACGGGCATCTACGCGAACTTCGTTATCCACGTCTGGAGAATCAAAAGACGTTCGTCCAACGAAGTAATTCCCTTCTTTTCGATCGATTAAACATTTAAACTGCTGTCCAATTTTTGCCTGATTGAGTTCCCACGATATCTGTCCTTGCAGTTCCATCAGGCGGTTGGCGCGTTCTTGCTTAAGGTCTGCAGGTACATCGTCCACTAATCCGTAAGCATGGGTGTTTTCTTCATGGCTGTATGTGAAGCAACCTAGTCGATCGAAACGTTCTTTGCGAACAAAGTCCATCAATGCTTCAAAATCTTCTTCTGTTTCTCCGGGATATCCAACAATCATGCTGGTGCGAATACGAATACCCGGTACTTGCTCGCGGATACGTTTTAAAAGGCCCTCCGTTTTTGCCTGAGTAGTTCCACGCCGCATCGATTTCAAAACAGGATCGGCTATATGTTGTAAAGGGATATCCAAATAATTACAAATTTTTGGCTCCTCTCGAATAACCGCGAGTATATCTTCTGGAAAGTTGGTTGGAAAAGCATAATGCAGTCGAATCCATTCAATTCCTTCTACTTCACACAGAGCACTGAGTAATTGTGCTAACCTTCTTTCTCCATATAGATCCAACCCGTAATAAGTCGAATCTTGCGCAATAATTAAGAGCTCCTTAACGCCTTTCGCGGCTAGTGCTTTCGCCCGTTCCACCAACTCCTCTATAGGGGTAGATTTATGCTTACCACGCATTAAAGGAATTGCGCAAAAAGAACAAGGGCGGTCGCATCCTTCTGATATTTTAAAATAAGCATAGTGCTTAGGTGTCGTATTCACTCGTTCTCCCAAGAGTTCGTGTTTGTAATCGGCACCGAGGGTCTTAAGTAAAATCGGAAGATCGGTTGTCCCAAAATAGGCATCAACGTCGGGTATCTCCTTTTCTAGATCTGGTTTGTAGCGCTCACTCAGACATCCAGTAACAAAAACTTTCTCGACAGAACCCGACTGCTTTCGTTCTATCTGTTCTAAAATTGTTTGCACCGACTCCTCCTTTGCATTATCGATGAAACCACAAGTATTGATCACGACTATTTCGCCTTCTTTTTCGTGGACCACTGACTTACCGCTGGCTTCTAATTGCCCCATGAGCACCTCAGAATCGTAGATGTTCTTGGAACACCCTAAGGTGATCACGTTAATGGTCTTTTGATGAATACTTTTTGTCCGCATACATTAATTCAAATCTGCTAATTGTCGATAGTTTGTGGCTTGCTCAAATACATATCCCAACTCAAACAACAAGCCTTCGGATTGAGAAGGAGCGATAAAGACCAAAGCAGTGGGTTCACCACTAGCTTTCCGTCCCATAGGCACGGCTAATGCTGGGTAGTGTGCCAGAGCAGCAGCAGCGGCCGAGTAATTATCGATAGACACGACAGCATCTAAACCATTTGCTTCCATGGGGGTTTCAAAAAACCGTTTTCCCTCCCCCATCAGACGCGTTTTCAATTGTTCAAACGCTTCCGATGAAGTGGAATCTGCAGCAATCCCTTTAAATATCGATTGGCCGTAGGGAGCGTGAAGTACACTATCCTTCTGGTTAAATGCTATAACATCGGATACGGAACGGACGCTGATCTCTGTAGCTGCATATTGCTCTAAATAGAGCGGTAAGTCTTTCTTCATGTCTACATCTAGCAACGTTCCAAAACCTTGAAAATTTACTTGAGGTGGAGTAATCTCTGTTAATTCAGCACCGAGCATCGTTAGTTTTTCAAGCGATCTTTGATAGAGGGAATCCTCGATGAAACTCTTGAAGTAACCGATCTTTTTCCCTTTTAAATCTTTGGGCAACTCTTTCGGAATTGGAATCATTTCTCCTTTCAGGGCATAGGAATCATTGGAGTCATATCCTTGAATAGCATTGAATAAAATCCAGTTGTCCAATACGTTTTTGGTCATTGGCCCAGCCGTATCCAAGCTACTGGAAATGGGGATAATCCCGGAACGACTTACACTTCCCAAAGTTGGCTTTAAACCAACGACACTATTTTTTGCGGAAGGCGACAAGATAGAACCTGATGTTTCTGACCCAATGGTTATAGCGGCGAAATTCATGGTTGCTGCGACACCACTCCCAGAACTTGACCCACCTGTTTCGAACTGAAAACGGCCATAAGGATTTAAGGATTGTCCTCCTATGGCACTATAGCCTAAAGGGCAACCAGAACAAAAATAATAAGCCCATTCACTCAAATTCGATTTCCCAAGAATGACCGCACCGGTCGCTTTTAACTGCTGAACAATAAAAGCGTCCTCTGTAGAGTTTTGCGCCAGTACAGAAGCGCCGGCTGTGGTTGGCAAGCCAGCGACATTGATGTTGTCCTTCAAAAGAATGGGCATGCCGTAGAGGGAATACGGATCGATATTTTCCGCTTGTTCATCCCTAGCTCGTGCTTGGGCGACTGCAGCTGGATGCAAGGCAATCACAGCATTTAAAAATCGCTGAGGGTCATTTTCAAAACGATAAATCCGATAGAGATAGAACAATGTAAGTTCCTCATAGGTCATCAGCCCTTGAGCGATCTGAGCTTGTAAACTCGGGATATCCTTTTCCAAAACCATTGGAACTAAGCGGAGATAGTTCTCTTCTCCAAAATTTTCGATTTCCGCTAACAAGGATCCCCAGATATCTGAACGTTTACGATGTTTTGAAAGAATTCGCTTGAACTGCATGCGTGAGTTGGCGTGCGCTTTGTTCTGTTCTATTTGGGCAGATTCATCGAAGCTATCCCACGGATTTGTGGGTGTTTTCTCTGCACAACTAAGCATGAATAGACTAGTTGTGATAAGTGAAAAAATAATTCTACTACTCCATTTCATTTGATTGTTCTTTAGAAATATGGATTTGCGGCTTTAAACCGACGACTTCAGTCAAAAAATCTATGGAAGAAGCCGCAACCTTATCATAGACCTTTGTAGAAATATAGGAGGTTAAGACGTGTTCATTGGCATCCGGGAAAGCTTGCTTTCTCTTTTTTGTCTCTGGGGTTCCAAGGCGATCAAACATTTTTAGCATTGCCGGAACAGAGACGACAGGGTCTTGTTCGAGTTCGTTTTTATAGTAATAGCCCATAAAGACGGGAAGTTCTACTTTTCGAAAAGTAGAACTCCGCATGGTCACATCCATCAAACGCTGTAGATGGGTAATGGCTTCTAGTCGGTATTTAGTGGACCAAAATTGTTTTTTTGCTTCGCTTGGGTTTTGCATCAAATGATAGTTTCCGCCCTTTACGGCACGTGCCAATTGTAGGCCCCACGGGCGTGAGAGTAGTTTTGCCGTAGGATCGGCAATTTCGATATTGGGGCTGTATAGCAACAGAGCTGCAATCTTAGGGTCTTGGGCTAACTTCAGTGCTAGGGTACCTCCTGAAGAGGTCGCCATAACCACAACACTATCGCCCAGAACTTTAGCCACTTCCAGCGCTTCCCGCGCACTATCTAAATAAGAAGTTCCGGTGAAGGTTAACAAAGTTTCGTCTTCTTGCAAACCATGGCCTGCAAGCCGTGGCAAGTATAGGTTAGCTCCAAAGGTCTTGGCTAATTTCTGATGGACTGGTGCCCCCTCCTCATGACTTGCAGAAAACCCATGCAAATACAAGAAGCTGTAAGGAGTTTTGGCTGCTACACTGTCCGCAAAGTGAATCACTGAAGCATTTCCGGGTTTAATATTGGAAAAAGCTCCTTCTTTCTTCTCCACCCATTCTTGGATTCCTTCAAGCTCTTGAGGGACGGTCGGTGCGGGATGGTCTGTTACAGGACGGTCGACACGTGGCCCGAGTAGGTATACTGCTCCAGCAAGGAGGACGAATACGGATAGATATCTTAATATTTTTTGCATGCTTAACTGAAAAATGTCGTGACAAAGGTTTCTGGATCAAAGGACTGCAGGTCCTCTATCCCTTCTCCCACCCCGATATATTTTACCGGAATCTGGAATTGGTCTGAGATCCCTAAAACTACACCGCCTTTAGCAGAACCATCCAGTTTAGTGATGGCTAAAGCGGTTATATCGGTAGCAGAAGAAAACTGCTTGGCTTGTTCAAAGGCGTTTTGCCCTGTAGACCCATCTAAAACCAACAACACTTCGTGGGGTGCGTCTGGGATTACTTTAGACATTACTCTTTTAATCTTTGAAAGCTCCTGCATCAGGTTGGCTTTGTTGTGCAAGCGACCGGCAGTATCGATAAGAATCACATCTGCTTGTTGGGCTACTCCCGATTGCATTGTATCGAAGGCTACAGATGCCGGATCGCTCCCCATTTGCTGCTTCACCAAAGGAACGCCAACTCGGTCGGCCCATATCTGCAACTGATCTATAGCTCCTGCTCGAAAGGTATCGGCTGCTCCTATAACCACCTTTTTTCCTTCCTGATGAAAACGATGGGCTAATTTTCCGACAGTAGTCGTTTTCCCCACGCCGTTTACGCCAACTATCATGTAGACCTGTGGAACGGTAGGAGTTTCTTCAACAACCTTAGGCTGTACCAATATATCTAGCAATACTTGCTTGAGGTGTAGCGCTAAATCAGTAGTGTTAACATATTTCTTCTCAGCTACTCGCTCTTCTAGGTTATCGATAATTTTAAGCGTTGTCTGCACACCAATATCCGACGCGATAAAAACTTCCTCCAGTTCATCTAAAAGATCTGCATCTACAGTAGAACGTCCCGCAATTGTTTGGGTAAGTTTCGAGAAAAAGGATTTTTTGGAGGATTCTAATCCGGCATCAAGCTGTTTAAACTTCGCGGAAGACAGAAAGTTTTTAAGTTTACTCATAGCAATAAAGTAGGAACGAAAATACCGCTTTCCTACGTCAATCTCAAGCAATTAAGGGATTTATCTAGTCGGAAGTTCAGCTGTGGATCGACTGAATCCCGTAAACAAAAATTCTTGTGTCGTATCAAAAGGGGTTGGGTGCACTAATCGTTCGGAGAATAGCTTTTTAAATCCATCTTTGAAGGACATTTCTATTGTTGCTTCCGAATATTGCTGAATATCGATACCACTACAGCGCTTAGGCCCTTGGTCGGAAAAAACCCCTAAAACTAAGCTGCCGTTTTCAGCGACAGTGGTTGCTGCTAGGGAAGCATATAGCTGCTGCTCCTGGGAGTGGGTTAAAAAATGAAATACCGCTCTGTCGTGCCACACATCGTAGGTTTGTGTCGGAACAAAATCTAAAATATCGGTAACGATCCATTTCACCTGACGCGCCTTTTCCCCCAAACGCTGTTGAGCCCTATCCAATGCTTTTGCAGAGATGTCTAAAACAGTAATATCTGTATAGCCCTGATCTAAAAGTGCATCCACCAGAAAACTGTCCCCTCCCCCAACATCAATAATAGAAGCATCTTTTGCCAGCTCAAAACCGTTCAGATAATTCATGGAAACCTGCGGATACGGCTGATACCAACTCACCTCCTCAAAAGGTTTGGTAGTGTAAATCTGTTCCCAGTGCTTTTTTCTACTTTTTTTATCCATAAGAGCATGTTGAAATTAAGGGAAAATCAAAGAAGTCCTTCACTAAAAGGCAAAAAAAATCCCCTGGAATACAGGGGATTATATGATCGTTTTGAACAAATTATTTTTTGCTCAACCAGTCATTTGCTAAATCCGGTGCGATGATTGTCTCTACAAAAGAGTAGGAAGAAGCTCCGTCTTTTTTAACCATCTTAATGGCTTTGGTAAGACGCTTAGAACCGGTTTGTAAGGTTGCTACTGATTTCTTTGCCATGACTATTTGATTTCTTTGTGAACCGTCATTTTCTTTAAAATCGGGTTGAATTTTTTGATTTCGATACGCTCGGGCGTATTCTTTTTATTTTTAGTGGTGATGTAACGAGACGTTCCTGGTAAGCCGGAATCTTTGTGCTCTGTACATTCTAATATGACCTGAACTCTGTTGCCTTTCTTTGCCATAACTCTACTTGATTAATCCTTTAGCACGCGCTTCTTTCACAACAGCGGTGATACCTTTTTTATTAATGGTTTTAAGGGCTGCTGTAGACACATGTAATGTAATCCAACGGTCCTCTTCGGGTAAGAAAAAACGCTTTTTAATGATATTGATATCAAAACGGCGGCGTGTTTTGTTCATGGCGTGGGAAACATTGTTTCCAAACATGACCCGTTTTCCAGTGATTTGACAAACTTTAGACATTTGTTCGACTGATTTTATTAAATGGAGTGCAAATTTAAACTATTCTATCAGAATACCAAAGTGCGCTTCCTTAAATTTCTCGATTGTTTCGTTAAATTTTAAGGGCCTTGAATAAGAGCTCAAAAGCTTTGTTCACGGCCTTCTGTATAACCCGCTCTCGGTGATTCCCAAAAGTAAATTCTTCTACTGTACAACCCGTCGGGGTAGCCAGTCCAATATAAACCCGTCCGACTGGGGCTTTGCCTTCTGCGCTTGTAGGGCCGGCATTTCCCGTTGTGGCAATTGCAAAATCGGTCTGAAAAAGAGCCTTTGCTTTTTGGGCCATTTCAGCGGCTACTGCAGCACTCACAACACCTTCCGTTGCAATAGTGGTATCAGAAACTCCCAAAACCTCTACTTTCTGTCGGTTGTCATAGGCTACTACACCACCCTGAAAATAAGCGGAAGCACCCGGATGCTGTGTAATTCGTTCGGCTATACCTCCCCCTGTACAGCTTTCGGCAACCGCAAGGGTTTGTTCAGCGTGCAGCAGTTTTTTTCCAATTTGCAACTCAATAGGGTCTTCTCCTTCTATCCCCACATAGATATCCTGAATCTGATCGATCAGTAAGGCCACTTGCTCATCTACAGCGCTGCGCACTGCTTTTTCGTCCATTCCTGAAGAAGTCAAACGAATACGTACACGCCCTAAGCTAGGCAAATAGGCAATTTTAATACTTTTTGGGAGCTTGTTCTCCCAATCTTCCACTCTACTGGCAATGACACTTTCCCCCAAACCATAGGTTTGAACAGTCTGATGATAGATAAATGGACAATCAAATTTCTCCTGAAGGGCAGGTAAAATACTTCCTTGCATTAAGCTCTTCATCTCAAAGGGTACCCCTGGCAGGGAAACGACTACTTTTCCATCCTTTTCGAACCACATCCCACTGGCCGTGCCGTATTCATTTTTAAATATACGGGCAGCAGCGGGTAAATTCGCCTGATCCCTATTGGTCTGCTGAATGGGACTTTCCACATATTGCTTAAAAATGTACTCTATATGTGCTAATATTTCGGGATAAAGTACCAGGCGATCGTTGAAGTAGGCAGTCAGCGTGTGTTTGGTTAGGTCGTCTTTTGTCGGGCCAAGACCGCCCGTCAGAATAAGTATTTCTGCTCTTTGTAAACCAGCTTCCAAAGCGCCGATGATGGCCTCTTGCGTATCGGAAACGGAGGTAATTTGCACCACATCTACTCCGATTTTATTCAGAGATTTCGATAAAAATGTTGCGTTGGTATTGACGATTTGACCGATCAGTATTTCGTCGCCAATGGTTATGAGTTCGGCTTTCATTTAATCTTTAACTGAAACATGGAACGCTCACCAATAAACCCTTCTAATCGATCGTCTTCCTGAACCGGACCAACCCCCGCAGGCGTTCCAGTAAAAATCAGGTCGCCAATTTTCAAGGTGAAATATTGAGAAATATAGGCGATGAGCTCATCGACACCCCAAAGCATATCTCGGGTATTCCCTTGCTGAACGGTCGTTCCATTTTTGGTTAAACTAAAGTCTAAAGCACTTACATCTTCTACTTCAGACAATTTTAAAAAGGGGCTGACGTAGGCAGCTCCGTCAAAGCTCTTTGCTCGCTCCCATGGCAAGCCTTTGCTTTTCAGCTGTTGTTGTAAATCGCGGGCTGTAAAATCGATGCCTAACCCTACTTGATCGTAGTATTTATGGGCGAATTTAGACTGTATATGTTTGCCGATACGATGAATTCGAATTACGACCTCTAGCTCGTAGTGTATATCCTTACTGAAAGGCGGGATAAAAAAAGGCATGTTTTTCTGCAGCAAAGCGGAGTCGGGCTTGATGAAAATGACCGGTTCTTTGGGAACAGGGTTATTTAACTCGGCTGCATGATCGCGGTAATTGCGTCCCACACAAATAATTTTCATAAACGCTACTGATTAGAGTTGAGTTTTCGAAGACGGATTTGTGTCAATATTTTTTTGGTATATCGCGGAAAGTCAGCATTTAATAACCAACCGAAATAACCGGGCTCTTGCTCCAGCACTTGCTCTACCGTTTTCCCTTTGTGCTTCCCAAAGCCAAAACACTCCTCTCCTTTTGCATTGAAAACGACAAAGCCAGCTAAATCGGCTGTTTTGCGATGAGTAGAGAACTCGCTTAAGAAATGAATATCTGGCTGCAACTCGTCATAACGGGCTATTTGTGCCTGCAACACATCGTGGGTCGCCAAGGTATCCGCTAGGGCGCTGTGAGCATTTTCGAGTTGTTGGTCGCAATAAAATTTAAGCGCAGCTGTAAGTGTTCTTTTTTCCATTTTGTGGAAAATAGTTTGTACATCGACCGTCTTGCGGGCGTGTAAGTCAAAGTCTACCTCTGCACGTAACATCTCCTCTGCTAAAAGGGGAATATCGAATCGATCGGAATTGTAGCCTGCTAGATCTGCTTTGTCGATAAAACTATTCACATCTAAGGCAATGTCTTTAAACAAAGGGGCATCAGCCACCTTGTCGTCTGTAATTCCGTGCACATCAGAGGCCGTTTTAGGAATAGGACATCCCGGATTCACCAACCATACCTTTTCGCGTTTTTCACCATCGGGCATCAACTTTAGGATCGCAATTTCAACGATGCGGTCATTTGCAATATCGATGCCTGTAGTTTCTAGATCGAAGAAACATAAGGGGCGATTTAATTCAAGATTCATACGTTATTTATAAAGGGAAGTATCCCATTGCTCTAAAATATCAGCGACATGTTTGGCAAACAGTCCACCTTGCGCCCCATTAACGATACGGTGATCGAAGCTATGACAAAGCATCATCTTCTTTCGAATACCGATAAAATCTCCATCGGGAGTCTCAATCACAGCGGGTACTTTGCGAATGACGCCTATAGCCAAAATACCTACTTGTGGCTGGTTAATAATGGGGGTTCCTGTCAAGGCCCCAAAGTTTCCGACATTGGTCATGGTGTAGGTACCTCCCTGTACATCGTCTGGTAGCAGATTTCCAGAACGCGCTCGTTGCGACAAATCATTGACTGCCTTGGCAAGTCCCACCAAGTTAAGATGATCTGCATTTTTAATCACTGGGACAATCAGGTTACCGTCTGGTAGGGCCGTAGCCATCCCGAGATTAATATCTTTTTTCTGGATGATATTCGTTCCTGAAACGGAGGAATTTAACAGTGGATAGGCTTTTAATGCCTGAATCACCGCATGCATAAAGAGGGGGGTAAAGGTTAATTTCTCTCCTTCATTGGCTAAAAATTGTCCTTTTACTTTTTCGCGCCAATCCCATAGGTCGGTTACATCGACCTCAATTAATGACTGTACATGAGCAGAGGTCTTTAAACTCTCAATCATGTGCTCGGCGATCATCTGCCCCATTCGGTCCATGGGGATGATTTTTTCTCCTGTCTGGGGGGCTGGTTGCTCCCTTTCCTTTTCTGGGGATGTCGGCAGGATAGTTTTCGGTTTTTCTTTTTTCGGCTCGGGAACTCGTTGTGGAGTCGACGGTTTGGCAGCAGAACTTCTGTCCTCCAAAAAGGCCAAAATGTCTTTTTTTGTGACACGCCCAGCTTTTCCGGTTCCCATTATCTGATCGAGTTCTGCTAAAGAAATTCCTTCTTTTTGGGCGATATTTTTCACCAAAGGCGAATAATAGCGTGAACTATCGGTTATGGGAGTCGATTCAATTTGGGCAGGCGCTACCAAACTTTGAAGCTCAGCTGTGTAGGCTTCCACCTCTACTGGTAATTCTTCAGGAGTCGTCACTTCACTCTCTTTTTCGGGTTCAGCGAGTGGTTGAACTTCTTCGGCCACATCCCCGTCAGCTGAGGTTTCGATAATGGCCAAGACTTCCCCAACTTGTGCTACTTCATTTTCTTGTACTTTGATTTCGAGTAGGGTTCCCTCTACTTCTGAGGGAACATCGGAATCTACCTTGTCAGTAGCGATTTCCAAAACAGAGTCATCCAAGGCGATGGGGTCCCCAACTTGTTTGAGCCATCGAGTGACCGTTGCTTCGGCAACACTTTCGCCCATACTAGGTAATTTCAATAGGAATTGACCCATACACAAATTTTTTACAAAAATATCAAATTATTGGAAGGGAGGGATGCTAATCTGCAGAAGAAGATGGATGGTAGGGCACCCTCGCCTGAATACTTCTTCCCAAGGTAACTTCATCGGTGTATTCCAACTGATCTCCCACCGGAATTCCCCTAGCTAGAGTGGAAATTTTCACCCCTTTATCTGCTAATATTTTAGACAAATAGAACGTTGTGGTATCTGCTTCAAGGGTGGCACTTAAGGCAAAAATTACCTCCTTCACCTCGTCTTTAACAATGCGGTTGGCTAGGTCATGTATGTTTAAGTCTTGTGGCCCAATGCCATCGATAGGAGAAATAACTCCTCCCAAGACATGATAGAGTCCTTTGTATTGTGCCGTATTTTCGATAGCCATTACATCTCGAATATCTTCAACGACGCACAGTTGTGCCTGATCGCGTTTCGGATTAGCGCAAATTTCACACAAGGGAACATCGGAAAGGTTGTGGCATTTTTCACAAAAAACGACTTCGTTTCTAAGGGTCACTAATGCGGTGGCAAGTTGGTCGACCTGTTCCTCGGGCTGCTTTAATAAATGAAGGGCCAAACGAAGGGCAGAGCGTTTACCTATCCCGGGCAATTGGCTGATTTCCCGAACAGCATCGTCTAATTTTTTGGATGAAAATTCCATGGGCGGAAAATTACAAAAATTAGTCTTGAAAAGACTTCCATACCTTTGTCAAAAAAGTACGTATGCAACCCAGTTTGATACTCGGTATTATCGGTCTCTATTTTTTAATGCTCCTATTGATTGCTTTATGGACCGGAAAAACAGACGATAATCACACTTTTTTTTCTGCCAATAGAAATGCTAAATGGTATGTTGTAGCGTTTGGGATGGTCGGTACCTCCCTTTCGGGGGTGACCTTTATTTCCGTTCCGGGATGGGTAGAGAGCGCGCAGTTCACTTACTTCCAAGTGGTCTTGGGCTATGGTTTTGGCTATGTTCTGGTGAGCTTTATTCTTCTTCCGCTTTATTATCGCCAGGGAGTGATCTCTATCTATGAATATTTGGCCGATCGCTTTGGTCCGAACAGTCATTTGGTAGGGGCGGTTTCCTTTTTTATCTCTCGGATTTTGGGAGCTGCTTTTCGCTTGTTCTTGGTGGCCATCGTCTTACAACAATACGTGTTTGAACAATTGGGAATTCCGTTTGAAATCACCGTCGTATTATCGGTCGCTCTGATTTGGCTGTACACCCACAGAGGCGGAATAAAGACCATTGTTTGGACCGACAGCCTACAAACCCTCTTGATGATTATTGCCGTGCTACTATCGATCGTCTATATGGGAAGTGCTTTAGACCTGAATGCTCTTGAAATTTTTAATCTGGAGAATTATCCCGATTACAATCGTATTTGGATATTCGACGACCCTTCCCATCGGCAATATTTTTGGAAAGCTTTTATCGGGGGGACTTTTATTACGCTTTGCATGACGGGTCTCGACCAAGATATGATGCAAAAAAATCTCAGTTGTCGCAACTTGCAAGACGCCCAAAAAAACATGCTCAGTTTTAGTGTGGTTTTAGTTGGGGTAACCGCTTTGTTTTTGTTGTTGGGAGCGCTCAACTACACCTATGCCGCTGCCTACGACATTAACCTTCCTGTCCTGAACGGGAGCCCGCGAACAGATTTGTTATTTCCCGAAATTGCTTTAAACTCAAATCTTGGCGCTGTCGTTGGAGCCACTTTTATTTTGGGACTCATAGCTGCTGCTTACAGCAGCGCCGATAGTGCACTTGCTGCATTAACCACTTCCTACTGTATCGACTTTTTAAAACTTCCCATCGAAAAAATTAGCGCCAAACAAAGAAAAAAGATTCACTTGGGAATGAGCTTTCTCTTAGTAGGCGTAGTCATTCTTTTTTACTATTTGTTAAGCAGTAACGTGATCGATAGTTTACTGACAGTGGCCTCCTACACCTACGGCCCTCTACTCGGTTTGTTTGCATTTGGGATGTTCACCAATTACCAGATCCATGACCGTGGTGTCATCTATGTGTGTATTACTGTTCTAGCGCTGGTGATCCTTGTGGCTCATCTGCCAGCTGAATATTTGGGAGGCTATCAGTTTGGGTACGAACTGCTCCCTTTGAACGGTCTAGCAACTTTTTTAGGACTCGTATTGATTCGTCGCAAGTAGCACTAAGGTGCAGGCCTGTTGTACAGCTATTCCTTTGGCTGCTAATCGTTGTGAAAAGGGTGGATTTTCAGTACCGGGGTTAAAAATAACGCGCTTGGGTTGTAGTGCCAGTATAGCATCTTCCCAAACTTGCTGATTTTTAGGACTCAGATAGAGGGTCAGGGTATGTATATCGGTGTTTTTTGGGAATTGGGTTTGAATAGGAACTCCGAGGACCTCCCCTTCTTTTCTGCCAACGGCCACTACTTCATAACCATTGGACTGCAATCGCTCAACGGCTTTATAGCTATATCGCTCCGTATTTTCGGAGGCCCCTAAAACAAGACTTACCATTCAATTAGTGCACTTCCCCAAGTGAATCCACTTCCGAAAGCTGCCAATACAACCTTATCGCCTGCCTTCACTTTTCCTTCTTCCCAAGCTTCTGTAAGTGCCAAGGGAATGGAAGCTGCCGTGGTATTACCATAGCGTTGAATATTGTTGTAGACTTGGTCTTCACTTAAGCCGAATTTCTTCTGCACGAATTGAGAGATTCTAAGATTGGCCTGATGCGGTACGAGTAAATCAATGTCAGAGGCTTGCCAACCTGCAGCGGTTAAGCCTTCTATGATCACTTCCGAAAAACGCACAACTGCATTTTTAAACACCAACTGACCGTTCATATAGGGATAGTAAGAAGTATCCTCAGGATCGTTGGCTTCAATTATTTCGGGTACCCAGCGGTTGGTGCTCGGCCCGATGAGCGATAACTCCTCTGCAAACTTCCCTTGCGAATGCAAGTGCGTGGTGATGATTCCTCCACTGTCTTCTTCCGATCGACTTACGACAGCTGCCGCCGCTCCATCTCCAAAGATCACGGAGACACCTCGTCCACGGGTGGAAAAATCTAAACCGCCTGAATGATTTTCACTCCCAATCACCAAGACGTTTTTATACATCCCGGTTTTAATAAACTGATCGGCAGTAGAAAGGGCGTAAATAAAGCCAGAACACTGGTTGCGAATGTCCATGGCTGGACATGTGCGAATATCCATCAGCTCTTGAACGATCACTCCCGAACCTGGAAAATAATAGTCAGGACTAAGGGTAGCAAAAAGGATTAAATCGACCTCTTTTGCGTCTAATCCAGCACGCTCGAGGGCAATTTCAGCGGCTTTCACTCCCATGACAGCAGTGGTGTTTCCGTCTCCCTTAGCGATGTGACGGCGAGTTTCGATCCCCGTACGCTCCACTATCCACTCGTGGTTGGTGTCCATAACTTTACTTAAATCGTCATTGGTCACCACGTTTTCAGGAACATACTTTCCTAGACCTGTTATTCTCGATCGATACATAAACTTTATTTTAGGTTCAAAAGTAATAAATTCAAGTTTCAAAAAAAGCGCCCGAAGGCGCTTTTGCAACTACATACAAGAAAACCAATTAAACAAAACGCATGTAATTGTAGACGTCTACCTCAGCTTTTAGGTCGTGAAGTAGGTTATAGAGACCAAAAAAAGTTCGGTTGATATATAAAAAATGTTTGGAACCTCGACTGCCATTCATCTGTCTCAGCTGACTGTCTTCAGACAACTCTTCTGATAGGCGTGCAATTCCTTGCCAAAAATCGGAATCCCCAAAGTTGAAACGTTCGTGATGAAAAGGACGCGTAAATAGCTCCATCATATGATGAAAAATCGTCTTGAAATACCTCTGCTCCTTAGGTCCATCTTGGGGCAATAGGATTTCGAGCTCACGCAACAAACGCTCAAAAGCGTTCATATCCTCTAAATTCTCACGTTTGGAAAGGGCAAAATAGGGCTCGTAGAAATCGTCTGGGACGTCTTTGATACAGCCAAAGTCAATCACGACTAAGTTCCCCTCTTTATCCACCAAAAAATTACCGGGATGTGGGTCGGCATGTACCTGTCGTAGGTGGTGCATTTGGAACATATAAAAATCCCAAAGGGCCTGTCCTATCTGATTGTTTTTAACGACACTTTGCTGATCGGACTTTACGTACTCGCCGATGTGCAAGCCTTCCATCCAATCCATGGTCAGGATTTTTTGCGTCGACCATTCGGGATAGTATTTCGGAAATCTGAGTCCGGGTAGAGCAGAACAGGCTTCCGAAATGGCTTCACTTCGTTGAAGCTCTAAGGTATAGTCTGTCTCTTCCATCAATTTATCTTCAATTTCTCGAAAATATTTGTCGGTATCGTTTCCCTGCAAGTTGAACATACGGATCGCTATGGGCTTAACGATACTTAGATCGGACTGTATGCTATCGGCAACCCCGGGGTATTGAATTTTTACCGCGAGTGATTTCCCATTTTTTTCTGCTCGGTGCACCTGCCCGATACTGGCTGCATTGACCGAGTCGATCGCGAAACGGTCGAAGACGACTTCTGGGGAAGCCCCTAAATATTTTTGGATGGTCTTGCGCACCAATGGACCGGAAAGCGGGGGCACAGAAAATTGCGCCAAACTAAACTGCTCCACATAGGCCTGTGGCATTAGGTTTTTTTCCATGCTGAGCATTTGTGCCATTTTCAGGGCACTCCCCTTCAGCTCTTTAAGGCCGTTGTAGATGTCTTTCGCATTGTCTTCGTCGAGCGAAGATCTGTCGGTCGATGGGTCGACGACTTTTTTGCCGTAATACTTGATGTAGTTTCCGCCAATCTTAAACCCCGTACTGACGAGCTTGCCCGCACGTTCTAATTTATGGGTAGGGATATGATCTAAAGACTTCATACAGAGGGCTGGAATTTCTCTTTCCAAAGAAACTTACCAAAGTCAATAATGGCATTCAAAGGAGTATTATCGAACACATCGAAAGCTGTTTGAACAGATTTCTCTATGGCCATATCGGTTTTTTCAAAACCTGCAGAACCGTCCTTGATCCAAAAATTCAACAAGAATAGGAGTTGAACCCAAGCCGCCTCTGAAAATAGCTGTGGCGGGTGTTGGGTTAATCGGCTGTTTTTTTCTGCATTACCGTCTTCGATCAGTTCCGTGGCAAAGGCCTTGAAATTTTTACGGAGACCACTCAACTGTTCTAACTTTTCCAGCGGCTTTGCCTCTTTATCTAGGGTAAAAAGCACATAGCTACGGTTGAGGAGAAGTACCTCAAAAAAAGTGTAGTAGAAAGAAAGGAGTTTGTCTTTCCGTGTCAGCGACGGATAGTCTTTATTTTTATCGAGTAATTGATGAGTGTTGTCGTAAAAGGCCGTCCAGATGGCATCTCTAAGGTTGTTCAAAGAGCCAAAATGGGCATAAAAGTCCGCCTCCTCTACTCCACATTCCTTGCAAAAAGCATAGACCGATTTTGGGAAATGTTCCTTTTCCAGAACAAAATGGGTATAGGCTTCGAATAATTGCTGCTTGTTGGTTTTCTTTTCTTTTGCCATAATTCAAATTATACGACAAACTTACAAATTATCGTTTAAAGTATTCTGAATTAACTTAAACAAAATAGTGTCAACTTGGCAGTATTTCAGTTTGGTATGTTTTTGGTATTTAGCTTTTCAAATTTTAAAAATTATGACAACAGGAAAGATTAATGTATCGGTAGAAAACATTTTCCCTTTAATTAAAAAATTCCTTTATAGCGATCAAGAGATATTCTTACGGGAGTTGATTTCCAACGCCACGGATGCCACCACAAAACTGAAACATCTAAGCAGTATAGGAGAAGTGCAAGGAGACCTTGGAGAACTTCGTATCGATGTTTGGTCCAACAAGGAAGACAAGACCCTCCACATTATGGATCGAGGGATTGGGATGACAGCAGAAGAAGTTCAGAAATACATTAATGATGTTGCCTTTTCAGGAGCGGAAGAGTTTTTAGAGAAGTATAAAGACTCTGCTGACAGTGGCATTATTGGTCATTTCGGACTTGGATTCTACTCTGCCTTTATGGTGGCCCATAAAGTAGAAATCATCACCAAATCGCATAAAGACGAGGCTGCTGCCCATTGGATTTGCGATGGTTCCCCTGAGTTTAGTTTAGAGACAGCGGACAAAACAGAAAGAGGAACAGAAATCGTTTTACATATCGCAGAAGATTCAGAAGAGTTCCTAGAGGAAAGCCGCATTCGTGAGCTTCTGAACAAATACAACAAGTTTATGCCTATCCCCATCAAGTGTGGGACAAAAACGGAAACCCTTCCATTAGCGGAGGATGCTCCAGAAGACGCAAAACCTGAAACTCAAGAAGTCGATTATATTGTTAACAATCCGGAACCGGCGTGGACCAAAACGCCTGCTTCACTTGAAAAAGAAGATTACAGTGCTTTTTATCGGGAGCTCTATCCCATGCAGTTCGAGGAACCCCTTTTCCACATTCACTTAAATGTAGATTATCCATTTAACTTGACTGGGATTCTATACTTTCCAAAGTTGAACAACGAGTTGAACATGCAAAAAGACCGTATTCAGCTCTACCAAAACCAAGTGTTTGTTACGGATAATGTAGAAGGCATCGTTCCTGAATTTTTGACTTTACTCCGTGGAGTAATCGATTCTCCTGATATTCCCCTCAACGTTTCTCGTAGCTACCTACAGGCCGATGGTGCGGTGAAAAAGATCAGCAATTACATCACTCGAAAAGTGGCCGACAAGCTCAACAGCCTGTTTAAAGAAGACCGCAAGGGCTTGGAGGAAAAATGGAACGACATTAAAGTTGTCATTGAATACGGGATGCTGAGCGAGGATAAGTTTTTTGAAAAAGCCGAAAAATTTGCCCTCTATCCTACGACAGATGGAGAGTTTTTCACTTTTGAAGAGCTTGAAAAAGAACTCAAAGAAAACCAGACCGACAAGGACGGAAAATTCGTCTTGCTCTATGCTGCAGACCTAGAAGCGCAGCACAGTTATATTCAACAAGCGAAAGACAAAGGTTACAAGGTGTTGCACCTAGATTCTCCTATTATCGCTCACTTATTGCAAAAACTCGAAACCAGCAAGGAAAACATCAGCTTTGCCCGAGTCGATGGCGATGCTATTGAAAACTTGATCAAAAAAGAGGAATCTACCGTTTCTAAACTTTCAGAGGAAGAAAAGGAACAACTGAAGCCACTAATCGAAGAGGTGATACAAGACAGCCAATATACCGTGCAAGTAGAGGCCATGGATAGTTCCAGTAGCCCCTTTGTGATTACACAACCGGAGTTTATGCGTCGAATGAAAGAGATGCAAGCGACCGGCGGTGGTGGCTTTATGGGGAATATGCCTGAGATGTATACCCTTTTGGTCAATAGCAATCATGATTTAATTCGTACCATCTTGGAGACGAAGACTGCCAAAAAGCGCAGTCGACTGATTCAGCAAGGGATCGATCTGGCACGCCTATCGCAAAATCTCCTCAAAGGAGAGGCGCTAACCGCTTTCGTGCAGCGATCTTTTGAGCTGATCAAATAACACTCCTCCCCCATATTATTTTTAAAATCCCTATTCCAACGAGTAGGGATTTTTTATTTTAGTGGAGAGCAGCGGATGAACTGCTCAGAAATTCTTAAACCAACTCCGATGAAAGCTACTCCCGAACACCATAAACGCATTGCTGAAATGACTTTTTCTTCCGTTTATCCCCACTATGTGACTAAAGTAGAGAAAAAGGGACGTACGGAAGAAGAGCTACAAACGGTCATTGAATGGCTTACGGGTTTTGACAAGGCCAGACTTTCGGAACTCATCGCACAGAAAGCGACGTTTAAAACCTTTTTCGAACACGCCCAGCTACACCCCAATGCAGCACAAATCAAGGGGGTTATCTGTGGATATCGAATCGAGGAAATCGATGTGGAACTCACCAAACAAACCCGTTATCTAGACAAATTAGTCGATGAACTGGCGCGAGGTCGGGCGATGGAAAAAATTCTACGAGCGTAAACAACTAGCGGCAAATACCTTGGTTTAAAGCAATAGTTATGACGCATTCCATAGAACACGATCTGATTATCCAAGCGAGCCCTGCCAAGGTTTTTCATGCGATTACAACCCCGGAAGAACTCAACCAATGGTGGACGAAAAAATGCAGTGGCCGTCCTACGATGGGGGCTCCTTACAATCTTTTTTTTACGGAGGAATACGACTGGTGGGGAAAAGTATCTGCTTGTGAAGTCGATCAGCATTTTGAAATACAAATGACTCAATCGGATCAGGACTGGGATCCAACACGCTTTGGTTTCCGATTACATACTAAGGGCAACGCTACCTTGGTTGCTTTCTATCATGAGGGTTGGCAAGAAAACAATCATCATTTTAAATTCAGCTCTTGGTGTTGGGCACTTCTGCTGAAAGGACTAAAAGACTATCTGGAAAAAGGAACAGTTATCCCCTTTGAAAAACGCAGCTGAAATGGATTTGTTTTCACATCGCCCATGGAATCCGGATCTTCCTGATGCCAACATACGCTACTTTCCAAATTTCCTATCTCCCAAAAAAGCTGATGCCTTGTTCTATCATTTCAAGACCAATATTCCTTGGAAGCACGAGCCTGTAAAAGTCTTTGGAAAGACGTATATGCAACCTCGTCTCACCTCTTTTCACGCGCTGGACTCAAAAACCTATACCTATTCAGGTTTAACGCTTACGGCCGAAGAAGTAGATGCTCCCACCCAAGCGTTAATCGATCGGATTGCTGAACTATGCCCAACGGCTTTTGATGCTGTTTTGTTTAATTTGTATCGGGATGGACAAGACAGTAACGGATGGCATGCCGACAATGAAAAAGAACTCGGCCCTCGCCCACAGATCGCTTCCATTAGCCTTGGTGCTGAGCGCTTTTTTCACTTAAAACATCGAACCTTAAAAGAGCAACGTCTCAAAATCCCCTTACAGCACGGCAGTCTATTGTTAATGGAGGGAGACACCCAACTAAAATGGCTACATCAGATCGCAAAAACCAAACGAAAAGTAGGACCTCGTATTAACCTTACTTTCCGAAAAATGTTTTAAACCTGATCCCGCTTCGAACCTCTTCAGCTTCTGAATGATAGTAGCGCTAGCTATCGAACAGAAAATGACAACTTTAAGGCACTTTTGAAAATCAAATCTTACCTTTGCCCACGAAAAAAAAAAATTGAACCCTATCAAACATCTGTCTATCTACCTTGTCTTTTGTGTCAGCACCATGAGCTGGCTAGGAGCCCAAGACCGCGACGAACAGATCCGCGTAAGATATATCGATTCGGAACTGAACATCGATGGCCATGCCGATGAAGCGGAATGGTCGCAAGCTATAGAAATCTCTAACTTCACTCAATGGCGACCGACCGACTCCCTCCCGGCAAGCTATCCTACCCGTGTTAAAGCGTTGTATAACGATCAATATTTATACCTCTTGGTCGTTTCAGAAATTGCTTCCAAAAACATCGTAGTGCCTTCTTTGCAACGAGACTATGAAGGCTATGGCAACGACAACATCACCTTTACCCTCGATACCTTTAACGACAAAACTAACGGCTTCTTTTTTGGTACCAATCCCTATGGTGTGAAACGAGAGGCTTTGCTTTCCAACGGAGCGAACAATTACGATCGGGATGCCAACAACAGCTGGGACACGAAATGGGAAGTGGGCAGTCAGCTAACCGATACGGCATATATCAATGAAATTCGGATTCCTTTTGCCCGTTTAAACTATCCCCAGGGTAGTCAAGAATGGGGCTTTAATCTATACCGCTACGACACCCAGTCGGAGGAATGGACCAGTTGGGCCAAAGTTCCCCAAAACCAATCCATTGTTGCTTTAGCCTTTACCCAACCCATGATTTTTGAAAAGCCACTCGGAAAGAACAATGCTCCCTGGGCGGCCATTCCATATCTGAATACGGTAGCGGCTAAGGACTTTGAAGAAGATCGGAAAGACAATTCCATCAAGTTCGGGGGTGACTTTAAGATTCCCATCGGCAATGGTCTTAACTTGGACCTGACCTTAAACCCTGATTTTTCTCAGGTGGAAGTCGACGATCAGATCATTAACCTTACGCGTTTCGAAGTATCCCTTCCCGAAAAACGTCAGTTTTTTATTCAGAACAGCGATTTGTTTACCAACTTCGGCGATCGTAGGGAAGCACAGCCTTTCTTCTCCCGGCGGATTGGTGTAGCAGAGGACAGAGACGGGAACAATATTCAAAATAGAATTATTGGCGGTCTTCGCCTGAGCGGAAAGCTCAACGACAAACTTCGTGTTGGACTGATGAATATGACCACAGACGAAGATCCAGAGAATGGAATCGCCTCGTTTAACAACAGTGTCTTAACCCTACAGCAACAAGTATTTTCCCGTTCCAATATCGGCCTTATTTTCATTAATCGTGAAGAGTTAAATGAGCAATACGACGGAGCAAATATTCAAAACTACAACCGTGTTTTTGGCTTGGACTACAATTTAGCTTCTGCCAACAATCAGTGGACGGGCCGTGCCTATGCGCACACCTCCTCTGTCCGCAATGGCGGCAACGACGACTGGAGTACAGGAGCATTTGTAGACTACAATAGTCGCTTCTACGGTTTCCGCGTCGGAGGGATCTATGTCGGAGACGATTTTCAGTCGGATCTCGGCTTTATTCGTCGGACTGGAATCTTTAAGCAGACCACCACTTTTACCCGTCGATGGTATCCGGAAGACTCTCCCGTGGTGAACTATCAGCTACGCCTGATGTCTTTCTTGTTTTCTCAATCGGAACGTCCTGATAAGTTGTCGGATCGGACAAATATTGTTCGCTTTTCGATCAATAAGCGCAATCAGTCGTCATGGGAATTTGAATTGCGCAACCAGTATGTTTATTTGTTTGACAGCTTCGACCCCACCCGAACCGATCAGACCCCCCTCCCAGGAGAAATGGGCTATACCTTTAGTCGCGGAGGTGTTTCCTATCGTTCAGACCCCATTCGATTAGTTTCTTTCAATAGCGAACTTTCTGTTGGGGAATTCTACAACGGTTATCGTTACAGTCTTCGCAATAATATCACGCTTCGAAAACAGCCTTACTTGCGGGCCAGCCTTCTGCTGAATTTTGATCGGATTGCCCTACCCGAGCCATACGCCACCAAAAACTTATGGCTGATTAGCCCCAAAATAGAAGCCACACTCTCCAAAAGTATTTTTTGGACCACTTTTGTGCAGTACAGTTCTCAGTCGGACAATTTGGGGATAAATTCTCGCCTACAATGGCGCTTTGCTCCTTTGTCTGATTTATATTTGGTCTATAACGATCAATATTACGATATTGACAACCCCCAGGCGAGTTTTCGATCCATTAACTTGAAACTCACCTATTGGTTTAATTTTTAAGCATACATGAAAAAACGACTATTCTCTTTTGTAGCCCTCCTCATCGTTGGTCTAGGCTTCCAACAATGTAACTCAGAAAAGACACTTGCCCCGAATACCATGCGCGTGGAAGGAAATGTTGAAGGGCTTCGCCGCGGAACGCTTTTTCTGCAAAAAATGCAGGATACGCTCTTGGTTGCAGTAGACTCTATTCAATTGGAAGGACAATCTAACTTTAGCTTCGACACGCCTTTAGAGCATGCAGAGGTCTATTATTTATTTTTAAATAAAAAAGACGGGGATAGCCTTAATGATCGAATCATGTTTTTCGGAGAACCTGGAAAAATCAATATTGAAACACGCCTGAAAACTTTTGAAAGTAGTGCGCAAATCACTGGTTCTAAAAACCAGGAGTTACTGCACGAATTTTACGGCTATATCCGCAAATTCAACAGTCAGCGTCTCGACCTTTTGGAAGACTACCTCAATGCACAAAAAGATGGAGCCGACAATATGGAGGCCTACCAGGAAAAGTTAGATCAGAATACGAAGCGACAATATTTATTTGCGCTTAACTTTGCGACCAACCATGCCGATTACGACGTGGCTCCCTTTATTGTTTTGTCCGAAATCTATGATACTCAACTTCATTTCTTAGACACCCTCGCTAGCAAAATGACGCCAGAAGTGAAGTCTTCTTTCTACGGGAAAAAATTTATGGACTTTCTTGAGGAGCGTCGAGGCTCCGACCAGGAGTAACAAATCAGCCGAGCTGATTTATTTTCGTTTCAAGAGAGGATGTTCCCTGCTGGAAGGCCGATCGAATTTCTCCAAACCGCTTGGTGCGCTCTTCCTTTTCCGTAGCGTTGATTTGCTGAATGAGTTCGTCGAACAACGTAATAGCTTCATCGATGATGGATTCGGAAGCCGACAAATCGGCCGATGGGTTGGTTAATTCCCACAAGTAGATTTCTTCTATCAGCCCTCCGATGGTATTGTTTATTTCTTTTTTAAATGCTTTTATGCTAGCCATGTCCTTATTTTATTTCTAATGTAAGAAATTTTTCAGTTCGTTTTTTGATTTTTTTTGAGGCTCCTTAAGGCCTCTTTGATGTGGGGAGTCCCCAGTAGATTCTCATAGGTCTGAATAATGACCCCCTCTGCATTTACCACATAGGTCAGGCGTTTGTTGAACAAGCCCAACAACTGCTTGCCGACCCGGAATTTCTTGTGGATGGTTTTGTCGGTGTCTGCCAAGAGAGTAAAAGGCAACTGGTGGCGTTGGGCAAAACGCTGATGACTCCGGACAGTGTCCATACTAACACCGACGACTTGTGCGCCAAGGGCAGTAAAGTCTTCATAGGCATCTCGAAAGCCACAGGCCTCGGCCGTGCAACCGGGCGTATGGTCTTTGGGGTAGAAATATATCACAGCAGGATGGCCGTTTAACTGATGGGAATCAAAAGGATTTCCTTCCTGATCGATCCCTTCAAAGGCAGGCATTTTAGTCCCTATTTTTAACATAATTATCCTTTATAGGTCACAAAATTGCGGGGAGTTTCGTAGAGGGTAACCTCCAGACTTTGCTCGGCCGACAGATGTGGCTGAAGCTTCTGGTGAATCACCACAGCGATGTTTTCGGCTGTGGGGTTTAAGGTTTTAAACTCCGGTACCTGCTCGTTTAGATTTTTGTGGTCGAAGGCGTCTTCTACTTCGGATTTAATGAGGTCTTTAAGAACTTTCATGTCCATGACATAGCCAGTTTCGGGGTCGATCGGGCCGCTTACACTGACAATCAGTTCGTAGTTGTGTCCGTGAAAATAGGGGTTGGCACATTTGCCAAACACCTCTTGGTTGTGGTGGTCGTCCCAGTCGGGTCGATAGAGCCTGTGCGCAGCATTGAAGTGCGCTTTGCGGCTAACAGTTACATTCATAGCATTTTTTTTAAACAAGTGTGATTCTCTCCTTTAACTCTTGAAAGAAACGTTCGAAAATGATGGCAAACCAAACGGTATACTCATCGGGATTTTGTTGCAGATCGGCATGGATGTCTTCCAAAGGCATCCACTTCCAATGGGCCACTTCCTCTGGGTTGGGGATAGGCTCCTGTTCGGAGTATCCGATGAGGACGTGGTCGAACTCGTGCTCGGTTAAGCCATTGTCGAACGGGGCCTTGTAGATAAACGAAAAGGCCTCTTCTAAAGGGGTCTGAAAACCCATTTCTTCTTGTAAGCGTCGCAGGCCGGCGGCAATAGAACTTTCCCCATCGCGTTGGTGACTACAACAGGTATTGGTCCACAAGCCCGGGGAGTGATATTTGTCCAAGGCGCGTTGTTGAAGCATCAATTCTCCCTTATTGTTTAACACAAAGACAGAGAAGGCACGATGCAAAAGCGCCTTTTCGTGCGCCTCCATTTTGGGCATAAGCCCGATAGGACGGTCTTGGTCATCTACCAAAATGACATTTTCTTCTTTCATACTGCGTAAAAATACCGAAAAAAGATTAAACAAAATGAAAGCTGTCAATTTGCTACTTTTGCGGAAACTTATGGGAATGAGCCTGGCCACGGAAATCAGTAAACGCAGAACTTTTGGAATTATCTCGCACCCGGATGCGGGAAAAACAACCCTAACCGAAAAACTCTTGCTTTTTGGAGGTGCCATCCAAGAGGCGGGCGCGGTAAAGTCCAATAAAATCAAAAAAGGAGCGACCAGCGACTTTATGGAAATCGAGCGGCAGCGGGGAATATCGGTCGCCACGTCTGTATTGGCCTTTATCTACAAAGACCGAAAAATTAACATCCTAGACACCCCCGGGCACAAAGATTTTGCCGAAGACACCTACCGCACCCTTACGGCTGTCGACAGCGTGATTGTGGTAATCGACGTCGCCAAAGGAGTGGAAGAGCAAACCGAAAAATTGGTGGAGGTCTGCCGAATGCGAAATATCCCCATGATTGTCTTCATAAACAAGCTGGATCGGGAGGGGAAAGACGCCTTCGACCTGCTAGATGAAGTAGAACAAAAGCTCGGCCTTCGGGTATGCCCACTGAGCTACCCCATTGGAATGGGACAAGATTTTCAAGGCATCTATAACCTTTGGAAAAAGGACATTCTCCTTTTTCAGGACGAAAACAAACAAACCATCGGGAGTCAGCAAGTTTTTCAGGCGCTCGAAGATCCCCAACTGGAAGCGGCTATCGGCAGCACGGCCTTGGAAACACTGCAAGAAGAACTGGAGCTGTTAAATGGGGTATATCCCGAATTTAGTGCAGCAGACTACCTCGACGGACAGCTACAGCCCGTATTTTTCGGATCGGCCCTTAACAATTTTGGAGTGCAGGAACTGCTCGACTGCTTTATTGAAATTGCTCCCCCTCCCCGACCCAAAGCAGCGGAGGAGCGACTGGTAGACCCGCAGGAAGATAACTTTTCGGGCTTTGTCTTTAAGATCCATGCCAATATGGATCCCAAGCATAGAGATCGCCTCGCCTTTGTGAAGATCGTTTCCGGAACCTTTGAACGCAACACCCCCTACCTCCACGTACGTCACAACAAAAAGCTGAAATTCTCTAGCCCGAACGCCTTTTTTGCCGAAAAAAAACAGATCGTAGATATCTCCTACCCCGGTGATATTGTTGGCCTACACGATACGGGCAACTTTAAAATTGGCGATACGCTAACCGCCAAAGAAAATTTGAATTTTAAAGGAATCCCCAGCTTTTCGCCCGAGCACTTCCGCTATATCAACAATGCAGACCCTATGAAAGCCAAGCAGCTCCACAAGGGTATCGACCAACTGATGGACGAAGGGGTGGCCCAGCTGTTTACCTTAAACCTTAACGGCCGAAAAGTGATTGGTACCGTCGGCGCCCTACAGTTCGAGGTGATCCAATACCGCTTAGAGCACGAATATAGTGCCCAGTGTACCTTTGAAAACCTAAACGTTTACAAAGCTTGCTGGATCCGTGAACCGGAAACCCCAGCAGCAGAGTTTGAAGAATTTAAACGGGTAAAGCAAAAGTTTTTGGCACGCGACAAACACAAGCAGTTGGTATTTTTAGCCGATTCTGCCTTTTCCCTTCAGATGACCCAACAAAAATACCCCAGCCTCGAAATATTCTATACCTCAGAGTTTTAGATCCTTTCACAGGACTTTCTTTTTTTATATCTTACGTGGAGAACAGGCCCCAAATCTGTTCTTGATCCATGCAAAACCTACGACCATACCATCATTTTTCGGCTAAAAACCAAAGGGCAAACTGCCTGCAAAGAGCCTTTCCTATTTCTGTTGATACACCAGAAGACAACCTCTCTGATAGCCTCTTTATTCAGGGGCTATTCGGAAGTAGAAATGCAAAAAATACACAACGATATACCCAAGTTTCAACTCAGGAAATAGGAAATATTGTAAACCCATTGGACTCCTATTACCAAAAAAAGGGTGGCGCAATACATGCCAAAATGGGATGTATTGAACCACTTAACCAACGAGATAAGGAAAATAAACACCATAGGAGTGTTCATACATAGTAGTTGTGCCCAATTAAATAGAAAAGATGATATACAAAGACTTTAGTGTTTCCAACTTCAAAGGAATTGATCAGGTTTCAATTAGCTTAGTCAAGGATGATTTGGTCTTATTGCTAGGATTAAATGAATCTGGGAAAACGACTATTCTCAAAGCGATAGAGTGCTTTGACTACTTAAATGACCCTGACAACTCTCACAATGACAAGTTCTTCAAAGACATACGAAATAAGTCAGATGTCAATTCAAACAAATCTGCCGTAATTACAGCAACAATTGAGCTGGATGAAGAGCTGGATGTCGGTGACTTTAAGAAATTCATAAAGAACCATGAAGCGTCAGATTCTCAAGCTCAGAATATTGAAGGGTTCTTTCGTGAAGTCAATAAAGAAGGTTCTATTAAAATTAGCCGAGTAATCCCATTCCGGAAAGGGAACCCTCAGCCTAATTATTATCAAATTGAATCGGAACATCCATTTATAAAGGATAAGTTGAGCAGGGCGCTTGCTAAAGAGATTGTAAGACAATGTCCTTTCATTATATACTTTGAAGATTTTAAGGATCGAATACCTGAGAAGATATTCACTGCGAAGGGTAATGATGCCTTTAACCCTGATTGGTATGACATAATTGACGGACTCTTCTTTAACACGAACAAGGACTATTCCATTGAACAGTTCAAGACTTTGCATTCCAAAAGCAACCTAAGGCTTAAGGACGCTAAAACTGTTTTAAAAAGAGTAAACAAAACATTAAATAAGTCCTTTTCGAAAAAATGGAAAGAACTGTCAGGTGTCAAAGACATAGAAGAAACCGAATTGACATACAATCCTGCAAGAGCTTATTTCGAAATATCAATAACCGACACTGATGGAACAACATTTTCGGTGGACGAGAGAAGTAAAGGAGCTTTGTGGTACTTATCCTTTTTAATGAAAACTGAATTCAGAAGGAAAAAATTGAGAAAAAATTATGGTAAACCCGTGCTTCTTATAGATGAACCAGCATCTAACTTACACTCATCTGCTCAACAGAATATGATAGGAGATTTCCAAAAATTAGTTGAAGACACTTCGGTCATTTATAGTACGCATAGTCAATATCTAATCTCATTGGACAATATTAAGACTACATATGTCATTCGCAGAGATGATGGGGAAGTTACAAGCATGTTGTGGGCAGACTATATAAAGCTCGACACATCAGATGAAACATATTATCAACCACTTGCGAATCTACTACGACTTGTACCTAATTCGTTTGACACCCCATGGTCTAAAGCGATAATAACTGAAGGCCCTTCTGATATGAAAGTGTTGAAAGTTATGTACGATGTGATAAGTGCCATGGATACCTTAGATTTTGTCATTTACCCTGGCTCTTCTGCTCAGAAATTATCATCGTTGATTTCTTTGAATATTGGTTGGGGCGCAGACTTCAAGGTTATTCTTGACTCAGATGATGCAGGGAAAGAAGCACAAGAAAAATATATGGAAAAGTTCGATTTGGATAGTGATACTATTATGACCCTTCCAATTGATAACAAGAAAATTGAATCCTATTTCACTAAAGACGAACACAAAGCACTCTATGAACTTGCTTTTGATACCAAAAAAGACTGTAGGGTGAATAAGAAGGAGTTCTCATCAACTTTTTCAATACTCAACATTGACAAGGACAAACGTGAAAAAGTCAAAGATTTATTGGGCAAGACGACCAACAGGAATTTTGAAGAATTGCTAAAAAAATTAAATAACTGGGCACAACAAGGTATATAAGTAATAGCCGCCTTTCGACAGGCTACTACTCATATACAAGACCGTTGGCAGTAATATTGACGGACGAAAAACTGAATATTAACCTAAAGCGGTTCTATTGATAAACATTTTTTAAACTTTTAAAATCGAAAATTATGAAAAAAGTACTTTTTATTTTACTGTGCTCATTTGTAAGCTTTGCTTTTACAACAAATGAAAAAATCGAGCCGATTTCTGTAGAAGAAAATGCAGAAATTATATTACCTATGGAGGTAAAGGAATATCCTATTGAAAATGGAACAATTACAGTTGTTACACCTGCAAGAAGTATTTGTGATGAAGGTGTGGTATCAAACTTAATCATCGAAGTTGATTGTGGAGATGGTTATGGATATTCTTGGAGTGGAAAAATATGCTACGAACACATCGAAGCTTTAGTTCAACAATTCCAAGAATCTTGTTAAATATTTTATGAAGTCATAGATCCGCTTTTTTTAACAAAAAATAAAATGAAAAAACTTTCAGTAACTTTTACTTTACTTCTGTGTTTAAACCTTTATTCACAGGATAAAATTGGTTTAGTACAATACGGACATAAACAAAGTATGGGAATGGGCGCACCGATTGGAGTAGATTATAATGCTACTCTAACTTTTGATAATTCCAAATCACTTTATACTTACGCAAAGGATTCATTAGAAGGCGGACACGTAAATAAGTCTGTCATAATAAAAAAGGATAAAGACAATGTATTTGTAAAACCTAAAAGAACTTCTAAAAATGGATACCGAGTATATGTACAATTAAATAAAGAAATGCAATCTAGAAATAAAGGTTACAGCTATGTAAAAGAAGAAGTTCCAAAAATAAAGTGGAAAATTTCAAATGATAAAAAAAATATAGGAAATTTTGAATGTATTAAAGCCACAGGAAGTTTCAGAGGAAGAAATTATACAGCTTGGTTTACAAAATCTATCCCGTTGGCTTATGGTCCGTGGAAATTACAAGGACTTCCTGGTCTAATATTAGAGGCATATGACACAAACAAGGAAGTATACTTTTATTTTAAATCCATTAAATACCCTTCAAAAGAAAAAATAGAAATTCCTCAACTTAATCCAGATACAGAAAACCAAAAATGGATTTCTTTTGATGAGTATAAAGTTCTTTTAAAAAGTATTCATTCCAAAAATATTCAAAACGGTCGATTGGTAGCTGAAAATTATGATGGAGCAGGAACTGAAGAAAATGAAATGCCAATGAAAAACTTTTTTATAGAGGCATTTGATGAATAAATGAAAAAACTTCAATTAATATTTTTCTTTATAAACACTTATTTCTGTATTGCACAAGAATATAGAGTCTCTGGTGTTTTATACTCAATTCAAAACGACCCAATTCAAAATGCGACAATTCTAATTTATCAAGAAAACGAAATAATTGCTTATACTTATTCTAATACAAATGGTCAGTATCAAACAAAATTTAACTTGAAAGCTAAACAGTCTAATAAATTAAAAATAGTTGCAAATAGTTTAGGATTTCAAGAGCAAGAAAAAACGATATTACTTGACAACAAAACTGAATATAAACTTGACTTTACTTTAGACGAAAAAGCAGAACAACTCAACGAAGTAGTTTTGGAGGCTTGGGAAAAAATAAAAGTCAAACGAGACACGGTTACCTATAAAGTTTCTGCATTCAAAGATGGTTCAGAAATCGTAGTTGAAGATTTACTCAAAAATATTCCCGGAATAGAAGTGTTATCTGATGGAAACATCAAAGTGAACGGTAAAGCCATTGACAAATTGCTAATTGAAGGCGATGACCTTTTTGACGATAAATATAAATTGCTAACCAAAAACTTGGATGCCAACAATATTGAAGAAGTTGAAGTGTTAAACAATTTTGAGGACAACCCTGTTTTAAAAAACTTTCAAGAGTCTGAGAAAGTGGCGTTGAATCTAAAATTAAAAGAGGATAAAAAAAATGTTTGGTTTGGTAATTTGGATTTGGGCTATGGTACTGATGAACGATACAATTCAACAGCAAACATTGGGCTTTTAAAGAAGAAAATTAAGTTTTTCAATCTAACGAATGTAAACAGCGTAGGTAGAACTTCAATCTCGCAAATTAAGAATACTGGAAAGTTAAATATTAGTGGTTTTGACACCAGTAAAAAGATTGAAAAAACAAATAATACTTTTGTCAATATAGATAACTTGTCATCTACAAACTTTTCAAATAATGAGGATATTTTTAATAACTCATTTTTAAATTCTTTGAGTTTTGTTACAAACCTATCAGAACAAACTAAATTAAGAAGTTTAACTTACTTCACTTACGATGAGATTGAAAAACAAAACGACAACATAACACAATATTTTATTGAGCCAGAGGTAATTTCTTTTAACGAGCAAAACAGGATAAATATTAAAGATTTGTCGTTCGCAACAGAATTTGAACTAAAACACTTTTCTAAAAACGAGACCTACTTAACCTATGACTTTACATTTGAAAATAACCCAACACAAACAAGAGAAAACCTGATTTTTAATGGCGTTAATATTTCACAAACTCAAGACGATAAAAAATATAACTTCTTCAATCATTTAAATATTACAAAAAAAATTGCTGATAACACGCTTTTATTGGCTTATGGTTATTTAGGGATAAACAATACGAAACAGGATTACACCATTCAGCCCAATATTTTTAGCGATGTCTTTAACAATGATGAGGATTTGACCATAAACCAAAACAGCAAAACACCTTTAAACTATTACGGTCTAATTTCGGAAATAGTTACAAAAAGAAAAAAGTCTGAATATGGATTGGAATTTTCAGCCGTTGTTGACAAGGATAAGATAGAGAACAGTTTTAGGTTTGATAACCAAACACCAGTCGATACGCTATCAAACGACACAGATTATAAAAATTCCAGACTGTCATTTTTAGGTAAATACAACTATAATATTTCAAGGTTATTTAAAATTAGTAGCTCGTTAAGTATTTCCCAAAATTATTTAGATATCAATAATACTAAAAAGGAATTCTTTTTTATTAATCCTAAAATTAGATTTCATACAAAAAAAACTAAGGTTGGTAATTTTGGATTAAGTTATAGTTACCAAAACAATCTGCCACAAGCTAGATATTTAACAGAGGATTTTATCTTGACCAATTATAGAACTTTTAATAGAGGAACAAACGACATACAACAAATTAACAATCATAGTTTTGGCTTTTTTTACACGTTTAACAACTACAAAAAACAATTTTTAATCAATTCCTTTTTGTTGCACAGTTTTACTGACAAAAGTTACGGCTTAAACAGCCAAATTACAGAACGAACAAACTTTAACCAATACCAAATTATTAACGGTGGTAAATTGACTAATTATAATTTAAGTATTACAAAATACTTAAAACCATTTTCAAGTACCTTAAAAGTAAGCACACAGCAGTCTTGGTCAAATAATCCAATAATCATAAACAACACCATTAGCGAAGTCGTAAATTATAATGCCAATTATAGAATACAAGGAACAACCTATTTCAAACTGCCAGTAAACTTTAAATTTGGTTTTCAGTACAATTATTCTAAAGGAGAATTTGACAATCAAATATCAACTAATGAATATTTGCAAGGTAATTTAGATGCCACTTTAAAATTATCTAACCAACGGTTGTTTAAACTTGAAAACAACTATTACTCGATAAACGACAACGACTATTGGTTTATAAATGCCAATCTGAATTTTAATCCCGAAAAAAGCCGATTTTCTTACAGATTGTCAGCTAACAATTTGACCAACATAACCGAATTTAGGGATATTTTTATATCCGAATTTCAGCGGAACGAAACAAATTTTAGAGTCATTCCCAAATACATTCTTTTGAACATAAAATATAGATTTTGACAAGCGAAATGAATAAAATACTACTGCCAACATTGTATAAAAATAATAGCGGTATAATCGCTAAAACAAAAATGAAATTTATAAAATTACATCAGTAACAAACGGAAAAGTAAGTGAGTAGAAATCCGCTACTATTCTTATACGTTACCGTTGGCGGTCATTTTAGAAAATAGATTTAGCAGAATATGAATCCAGACTTAAAAAGAGATATTTGGAGACAGTTCGGAGCAAGTTTGGATATGCTTGAAAATGCTATCAGAATGTGCCCTGTCGAATTATGGGATTCGGAAAAAAAAATCTGGTATGTAGCCTATCACTGTTTGTTCTGGACGGATTACTATCTTACTCTCAACCCAACAGATTTTTCGCCTCCGGCACCTTATACCTTGTCCGAATTTGACCCTTCCGGTGCTATGCCTGACAGGACTTATAGCAAAGAAGAAATGCTCTCATATCTAGAACATAGTAGGAAAAAATGTTTCGAGTTAATTTCCGGATTAACGCAAGGAATTGCAAATTCTAGATGGATTAATGATTATAAAAACTATTCAGTTTTTGAAATGTTACTGTACAACATGCGACACGTACAGCATCACACGGCACAGCTTAATTTGCTTTTGAGACAAGAAATTGATAAGGCACCCAGGTGGGTCTCTGTGACAAATATCGAAATGGAAAAATAAAAAAAACGAACATAACAATGAAACCGAAAATAATTTGGATGCATTATTTGATTATTGGGATTAATATTTTGCTTCTTCTATTTTTCAATTTTTCTTGTAGTGATAGTGACGATGAAGGTAGTTTAACTACTTATTTTGTTTATAAAAATTTAACGCCTGAAAACATTGAAATACGTCTATTTAATAACCAAAATGAAAACTATAAAAATTATTCTATTGAAGTTAATGGAGAGGTTACCATTTCTTCAGTTTCATATGGTCATAAAAATGGAATAGGAGAACCTTTCGAAGGTGTAGAAAAAATTATACTGCGATTTACTGTTAATGATATATGTATTGAGAATTATTTTAAGTTAAAAGAGATAAAACTCTATGATAATTTTAAAGAGAGCATGTACAATTCCTCAAATAATACTTTAGTTTATAACATTGATAGTGAAGAATATGAACAAGCAGTAAACTGCAACTAAACACTTTTGCTAATACAGTTTGATAAATAGTAGTTAAGTGCAAACTACCAAAGTTCATTCTTAAGTAATTTTAATAATTAGATTGAGAGTAATCATATTTTTATTCTGCTAGATTTCATATACAAGACCACTACAGACCCAACTTTACATTTACTCTACCAAAACCCTTTTTACAAGCACCTCCCTTTTTTTGTATCTTTAAGGAAACAGCCCCCAAATCTGTTCTTGATCCATGCAAAACCTACGACTATACCATCATTTTTCGGCGATACACCTGAGGGCGAACTGCCCGCAAAGAGCCTTTCCTATTTCTGTTGATACACTAGAAAACAACCTTCCTGATAGCTATTTTATTCAGGGGCTATTCGGAAGTAGAAATGTAAAAACTAGGGGAATTATTTCCTCTTTACACAAAAAATCTCTTACAAATATTAAAAGTCCACTAGATGCTACCATAGAAAGTCAAAGCATTAAAACAAAAACATTAAACCGAATAACATATAAAAGAAATAAACGCAATATGCGGATATATACAAGTTGGTAGCCGTTTGGAGTAACAACTTACTGGATAACTCATTAACTGAAACTTTGATTTACGGTTGGAAAATTTGAAAGGAGTGTTTGTAAAAACAGCTGCGAAAAGTGATAACCGACGGTCGGAGGAAGCCTAAAAACGACTTAAAAAAAGAGCGTAGGCGTAATTTTAATTTTATAGTTATGAAATCAATTAGAAAACAATTAAAACCGATTTCTTTATTTATGACATTTTTAGTGCTGTTTGTTAGTTGTGAGCAATACGACATTGTTGATGAACAATTGTCTCTTGAATTATATGGAGAGGAATATTTTAAGGGAATATTTTTTGCAACTGGTAAAGTAGCAGAAAAAGTGCCAAGTATTTCTAATTCTTTTAGTTTTTATGAGCTACAAAAGCTAAATGAAGATGATAGTATGGAATACCATAGGAAAATGGAAGATATTATTAATGAGATTTCCAAAAACGACCCTGATTACTTTGATGAGTTCTTAACATCCTTAAAATCAAGAAACCACTTAACAATACAAGACGCGTTGGTAAAAGGTTCAGACATCCTTTTCAAAAGTGCAATCAACCTCTACTTTGACAAAAATCAAGAAAAACAGTTGGGGGAGATGGTTTCAAAAATTGATATTGATAATTATCTTACCGAAGATGGTAGCATTAATTATGAAGAATTAAGAACAGATATAGAAAAGCAATCAAGTTTTCTGGTTGAAAGCGAAGGTAAATGTTGGTTTGCTGGGATCGTTTTTGTAGCGGCGGCGTACGTGCTAGTAGCTCATGCGGCAGCAGCTATGACTTATGTCGCCATTGCATGGGTTGGAGAATACTATGCAGCGATTGATAGGGAAAGAACCTTTAATCGTGGTGGTGGAGGCGGAGACGGTGACGAAATGTATCCGAGGTTACCATTCGAAGAGGACACTTATATAGATTATTATGCAAAAAGCAGTGACAGTTTATCAGCTGAAAGACTAATTAATGATTTAGCAAATTTAGAATATTAATATGAAAATCAATAGATTATACATAATAGTAATATTCTCTTTTTGGGCATTTCTATTTTATTACATTTTTATAAGTTCAATTCCCGTCCCAAGCAATATTAAATTTGAAAATAAAAGTAGAATTTTTAGTCTCCTGCCGCAAGGATGGGGATTTTTTACAAGAGATCCAAGAGAGAATATAACTACACTTTATGAAATAGATAAATTGGGAAACGGTTATATAAAATTTACAAAAACAAATAATGCTAGTAATAACTATTTTGGTATTTCTAGAAAAAACAGACTTATCAATTTGGAACTTGGAGTTGTTACATCAAGACTCAATCAAGGTAATTGGATTGAGAAAAAAGGAGTATTTGACCTTGATTTTCAAATCCAAATTGATACCATTTATACGGGGTTTTATCCAAAGAACATAAAAGGTGATTTCTTTATTGTGGAGCAAGAGCGCATTCCTTGGGCTTGGTCAAAAAATAAGGATTTGGTTATGCCTTTTAAATACAAGAGAATTTATGTTAAATGATATAGCAACGAAGTTGCATCATACCATCGGCATTTATGAAAACCATAATCCATGGACAAATGTATATGGGTTGGCTCGCACAATATTTGCTTTTGGTTTCTTTTTGACCTTGGTATTTACAGGCTACGAAAATTTGTTCCCAATGGTTGATGGACAAATAATTAGACAACCTTTCCAAGATTTTGAAAAAGCAAGTATTTTTTTTGTTTTTTCTAAGAATATAGAAATAGCTTATTACCTCACTTTGTCAATATTAATTACTGTAATTTCTGGTTATTTACCTCAAATTTTTGGAATTCTTCATTGGTGGGTTGCATGGAGTTATACTGTATCGGGCATAATAATTGAAGGTGGAGACCAAATATCTTCAATAATAACATTTTTGTTGATCCCAATTTGCTTGTCAGACAACCGATTAAATCACTGGTTTAAACCAAAAAAGTCGGGTAAGAAGAAATTGAAGTTTCTAGTTTGGTCATTTTATGCTGTTATAATTATTCAGATTAGTATTATTTACTTGCATGCTGCCGTGGCAAAACTTTCCGTAACTGAATGGATCGATGGCACTGCAATCTATTATTGGTTTACACATAATATTTTTGGTGTTTCAGACAGTTTTACAGGTATTGCTCATATAGTTCTGTCAAATTCAACCGTAGTAGTTTTCATTTCTTGGGGAACGATTTTACTTGAATTGACCCTTTTTTCATGGGTCTTTATGACAAGAAATACTTGGAATTGGAAAGTGCTTCTATTCTTTGGCGTTAGTTTTCATTTAGGCATTGCATTAATTCATGGACTTGTAAGCTTCATGTTTACAATGATTGCTGCATTAACTTTATACTTAATCCCTAAACACAAACATTACAACTTTAAAAAACTTAAATTATGTACTTAGTCAAATATTTAATTACAAATCCAATAGTTTTAATATCGTTAACAATTTTAATCATCTTTTTTGCTTTTCCACCAAAGAAGGTAAATTCATGGTATGGTTATAGAACAATTCGATCCATGAAAAGTCAAGAATCTTGGAATTTTGCCCAAAAATTTAGTGGCAAAATATCTTTATTACTAATGGTTTTAACATTAATTATTCAGTGTATTTTATTTCTCATATTTGGAGCTAGTGCAATAACTGATTTGGCTACAATAGGATTATGGTTATTGGCAATGGGAATTTTAATAGTTGTAACGGAACGAAAACTCAAAATTATAAACAAAAAAGGCTACCAACAAGGTGTATAGTGCATACCCTTCGGGATGCTACGCTTCATATACTAACCGTTGGGCTTAATATGAAAAACCAAATATGACGACAGAAATAATACTACTCATAATCCTGATAATCTTACTAGCTGTAAACCTGATTGTCACTTTAGTCAAAAAGATAAAACTTGATTTTGATATTGAGGGAAATTTCAACGAAACAAAAAATTCACTGATAAAATTTGATTCTTCATTAGAAAGAACCGACAAGTCAATGAAAGATGAATTTCAAAGAAATAGAGAAGAATCAAGTTCCTTGTCAAAAAATCAAAGAGAAGAATTATCAAAATCCTTGGATGGTTTCAAAGAAGGTTTTGAAACTAATACAAAAAGACTAAACGATTTACTAAAAGATAGATTTGATGCTTTTAGCAAGCAACAAACTGAAATAAATCAAGAGTCCGAAAAAAGGATTAAAGAAGTAAAAGAAACAGTTGAAAATCAATTGAGAATTCTTATAAAGTTTTAGAAAGTAAAATATATAAATACCCTTCTCAATTCACACCATGGCCAAAACTGCAAAATCTATTTATGAGAAATTATTCAACACCTTATAGAAAAAGCAATAAGGTTTGTAATAAATTTAATGATGAAAGGTATAGTTTATTTATCGTGAATAACTCTTATTTTATATTTGATTTATTTGACTATCAGTCATTTACAATTGAACAAGAATTAGCGAGCTCAATAAAAATCAATAATTTCGATAACATAGAAAATGGCTTGAAACTTGAACTTCAAAAAAAAAACATAATAATTTAACTTGTGAAAAAATCATTTGTACTAATTGTAATTACAACATTATTTAATTTTAGTTATACTTTTTCACAGCAAAATAAAATAATTAGGGGGCAGATATTAGATAGTCTCGAAAACCCTATCAAATATGTAAATATTGGAATATTAAACAAACCAATAGGAACAGTTTCTAATAATAAAGGAGAGTTTACTCTAAACTTAGATAACTCATTCATTTTCGATACATTAAAAATTTCATCTTTAGGATTTAAAAGCAAACACATATTGATTAAAGAACTATTTGATAATTCTAACAATATATTTTTTTTAGATAGTTATACAGAAGAACTTGATGAAGTAGTAATTTCCTCTAATAATTTAAAAATTTACAAGACAGGTAAAGAAAAAACTAAATCAAAAAGACAGGTTTTCTTTGCTAATCCTGAAACTAAAAACATGATTTTAGGTTCACAAATTGGAAGAAAATTCTCGATAGGAAAAAAGAAATTTAGTTTATTACAAGAACTTAAATTTTACATTAAAAGTAATAATTATGAACAAGTTAAATTTAGGGTAAATATTTATAGCATAAAAGATAATGTTCCTTTAAAAAGAGTTAATTCAATTGATATTCTTACAGAAGTAGCCAGAAATCAAACTGGATGGATAAAAGTAGATTTAACTAAATATGATATTAATGTAAAAGAAAATGTCATTATTGCTATTGAATGGATTGAAGCATCAAAAAAAGGAAATACATTAAGTCTACCCATATTCGTGCCTTCTTTTAACTCAACCCATTATTACAAATATAGTTCACAAGCAAAGTGGAGAAAATATAAAATGGTATCTTCTGCTATGGTTTTAACTTACAAACAATAAGTATTGAAAAGATTTATTTTAATATATAAGAAAAAACAACGAAATGCCAGCAACGTGTATAATTAATTGCTTTGGTAAGTGCCTATTTGAAAAATTCCTTCGGAATTTTCTCGCATTCGGTTTTGCTTACTAAGCTAGTTGCTAACGCACGCAACTACTTATAGCCCAACCGTTAACCGATTCTGCCTTTTCCCTACAGATGACCCAACAAAAATATCCCAGCCTCGAAATATTCTATACCTCAGAGTTTTAGATCCTTTTGCAGGACTTTCTTTTTTTATATCTTAGAGGAGAACAGCCCCCAAATCTGCGAGATATCATGAAAATCCTACCTCCTATCCTATCGATAGATCGATCCTTTCCTATTTTAAAGGCTACTTTTTGCAAGATCCCACTTGGGGAAGCAACACGCTTATGTGCACCTACCAAAAGATCTAGGAATTTCTATTTTCCACCAGCTCGTTTTTATCTCTTGAATAGATCGCCTATTGGCATAATTTAAATTGAATATGAACCCCCCAAACAAATTCAATGAAAAAACTAAACCTACGCTATGCAATGGTAATCCTTGTTGGAATATTTATTTATTCCTGTCAGGAAAATGATTATCTGAATGAAGAACAAGCTCAACAAGAGGAGAGTTTAATTGAAGATCCTTTTACTGATATTCCTCGTTTGAAAAATCCCTACTCGGTAGTGAATATGAAAAAAGCTTTGGAAAGTTTGAGGTCCAAAAGTGAAGAAGAGTATTCAGATGCTAAAATCTATACTACACACTACTACATAAAATTCACTCCTCGTAATGAAAAGGAATATGATATTTTGAAAACGGATAGTGTTTTGGATCTATACAAATACCCTTTAGATGTAGAGGAATGGATAATCCCTAAATTAATCTCTCTAAATAGACATTCAGGGAAACCTCCTACAATGTGGTGTGCTGTTAAAGTAGACCATGAAATGCCCAAAGGATGTCCCTATGAAATTTTAGAACATTTACACATCCCTGATGCATATAAAATTGGAGATGAGAAGCATCAAAAAAATAAATCAAATTACGTAGAACAATTAGTAGAGGAATCCATGCATTTAACCGGCAATTTAAATCGCGATTCAAGTAAAAATATTTCGTACAGTAACAGTGAGTGGAGACCTGCTGGAACAATTAATGTTTGGGATGATAATATTGGAACAACTATTATGACTAGACAAGTTTTTAGTCATATAGAATATTACGATTGTGGCACAGGAGTAATCTATCCTGACTGCGAATCTATGGATGGAATAACTGAATTAACTATTCCCACTTGTTGTCAGCGAGATGTCTATATATCAGAGCCATACATAGTTAATGGTAGTTTTATAGGTGTTGAGGGAGTAGTCGTTAGAGCAAGACGCTGGTTTACTACACATAGAGGAATTGTAAATATAAATGGCAACTATTTGTGTGATGGAACGTTTAGACGACCTGCCAATTATAGTATAGACTGGGAGAGATATGAATTTGCTCTTCAGGATGGTTGGTTAAATGGAGCGACCTATAACGGTCCTAAAAGAACAGGAGATTGGAATTTAGACCTTAACAGTGGGAAACAAGAATTTTATGCAACAATATTCAGGGCAGCCTACCATTATTACTATAAAAACATCAAAGGTTTAAGACGACCACCACAAAATAGCCTTTGGAGGACTCAAATGAAAATTAGAGCTAAATATGAGGAAAATGGGAATGGGTCACATAAAGAAGAACGTAGATTTCTTGGAGCTCAAATCAAGATTTATAGTCCACAAAGAGAAAGCATGGAAATATATGCAAGTACAATTCACGAACTTGCCCATGCATCTCATTGGAATATGGATAGAAGTGAATTTGATAATTCAAGTCCAATAGTTAAAGAATCTTGGGCAAGAGGTGTAGAATGGGAATTGACTCGTATAGTCTATCCAACATATTCTCCGGACTATAGTAGGTTAAGATATACCGGAGTTGTTGAAGATATGATCGATGGATTTAAGACAAGAACTTCTAAATACTATTGGACCGAAAATATTACCTGGATACCATTAGACAAAAGCTATTCTGATAGTGTTTCTGGTTATTCTGTAAGACAAATTGAAGATGCTTTACAAAGTAAAAAGACTTGGACTGATTGGAAAAATAACATAATAAATAAATTTAGTAATGGTACAGCTTCAAAATTACATGACTGTTTTAATCACTGGAATACTCAGTAGTCTAGCAGGATGTGCCTGTGGCAATGGAGAAATAGATGACACAACAGAGTATACTTATCAGTACAAAAATCACACCTCCCACCCCCTGAGCATCTTTGCTTGGCAACAAGGGAATCCGTCGGTTTACTCAATTCAACCCAATGAGACGCTAAACTATACTATTGCTTTAGGATTTGGAGCGGACTGTAGTGTTAATGGTAATCCTTCTGAAAATCCGCATTGCTTATTGATACATTCAGATTCCATCAAAATAATTTTCGATTCGTCAAGATTTTTAAGATTCGATACAAATACTCCCTCTCCCTTAAATATTCTAAAGTTCGAAAACTACAGCTATGAAAAAGTAGCTAAGATGCATATATATCGATATAATTTTTCGGACATAGACTACAACAGTGCAGAGGATTGTTATGAAAATTGTGAGTAACACTTTGTATATACTTATAAAATCGTAGAAGGATGTTAAATGAGAAAAGAAACATCTTTCGCATTGTTTTTTTGTTGCTGCTTTTTGCAAATCAAGCAACAGCACAGATAAAAGGAATCAGAATATTCAATGAGGACACTAAGCAGGAAATCATTATTGAAGAAAACAAAAGAATACGTGTAAAAACAATCGACGGACAACGTATTTCAGGGAGATTTCAGCTTATCGATAACGAAAGTTTTCTACTAAAAGGAAACATCATAAAACTCACTGAAATTGAGAAAATAAAGAAAAACCCTATTATGGTGTCTCTACTTGTTGATGGACTTTTAGTATATGTCGGTTCGGCAATGGTGTTTATACCGATACTACTTTATCCGTTTAATGGTGATTCAGGTGCATTATATTACATTATTCCAGGTACAGCACTACTATATGCGGGAAAAAAATCGCCTAATTTTTTGGTAGGTTATACAAAATCAAAAGGATGGAACTACCAGATAATTTCAAAAAGAGATGCTACCTCTCGTTAGCGCTGGAATTTGTCCCATGCCATAATCTAAATTACTCGACCAAAAACGCCTCATTTACCCATACTAAAAACCCTTAAAATTTAAATTATGATTTCAATTAAAGTGAAAATTTTGTTTGCTATGGGGCTTTCTGTACTATTTACTTATTCAGGAATATTGTATTTAAATTATGGCAATATTCCCGAAATGATTCCTACACACATCAATTTTAGGGGAGAAGTAGACGGATATGGAAATAAGATTCAACTGTGGATTATATCCATAGTTAATCTATTTTTAATACTTATCATCTATTTGGTAGCTAAGTTTCCTAAATATTGGAATATTCCATTTGAACCGAAAAATCTTCTTCTTTTTCAAAAAAATGTGAAGATATCTATGGGGATTTTATCAATCCTTTTGTCTTTTGCTTTATCTACAATGATATTTTTTACATTAAAATATTCAACTATAGAAATATTGAGATTGTTTTTTTTAATCCTGGTTTTACCTAGTCTATTTGTTATCCTTTTTAAAGAAAGGCCAATTTAAAATGAGATTTGTAATACTTTTCGATGGGGATTGTGGTTTTTGCAGTAGGACAGTAATGTTTGTGAAGTACCGAATTCCGAAATAAGAAAGAAATTTATATTATGAAAATGAAAAAACGGCTACCAACAAAAGCTAAAACGGCATTAAAATACCATTTAGCCAAACCGTTGAAAGGCATTAAAATAAACTTATGAATAGGACATTAAACCTTCAGAAAAATCTAATAATATTTGGAATACCAGTATTAATTATTGGATTGATGATAATACTTGCGAAATCATCCATTTATATAACAAATCCAAATACACTCTCGATTGGAATTACGTTTGACCTATTACTGACAGTTCCTTTTATCTATTTTATGCTTATTAGAAAAACAAGTATTCCAAAGACAACTGTAATACCTTTTTTGATTATCGGAATGTTCGTCTGTTCCTCAATACTTCCAATTGAAAATCAATATTTTCTCAACCTCTTTAAAACTTGGGTGTTTCCAATAGTTGAGTTATCGATAGTGTCATATATCCTATATAAAGTTACCAAAGCAATAAAGCGATATAAAGTCAATAAAAGTGATGAAGTTGACTTTTTCACGACACTAAAAAACACTTGTTATGAAATACTTCCAAAAGAAGTAGTTATTCCTGTAGTGACAGAAATTGCTGTTTTCTACTATGGCTTCATTTATTGGAAAAAAAGAAAACTGAATAAAAATGAATTCTCTTACCATAAAGATAGTGGAACAATTTCACTACTGATTGCAATAATTTTCATTGTTGCTATTGAAACTATTGTTTTACATATTCTTCTTCAAAAATGGAATGTTATAGTCGCTTGGATTGTGACTTTTTTAAGTATTTATTCTGGAATTCAGCTTCTTGGATTTCTAAAATCAATGTCTAAAAGACCAATATTAATTAAAGATGATAAACTATACCTTAAATATGGAATAATGAACGAAACAACTATCGATTTAAAAAATATAGATAGCATTGAGATTTCGTCAAAAGATATAGAACTGAACAAGGAAACACGGAAACTATCATTTTTGGGAGAATTAGAAAGTCACAATATAATTATAAGACTAAAAGAAGAAAATGAATTGATTGGACTATACGGAATCAAACGAAAATACAAGAATTTAGCATTACACATTGACAAGAAAAATGAATTTACGAACCAAATAAATAACGCCTTACAACAATCGCTATAAGTAATTACTTGTTCTCGCCAGTACTTGCTAAATTTACGCAACTACTAAAAGCCGAAGCCGTTAGTCGCAAGCAAAAAAAAGAAAATCAAAAGCAATGGACTTCTGGAAATAAATCTGAAGGACAGTCCATAATTGAAGAAATATAGATGCTTGAAATTAGAACCAACTGCGAAAATTGTAACAAATCACTTCCAAACGAATCGAATGAAGCAATGATTTGTACCTATGAGTGTACATTCTGTAAAGACTGCGTTGATAATGTCATAAAGAACGTTTGCCCCAATTGTGGGGGTGGATTTGAAAAGAGGCCAACAAGACCCAAAAATGGGCTTTTAAAATCTCCCGTATCAGACAGAAAAATTCACAAGCCTGTCACTACTAATTCATTTCTTGAAACTAACATGAATATTGATCCTAGAAAGAGATAAAAACGAAGCAAAACGAAACCTAAACTGTACTCAATAGCCGTTTAGCTGACCCGTTGCCAAACATAGTGATTGAAAAAATAAAAAAGTTTTAATTATATTATTGATACATCAATTATATTTATATCAAATAATTTAATTGTGAAATTTAACAACCCATCGGAAACAATTTTCTATCAAATTGAGAAAGCAATCAAATATTACAGGTTAATGGCACAAGGAAATTTAAATGAACTTGGGTATAACATAACCATCAATCAAATCCTCTTATTGATACAAATCGACCAAAATCCCGAAACAAGTCAAGTAGAATTAGCAGAACAACTGTTTAAAGATGTCGCTTCCATTACTCGAATGATAGAACTTTTAGTAAAAAGAAACTTTATCGTGAGAGAAGAAAACAAAAGCGACCGGAGAAAAAAGGATTTGAAAATTACTTCTAAAGGAAAAAAAATATTGGATTTGGCAATTCCAGTGATTCATAAAAACAGAGAAATTGCTCAAAAAGACATTACTGAAAAGGAAAAAGACACACTTTCAGAACTATTGAATAAAATAATATTAAATACATCTAAATGAAAAATTTACTCCTCATCTTATCCATTCTTACAATTACTGGCTGTAAAAATCCCAATAGGGAAATCACAAAAGAGCCCCCTAAAAAAAACACGACTACCCTTTCTGAAATAGAAGAATTTTTAGACGATCAAGCGAAAAAAGATAGTCTTCACGGAGTGGTTCTTATTGCAGATAAAGACCAAATTCTATTAAAAAAAGCGTTTGGATATCGAGACCTAAATCAAACAACAAACCATACGCTAGGTGGAAAAATAGGTTTGGCCTCTATGCCTAAAATGTTTACCGCAATTTCGATTATGCAACTTGCCTCTGAAGACAAAATTGATATTGATAATCCAATTGGTATTTATTTAAAGGATATAGAAAATCCTCTATGGAGAGATATTACCGTAAGAAATCTACTATCGCACACAAGCGGATTAGGATTTTATTGGGATTATCCCCCAGAGGAAATCTCAGCTGACCTAGATCGTCTCTACACCTTAATAAAAAAGAGAGATACAACACCAAAAAGACAAGGCGTTTTCAATTACAGCAACAACGGTTATATAGTTTTGGGGAAAATCATTCAAGAAGTATCTGGTCTTACGTATGAAGAATATCTAACAGAACACTTAATCGAACCTCTAAAGATGTCCAATACAAAATTAGGGCTTCCTGATGGTGGGCATTTTACATCAACCGCAGATGATTTACTGAAATTTTCTAAGGCACTCAGAAACGATAAACTAATCAGCAGAGAGGTGCTGAACGAAATGAAAAGGATGCAATCTGATGAAAATTATGGGCTCGGTTTTAAACTTGGCTTTATTGCAAAGAGTGAAATATACGGACATACAGGTGGTTTTGGGAGCGATGACACGGTTCTTGGGATTGCTTCTGCAATGGACATCATAGATGACAGATACACCGTAATTGTTTTGACCAACAGAAACCCAGCTATGGGAGGACCTAAAGCTCTAAGTTTCATTCTAAATTATTTATCAAAAAAGTAAATCAAAAACTCCGTTTGGCAACCAGGTGTATCACTCATAGCTAATAAGTTATTCAATCGGTTTAAGTACCTCGGCGCGCGTTAGAAAAGCAGGCGCATTTTTAGACAAGTCAGGTGTTATGGACGCTCGTTAACGGAGCCTCTTTTACCTAAACTATAACCCTTTATGTAACCGCTCCCCTTTTTTTTGTAACTTGAAGTATAGGAACTCCAAATTTGCACCCAACCATGAAATACTTACGTTCTATCCCCCCTCCTCCTTTTTTAAAGGCTTTTTATCCGTGGAATTCATTCTGTAGGAGAATTTTGATGGTCCTCATTTTAACAGTCTTCATCAGCTGTCAGAAGCAGACCGACAAAGCTGCTGCGCAGCATGCTTTTATAGAGAATACACTATCCATCTTAGATGAATTGGGCAACAATTACCCTCCAGAGGATATCGATCTATTATTTTGTAAGGCAGATGCCAAGGGTTTTCAAACCGCAACTTTTAGTTTAAAGGGTGAAACCAAAGAAATCATACAACTGGGAGGTTTTGCCGCCAGAGAATATTCCGCAAAAGCAAACGGAATATCCTGTACGGACCAACGGCACTGTGGAAAAGAAATAGCAAAATGCCTCGAAAATGGAGACAATGCCTTAATTGTAAATAATACTTCTAAAGTTCGTAGTTGGAGGATTCACTGTGTAGCTGCGGAATAAAATAATTCCCAGTTTTTTTTGTAACCCCCCGCTGGCGCAGGGCTTCGTTCTGTCCCATAATTTACTAGACCAAAAACCTTTTTAGTTATACTCAAACACTTTATACAAGTGCCAATAAATGGATAAAGACAGTCCTTGAAACCGTACTTCTTTTTGATGAACAAATTCGTTATTTTCAATCAAATAAAACGGACATAGAAAAAATAGCTGAAATACTGATTTATTATGTTCATGCTCCCCTAGGTGGAATCGCTCTTTTAGCTGGCGGAATTGCTCTTCTAGCCAAAAAAGGACAAGGGCTACATAAAAAATCGGGGAGGGTGTTCTACGCTGCAATGCTCGTTTCAGCCATAGCAGCCATAGTCATTGCTAGTCTTCCTGGTCACCAAAGTGCATTTCTGTTTGCTATCGGACTGTTTAGCACTTACTTTATAATCAGTGGACGGAGAAGTTTGTACTACAAACAAAAAGCCTTTAACCTTACGATAGACAAAATCCTTGCCTATATGATTGTAATCACTGGAGGCAGTATGCTTCTCTACCCACTAGTGATATATGGTCGGTTAAATATCATTTTAACCGTATTCGGAAGTGTTGGCCTAGTGTTTGGACTAAGAGACCTTAAGTTATTAAAAGACACCAATAGACTTAAAAACAGCTGGTTGAAGTTGCACTTAGGGAAAATGAGTGGTGGTTATATCGCTGCAGTTTCGGCATTCTTTGTGGTCAACCAAATATTACCAGGAATATGGAATTGGTTTGCCCCTGGAATAGTAGGCAGTGGTTTTATTGCCTATTGGATGATAAAAGTGAGCCGAAAGTAGTGATCAATCTAGAGCTTTCCGGGCAATCATGAAAACTCTGGATAAGAAATAATTCCCCTATAATTCTCAATCTATGAAGATACCTCTAGACAACTTTTAAGCTATTTTGCTTAATCCCTCACTTTTTTGTAACTTAATGATAGAATTGACCCCAAATCTGTTCTTTTTTGATGAATGACCTACTGTTTTTCTTCTACCCCTCACGCTACCTAAAAGTAACAGAAAAACTGCAAAAGTCCGTAACATTTAAGGCTATGGATAAGAAAAATACGGACAAACAGCGCTGGGGACAATACGCTAAAACAACCATTATACCCCAATGTATTCACCAACAGCCATTAAATTATTCCCTATGCCCCTCAAATTTGTATTTTTTGTTCTCGCCACCAGTCTAGTTTTCCCCCTCAATGCGCAGCTAGCCGAGATTCCTTTCGAGCTGGATGACAATGGGATGATAACCGTCCAAGTAAAAATTAATGATCATCCCCAAGCCAAGACTTTTGTCTTGGATACTGGCGCAACGGCAGATCTCCTAGACACCGCTACAGCCGAGGAATTAGGTTTAGAAGCAGATCATCAGCAAGAAGTTGCCGGAGCCGGTGGCGTTAAATCGTATGACATAATTCTCTCCCAACAATTGACCTTAGATACGAATATCACAGTCAACGATACTCACCTAGTTCTGGCCGACCTTTCTCAGCTTAGGAGTCGAAAACCCGAAAAAAAAATGGAGGGAATTCTCGGCTACAGCCTGTTAAAAAAATATATCACCAAAATCGATTACGAAAATCAAAAAATACTGTTCTATGATAAAATTGATACCGTAGATACCTTGGGATTTCAAAAAATCCCCTTTGAATTTGGTCAAGGGATCCCTATTCCTCAGTTCGATATTGAAATCGTGTTGAACAATGGGGTGTCATACACCGACAAGGTCTTTTTGGACAGTGGTGCCGGTCTAACCCTTCTGATCAATTCCCCATTTAACGAAAAATTCCAACTGGCGAAACAGGCGGGTAACAGCTTGGTCAATGATTCGGAAAACCTTCATGGGACTTCTACCTCAGAAAGTATTGCCCTGAAATCCGTCATTCTTGGAGATTACCAACTCAACGATTTAGTGATTTCCATTGCACATGACCAAGCAGGCGTCAGTAGTTTTGAAAACTATATGGGGATCTTGGGGAGCAAGATCATCAGTCGGTTCAATGTCATTTTAGACTATACGACTTCTCACGTCTACCTTAAACCAAACAATACCTTTAGCCGCCCGTTTGAATTCCCCCTATGCGGAATAAGCCTTCAACAAGAGCAGGATAAAATTGTTATCGCTAAAATTGCAAAAAGCAGCGATGCCTATCGTTTAGGCGTTCGAAAGGGAGATCTGCTCATCGCTATCGACGACGACTATTCCGGTGAGCTAACCACCTACAAGAATCTTCTGAAAAGAGAAGGAGAAACGGTGCGCCTGCAGATCATGGATACTGAAGGGGTAATAAAAGAAATAGAAATCCCCTTAAAACGAATGTTATAACCCCCACTGTTCACAACGAACTTTCAAATCTCATCCCATGAAAAAAACACCTCTGTTCATCTATCTAATTATCGGATTAGGCATGGCTCTGGCCTGCCAATCTCATCCGCACAAGACCAACCTACAGCTAAACGATGGAAAAAAATGGAAAGTGAATCCTGAAATGAAACCTCAGCTGCGAAAGGCGAGCGATTTGTTAAACGACTTTGTCTTACAACAAAACACCAACTATCGGCAATTGGCAGAAGCGCTACAAACGCAAAACAATGCGCTTATTCAAAGTTGTACCATGGAAGGGAAAAGTCACGACGAACTCCACAAGTGGCTACACCCACATCTGGAATTGGTACATCAACTGGCAAAAGTGTCAGACCACAAAGAAGCGTCGCAGCTGCTGAGCCAGCTAAAAAGATCGTTTGGCACCTATCATACCTATTTTGAATGAATCTTAAAGAGCTCCATCAAAATAAAGCCCTTAGCACTAAACCACTTGACCGATCGGTGGCCTCTAGGGTGACGGCTATACAGCTATTAAAAGACAGCTGCTTAAAAGAACACATCACCACCCTTCCAGCAGTCCTGATCTGCGTATTGGGTTCAGCCTTGTACGAAGACGAAAAAGGGAATAAAATAATCGTAAAACCAGGAGACTTTCACCCCATTGCACCCAAGGTTAAACACTGGGTTAAAGCCATTGAAGACAGTCAGTTGATTCTAATCAAATAAAACCCCTTCGACGAGAGGCAAAAGACTCATTTTTTCAGGATACTCCCCTTTTTCCATCGATCCATAGGAGGTTTTAAAAAGTGATCGATGGTCCTTAAAGAAATCTCAAGTGCGTAGGGCGGTGTCCTATTCGCTCAATTCTTTATATATTTAGGTAGAACCATAAACAAAGGAAATGCTAAAACACTATCTATTCATTTGTCTGCTAGGAATATTTCTAGGATGCAAAACAACGAACGAATCCTCAGCTGTAGCTGAGGTATCAAACAACTACCTAGACTACAGCCAACGCGACGATAAAATTAGCGGTGGTGTAAAAATGATCCCCATCGAAACCGAAGTCGGGACTTTTCGGGTATGGACCAAAAGGGTTGGGAACAATCCGACAATGAAGGTTCTTTTATTACACGGCGGACCGGGAGCCACCCACGAATATCTAGAGGTGTTCGACTCCTATTTCCCACATGCCGGAATAGAGTATTACTATTACGATCAGTTAGAATCGGCCTATAGCGATCAGCCCAACAATGCTGCGCTGTGGAGTATTGAGCGCTATGTCGATGAAGTCGAACAAGTACGACAGGCTTTGGGCTTAAATGCGGATAATTTTTATTTATACGGAAGCTCTTGGGGAGGAATCCTAGGGATGGAATATGCCTTGAGGCATCAGCAACACCTAAAAGGCTTAATCGTGTCTAATATGATGGCTTCTATCCCCGATTATGTCAAGTACGCAAACGATGTATTAGGACCGCAACTCCCCCCAGAAGTTTTAGAAAAAATTCGAGCCTATGAAGCCGAGGGCGATTATGCCAACCCAGAATATCTAGGACTTATACAAACTCATTACTATCCGGAACACGTATTGCGTTTTCCACTAGAAGAATGGCCAGATCCCGTCATGAGAGCCTTTGCGCGAATCAGCCACGACTTGTATGTACACATGCAAGGGCCGAGTGAATTTGGGGTGGTTGGGGATGCCCAATTAAAAGATTGGGATATTAAAGATCAACTTCAGAAGATTCAGGTCCCTACCCTAACCATCGGGGGAACATACGACACTATGGACCCTAAGCATATGGAATGGATGGCCTCTGAATTTCCAAATGGGCAGTATTTGCATTGTCCAGAGGGCAGTCATTTAGCCATGTACGACGACGCCGATCGCTATTTTCAAGGACTCATCGACTTTATCAAGACCGTGGACCAGCAGGCCAAATAAAGGCCCTTGAAATAGAGACTTCGCTAATCAAAGGCGAGTGGTCCTAACAGAATTCCAAAAGAAATTTCAGGTATAAAAAAACCCTCCGTAAGGAGGGTTATACATTTAAGCTTCGCCAGTGGGCCCAAAATTCATCGGGATGGGCGGAGCATCGTTGGTCGTGATGTCTCCGTGCGTACTTTCGTAGCGATGAAGATTTTCCCCTAAAGCCTTATGGAAGCGCTTGGCGTGTTCTGGTGTCAGTATAATCCGAGACTTGACATTCGCCTTGGGAGCACCCGGCATTAGCGCCACAAAATCAACTACAAATTCCGAAGGCGAATGATTAATGATCGCCAGATTGGAATAGATCCCATCGGCCAACTTTTCGTCTATGGAAATATTGATTTTGTGTTCTTTAGGATTTTGATCGCTCATAGTTCAGAGATTTAAGAAGGAGTTTCCGACGTTTCCAGATTCTCTTCTTTGTTTACCAACAAGCTGCTATACTCGTCCTTAGACCCCACGATGATGTTTTTGTAATCGCGTGTTCCAGTACCAGCAGGAATCTTATGACCGACAATAACATTCTCTTTTAGCCCTTCTAAGAAGTCTTCTTTACCGTTAACGGCAGCCTCGTTCAAGACTTTAGTCGTTTCCTGGAAAGAAGCCGCAGAGATAAAGGATTTAGTTTGAAGAGAAGCTCTTGTTATCCCTTGCAATTCTGGAGTAGCTGTCGCTGCTTCCGCATCGCGAGCCATCACTAATGCCTTGTCTTCACGCTTCAGGAGAGAGTTTTCATCCCGTAGCTGTCGAGCACTAATCAACTGACCTTCTTTTAAGCTTTCAGAGTCCCCTACTTGCTCAACGATCTTCATACCGTAGAGTTTGTCATTTTCTTGGATAAAGTCGTATTTATAGACCAACTGGTTCTCTAAGAAAATACTATCTCCAGGGTATTGGATGCGTACTTTACGCATCATCTGACGAACAACCACTTCGAAGTGCTTATCGTTAATCTTCACCCCTTGTAGACGGTAAACTTCCTGAATTTCATTCACCAAATACTGCTGGACAGCACTTGGGCCTTTGATGCGAAGAATATCGTTAGGGGTAATAGACCCATCGGAAAGTGGCATTCCAGCTTTCACAAAGTCGTTCTCCTGCACCAAAATTTGGTTGGAAAGTTTTACTAGATATTTTTTCAGATCACCAAACTTGGACTCCACGACAATTTCTCGGTTCCCTCGCTTGATTTTTCCGAAAGAAACAACCCCGTCGATCTCAGAAACAACCGCTGGGTTGGAAGGATTACGTGCTTCAAAGAGTTCAGTTACCCGTGGAAGACCTCCTGTAATATCTCCAGATTTAGCAGATTTACGTGGAATCTTCACAAGGATTTTTCCTTCTTCGATCTTGTCGCCATCGTTCACCATCAGGTGGGCACCCACAGGAAGGTTATACGAACGTAGCACGTTTCCTTTGGTGTCTTCTATCAACAAAGTAGGAATCACTTTTTTGTTTCGTGATTCAGAGATAACTTTTTCTTGGAAACCTGTTTGTTCGTCGATCTCTACTTGGTAAGTAATCCCTTGATCGATATTTTCAAATTTGATTTTTCCAGCGAATTCTGAAACAATTACTCCATTAAATGGATCCCACTGACAGATTTCATCTCCTTTTTTCAGCTTAGCACCATTTTTAATGAATAATGATGAACCGTAAGGGATGTTTTTAGTAGCCAGTACGTTCTTGCTCTTCGCATCCAAAATACGGATTTCAGAAGTACGTGAAATAACAATCACAGCTGCATTGCCGTCGGCATCTGTTCCGTTAACCGTCTTGAGGTCGGTAATTTCGGCAATACCGTCGAACTTCGTAATCAGCTTGTTTTCTTCTGAGATGTTCCCAGCAACTCCTCCCACGTGGAAGGTACGCAGTGTTAACTGTGTTCCGGGTTCCCCAATAGACTGGGCAGCAATCACCCCAACAGCTTCTCCACGCTGAACCATGTTTCCAGTGGCAAGGTTTCGGCCATAACACTTGGCACAAATACCTTTTGGTGCCTCACACGTTAAAGGTGAACGCACTTCAACCGTATCAATGGCAGTATTTTCGATCTTCTTGATCGCAGCATCCGTGATTTGCTCCCCTGCCGCAACGAGTAGTTCCTCCGTAGAAGGATCGTACACATCGTTAAGGGAAGCACGTCCTAGGATACGCTCTCCAAGCGATTCTACTACTTCTTCGTTTTTCTTTAAAGCTTTCACTTCAATACCACGAAGGGTACCACAATCTTCAAGATTTACAATAACATCCTGAGCAACATCGTGCAGACGACGTGTCAGATATCCAGCATCAGCGGTCTTAAGGGCGGTATCTGCCAACCCTTTTCGAGCCCCGTGCGTAGAAATAAAGTATTCTAGAATCGATAATCCTTCTTTAAAGTTAGAAAGGATCGGATTTTCAATAATCTCACCACCACCTACATTCGACTTTTTAGGCTTGGCCATCAGCCCACGCATTCCAGTCAGCTGGCGAATCTGTTCTTTCGATCCACGAGCTCCAGAATCGAGCATCATGTATACAGAATTAAATCCTTGTTGATCTTCGCGGATACGCTTCATCGCCAATTCCGTTAGCTGAGCATTGGTAGAGGTCCAAACGTCGATTACCTGATTGTAACGTTCGTTGTTGGTAATGAGTCCCATATTATAGTTCCCCATAATTCCTTCTACCTGATCATTGGCTTGACCAATCATGTCGATTTTTTCCGGTGGAATAATGATATCTCCCAAAGAGAAGGACAACCCGCCTTTAAAGGCAAATCCATATCCCATTTCTTTGATATTATCTAAAAATTCTGCCGTCTCTGGTACGCTGGTCACCTTCAGAATACTTCCGATAATTTCACGAAGATTCTTCTTGGTTAATACTTCATTAAAGTATCCTGCTTGTTCAGGAACCACTTCGTTAAAGAGTACACGACCAACTGTTGTTTCGATGATCTGATAAGTCAACTCACCTGCTTCATTAAAGTCCTTCGCGCGGATTTTAATCATAGCATTTAAGTCGATTCGCTTTTCATTGTAAGCGATATGTACTTCTTCTACGCTGTAAAAGGTAAGACCTTCACCTTTGATCGGTACTTCAGGAGTCGATTTTCGGGCTTTTGTCATATAATAAAGCCCCAAGACCATGTCCTGAGAAGGAACCGTAATTGGCGAACCATTGGCCGGGTTTAAGATATTGTGCGAAGCCAACATCAACAGCTGAGCTTCTAAGATCGCTTCAGGTCCCAAAGGCAAGTGAACAGCCATTTGATCTCCATCGAAATCCGCATTAAAGGCCGTACAAGCCAGTGGGTGTAATTGAATCGCCTTACCCTCGATTAATTTAGGCTGGAATGCCTGAATTCCTAAACGGTGAAGTGTGGGGGCACGGTTCAATAATACGGGATGTCCTTTAAGAACATTTTCTAAAATATCCCATACAACCGGCTCCTTGCGATCGATAATCTTTTTGGCGGATTTTACCGTCTTAACAATACCTCTTTCTATCAACTTTCGGATCACAAAAGGCTTGTAGAGCTCGGCAGCCATGTCTTTCGGCAATCCACACTCGTATAATTTTAATTCTGGCCCAACGACAATTACCGAACGAGCAGAATAGTCGACACGCTTTCCGAGAAGGTTCTGACGGAAACGCCCTTGCTTCCCTTTTAAAGAGTCGGACAAGGATTTTAGTGGTCGGTTAGAATCTGTTTTAACGGCAGAAGACTTACGCGTGTTGTCAAATAAAGAATCGACAGATTCCTGCAACATACGCTTTTCGTTTCTGAGAATCACCTCAGGTGCTTTGATTTCGACCAATCGCTTTAAACGATTGTTACGAATAATAACACGACGGTAAAGGTCGTTCAAGTCTGAAGTAGCAAAGCGACCTCCATCCAAAGGCACCAATGGGCGCAATTCTGGTGGAATAACTGGAATGACCTTCATAATCATCCACTCGGGCAGATTCTCCCGACGCTCGTTAGCTTCGCGGAAGGCTTCGACTACTTGTAAGCGCTTTAAGGCTTCTGTTTTTCTTTGCTTAGAGGTTTCGTTATTGGCTTTGTGTCGCAATTCATACGAAAGAGACTCTAGGTCGATACGAGAAAGCAACTCAATAAGACATTCAGCTCCCATTTTAGCAATAAACTTCGTGGGATCAGAATCTTCCAAATACTGATTTTCTGGAGGTAGTTGCTCCATAACATTCAAGTATTCCTCTTCAGTAAGGAAGTCCATTTTATTGAGCGGTTCTCCTTCTGCATTGACAGCAGACCCCGGCTGGATCACTACATATCGCTCGTAGTAAATGATCATGTCTAATTTCTTAGACGGTAAGCCGAGTAAGTATCCTATTTTGTTCGGTAAGGAACGGAAATACCAGATATGTGCCACCGGGACTACCAGGTTGATGTGCCCTACACGGTCGCGACGTACTTTTTTCTCTGTTACCTCAACTCCACAACGGTCACAGACAATCCCTTTGTAGCGGATGCGCTTATACTTCCCACAAGCACATTCGAAATCCTTAACAGGACCGAAGATACGCTCACAGAAAAGCCCATCTCTTTCAGGCTTGTGTGTACGGTAGTTAATGGTCTCCGGCTTAAGTACTTCTCCTCGGGAATTTCCGAGAATGACTTCAGGGGAAGACAAACCGATGGATATTTTATTGAATTTCTTTTGGGTAAGGGTTTCGTTGGTTCTAGCCATAATACTGTTCGATACTATTAATCAAATTATTCCTCCAAACGGATATCTAAACCGAGACCTTTCAGTTCGTGCATCAATACGTTGAAAGACTCCGGAAGTCCAGCTTCAGGAAGCGAATCTCCTTTAACGATAGATTCATATGTCTTCGCACGACCGATGACGTCGTCTGACTTCACGGTCAGGATTTCTTGCAGGGTGCTTGAAGCCCCGTAAGCTTCCAGTGCCCATACTTCCATTTCTCCAAAACGCTGACCTCCAAACTGAGCTTTTCCACCCAATGGCTGCTGCGTGATGAGAGAGTAAGGACCGATAGAACGAGAGTGCATCTTGTCGTCTACCATATGGCCCAACTTAAGCATATAAATCACCCCAACCGTTGCGGGCTGATCGAATCGCTCTCCTGTACCTCCGTCGTAGAGATAGGTATGACCAAACTGTGGGACACCAGCTTTGTCGGTCAATTCATTGATTTGCTCAAGGGTTGCACCATCAAAAATTGGGGTCGCAAATTTCTGCCCTAATTTCTGTCCGGCCCAGCCTAAAACAGTTTCGTAGATCTGTCCGATATTCATTCGGGAAGGTACCCCAAGTGGATTCAAAACAATATCTACAGGCGTTCCGTCTTCTAGGAAAGGCATTTCCTCTTCCCGAACAATACGGGCGACAATACCTTTGTTTCCGTGACGACCCGCCATCTTATCACCTACCTTAAGCTTGCGCTTTTTAGCGATGTATACTTTCGCGAGTTTTTTGATCCCTGCAGGGAGCTCGTCCCCTACGGAAATCGTAAACTTCTCACGGCGTAAGTTTCCTTGAAGATCGTTTTCTTTAATCTTGTAGTTGTGAAGCAAATCCGCCACTAAAGCGTTTGTCTCGTCCGTAGTGGTCCATGTACCACGGGTGAGGTGAGTATAATCTTCTACAGAAGACAATAGCTTTAAGGTGTATTTCTTTCCTTTTGGAAGAACCTCTTCTCCGAGATCGTTCTGAACTCCTTGACAGGTCTTACCATTGAGGATGGTAAACAATTTGTCGACCAAAATTTGCTTCAATTCCTCGAATTTCTCTTCGTAAGTATCCTCCAAAGCTTCAAGCTCTAACTTGTCTTGATTGCGCTTGCGCTTGTCCTTGATGGAACGAGTAAAGAGTTTTTTATCGATCACTACTCCGCGTAAAGATGGTGGTGCTTTCAATGAAGCATCTTTCACATCTCCAGCTTTGTCTCCAAAAATGGCACGGAGTAATTTTTCCTCAGGCGTCGGATCGGATTCTCCTTTAGGAGTAATTTTTCCGATGAGAATATCACCAGGATTGACTTCAGCTCCTACTCGAATCATTCCGTTTTCATCCAAGTCTTTGGTCGCTTCCTCACTAACGTTAGGGATATCGTTTGTCAGTTCTTCTGAACCGAGTTTTGTATCTCGAACATCCAAGGAATATTCATCGATATGGATGGAAGTAAAGATATCTTCTCGAACCACTTTTTCTGAAATAACGATGGCATCCTCAAAGTTATACCCTTTCCAAGGCATAAAGGCAACCTTCATATTTCGTCCGAGGGCTAATTCTCCTGCTTCAGTAGCATATCCTTGCGAAAGAACCTGACCTTTCTTCACCCGATCGCCTTTTTTAACAATAGGCTTCAAGTTGATACAAGTCCCTTGGTTGGTCTTGCGGAATTTAATCAGGTCATAGGTTTTAGTTTCTCCTTCAAAACGAATCAACTTTTCGCGATCGCTTAAGTCAAAACGGATAGTGATTTGGTCGGCATCGACATATTCCACTACTCCATCTCGGTCAGCATTGATCAGTACACGAGAGTCGGAAGCGACTTGGCGCTCCAATCCTGTTCCGACAATCGGAGAATCAGGACGTAAAAGGGGCACAGCTTGGCGCATCATGTTAGAGCCCATAAGTGCACGGTTGGCATCGTCATGCTCCAAGAACGGAATCAAAGATGCCGAGATTGATGCAATCTGGTTAGGCGCTACATCGGTGTAATTCACCTGATCGGGAGTAACGACTGGGAAGTCGGCCTGATCCCGAGCAATTACACGATCGTTTGTAATGGTTCCATCTTCTTTGTAGGCCACATTCGCCTGTGCAATGAGTTTATTTTCTTCCTCTTCAGCACTGAGGTAAATGGTTTCCTCCAAATTGATTTTCCCGTTTTCGACTTTACGATAGGGTGTTTCAATAAATCCGAGACTGTTTACTTTGGCAAACACCCCAAGAGAAGAGATGAGTCCGATATTCGGTCCTTCTGGTGTTTCAATCGGACATAGACGTCCGTAGTGGGTGTAGTGTACGTCACGTACTTCAAAGCCTGCTCTTTCACGCGAAAGTCCGCCAGGTCCTAGGGCCGATAAACGACGCTTGTGCGTAATTTCTGCTAACGGATTCGTCTGATCCATAAATTGAGACAACTGATTGGTCCCGAAGAATGAATTAATCACCGAAGACAAAGTCTTGGCATTGATCAGATCGATCGGTGTAAATACTTCGTTGTCGCGAACGTTCATTCGCTCGCGAATAGTACGCGCCATACGCGCTAAACCAACTCCAAACTGAGAAGACAACTGCTCCCCTACGGTTCTTACACGACGATTCGATAAGTGGTCGATATCATCGATCTCCGCTTTGGAATTGATCAGGTTGATTAAATATTTAACAATGGTAATGATGTCGAGTTTGGTCAAAACCTGCTTGTCCATTTCAACATCTAAACCTAGTTTTTTGTTCATTCGGTATCGTCCTACCTCCCCTAGGTTGTAGCGCTGATCCGAGAAAAATAGCTTGTCGATAATTCCCCTTGCTGTATCCTCATCTGGTGGTTCAGCATTTCTCAACTGACGATAGATGTGCTCTACGGCCTCTTTTTCAGAGTTGGTAGGGTCTTTCTGAAGAGTGTTGTTGATGATGGCGTATTCGGAAAGCTGAGAGTCTTGTTTGTGTAAAAGGATGGTTTTAACATCTGCCTCCAAGATCTCGTCTAAGTGCTCTTTTTCAATCACCGTATCACGATCGATCAGCACTTCATTCCGCTCGATGGAGATTACTTCTCCTGTATCCTCATCTACAAAATCCTCGTGCCATGTTTTTAAGACACGTGCCGCTAATTTGCGTCCAATGGCTTTCTTCAGTCCGGTTTTAGTCACTTTTAACTCCTCGGCTAGGTCAAAAATTTCAAGTATATCCTTGTCGCGCTCGTAACCAATTGCACGGAAGAGAGTAGTGACCGGTAATTTCTTTTTTCGATCGATATAGGCATACATCACAGAATTGATATCTGTCGCAAATTCGATCCAAGACCCTTTGAACGGAATCACACGAGCAGAATATAACTTGGTTCCATTGGCGTGGAACGACTGTCCGAAGAAAACCCCTGGAGAACGGTGTAGCTGAGAAACCACAATTCGCTCAGCACCATTAATCACAAAGGTCCCCGATGGGGTCATATATGGGATCGTTCCAAGGAATACATCCTGGACGATGGTTTCAAAATCTTCGTGTTCTGCGTCCGTACAATACAGCTTAAGGCGCGCTTTTAAGGGAACAGAATACGTTAGGCCTCGCTCGATACATTCTTGTATGGAGTAGCGTGACGGATCAACGAAGTAGTCTAAAAACTCAAGTACAAACTGGTTTCTAGTATCGGTGATCGGAAAATTTTCTTTGAAAGTGTTGAATAATCCTTCTTCTATTCTTTCATCCGACTTAGTCTCTAATTGAAAGAAATCTTGAAAGGATTTGATCTGAATGTCTAAGAAATCAGGATAATTTGGGGTGTGTTTTGCGTTTGCAAAGTTGATACGGTTCGTAGCGGTGTTCGGCATCAGTATAAATTTAACTCAATCCTGTTGAATGTGTTTTGGGGCGTATTATTGCAAAAGGGGAAAGGCCTTTGAATTTTACTTCAAAAGCCTACCCTTAAATGTGTGGAGGTATGCTTACTTAAGCTCAACCTCTGCACCTGCTTCCTCAAGAGACTTCTGAAGACCTTCAGCTTCATCTTTAGAAACACCCTCTTTAATAGGGCTAGGTGCACCGTCAACAACTTCTTTGGCTTCTTTTAGCCCAAGACCTGTCAATTCTTTTACGAGTTTAACTACAGCGAGTTTAGACCCACCTGCTGATTTGAGGATTACGTCAAATTCCGTTTTTTCCTCAGCAGCATCTCCTCCGCCAGCAGCGCCAGCTGGACCAGCTACTGCAACAGCGGCGGCTGCAGGCTCGATGCCATACTCTTCTTTAAGTATATCAGCAAGTTCGTTGACTTCTTTTACAGTCAAATTGACTAACTGTTCTGCGAATTCTTTTAAATCTGCCATTTTAAAAATGTTTTGGTGTTGAAATTTTATGTTTAGTTCGAGTGCGTACAAATATTAATGTTAAGCTTCTTTTTCAGCAAGCGTTTGCAAGATTCCAGCGAGTTTGCCGCCACCAGACTTCAGTCCAGAAACAACATTCTTCGCAGGAGATTGCAACAATTGAATGATCTCTCCAATCAATTCCTCGCGTGACTTGATAGCCACCAAAGCATCGATCTGATCATCACCAATATAGATTGCTTCTTCAATAAAAGCTCCTTTCAATAAGGGCTTTTCCGATTTTTTTCGGAAATCCTTAATCAGCTTTGCGGGTGTATTTCCAGCCTCAGAAAACATCAATGAAGTGTTTCCTTTCAGCACGGATTGTAATTCCCCAAAGTCTTTATCGGAAGCCTCCATGGCCTTCGATAAAAGGGTGTTTTTTACTACCGAAAGTTTAATCCCAGCTTTGTGACATGCTCTACGAAGAGCAGTCGTTTGGGCCGCATCTAAACCTTGGATATCGGTTAGGTAAAGGGTTTTAGCATCTGAAATTTCAGCTGTTAAATCCTGAATTACTTGGGCTTTTTCTTCTCTAGTCATTATTCAATAATTTAAGACTAAACGATTTTAGTATCTACAGCTATTCCAGGACTCATAGTGCTGGAAAGTGAAATACTCTTGATATAGGTTCCTTTCGTTGTCGCAGGCTTTAGCTTGACGATGGTCTTGAGCAACTCATCTGCATTGTCGAAAATCTTCTCCGCATCAAAAGACACTTTCCCGATAGCTGCGTGTACAATTCCAGTTTTATCGACTTTAAAGTCAATCTTACCGCCTTTTACATCAGCTACTGCTTTCCCTATGTCCATCGTTACGGTTCCAGTCTTGGGGTTAGGCATTAATCCTCGAGGTCCTAAAACACGACCTAAGGGGCCTAATTTTCCCATAACACTGGGCATAGTAACGATTACATCCACGTCTGTCCAGCCGTCCTTGATCTTCTGGAGGTATTCATCTAACCCCACAAAATCAGCTCCAGCTTGCTTTGCTTCCTCCTCTTTATCTGGAGTTACCAAAGCTAAAACGCGTACTGTTTTACCTGTACCGTGCGGTAGAGTAACTACCCCACGTACCATTTGATTTGCCTTGCGCGGGTCAACGCCCAAACGAATCGCTAAATCCACTGAAGCATCAAATTTGGCGAAGGAAATTTCCTTAACCAAGGCAGATGCATCTTTCAATGAATAGATATTGTTCGGGTCTACTTTTGCCCTTGCTTCTTTTTGATTTTTTGTTAAACGTGCCATTGCCTAATTAATTTTGAAAAGGTGAATCGCCCGAAACGGTGAATCCCATGGAACGTGCTGTTCCCGCGATCATTTTCATTGCAGACTCGATTGTAAATGCATTTAAATCGGGCATTTTGTCTTCTGCAATGGTTCGGACTTGGTCCCAACTAACAGAGGCGACTTTGTTTCGGTTAGGCTCCCCAGACCCTTTTTTGGCTTTGGCTGCTTCCATCAATTGAACGGCCGCTGGCGGTGTCTTAATTACAAATTCAAATGATTTGTCTTTGTATACAGAAATAACCACGGGCAAGACTTTCCCTTGCTTGTCCTGTGTTCGCGCGTTGAACTGCTTACAG
>JBMHCX010000006.1:0-321848 GCA_049889695.1 Flavobacteriaceae bacterium | reverse complement strand
TTAGACAGTGCTATCGACGGTATGATAACTTCCTCTTCGGACAGCCAGACGATCGATCAGTTTGCGATTGTGGGCGACGATTTAACCCTATCGCTCGAAAACGATGGAGAAGCAGCACTAACGGTTCCTTTAAGTGATATTGCCGGGAAACAAACCGGTACAGGCGACCCCAACACCAATGGTGTCAGCGGAGATGCCGGAGATATCTATGTCAATGATGCTACTGGCGATATCTATACCCATAACGGTACCACTTGGGTCGCACAAGAAGGGACAGACAACCAGAATGCTGCTCAGGTCGACACCACTTTTGATGCAGACGGGGATTCTTCGACACAGGATACGGTCGAAGATGCCATTACCGCTTTGGATACGGCCATCGACAATGCTGTTGCTTCCTCTTCCGACAGCCAAACGATCGATCAGTTTGCGATTGTGGGCGACGATTTAACCCTATCGCTCGAAAACGATGGACAAGCTGCGCTAACGGTTCCTTTAAGTGACATAGCAGGGAAACAAACCGGAGCAGGCAATCCCAACACCAATGGCGTCAGTGGAAACGCCGGAGATATCTATATCGATGAAACCACTGGAGATATCTATACTCATAACGGTACCACTTGGGTCGCCCAAGACGGTAGTGATGATCAGACAGCTGCAGAAGTATCTTTTGATGACAGTACCGCCGGTACAGGAGCCACGGATGTACAAGGGGCCTTAGAAGCCTTAGACACTGCTATTGACAATGCTGCTGCATCTTCTTCCGATAGCCAGACCATTGATATCTTTCAAGTCACTGGTGATAACTTAGAGCTCTCCCTAGAAAATGATGGACAAGCCACGCAATCCATATCCCTGGCCACCATCGATAATCAGGATGCTTCGGAGGTATCTTTTGATGATAGCTCTGCCGGTACAGGAGCCACAGATGTACAAGGGGCCTTAGAAGCCTTAGACACTGCTATTAACAATGCTGCTGCATCTTCTTCCGATAGCCAGACCATTGATATTTTTCAAGTCAATGGCGATAACTTAGAGCTATCCTTGGAAAATGATGGACAAGCCACCCAATCCATATCCCTGGCCACCATCGATAATCAGGAAGCCACCGAGGTGAACCTGACCACGCCGACCGATTTCGATGACGATAGTACCAATGAAAACACGGTGGAAGAAGCGCTACTTGCATTACAAACAGTGGTGAACGAAACAGAGGCGGCCCAATGGATATTGTCCGCTGAATATGCGGGCGGTGCCATGCATGGCGATGGCTCCGACAACAGTCTGACGATGACTTCTGATGTAGTTACTGCTGGAAGTTCCTCCCGATGGATGACCTATTATCAGGCCAGTAACTTTAACACCGATAGCGGCACCAACGACTACGACATTGCTGTACGTATCATGGTCCCGGCTGATTTCGACAGTTGGCAAACCACTGCCCTTAGCTTGGCCTATACCGGAACAGCAGACGCACAGGTACAATACTGGGTTTATCCGGACAATAATGCTACAGCACTAAGTACGGCTAGCTTAACTGGACCAGGTGGATCAGGGGATAATTTTACTACTGGAAATATCGCATCAGGTGCACAAATGGCTTCGTTAGGGGCTGGCGACCAATTTACCATCTTAATTCGACTGACCGTAACCGATGTGGGCACACAAGATGCCAGCTTTATTCGCATAGGAGATATCTCCTTGAACTATATCCGCCAAAAATAATCGAAGTTGACAATACTACATTTTATCAATCAAATCTCAACCCCATGGATCTATTATACATGCTTAAATACCTTCAAAAACATATGACTCTATGGAGTGGCTTATTTTTCGGAATAGTCCTTTCCAGCTGGGGCTTTGCCCAAAGTTCTTCCATCTTTTGCAATGTCCCCTATGATCTGACAACGGCTGTTTTTGCCGGCACTATTGAATCCTATGATGTTTCCTCTGAAGAAACCTACCCCAAGGGCCTGGCCTTTAATAATGACGGAACAAAGATGTTTATTGTAGGAAGCGCCATGGACACTGTTGAAGAATATAATCTTCCTACAGCCTATGATGTCTCTACCGCAATCTACACAGGGGCATCGGTAGGGTTATTTGTACGTTCTCATGAGTCGGAACCTACAGATTTGACCTTTAACAACGATGGGACAAAATTATATGTCGTCGGTAGTAATGGTGATGCAGTTGTAACCTATAATTTAAGTCCAGGTTTTGATCTTTCCTCAGCCACATATGCTGGACTTTCTCAAGAATTTGACGTCAGCGGAGAAGATGTATCTCCACAGGGGATAACGTTTAATAATACAGGGACAAAGATGTTTATTATGGGGTCTACTGGAGATACTGTAGTGGAATACAATTTAAGTATCGCTTTTGATGTCTCTACAGCCATGCATACAGGATTAACGCGTGAATTAGACGTATCAGCACAAGATAATGCCCCAAGAGATTTGGCCTTTAGTAGTGATGGGACTCAACTGATTGTCGTAGGGACACAAAACAATGCCCTCTACACCTATGACCTAAGTATCCCATTTGATATTTCAACAGCACTCTACGGCGGAGTCATCAAAGACCTGAGTGTAGAACTAGAAGAAAACGATCCAGAGGAAGTCATTTTTAATTCGTCGGGAACAAAGATGTATGTCCTGGGAATTACAGGAGATACTATTTTGGAATATAACCTTACTCCGCCATTATCAGATTATCGAGAAGAAATCAGCAACAGTGGAAGTCTGGCTACAAATACCTTGCCTGTTCGGTACACTCTCCAAAACGACACCTTTGTTGATACTGACAACAACGACCTATTAGATGGAGGGATTAGCATTAACAACCTCCCGGGAGGATTAACTCCCATCTGGACCTTAAGCGGAGGCGACACAGTGGCTACGTTGAGTTTTGAAGGGACTGCAACCAATCACAACGGGGCAGATGATGTAGCTGCTCTTGACATCACCATCACTGCTGCTGCCACCACTGGTGGAACTACAAATTTTGACTGTAACTTTTCGACCCCTGGGATTCAATTCCAAAATGCTCGTTTAGCTTATGTAGCTTTAAACCCTAATTCCCTTAGAAACACAACAGAGATCAACAATCTGCTGAGTGGGCTAGGATTGAGTTATCAAGATCGCTTTGCACGGGGGATAGCTCCTTTGGGAGATTTGAATGCAGACGGTATTCCGGATTTAGCCGTAGGCGCCTATTACGACGATAATGGAGGGAATAATTCAGGAGCAGCCTACATTCTCTTTATGGATACAGATGGTTCTGTAGGGAGTTTTGTAAAGATTGATAATTCTACAACAAATGGACCTCCTTTTTCTCCCATACATCGTTTTGGTACTTCTGTTGCTGCGGGAGATTTAAACGGTGACAACATCCCTGATCTTGTTGTTGGGGCGGATGGAAACGATACGGGTGGAACCGACAGAGGAGCGGTTCACATTCTTTACCTAAATAGAGACGGCTCTGTCCAGAGGAGTATAGAAATAAATCAAAATACTCCCGGGATGCTTCCCATGAGTAACAATGACCGTTTCGGTAATTCCGTAGCTGTTATACAAGACCTCAATGGTGATTCTGTTCCAGAATTGGTCGTTGGGACCCCCGCGGAGGATGCTGCTGGGAGCAACAGTGGTGGTATCCACTTGTTATACATGAACCTCAACGGAACCATCCAAAGCGCCGTTAGAATTGATGGGACTACATTGAATGGCCCCAGCTTGAGCAGCGATGATCGTTTTGGCACCTCTGTTGCTGATATAGGAGATGTCAACGGAGATGGTATCCCGGAATTGGCCGTTGGAGCTATCAATGACGACACAGCACCCGATAGCAATCAAGGAGCTGTGCATATCTTATTTATGAATGCCAATGGGACTGTCCAAAACACAACTGAAATTAATACCACTGCCTCAGGGTTAGCATTGAATACGAATGATTCTTTTGGGTCATCAATAGCCCCCTTAGGGGATCTTAACGGGGATGGAATTCCAGAAATTGCTGTAGGTTCTTATCTGGGGGACTCATCTCGAGGAGAAATACATCTGATTTATTTGCGTACTGATGGTTCACCTCAACAAATTGTACCAATTAACCGGAATACGCCTAATGGTCCTAGTCTCGGTAGTGGAGATAACTTTGGTATTTCTTTAGGTTTTCTTGGAGATCTCAATGGAGACCATATCCCTGAGATTGCAGTGGGCGCTCATAAAGATGATGCTGGGGGGTCCGATCGGGGAGCCATACACATTTTATCTTTTGATTTCTTATACCCAGAGGTTTTAGCTAACGACGGCAATATAGACAATACACATAGCTTATCCATTCATTTATCAGGTGATACTTTTAACGCCGCCGACAATACTACACTGACTATAGGAACTGATGTAATCATCGGGAATGTTCCCTTAGGGCTTTTCCCGATACTTACCGTAGGGAACAATCAAACTGTTGCCACATTAACCTTTATTGGACAGGCCATCAGACACTTTGATCTTTATGATGTTTCGAACCTAACTTTCGAATTTAAAGATTCAGCCTTTACATCCTTTTCTGCTACTGATATTGAAAATTCTGGTGCCTCTACTCCTTACAGCACCCATATTGGAATCGATTTTCAAGACAATGCTAATAGTGAATATAACCTCATCCGCCATGGACAATACTTTTCTAACGGGATCAGGACTCCCATCAATTTTTAACTTTCTAGCCCTCGAATAATGTCAAACTATCCTACCAATATCTACGTTTATATATTGTTGTGTTCCAACGGTAAATACTATACGGACTATAGCACTCAGATGCATATTACCCTCAAAGAACACTGGGCCGGGAGGGGTTCGCGCTATACCAAAGCCTTCCCGCCCTCTTCCCTAAAATTTTGGCAAGAGATGGAGAGTGAGGCAGCGGCCGAAGCCCGTGTACGCGAAATCCGTGGGTGGAGTCACGAGCGAAAAGGACAACTGATCCGCTGGGGATCCTAAGCGACAACAGAAGAATTGGTCGGAAATTCTGCACAGCTCCGGAAACCTTGCTACCTTGGGAGCCGTGAAACCGCTGTTGCTTGTTTTTTGTAAAAACGCCCTTTTGGGGCAGGTAAAAACCCGTTTGGCAGCGACCATAGGCGAGGCAAAAGCCTTGGCGCTCTACAAAGAGCTGTTGGCCAAAACGGCGCGGGTGGTCGCCGCCACCGGCTATCCCTTTGCTGTTTGGCACACCCCCAGCCCCCAAGCCGACCCCCTCTGGCAAGCCTTAACCCCACACTGCTATCCGCAACCGAGTGGAGACCTCGGTGCTCGGATGCAAGCCGCCTTTACTTGGGCCTTCGACCAAGGCTACACACATGTGGTGGGCATCGGCAGCGACCTCTGGACACTAGAAGCCTCCGATTTGCAGCAAGCGGTGCAGGCCCTGCAAACACATGAAGTGGTACTTGGACCCGCCCAAGACGGAGGCTACTACCTCATCGGGAAAAAGCAGCTCATCCCCGCCCTTTTCCAAAACAAAAAATGGAGCACAGCCGAAGTCCTCCCCCAAACCCTAGCCGACCTACACGATAAGGCGTATTACTGCCTGTCCCCGAAAAACGATATCGACACCCAAGAAGATCTGCAAAAACATCCCGATCTTTGGAAGAAACTACTGCTGGAATGACTACAGAAACAACTGCCGCAATGCTCGGAGAGAGCCGCGCTGCCGTCGCGGCACACCAATTGCCCTCCGCTAAGATAGGGCTGATACTCGGCACTGGGATGGCCGGTTTTTTAACGCAAGTGGAGGTGTTAAAAAGCATCCCATATAGCGACATCCCCCATTTGCAACCCCCAACAGTGATGAGCCACGAAGGCTTTTTACATCTGGTAGAAGTCCACAACCAACACCTCTGGGTGTGCCAAGGCCGCCTGCATCGGTACGAGGGCTATAGCTACGACCAAATTACCTATGGGGTTCGCCTACTCCAGCAGTTGGGCGTGGAACAGCTTTTCCTGACCAATGCCGCAGGCGCCATTAACCTAGACTATCAAAAAGGGGAATTACTGTTGTTAGACGACCACATTAACTTACAGGGCGGGTCGCCCTTGGCCTCCGCAGCTGCAGCTGCGCTGGGCAATCGTTTTGTGGACATGCGGGAACCCTATAGCAATGCCTTGCAAAACCGATGGCTAGAGCTGGCCGCCGAGCAACAGATTCGCCTCCACCGCGGCGTCTATGCAGCCGTGGTTGGCCCCCAATTGGAAACCCGAGCAGAATACCGCTATTTGCGAATCATCGGGGCCGATGCAGTGGGCATGTCTACCGTTCCTGAAGTGATTGTTGCCCAACAATTGGAAATGGAGGTATTGGCGCTGTCGGTCCTAACAGACCTTTGCGACCCAGACGACTTGCAACCCATTGACATTCCTGAAATAATGGCCATGGCACAAAAGGGAGAACAACAGTTTACTAAACTTATGTTAAGCTATCTAAAAAGCCTTTAACTTTTGCTATTTTTAAGATATGAGTTATTTAGACACTACCGTAGATGTATATAAAGCAGCCGCAGAAACCCCGGATGTAGGGCTGTGCTGCACGACCACCCCTATCTGGAAGTTTCCGGGCTTAGAGATCCCTACCATTATGCAAGAGATGAATTATGGGTGTGGCTCTACTGTCCACCCCCGCGATTTGGTAGACGACCCTAAGATCCTATATGTGGGTGTAGGCGGCGGGATGGAACTCTTACAGTTTTCCTATTTTTCTCGCCAAAAAGGAGGAGTCGTAGGCATCGATGTAGTCGACGAAATGCTGGAGGCTTCCCGGGCCAATTTCGCTGTGGCAGCCGAGCAAAACCCCTGGTTCGACCCATCTTTTGTCGAGCTAAAAAAAGGAAGTGCTTTGGCCCTCCCGGTAGCCGACAACAGCATAGAGGTCGCAGCACAAAACTGCCTCTTCAATATTTTTGTCCAAGAAGACCTCAAAAAAGCCCTTAAAGAAATGTATCGGGTGCTTAAACCCCACGGACGCTTAGTGATGAGCGATCCTATATGCGAACAAGCCATGAACGATACGCTAAGAAACGATGCCAAACTGCGCGCGCTTTGTCTTTCTGGGGCTATCCCTCTACAAGAATATATAGATATGCTCACATCGGTAGGCTTTGGCACTATCGAAATCCGCGCCAAGCGCCCCTACCGTATATTGGCTCCCGACCACTACCCGACCGATGAAAATATATTTATCGAAAGTGTAGAGGTCTGCGCCATTAAAGACCCCATGCCGGCCGATGGCCCCTGTGTGTTCACCGGGAAAACAGCCATTTACTTTGGCCCGTACGACCACTACGACGACGGCAAAGGGCATGTTTTACTGCAAAACCAGCCTTTGGCGGTCTGCGACAAAACCGCGGGGCAGCTCGCGGCCCTGCAACGAGCAGACCTTCATATTTCTGAAGCGACCTATCATTACGACGGCGGCGGTTGCTGCTAATGGCATGAAAAAGATCGTCCTCCTATTGCTGTTGAGTCCAGCCGCGCTTTGCGGACAAAAAAGCGTGCACGAAGCTTGGGGGCGTATGCTGTCCACCTATGTTAGCGAGACCGGGCAGGTGAACTATGCCGCTTGGCAGAAAGAAGCCAAAGCCCTGGACGCCTATATCGAAGCCCTGCAATTTCACGTGCCGCCGGCGGAGGCGCCCCAAAACCAACAAATGGCCTTTTGGATCAATGCCTACAATGCCCTGACGGTACAATTAATTCTTCAAAATTACCCCCTAAACAGCATTCGCGACCTCTACCGCCCGTGGAAACGAACGGTATTTCAGGCGGGAGAACAAAGCTATTCGCTGGGGGATATCGAACACCGCATCTTGCGGAAAATGGGCGACCCGCGGATCCATTTTGCTATCAACTGTGCCTCGGTCTCCTGCCCTCAACTGAGTCGGGAGGTCTATAGCAGTCGACGCTTAGACGATCAGCTGCAACAAGCCGGTATTCGTTTTTTAAACGATCCCACCAAAAATGAAGTGACGGGAAACCGCTGGATACTATCGAAAATATTTCTGTGGTTTTCGGGGGATTTTGGCGGGAAAAAGGGCAAGGTCGAACACATCCGAGCACTCCTGGAATTACCGGAAGGCAACACCCCACAGCTCGGCTATAAAAAGTATGACTGGCGCTTGAACCAAGATTAAAGTCCGCCAGTGACAAGGTAGTAGATCCCGAACATAAACACGTATAACAAACTACAAGAGATCAGGAAAATTAAACTGTAGAGGGCTCCAGAAAACCAATCGAAGCCCGTGGCAAATTGCTTGATGATGCGAAAGAAAATAAACATACAGCAGCAGGCAAATACAACATACAAGAAGGTGAGCATAGGTATAAGATTTAGGGAGGCAGCGACTTAATTTTATGGGGATAAAACTAGGATGCTACCCGGGGTTACTTAAATTTACGAAAAATAAATGAATTCTATCGAGGCTCCAGTACTCATCATCGGCAACGGTATTTCAGGGGTTAGTTGCGCCCGCCACCTGCGTAAACGCTCGGAGGTACCCATCTGTATTCTTTCGGACGAAAGCCCTTACTTTTTTGCCCGAACCGCCCTGATGTATGTCTATATGGGACATATGCCTGCCCAAGACCTCTACCCCTACGAATCGAATTTTTGGAAAAAAAATAATTTAAGCTTGGTCCACGACCGGGCCGTTGACATAGACCCCGACCAGAAAAAAGTAGTCTTGGCCTCCGGCAAAACACTGGAGTATAGCAAACTTGTTTTGGCCTTGGGCTCTAGACCCCGTCCACTCCCCTTGGCCGGAAACGAACTAAAAGGCGTTCGGGGCCTCTACCACTTAAACGATCTGCACGCCCTCGAAGACTATAGCCCGCAGATCCAGCAAGCCAGCGTAATCGGCGGAGGGCTGATCGGAGTAGAATTGGCAGAAATGCTACACAGCCGAGGGAAAACAGTGGATTTTTGGGTACGAGAATCAAGCTTTTGGAACCAAGTGCTCCCGCCAGAGGAGTCCGAGCTCATTGGCCAACACATGCAGGCCCACGGGATTCGCCTCCACCTCAATGCAACAGTAGAAGCCCTAGAAGGAAATGAACAGGGAGCCGTAAGCGCTGTTCGGACCTCAGAGGCCACAGTCGCCACCCAATGGGTAGGGGTAACCATCGGCGTTCAACCCAACATCGACTTTCTGAAAGACAGCTCTCTGGCCACCGACCAAGGGATCTTGGTGAATCCGTCCTTGGAAACGAGCTGGGAAGATGTATACGCCATCGGAGACTGCGCCCAACTGATGAGCCCTCCTGCCAACCGCCGAAAGATAGAAGCCGTTTGGTATACCGGACGGATGATGGGCGAAACCTTAGCCCTGACCCTATCCGGCCAAAAGAGCGACTACCAACCGGGGCCCTGGTTTAACTCAGCGAAATTTTTTGATATCGAATACCAAACCTATGGGCAGGTGTCGGCTATGCCCGACCCCAAAAAAGAACAACAGCGCTACTGGCAACACCCACAGCAGAACAAGCTTATCCGTTGGAGCTTCGACCCCAACACCCGCCAATTCTTGGGCGTTAATAGTTTGGGGATCCGCCTTAGACACGCCTTTTTCGACCGACACCTCCGTCAGCAAAGTAGTGTCGATGAGGTGTGGAAAGATATGCCCAACGCCTATTTCGATCCGGAGTTTTATCCGAATCACCATCGATCGATCATGAAAACCCTGCAAGGACTATGAAAACAGCCAAAACATATCGCCAGATAGGCATTTTTCTCGGAGGGCTCGGAAGTTTAGCCCTCGGCACAACAACACTTTCCTTAAGCTGGAGCCTTGCGCTGATTGGCCTAGGCGTACTGTGCTACAGCGCTGCTAGCTACGCCCACAAACTGGCCGGTATCCGCAACGATGGGGTATGGCATAATTCCCTGACCAACCGAGGTCTTTGGGGATGGATCCTTGGCATTGGCCTGACCGCATTTTACATTCTGATCTATTGGTTCCCAGAGGTCTTGGGCTTCGGAGAAGAACGCAACAGCGGTATCGTTCAGCTGTTCGACCCCTTGAGTTTTGCCCTCAACGGCAATCGATCGACCCAGTGGTTTATGTATGGAACACTCTACACCTTTTGCATACTGCTATTTGGTGGGAAATTCCTCTGGAAATATCGGCACAACCGCTACCAGATTGTCCGTACCCTGTCGGTGATTTTCTTTCAGCTCATCTTTGCCTATTGGCTTCCGGAACTCTTAGCCAAGCTGAACCCCGAGACGCCCTATTTTGCAAAAGACCTGAAAAATATGTGGCCGTTAAACTATTACTTTTTCGATAGTTGGCACCTTAAAAATATGCTGACAGGAGGGAATATGGGCTTGTTTTTTCTGATCTGGGGGCTGTTACTCATCTTTGTGATTTCGCCTACCCTGACCTACTTTTTTGGAAAACGCTGGTATTGCTCGTGGGTGTGTGGCTGTGGCGCTTTGGCCGAAACGGCTGGAGATCCCTTTCGACAACTGTCCAGCAAGAAAATCAGCGTCTGGAAACTGGAACGATGGATGATTCATGTGGTTTTGGTGTTTAGCCTGCTGACCAGCATTGGACTACTATGGTCGTTTTTTGGAGGAAAAACGGGCCGCCTGTACTTACGCCAGGAAACATTTTTAATCGGAACCTTGAGTTTTCTGAGTCTCGCCATGGCAGCGCTTTGGTATTACAAGCGCAACAGTTGGGATAAAGACACCACCTATACGCTGCTGAGCCTAGGCGTGCTCATCGTGGGCAGCTTGGCCATTCACGGGTGGTCGGACCCCCGGCATATCCTTGGCCTGTCGGCCAACAAAGTCCAAAAATGGTATGGCTTTGGGATTGGCGCCGCCTTTTCAGGCGTATTGGGCGTGGGCTTCTATCCGATTTTAGGGTCGCGTGTCTGGTGTCGTTTTGGCTGTCCGATGGCAGCCATCTTAGGGCTTCAGCAACGACTGTTTTCCCGTTTCCGCATCAGCACCAACGGAGGGCAGTGCATTTCCTGTGGGAATTGTTCGACCTATTGCGAAATGGGTATCGATGTTCGCAGCTACGCCCAACGGGGCGAAAACATTGTTCGCTCTTCCTGTGTGGGCTGTGGGATTTGTAGTGCCGTATGCCCGCGAGGGGTATTGCGTTTGGAAAACGATCGGCTCGACAACAGACTACAAGAACCCGTTTTTCCACTTGGAAATTTAGTTACGCCAAAAAAATGAACGAAGCCAATGCCGTGATCGGGGTGATAATTCCCGCCCTTAACGAAGAAAAATCTATTGCCCACGTCCTCCGTGAAATCCCGGCAGAGGTTCGAGAGGTCGTCGTGGTCGACAATGGCTCTAGCGATCAAACAGCGGCTGTGGCCCAAAAAGCAGGGGCCACGGTATTGCAGGAACTCCAAAAAGGCTATGGCTATGCCTGCTTAAAAGGACTGGACTATTTCCGACAAGGCCCACCAGACATTGTTGTCTTTTTGGATGGCGACTATTCCGACTATCCCGAGGACTTGGCCCTGCTTTTGGCCCCCATGCTGTCCGGAAAAGCAGATTTTGTGGTGGGCGCCCGGCGGGCATCACACCGCGCTAAAGGAGCCTTAACCCCTCAGCAAATTTTCGGGAATGCACTGGCTTGCTGGCTGATGAAAATACTCTACGGCGGCCAATTTACGGACCTCGGTCCTTTTAGAGCCATCCGCTGGCAGACGCTTCAACAGCTTCAGATGACAGACAAAACCTATGGCTGGACAGTGGAGATGCAACTGAAGGTTTTGCGCTATAAAATTCCATATCAGGAAGTTCCCGTTCGATATCGACAAAGAATTGGGGTTTCTAAGGTCTCCGGAACTATAAAAGGTACTATATTTGCCGGTGTAAAAATCCTGGGGTGGGTTTTTAAATACTATTTTCAGAAAAATGAGCGAGTCGACTGAGGGCATTTTGCTAATTATCTCCAATCTTTTAATGGTGGTTTACACCGCCAGCCTACTGCTTATTTTCTTCTACAGTCTTTCCCAAGCCAACATGCTCTGGAACTACCTAAAGGCACAGAAAAAAGAAGATGATGCCCCCAAATGGGACATTCAAAATCCTGAAGAACTGCCTTTTGTTACCGTTCAGCTTCCCGTGTATAACGAGCTCTATGTGATGGAGCGCTTATTGGAAGCGGCTAGCCAATTGGAATATCCCCGAGAAAAATTACAAATACAAGTACTGGACGATTCTACAGACGAGTCTGTTGAACTGACCCGGCAAATAGTTGAAAAACTTCAGCAAGAAGGGCTACAAATCGAGCAATTTAGAAGAGAAAAGCGAACGGGTTTTAAAGCCGGTGCGCTTAAAGAAGGACTGGAAGAAGCCACTGGGGAGTTCATCGCCATTTTTGATGCAGACTTTTTACCCAAACCCGATTGGCTACTGCGAACCGTTCCCTACTTTAAAGATGAAAATATTGGCGTGGTACAAACCCGCTGGTCGCATATTAACCGGGACTATTCCATCCTAACAGAAGTACAAGCCTTTGCCTTGGACGCTCACTTCACCCTGGAGCAGGTCGGGCGAAACGCAAAAGGACACTTTATCAACTTTAATGGAACTGCCGGGATTTGGCGAAAAGAAACCATCTACGATGCGGGGAATTGGGAAGGCGATACCCTAACGGAAGACCTCGACCTCAGCTACCGCGCTCAGCTGAAGAAGTGGAAGTTTAAATTTCTCGAAGACGTGGAAACCCCAGCAGAATTACCGGTGGTTATCTCTGCTATTCGCTCCCAGCAATTCCGATGGAACAAAGGGGGAGCAGAAAACTTCCAGAAAATGATTTGGAAAGTATTTACCTCCAAAAACATCGGCTGGAGCACCAAGATCCATGCATTTCTGCACCTGCTGAACAGCTCTATGTTCCTGAATGTTTTCCTGGTCGGTTTTTTGAGTATTCCAATGCTCTACATCAAGGCCACCTGGGGACACCTCAGCTGGTATTTTAACATTACTACCCTGTTTATTCTTAGTACTGTGATTTTCTTTATCTGTTATTGGCATATGTTTAAGCGGATACACGGCGGAGGAATCTCTAACTTCACAGAATACATCAAGAAATTCTTTACCTTCTACACCATTGCTATGGGCTTTTCGGTCCACAATTCGTTGGCTGTACTGGAAGGGCATCTGGGCAAACGAAGTGAATTTATTCGCACGCCAAAATTCAACATCAAAACTTTAGAGGACAGCTGGAAGAACAACAAATATGTGCCGCAGCAATTGTCGCGTTATACTATTTTTGAAGCCTTGCTCACCCTCTATTTTCTCTTTGGAATGTATTCGGCTTTTGTAGTCGGCAAAAATGGAGATTTCGGGCTCTTCCCCTTCCACCTGATGTTGTTCATCGGATTCGGATTTGTTACCTTACAGTCGTTCCGAACACATTAAAATGTCCTTTATTCGAAAATCGATCCCCCTGGGATTATTTGTGGTGCTCACAGCCATGGGCTATCTGTGGTTCATTGTCGACATCCAAAGGCATCAGCACAGCGTACTATTGCTGAACTGGGGACTGCTGAGCTGCTGTTATCTGTGGCATCCTCGAATGTCTCTACGACAAGTGGCGCTCATCGGTCTTTTATTTCGGGTGCTATTCTTGTTCTATACGCCTGCCTTATCGCAAGATTTTTATCGCTTTTTATGGGACGGGCAGCTGCAACTATTGGGACATAGCCCCTATGCGCTCACCCCTGACGATTGGATGGCCGCCGGGCTCGAATTTACGGATATAGAACTCCTGCATGCCGGAATGGGAACACTCAGTGCCGGACACTTTTCCAACTACCCTCCCTTGAGTCAGATGCTGTTTTTCGCCGTGGTTCGGTTGGCGGATGGCTGGCAAGGCCAACTGATTTTGCTCAGAGGCTTGCTGATCGTCGCCGATTTATTCTTGCTGTTGGGTGGAGCTCGCCTGCTGCGTAGCTTGCAACTGAAGCCTGAATGGATGAGCTGGTATTTTTTAAATCCCATGGTGATTATTGAGCTGATCGGCAACTTACACTTTGAAGGAATGATGTGGTGTTTTTTTGTCTGGGGGGTATATTTTAGCTTTCGCTACAAGCAGCTGCTTCCTATGGCATTGGCGTTTGTGGCAAGTATCGCCAGCAAGCTATTGCCGCTATTGGTATTACCGCTCTACTGGCAGCGGTTGGGCCCTCGCAGATCCCTATACTTCGCTCTGCTGGGAATTGCCGGCTGTACTGCATTGAGCTTCCCCTATTGGGTAAACGAAGGGGCAGCGCACTATCTGCAAACCCTACAATTGTGGTTTAATCGGTTTGAATTCAACGGGAGTTTCTATCGATTGCTCCGCTGGATCGGATATCAGTTCTATGGCTATAACCCCATACGAAGCATCGGGAAATTTAGTCCATTCCTGATCCTTGGGCTTGTGGCGGGCATCAGCTTTTTTGGAGAGAACAAGACGCCCAAATCTTTGCTTCGCAATATGCTGTGGGTGCTGAGCCTTTACTTCTTGAGCTCAACGACCGTCCACCCGTGGTATGTCAGTGGACTTCTACTGCTAGGGGTCTTTAGTGGTTACGGATTTCCGGTGGTTTGGAGCCTTAGTGTCTACCTGAGCTACTTGGCCTATGGTCCCGAGCAGGTCCATGAAAGTCCCTGGATATTACTTTTGGAATACGCTCCGGTCTATGCTCTTCTGTGGTACGAGTGTTGGAAAGGACCTGTAGGGCCTCAGATCATGTGGAGACGTTCCACTTCTTTGGTCGTTAAATAGCGCCACTGACCTCTGGCCAGGTCTTTCTTGGTAAGACCTCCCCACAACACACAATCTAATTGTTCTACCGTATAGCCCTGTGTCTTAAACAGCTGTAGCAATTCGCGCGGCTGAACACTCTGGGCCTCCACGCCTACTTCGCGACGTGTTCCGCCTTGTACATGGCTCATGGCTTTAATGGAAAGCGTTTTCTGATAGAGCTGAGGATTTTCGGCTAAAGTTGCTAAGTCTTGAGGCGTAATGTTTTTGTCTAAAACCAAGCGGTAGATCATTGGTTTTTTAGGAGAATTTAGCAATCGCTTTTGCAAGGTCGTATCGTTGGTGAGCAAGACTAAGCCCGTCATGGGTCTGCCCAATTCAGTCATGGGAGGAATGCTCCCAATACCGGCTGAACGAATGAGCTCTTGGACAGATTTTTTATGAGCACCCCCTTGGCGAGTAGCAATAAAACCTTTGGGCTTGTTGAGCAATATATAAACCTTCGCTAGGCCACTGAGCCGCTGCCCGTCGTATTTTACCTCGTCGTTAGGACCTACTTTTACCCCCATTTCCGTGACCACCTTGCCATTGACTTGGACCATTCCCATTTCAATAAGCACATCGGCTTCCCGACGGGAGCAAACCCCAGCATTGGATAAAAATTTGTTGAGACGAACACCCTCAGCGGGGATATGGGAACGTTTTTTTGATCTCACGAGAACTACTTATGGATGAAATAAATGCTTAAAACCCCTAAAAAAATAAGAATTTTAATAGCGTTATGGGCGCGAAGATACGCTTTCTGATCTGCAGCCTTCCAAAAGTAGAGGAGAAAAACAGCTAAATAGAGGATCGAAAACAGAAAATAATAGCGCATAAGGCCCAAAGGTCGCGACAACAATAGCTGAATGGGAATAAGGGTGGAAACCACCAATAGACTAACGACTCCCTTAGAGAGCTTCACCGAAAAGACAATCGGGAGGGTTTGGTAGCGTTGGACCCAATCGCCTTTGAGGTTTTGCAGGTCTTTGATCAGATCGCGAATAAGCAATAATAACAACAAATAACTGGCGTGGATAAACACTTCAGGGGTGAAGTTGTTAAAAAAGAGTGTTAATCCTAAGAAAGGATAAATCATCAGTGCCGCCGCTACTAAATTACTGAGCCAAAACAAGCGCTTAACGGTATTGCTGTATAGCCAAATGAGAAAAATATAGGCTGTGAAAAATAGAACTGCACGGAACGAAATGGCGCTGGCCACGACTATGGCAAACATATTCAGCAACAGATAGAGCGTTAGTTGGCTATGCTGGGAGTTGAGGTGTTCCAACAGATATTTTTGAGGCCTGTTGATGCGGTCTTTCTCGGCATCGTAAAAGTTATTGATGATATATCCGGCTGAAGCGACTAAGGCTGTAGCCACCACTAAACAATGTAGATCGACATCGAATAGAATAACCGACCACCCTCCTCTGTCGAACCCCATAATATAACGAGCGGTAAAGTATTGTGCCAGAATAAGGACGAGGATATTAAAGCCTCTGACCAGGCTGAACCAGCTCAGCATCTGATAGAAAAATCGTTGATGGGCCCGAGAAAAAAACACGGAAATTACAGATGATAAACCACTTCCAAACGATGCCCTGCCAAGGCCGCCTCAGCTTTTTTGAGGTCTTGCGTAAAACCTAAAATAAATCCTCCCCCACCAGAGCCACAGAGCTTTAGGTAGTAGTCATTGGTCTCTAGGCCTTTGGCCCATAGCGTCTGAAACTCCTGAGGAATCATCGGTTTAAAGTTTTGTAGAACAAGGTCGGAGAGCTGACGCACATGCTTAAAAAGGCTCCCAAAGTTCCCTTTGAGGAAATCGTCTACGCAGGCATCGGTATAGGCGATGAACTCATTTTTGATCATATGTTGGAAGGCCTCTTGTCGCATATTTTGTAGAAAAATATTGACCATAGGGGCGGTTTCTCCAGTTTGCTGCGTATCCAATAAGAATACAGCACCCTTGCCTGAGGTGTTTTGAGAAGGAATACCCGTGGTTTGGACATGATCCTTGGAATGAATCAGTATGGGCAGACTCAAATAGCTATTCAAGGGGTCCAAGCCAGAAGATTTGCCGTGGAAGAAAGACTCCATCTGGGCAAAAATCGTTTTGAGCGTTTGCAGTTTAGGCTTGGTCAGATTTTCCAAGACCGTAATTTTCTCAAGGGCATAGCGGTCGTATACAGAGGCGACCAAAGCGCCACTACTCCCTACGCCATAGCCCTGCGGAATACTACTGTCGAAATACATTTTCCGATCCAGATCGGCATGCATTTGCGTCCAATCGAACTGTACTATCGTTTTGTCGAGGGACTTCAGATGGTCAAAAAATTCGGCTAAATGCAAATGGGATTCTTGCTGCTGCTGGCTGGCCTCGCCTTCGGGAAAACGCAGAGCCCCACGGTAAAAATTATAGGGAATCGACAGACCCTTAGAATCTTTTATAATGCCGTATTCACCAAAAAGTAAAATTTTAGCGTAAAATAGTGGACCCTTCATAGCACTACAAAACTAATAGATTTTGGCTCCACTACCAACCTGATCGTCAATATATTGCCCTGCTTGGCAAAAGCTGCTGAGGTCGGACTGGATAAAAGTCTGAACGGCATCGGCAAATTCATCGGGATATAACAGATGTACGTTTGCGCCTGCATCGAGGGTAAAACAGAGCGGAATCTTGCTTTGTTGGCGAAAGTCCCACACCCGATCCAAAACGTGAAGCGTATTGGGGTGCATCAGAATAAAATAGGGGTGAGAGCTCATCATCAGCGCATGTAGGCTGAGGGCTTCGGACTCCACAAGGGGAATGAAGGCGTCTACATCGCCCTGCTGAAGAATCGATAACAAGCGAGCAGTGTTGTCTTCTGCCTGCTGGAAGCGAGCGGCCGCATAGGGATGCCCATGCATGAGTTGATGCCCTTGGGTGCTACTCACTTTTTTCTGTCCGCGATCGACCAAGAGGATGGTGTCTCGATAGTTTTGAAAAACCGAGTGAATATTTTCAGTAAGCGGTACGGCGATGATATCGCTACTTTGTTGATAGTGGGGGGTCTGTCCCCACAGCATCAGTGGACCTTGCAGACTTCGGGCAGCGCTTCCAGAACCCAATCGGGCTAAAAAAGAAGCTTTTTGCCAAAAATAGGTGTCGTCTAGTTCGGGGGTGAAATGCTTTTCCAAGCCCAGAAGTGCTGTCGCTAAGGCAGCCATGGCAGATGCTGAGGAAGCAATTCCGCTACTGTGCGGAAAGGTATTGCGGCTGCTGATCGCCATATGATGGGTGTCTAGATAAGGACAATAGGGCTTGATCTTATTGAAAAAACTATCCAGTTTAGGGTGAAAATCGGGTTTAGGCTCCCCGTCGAAAACAAATGAAAATCCGTTGTTTTGCGGATCGGCAGGGCTAAAAACGACTTCGGTTTGCGTCTGACAGTGGTCCAGAGTAAAACTCACAGAAGGGTTTTTTGGGAGTTGTTCTCCGTGTTTCCCCCAATACTTGACCAATGCTATATTACTGGGTGCAGAAGTTTTAATGGCTACTGGATGTTCGGCTTGCCGAATGCCGGAATATTGAAATGCCTCCATGGGGCAAAGATAGCTTTTCTGTATGCTTGATGGTCAGATTTCAGAAAATGCTATTTTTAAAGAATGAAATCACCCCAAAAGAAGCTTATTCCTTTCACGGTCTCCATCGGATTGAGTTTAGGGCTAGGTTATTTAGCCGGACAAATCACAAGAGGAGGAATTGTCCCCTGGTATACTGCCTTAGAAAAGCCCCCCTTGACCCCTCCCAACGGGCTTTTTGCTCCCGTTTGGACACTGCTGTATTTACTCATGGGAATTGCCGCCGCTCGGATATGGATCTATGGGAAGCACCACCGGTGGGGAAAAACGGCTTTGTATCATTATGGGGTGCAATTTGTGTTTAATATTTTGTGGACCTTGGTCTTCTTCTATCTGCATCAGCCTTTTTGGGGCTTGGTGATACTGCTCGTTCTTTTGGTATTGATTGAAAGAACCCAAAAATGGTTTCGGACAGTCGATCGGCTGGCAAGCCGATTAATGATCCCCTACTTTCTATGGGTGCTATTTGCTACCTACCTCAATGCAGGGGTTTGGTGGTTAAACCCCAGCTGACTTATTTTTTGTAACTTATTGGGAACTTAAATCTTATCACTTATGTTTTCCAAATCTACACTCTTAGGAACGCTCTTTGGAGCGATCACCTTTAACCTCCTCGGTTGGGGAATATACGCCGGCCTTGCAGGAGAATATTTTAGTGCTCAAATGCTTGTTGAGATCAAGGAAGCCATGGACCCTATGATGATTGGCCTGGGCTGTTTGCTGATGTCCTTTGCCATGGCCAACCTATACAGCCGTTGGAGTCGTAACGGATATGGCTTTAACAGCGGCTTATCCTTTGGTCTTTGGATCGGCTTTTTTGCAGGTTTCGGTATAGGCTGCATGCAATACGGCAATATGCATCTGATGCGCTTGGAAGGAGTCGTAATAGACGGCCTTATTGCCCTACCTTTTTACGCTCTTGTCGGCGGAAGTATCGGCTGGGCCTTTCAACTGACCAGTGCCAAAAATGCGGCTTAGTTGAGCTGATCGTGCACCCGCTCGGGAAAATCTGTAATGATGCCGTCGACGGCTAAGTCGATGGCTTTTTTGATGTCTTCTGGTTGATTAATCGTCCAAGGATAGATTTTTAGCCCTTTCTTTTTAATTTTTTGGACAATCTCTGGCGTGAGCATTTGGTAGTTGGGATTGATGGCCACAGCATTCAACTGCTGGGCAATTGGAAGCGCATCCAAGGGATCGTCTTCCGTGAGGACGGCAATAGGTATTTGGGTGTTGATGGCTGCAAAATCCTGTAGCTCTTTCCAATTAAAACTGGAGATAATAAAATGCTCGGGACCCCATTGTTCTTGTGCCAAATAGGGTTGTAAAAGCTCATGTGTGAGCACTGCCGTATTGGCGCCTTTTAACTCGATATTGAGCAATACCTGCCCGTCGATGAGCTCTAGTGCTTCCGCTAGTGTTGGGATGGCATAGTCGTTTAAGACCGCTATTTTCCGAATAGAATCTAGAGATATTTGTTCGATATAACCCTCTGCATTGGTTAATTTTTCGAGGGTCATATCGTGAAAAACCACCAACTCTCCTGAGGCACAACGAAAAATATCGATTTCGATTCCGTCTACTCCTAAGTCAATTGCTTTTTGGATGGAAGGAAGGGTGTTTTCAGCAATGTGTCCTCTCGCCCCACGATGACCAATCACCAAGGGGCGTACATTTTCTGAGCAAGCGGTGATGAAGGACATTACACTCAAGAGAAGGGCTATTTTTTTCATTCTTTATCCGTTAAAATCCAAAACTCCCAGGGTTTCATGTCGTACTGATAGCTGGGCGAAAGTTTTTTGGTCTTCGCATCGGGAAAACGCTTAAACTTCCCAGTATAAGGTAAGGTAAATTGCGCATAATTCGGACTCATATTTCCTATAAAGACCAAGGTGTCTCCTTTGTAACCTCTTTCGAAAGCAATGACATGTTGATCTTTAGTGGTGTTTAAACGGGTGTAACTCCCGCCATCTGGCCCGGTTTTAAGCGCGTCATGAGAACGTTTTAGTTCACCTAACTGCTTTAAAAAAGCAAAGGTCTCTCCTTTCACCTTAGGGAAAGAGTCTTTTTCAAAAAAGAGGAGGCGTTTGTCTAGATCGTATTCCTGTCCGGTATATAGCATGGGGAGGCCAGGGCTCATATATTGCAGGGCAGAGACGAGGTTGGCAGCAGGCCCAAAGCTTTCGCGGATAGTCCCGTTCCAAGAATTTTCATCGTGATTGGCCGTAAACTGGAGCACTTGATTGTCGTCTCCGTATCGGGTTTGTACCCAATTGCGGTGCTCGTCCCAATCCGAAATATTTGCCCGTCCATGCGCGATATCTTTGGCCAGGTGATGCCCCTTCCAATCGTAGCTTGCCGTAAATTGAGAGACGAGTTCTATCCCTCCCGGATGGTTAATATCTGTCTCCGCAAGCAAAAATACGGGCTTAACTTCGTCGAGCGCTGCAAAGGTTTTCTCATAGAAATCTTGTGGAACTGCATAGGCCTGATCGATGCGAAAACCATCAATTCTGCACTCTTTAACCCAGTAGAGCATGGCTTGGCGCATGGCTTCCCGCATGTCTAGGTTGCTGTAGTCTAAATCGGCGACGTCTGTCCAACCGAAAGACTTTCCCGTTCTGGGGTCTAGCGGATCGGTAATTTCCCCTTTGGCATTTTTTAAATAATATTCTGGGTGATCTTTTAACCAGACATGATCCCAGCCCGTATGCCCGGGAACCCAGCCCAAAATGACATACATGCCAAGTTCGTGTGCTCGGTTCACCAACGATTTAAAATCCTCTAAAGTCCCGAATTCTGGATTGACTTTGGTGTAGTCGGAAATAGCAAAATAACTCCCTAAGGGGCCTTTGCTTTTGGTCGTAGATATGGGATTAACCGGCATTAGCCAAAGGACATTCACCCCCAAAGATTTAATTTCTGGCAAGTATTCGGCAAAAGCTTTGAAAGTCCCCTCATTGGTGTACTGACGGATATTGGCCTGATATAAAATAGCTGATGCAACAATATCGTCGTTGATGGGGGGCATTTCCACCGGAATTTTTTTGACAGCCTGCTGAGGTGCAGGTTTTGGGTCTTGGCAATTGGTCAGGAAGATCAGCCCGAAAATTACCCAGAAAAAGGATGAGATTTTTTGCATGTTTAACATATTATGGGCGTTTATTTTAATTCAATAATGTAGGCCGTTTCTGCCGGAACGAGAAGACTTTCCGTTAGGTCCAGCGCTGTATCGGACATCACCTCAGTTCCGCGTGTGTGCTTTTGGAGTCCTTCCTGAAAACGATTCAATTGGAGGCGACGTTCTTGGGTATCATTATTAATGACCACCATGACTCGCTGATTTTCCAAATACCTAAAATAGACATAAACATCGTGTTCAGGTACAAAGTGAAGGGTTTTCCCATAGTGGATCGCCGGCGAATTTTTTCGCCAGTTGAGGATTTTTTGGGTAAACTGATGATAGGCCTGTTGGGTTCTGTTTCTCCCTTCGGCCGTAAATGCGTCTTTGGGATCGTTCGGCCAACCTCCGGGGAAATCTCTCCTGATGTCGCCATCACCAACTTTCTTTTTTCCGGTCATACCAATTTCTGATCCGTAATAGATTTGTGGAATCCCTCGATGGGTCATGAGTACCGTCATCAGCCTTTTGTAGTCTTTAAAATCAGGATAGGTGTCATTGATACGGTTGGTGTCGTGATTTTCGGTAAAAATGAGAATGTTATTGGGGTCTGGATACAAAAAGTCGTTTTGTAGGTTCTTGTAAATACGGGTTAAGCCACTCTCCCAAAAGGAATTATTTTCAGAAAATGCCAAGACTAAAGCATCGGTCAGGGTAAAGTCCATAACCGCTGGCAGCTGTGAATTGAAGTTGTTTAGCGCTCCAAGAGCACTGTCTTTTTGCCAATAGGCCAAATGGACGGAATTGTGCATCCACCCTTCTCCAACCACATTGAAGTTGGGATATTCTTCCATAATGGCCGCGACCCATTCTGCCATAGGCTTGAGGTCGTTGTAGGGGTAAGTATCGACCCGAAAGCCGTCTAGATCGGCAGATTCTATCCACCAAAGTGCATTTTGGATGAGGTAGGTTAATACGAGTGGATCCTCTTGGTTGATGTCGGCCATGGTAACATCGAACCAGCCCTCTACCATTCCTTTGTAATCGGTTTTTGCGGCATATGGATCTGAAAAAATTTCTTTGCGATGATTGGACCACAACATGCTGTCGTGCTGGTGGATCCATTGCTGATGAGGGGGGTCTTTTAACAACCAATGATTGGTTCCCCAATGATTGGTGACATAGTCCATGATCAGCTTCATGTCGCGTTTATGCATTTCAGCCGACAGGCGTTGGTAGTCTTCATTGGTTCCAAATCGAGGGTCGATACGATAGAGGTCCGTCTGTGCATAGGTGTGATAGGAAACCGTGGGGAGGTTATCTTCACAAAGCGGCGTACTCCAAAGGGCTGTAACGCCGAGTTCATGCAAATAATCTAGATGGTCGATGACTCCTTGGAGGTCACCTCCGTGGCGGCCATCCTTATCTGCCCGATTCGGCCCTTCGATGGTCTCTGGGTGAGCGTCATTTTCAGGATTCCCATTGGCAAAACGATCGGGCATTATCAGGTAAATAACGTCCGAAGCATCGAAGCCTTTGCGCTCTGCAGAACCCGAACGACGATTTTTAAGCTCATAGGAAAGCTCCACTGACTGACCGGTTTTAGGGTCTTTAAATGGAAGTGAATAGGTGCCTGCTGTGAGATCTTTCAACTGAAGGTCTAGGAATAGATAATTGGGATTTTCGGTACGCTCTACTCCCGTAATGATGGCAGTCGAAGTATCGGGGACCAAGCGAGCAATATCGGTTCCATGGAGCAACAGCTGGATCTTATGGTGTTTCATCCCGGCCCACCAAAAAGGCGGCTCTACCCGGTCGAAAACCTGCTGTGCAAGAGCTGTCCCCTGGAAGGAAAGCAAAAATAGTAAAAGTAAAAGTCCGTGTTTTTTCATGGTTTATGTGTTTTGAACAAAGGTTTCTTTATCGGATGTAAGGCAGACAGGATTGCCGTGTAGTTGTACCTCTAGGGGTGTTGGCCCGGTCCAGCACAAATGTGTCCCGCCCGTAGTTTGCTTGAGCTCTACTATCCCTTCTCTAAAGTTAATTTTAAATCCGAAACCATCCCATTCTTGGGGAAGCTTAGGACTGAGGTGCAACTGATTCGAGCGTACACGTAGCCCACCAAAGCCTTCAACTACACTCATCCAAGTACCGGCCATACTGGTAATATGTAGCCCCTCCTCTACTTCCTTGTTGTAGTCGTCCAGGTCTAAACGGGCGGTGCGCAAGTACAAAGCATAGGCATCATCCATCTTATCGAGCTTGGCAGCAAGAATGCTGTGTACGCATGGGGAAAGAGAGGATTCGTGAACCGTAAAAGGCTCATAGAAATTGTAGTGACGCTCCAATTCTTCTGCTGTGAAATGATCTTCAAAGAGGTAGAATCCTTGGAGGGTGTCTGCTTGCTTAATATAGGGACTTCTCAGGATACGATCCCAAGACCAATACTGATTGATGGGACGTTCTGCAGGATTGAGCTGATCTACAGTTTTCAGATCCTTATCGAGGAAACCGTCTTGTTGCAGGAATATTTGGCGTTTTTCATCCCGTGGAAAATAGACCTGATCGGCTAAAGTCTCCCAAGCCTGTGCTTCCTCAAGACGCATGGCTGTTTTTTCTTGAATTCTAGCCCCATCTTTGGGCGCTTCTTCCATTAATTGCCTGAATTGAGCCGCTGTATATTGCAAACACCATTTGGCAATATAATTGGTATACCAATTGTTATTGATATTGTTTTCGTATTCGTTCGGACCAGTGACCCCCAGCATTACGTAGGCATCTTTATCGGTCGAGAAATGGAAACGCTGCGCCCAGAAGCGCGCAATCCCAATGAGTACTTCCAATCCCATTTCGGCCATGTAGGCAGTATCGTCCGTGTAGCGGATATAGTTATAAATGGCAAAGGCAATGGCTCCATTGCGATGTATTTCTTCGAAAGTTATCTCCCATTCGTTATGGCATTCTTCCCCATTCATGGTCACCATCGGATAGAGGGCGGCTCCATCGGTGAACCCTAACTTTTGGGCATTTTCAATCGCCTGAGGCAACTGATTAAAACGGTATTTCAATAAATTTCGTGCGACTTGTTTGTCTTTGGTCGCCATATAGAATGGCAAACAATAAGCCTCTGTATCCCAATAGGTGCTTCCCCCGTATTTTTCACCGGTGAATCCTTTAGGGCCGATATTTAACCGAGAATCATGGCCATTGTAAGTTTGGTTGAGTTGGAAGATATTGAATCGTATGGCTTGTTGAGCTTTTACATCACCATCGATCGTGATATCTGCACTTTTCCAAATATCACTCCAAGCCTGTTTCTGTTCCTCCAACAATTGGTCGAAACCGTCTTTAAGAGCTGCCAACGTATTTTGCTTCGCCACAGCCAGCAGTTCCTCTGGGGCATGATTGGTTCCAGAGACATAGCCCCCGAATTTATAGAATTGAGCGGTTTGCCCTTTCTTCAGGTCGGCCACATATCGACTGCTGATCTTGGCATTTGCGACTGTACAGGCTTCTGCTGCAGGGATTGTTTTTTCATCGACCAGTAGTTGGCTATCCATATAGGTCGCCACTTGGAAGTCTGTTTTCAGGGTATGCGAGCGCAGACAAGCAAAGGTATCATCGGAGTATTCCTGGGTGTGTTTCCAAAAGGGATCATCCCAGTTGGAATCCTGGTTTTGAACACCACCGTCGATGTAAGGCATCCATTCCAACCTACAATCGGACATCGCCTTGACTTGAAATTTGATGGCGCCAATTTCTGTACGAGCCATGGACAAAAAGCGAGTAATGACCACCTCTAAAAGACCAGCGGAAGAAGTACTTAAGCTAAACGACCGCGTATAGACACCATTTTGCATGTCTAACTCCCGGCGAAAATTTTGAATTTGATGGGTGGCGATGTCGAACTCTTCCCCATCGACCCAAAAGCGAATTCCTATCCAATTGGGTGCATTTAATACTTTGGCAAAATATTCGGGATATCCGTTTTTCCACCATCCTACTCGGGTTTTATCGGGATAATATACACCGCCGATGTAACTGCCTTGAAAGGTCTTTCCTGAATAATTTTCTTCAAAATTGGCTCGCTGCCCCATAGCACCGTTCCCAATGCTAAAAAGACTTTCGGAAGATTCTACTCTTTGGGGATCAAAGCCCTCCTCGATAATTTTCCAAGGATGAGCTACGATATAATCTTGTCTCATGATTGTTGAATACGTTGTTGATAGAAATCCATGGGGATTTCTGCTATACATTTAAAGTGATAATCGGCTTGATGCAAAATTTCTGCATCTCCCAAGCCCACCACTTGCATCCCTGCATGTTTGGCAGCGGCCACACCAGCGGCAGCATCTTCGAAAACCAGACAGTTTTCTGGAGCTACGCCTAATGCTTCTGCTCCTTTTAGAAAGACTTCCGGATCGGGCTTGCTTTTAGTGACTTGAGTACCGTCGATCAGGGCCTGAAAAAAGTGGGATAGCTCCAAGTATTTTAATATCAGAGGAGCATTCTTGCTGGCCGATCCTAGTGCGACCGGGATAGACTTCTCTTGTAGAAAAGAAAGGAGTTCTGCTACGCCATCCAAAGCGTCTTGCGGGCCTATCTGCTGGATTCGCAAGAGATAGTCATCGTTTTTCTGGATTAAGGTTTTGTCAAATTCTTCCGAGGAAAGGGAATGATCTGCCCATGCTAAAATTTTGTTCAAGGAGTCTACTCTACTGACCCCTTTCAATTGTTCGTTGTCGGCTTTGGTCAGATGGTAATTGAAAGACGCAGCCGTTTGTTTCCATGACAAATAATGAAAATGAGCTGTATCGACAATCACACCATCCAGATCAAATATAAATGCCTGGGTAGGTTGCATAATACTAAATTAAAAAGGGAAGAAGATGTTCAGCAAATGTAAGCTTTATTTTTTTTTCGCCAACTGCTTGCTTAAAATCCGGTTGAGTCGCGTAGGATTAATTCTGTTTGTATGATGTGATCCTGAGGAAGTTTTGGCGGATTATTTTTCATACGGTCGAGCAAAATACTTGCCGTTGTCCGTCCCATGAGTTCTCCATGCTGACTCACTGTACTCATAGGGGGAAAGGTGTTTTTGGAAAGGATTCCATCGGAAAAAGTAATCACTTTTACATCTTGGGGAATGGATCGACCCATCTGCCGCAAGACTTTAATGGCTGCCGCTCCGAAATATTCATTCACCCCAAGAACAGCTTCTATTTCAGGAGCTTGGGCAAACATCTGCACTAATTGATCTTCCAGAAGCTCCATGTCCGCGGGTTTTTGGGTAGCTTCTGTTCTTAAAACACAGCGTTCATCTACGGTTAATCCGTTCTTTTCAAGCGCTGAACAAAAACCCCGAAAACGTTGCTCTCCTACCGTCATGTAAGCGGGAGTGGTAATCACAGCTAAATTCTTGGCACCACTGCGTATTAAATATTCCGTCGCGGTCATTGAACTTTGAAAATCGTCTATACGAACACAATCCACACCCAGATCTGGAGCATAACGGTCAAAGAGGACCAGAGGAATGTCTTGGGCATTTACTTCTGTCAGATGCTCGAAATCTTTTTTTTGGAGGGTTTCGCCTGATAGTCCCATAATTATTCCATCGATAATTCCCTCGGTATATAGCTGTAGCACCAACACTTCCTTTTCATAAGATTCGTTGGACACAGAAACCAGCACATTATAGCCTTCAGCATCGGCAATGGTCTCGATCCCACGGATCACCTTAGAGAAAAACTCATGTACGATTTCCGGAACAATTACGCCAATGGTCTTGGTTTTTTTACTCTTCAGCCGAAGCGCCATGTGGTTGGGCCGATAGTTGTGCTGCTTGGCAAAAGCTTGAACTAAATCACGGGTTTGCTGACTGATCTCCTTGTGGTCATTCAGGGCTTTGGAGACCGTGGACACGGAAATCCCTAACTCTTGGGCCATTTTCTTAAGGGTCATGCGCATGGGTAGCAGGTTTGGTGCTCTAAATGTATTTAAAAATTTATTCACACGAAAACGTTTGAAATTTTACGAAAACGTTTGAAAAACTTTTGCTCTTGCCAATAGTGGGTTGAAGCGAGCTACAAGATCTCTGTAGATCCCTATATTAGTAGCTAAGAAGAAGATGTTACAAAACTTAACACTAACAATTAAACAAACCATTATGAACAAAGCTTTACTTATTTGTTTCATGAGTCTTTTTAGTTTACAACTGGCTCAGGGGCAAATAACCGTTCGCGGGACCGTTTCAGACGGAACGGATGGGACTCCCCTGCCCGGCGTGAATGTTGTTATTCAGGGAACTTCTGAAGGAACAACTACAGATTTTGATGGAAACTACACGATACAAGCAGAAGAAGGAGCCATCTTAGAGTTCTCTTTTATCGGCTTTTTAACAGCTGAAGCAGCGGCTACTGCTCAGCTAGACGTATCTCTACAATTGGACAATCAGCAATTGGATGAGGTCGTATTAACCGGGTATGGTGTTTCGCGAAAGAAAGACCTTACCGGAGCAGTCGATAAGATTTCTACGGAAGAATTTAACCAAGGAGCAATTGTAGCTCCTGAGCAGTTAATTGCTGCCAAAACCCCGGGTGTACGTATCAGTACGGGCTCAGGTGCTGCAGGAAGCGGCTCTGAGATTCGTATTCGTGGAGGATCATCGTTAAATGCTTCGAACAATCCTTTGATTGTTGTGGACGGAGTGCCTTTAGATGTCAATGGCGCTGGACTGAATGCCATTAACCCGAACGACATTGCAGACTTTACTGTCCTCAAAGACGCTTCGGCTACAGCCATTTATGGATCACGTGGTTCTAACGGGGTATTAATCATTACCACTAAAAAAGGACGGAAGAACCAAGCCTTACAAGCACAATTCTCCTCACGTGTTTCCTATTCTGACCCGGTTCAACGGATTGAATTGTTGACGCCAAATCAGATCAACAGCATCAAACCTGATGGGGTTACCTTAGGTAGTGAAAACACCGACTGGCAAGACCAAATTTATCGTCAGGCGTATGCCTTTTTAAATGATCTATCCATTTCTGGTGGAGGACAAAACATCGATTACCGTTTATCGCTTAACAAGGTGATTCAAGATGGTATACTTAAAGAAGACCGTTTCGATAAGTCGAATGTTAACGTATCTGTAGGTTTCCGTTTATTAGACGACAAGCTACGTGTACGCATCAACAGTATCAACACATCTATCCGAAACGACTTCTCCAACGAGGGTGCTATCGGAAGTGCAATCAGCTTTGATCCTTCCCGACCGGTTTCCAACGATGGAGATTTTGGAGGGTTTTTCGAGTGGCTAGATCAGAATGGAAATCCGAATACGCTAGCCCCACGCAACCCTGTAGGATTGCTCAGCAACCGCACCAATACTGCTTTAACAGAGCGTCATATTGGAAACTTCAATCTGAATTACTATTTCCTTGAAGACTTTAAAGCGACCCTTATCACTGGTTACGACTACTCGGAGCAAAATGGTAACCAACGCATTGAAGGAAATGCAGCATCTAACTACCGAAGTGAAACAAGTAATGGATTTGTAGGGACATACCAGAACGTTACTAAATCTCGATTTTTGGATAGTTACCTCAACTACACCAAAGACCTTACTTCCCTCAACAGTCGATTAGACGCTACTGCCGGATATACCTTCCAACAGTTCTACCGTCATAACCGATTTAACAACACCGATCTACAAGCCAATGCAGCGCAAACAGCACAAGATGCAGGGCTTTCTTCGGAAAACTGGTTAGAGTCTTTGTTCACAAGAGTATTCTTTAGTTATGCCGATAAGTACTCCATCACAGCTACAGCGCGTATGGATAAATCTTCTCGCTTTAGCCCAGAAAACCAAACAGGTTTCTTCCCTTCAGCGGCAGCAGCCTGGACTATTAGCGAAGAGGGCTTCCTAGCCAATAGTGCTACACTCTCTAACTTAAAATTACGATTGGGATGGGGTATCACTGGACAACAGGAGTTGAATAACGATTTTGGTTATCTAGGACTCTACACGGCCGGTGGACCAAGAGCTCAATACCAATTGGGGAATCAATTCTACACGACTTTACGTCCGGAAGGATATGATTTGAACATCAAATGGGAAGAAACGACAACTCTAAACCTCGGTCTTGACTTTGGATTTTTAAATGACCGTATTTCAGGATCCATCGACGCATACCAAAAGACAACGCAAGACTTGCTGAACTTTATTACTCCTCCTGCAGGTTCCAACCTCGAAAACGGAATTATCACCAATATTGGAGAGATGGATAGTAAAGGACTCGAAGCAGCCTTGAGTTTGATCCCTATCCAAAACGACAAGATCACGTGGAATGTGGATATGAACATCTCTTTCCAAGAGCGAGAGATTACTAAACTGACCCTAAACGACGATCCTTCCTTCAAAGGTGTTTTGACAGGAGGCATAGCCGGTGGTGTTGGAAATACTGTTCAGATCCATGCGCAAGGATATACGCCTAATTCCTTCTTCCTTTACGAGCAAGTATACGACACCAATGGCCGACCTTTGGAAGGAGTATATGTAGACCAGAACCAAGACGGGGTCATCAATGACGACGACAAGGTGATTAAGCACGATACTGACCCTGACTTTTACTTTGGGTTTAGTTCGAACCTGAGCTACGGCGCCTTTGATTTAGGGTTTACCGTTCGAGGTAGTGTAGGAAACTATATGTATAACAACGTGAATTCGAATACTGGATTCTCTCAGAGTCTGTTTGGAAACGACATTGTTCGAAACGCAACGACAGATATCCTCAATACAGGATTTGAAAGAGCGCAATACTGGAGCGATTACTATTTACAAGATGCTTCGTATTTGAAATTAGACAACCTCACCTTGGGATATAATGCGACAGATAACCTTCGCTTTTACATCACTGGACAAAACCTCTTAGTGGTGACGAACTACGATGGTTTGGATCCAGAGATCCCTAGTGGTATCGATAACAATATCTATCCTCGACCAACCAATTATTTGGTGGGACTTGACTTTAAATTCTAAATCTGAAATACGATTCGACAATGAAAAAAATTATTTTACTTTTTGTTGCAGTAGGCCTCATGGGCTCTTGTGCAACCGATTTATTGCCGCGGAATCAGGAAACGGCAGAAACACTTTTCGACACTCCTGAAAGCTATAAGCAGTTTTTAGCGAGATTGTACGCTGGATTAGCCATGTCGGGACAACAAGGTCCTGCTGGACTTCCAGATATTTCTGGAATTGATGAAGGATTTTCACAATACATTCGTCAATACTGGAAAGCTCAAGAACTTTCTACGGAAGAGGCAAAAATTGCTTGGAACGATGGAAACATCAAAGACTACCACAGCCACAACTGGAACTCCTCCAATGAGTTTATTCGTGCCACTTACGATCGGGTATACTACCAGATCAGTATTTGTAATGAATTCCTCAGACAAACGACCGATGCTAAAGTAAGCGAGCGAGGAGCAGATGCCAACTTGCAATCCGATGTACAAGGATTTCGTTTAGAAGCTCGTTTTTTAAGAGCACTGAGCTACTGGCATGCGTTAGATTTGTTCGGTTCAGTTCCCTTCGTGACAGAAGAAGATCCAATTGGAGCCTTTTTGCCAGAGCAGGCAAGCAAGCAAGAGCTTTTTGACTATCTCGTAGCAGAGTTAACTGAAATCGTTCCTTTACTCCCAGCCACGAACGAATATGGACGCGCAACTCGCGGAGCTGCAGCCATGCTATTAGCGAAAGTATACCTTAATGCAGAAACCTATGTTGGCGCTCAGCGCTACAGCGATGTAGTTACTGCGCTTGACCCGGTTTTGAACGGTCCTTACACACTGGATCCTACTGTTCCTTACCAGCATTTATTTTTAGCTGATAACGACAGTAACGATGCTTCTGACGAAATCATCTTTACCGTTAACTTCGACGGTCTTAGAACTCAGACCTATGGTGGAATGACCTTTTTGGTACACGCTGCTGTTGGGGGAAGCATGAATCCTGCAGAATTTGGTATCAATGGCGGATGGGGCGGACTGCGTACTACTCCGCAGTTTGTCGATAAGTTCGACGTGAATGTAGACATCTCTGCACTGAACAACAGTCTTGGTGCAGCCTCTACTTGGGGAATCATTGGGTCTGCTACGCCGAACGGTTGGAATTCTGATATTGATCTAAGAGCAACGGGTACAGCTGGGGAATTTGGTCTTTACATTGCCCTTGCAGATGGAGAGTTTAAATTCCGGAATAACGACGATTGGGCAGAAAACCTAGGTGACAATGATGCAAACGGTAGTCTAGACGATGGCGGTGCCAACATTGGCGCATCTACTGGGGTCTATTACATTACTGTAAACCCAACTGCCCGCACCTACAGCGTTAGTCCAATCAAAGACTACAGAGGGAATTTCTACACCGATGGTCAGAATAAAGAAATGGAAGATCAGTCGAGCTTTACTGACGGATATGCCGTTGTAAAGTACAAAAATGTAGATGTGGACGGAAATCCAGGATCTGATCCGGATAACTTCCCAGACACCGACTACCCTATGTTCCGTTTGGCAGATGCTTATTTGATGTATGCTGAAGCTTTCTTAAGAGGAGCTTCCAATGCAGATGGTGCTACAGCCCTAAGCTATGTAAATGCTATTCGTCAGAGAGCCTACCGAGGGAATCACGGACAGTTAGTCTTAAGTGATCTTACACTAGACTTTCTGCTAGACGAACGTGCACGTGAATTGCACTGGGAAGGACACCGCCGTACGGACTTAATTCGATTTGGACAGTTCTCTACTTCCGGTATTTGGGCTTGGAAAGGCGGAGTACAGGAAGGATCTACCACTGAAGCGTTTAGAGACCTTTACCCAATTCCGCAAACAGATATAACGGCCAATCCGAATTTGGAACAAAACACCGGATACTAGTCAATCTAAATTTCAAAACAGATGAAAAATATTATTAAAAGTCTTTTTGCTGCTAGCTTCTTGATTGTTGCAGCATGCGACAAAGAGGATCCGACAGCGATCTTAAATACTGATCTGAGCACAACCATAGCTGCCTCCACCAGTAATATTACACTGATCAAGGAGACACCCAATGACCCTGCTCTTACCCTGAGTTGGACAGCCCCCGATTACGGGTTCCAGGCCGCAGCCGTCTACAACATCAAGTTTAGTACACCAGATGGAGGTACCGAAACGGTAGCCAATACGACTGCTACTGAAAAATCATACACCATGAAAGCCCTCAATACGCTATTATTGGGCTTGGGGTATGAACCAGCCGTACAAGCAGCGGTTAACGTAAGCCTCACAGTTACCCTAGGGGAACAGGAGGAAACGCAAATCGCGACTACAACAGTCAACGTAACTCCTTATGCTACAGTTCTCAATTTGAGTACAGACTGGGGAGTTGTTGGTAATGGAACGCCAAATGGTTGGAATGGACCTGATGTACCTTTCTACAGTGTACAAGGCAACCCGAATGCGCTTGTTGCTTACGTGACACTCGTCGATGGCGAAATAAAATTTCGTACCAACAACGCTTGGGATGTTAACCTCGGAGACAATGGTAACGACGGAACTCTGGAACAAGACGGAGCAAATATTAACGTTACGGGAGGACACTACCGTATTACCCTAACGCTGAATGGTGGAAGCCCTGTAAGCTACAGCATAGAGCCTTTCTCTTGGGGAGTTATCGGTTCTGCCACGCCAGGAGGTTGGGGATCCGACTTCGACATGGAGTACGATCCTTCTACCGATACCTTTAAGGCCATCGGAATTTTAATCGACGGGGAAATCAAATTCCGCAAAAACGACGATTGGGCAGAAAACCTTGGTGACTCTGGCGCAGACGGTGTTCTCGATCCAGGAGGCGACAACATTGCCGTTACTGCAGGAAACTACATCATTACACTCGACCTGAGAGAAAACACCTATAGCTTAGAGGAAGTAGATGTTTGGGGAATTATTGGTACGGCTACAGCCGATGGCTGGAGTTCAGACCAAGACATGCGTTATGACTTTGACAATATCAACGAAAACGTATGGTATCTGAATAATTACGCCCTCGCTGGTGGAGAGATGAAATTCCGTGCCAACAACGGTTGGGATCTAAACCTTGGCGATGATGGTAACGACGGTTCTTTAGAACAAGGTGGGGCTAACATCCCTGTCAGTGCAGGAACCTACAACATCATTCTAGATTTAAGCGATCCAGAAAATCCATCTTATAGTATTACTGCTCAGTAATCTACTATTGAATAGAAAACCAAAAGACTGCAGACTGTAGTCTTTTGGTTTTTCTTATTTTAGGATTCGTTCTTAAAGAATCCTTTTGCAACTAAACGCGAAATGCCTTTACCAAGTGCATTGATCGTCCATCGGAACAGCGAAAGGTTGAAACCATTGAAATTGAAAACTCACCCCCATATTCGTTGAAGAATACAGCTGCCATGTCAATTCCAAAATCATTTTTTATCCTATTGTTCAGTTGCTTGAGCATTACTATTTCTGCCCAGGTACAAGAGGGAAGTTTTTCTGTGAGCCCTCAAAGTTTTAATGAAAATGAAGAAATCACCGTCACAGTTAGTCAGTTAAACACGGATAGTTGGGGCGTAAGCGAGGTGTATTTATGGACCTGGTATTTCGATTTAAACGGCAATCAAGTATCCTCCAATGTCAATTGGAACGGTGAATGGACAAACTCCGATGCAAATATGCAGATGACGGATAATGGAGATGGGACCTATAGTTTTACGTTTATCCCCACAACTCTATTCCAAGATACTGGTATTGGTCGGATAGGAGTCCTCGCAAAAGCCCGAAACGGAAGCGATCAGGGGAATGGGGAACAAAAAACTCAAGATCACTTTTTCGATGTTGGTAAATTTCAACTGAACCTCAGCTCTCCTACATCAGATCGTGTAGTTGTCGCCGCTGGAGCTTCCATCACTGTGGAGGCCTCTACCGGAAGTACCCTTGTCAACTTCAGCTTAACACAAGGAACAAACATCATCGACCAGCAAAGCAATAGCAGTAGCTACCAATACACACTGAATAATCTTCAATCGGATGCAAGCTACACCCTGCGCGCAACAGACGTAACAGATTCGGACAGTTATCAGCAATCGCAATTCGATGTCGTGATTGCTCCTCAGGTAACGGAAGCATCGCTCCCAAGCGGAATGCTGGATGGGTTTAATCGAGATCCAAACGACCCCAGCCGCGCTACTTTTGTCCTTTACGCTCCGGGGAAGTCTTTTGTCCATTGGATTGGGAGTCATAATCAATGGCAAAAAAACGATAGCTATCTCATGCAAAAAGATCCGCAAAATGGTCGATTTTGGATACGCATAGAGAATTTGGATCCTCAGCAACCTCTACTGTATCAATATTTGGTCGACGGTAGTATCAAAGTTGCAGATCCTTATGCTGAAACCATTTTAAGCCCGTATAACGATCAGTATATCGATGCGGCAACCTACCCCAATTTACCGAGTTATCCGAGTGCAACAGAACACGCAGTGAGCTACATCGATTTGAATGAGACTGCATACAACTGGCAGGTGCCAAACTTTCAAGGGGTCGCCTCAGAAGATTTAGTGATTTATGAGGTATTGCTGCGAGACTTTGACCCACGTCACAGCTTCGACGCCCTCCGGGAAAAGCTAGACTACCTACAAGAATTGGGGATTAATGCTATTGAGCTTATGCCAATTCAGGAGTTTGACGGAAACGAAAGTTGGGGGTACAACCCTAGTTTCCATATGGCACTCGACAAATATTACGGCCCAAAAAATTCCCTTAAAGCCCTGGTGGATGCGGCGCATCAGCGAGGGATTGCCATTATTATTGATGTGGTCTACAACCATGCGACCGGACAGAATTCATATTTCCGTATGTGGAATTCAAGCCCCGACAGCTATAACGGTACACCAGCAGAGAATAATCCCTTTTTTCAGATCTCCCCTATTTCCCAGGGGTATTTAAATTTTTTCAATGATCTGGATCACAGTAATCCTGAGACAAGAGCCTATATGAATCGTATCAATCGGTATTGGATGGAGGAGTACAAGATCGACGGATTCAGGTTCGACCTCACCAAAGGGATGACCAATGTGAGTAATGCAGAGACTTATCTTCCGAGTCGTGTTAACTACCTTAAAAGTATAGCAGACGATATTTGGGCGCTTAACACCAATGCCTATGTCATTTTCGAACACTTTCAGAACGAAGAAGAACAAGACTTTTCCGACTACGGAATTCTGAGTTGGGGGGAAGAATTTGAACGATATTCCAATGCTTCCATGGGGCAAAACAATTCCAATTTTTCAGGGGTTTACCACGATCGCCGTGGATTTGAGGCGCCTACTTTGGTCGGTTTTATGGAAAGCCATGATAAAGACCGGATACAGTATAAGAATCTTCAATTTGGTCGACAGGAGGGAAATTATAATATTCGACAGCCACAAACGGCTTATGATCGCTTGAAGTTAGCCGGGGCTTTCTTTTTCCCAATCCCCGGACCGAAAATGATCTGGCAATTCGGAGAATTGGGCTATGATATCAGTATTTTTAGTTGTTCTGATGGCAGTGTTCCCCAGCCCTATGGCTCCGATCAATGCAAACTGGGTAACAAACCCTCCGCCTGGACAACACCATTGAACTATGACCAAGACCCTGCCCGCGATAATGTCTATCAGATTTGGGCTCGACTGATTAAACTGAAAGGAGCAGAACCCATTTTTAGCAGCGCTCCGACGCTTTTGGATCTAAGCGCAGGCGTTAAGAAAATCAGCTATCAGCTTACTGAAAATGGGAGTCCGGTAGAAGTACATATACTGGGGAACTTCTCGACCACACATCAGCAGTTTAACCACTCTTTTTTTAGAGATGGAGAATGGTATGATTGGGTGAAAAACAACAAGAGAATTTCAATTGCTGAGGAAAATAGCACCCTTAACCTTGCCCCCGGCCAATTTTTATTTTTGGGGAGTCGACCGACAGCATTGGCCAATGGGAACCAGCAAGACAATTGCCCATCGGTAGATAATCCCGATCAGGCCGATAGTGATAGTGACGGCATTGGCGATGCCTGTGATGCAGACGATGACAACGATGGCGTTATTGACACCTTAGACCTATGCCCCAATACTGCTTTTGGGCAGCGAGTAGACATCACGGGATGCCCAGAATTTTCGGTTGCCGAAAACTTTTTTATGGTCCAAAAAACAGACGCTAGTTGCCGAGGATCCTCCAACGGATCGATTAGTATTAGGGCCCTAGAACCCGGAAGCTATACTGTTTTGATGCGTGCCGGGGGAACCAATACAACCGAATCTTTTGAAAGCAACTACCAATTCAATAATCTGTCCGCTGGCAGCTATGAAATTTGTGTACAGATTCCTGCAGAGCCCTCCTTTGAACGCTGCAGTACCATTGAGATTCAACAACCCCAGGAGCTCAACGTACAGACCCAAATGGGCCCTTGGCAAGAATTTGTCCAGGTTCATTTATCGGGAGCTCAAAGCTATCAGCTGCAATGGAATGGACAATCGTTTTCCAGTACACAGCAACAACATCAGCTCCCACTAAAAAGCGGATTGAACATACTAGAGGTATCCACAGACCTGAACTGTCAGGAACGTATAGAGAAACATATTTACGTTGGCGAACAACTACAAGTGGTGGCTCTGGCATCGGAAGGGCATAGCCGAGTATACTTTGAACAACCCAAGAGCTATGCTGAGATTCGTGTCTATAATTTTGAAGGGAGAATGGTGTATGAAAATAAGCTGCAGCACACGCTTATTCGTCAACACGACTTACCCAATCAACACTGGCCACCAGGGCTGTATATTATACATTTAAGTGATTCCACAGGAATGCAGTCCGTTAAATTTATAAATCCTTGATATGAAAAATGACCAATGGCCCAATGGCTTTCGCATGAGGATAACAGTCTTTGGATTAGTCTTTTTGAGTTTAGTAATGTTTACTGCTTGTTCCTCGGATAGCGGAGGTGGCACGGATGATTCTGGCGATGGATCGACAACTGCAGTGCCCAGTGCTGCTCGGCTGATAAGTCCCGAAAATCAGAGTCTATGCCTGGACGGAGAGGAAGTTACGCCTGTTCTAAGTCGGGTTCGTTTTGAGTGGCAAGCGGCAGAAAATACACAGAGCTACACCCTCGTTGTGGTAGATGTCGAAAACCAGCAACAACAACAATCACAACTGAATGGAACCAATGCCGACCTATCGCTCACAGTCGGAAAAGCTTACCGATGGAAAGTCATATCCCGACAGAGTAATTCCAGTGCTACGGCAGAAAGTGATAGTTGGGTGTTTTATTTGGAAGGATCTCCGACTCCTAATTATGCTCCATTTCCGGCAAGCTTAAATTTTCCGGCGGCAGGGCAATCCTTGTCCGCTACCGATTATGCATCGATCGATTTTCAATGGACAGGATCCGACCTGGATAACGATTCCTTGAGTTATGACCTCTATACGGGAACAACGACTCAAACGCTGACACTTGCAGCGGAACAACTCAGTTCAGAAAATCACCAACTCAATGGTTTTAGCGCTGGTACGTATTATTGGCAAGTGATTAGTCGAGACGGCCAAGGGAACCAAACCGCCTCGGAAATTCAGGGATTTGTGCTGTATTAGAATTCCTCAGGGGCCAGACGCACCACTAAGCCTTGAAGTTCTTCGGTGATCGGTATCTGACACCCTAGACGGCTATTATCCTGAACATTCAGCGCCTCGGACAACATGGCCTCTTCATCATCCGATCGTTCGGGCAAAGGGTGTTCAGACTCGATGTAGCACTGACAGGAAGCACACAATGCCATTCCTCCGCAGGTACCCTCCACCGGTAATTCATAGGCCTTACAGACTTCCATCAGGTTCATGGCCATATCCGTAGGAGCGGTTAGCTGATGCTTTTCTCCTTCGCGATCGATAAGCGTAATATTGACCTCTGAACTCATTATTCAATTCGTTTGATGGTGGCCTTTTCAGCGGCTTTAACAGAACCATCGAAGCCTTTTATTCCGCTTACAGTCGTGTATTTTAATATATTTTTCTTGGTCGGGTTTAATCGCTTATACGCAGAATGACACATCAGCGTTGCTTCATGAAACCCACATAAGATCAACTTGAGTTTACCGGGATAGGTATTTACATCTCCAATGGCGTATACCCCGGGAATATTTGTTTGATAGTCCAGGGAATTATCGACTTTAATGGCATTGTTTTCGATAATTAATCCCCAGTCTTTAAGGGGGCCTAGTTTTGGCGTGAGTCCGAAGAGCGGAATAACATAATCCACCGCTATATCTTGAGTGCCTTGGTCGGTTTTAAGCCGTACACTTTCCAGGTGATCTTCACCATAAAAGTCTTCTAATTCGGCAGGGGTAATGAGTTGGATATGCCCTTGATCTTTAAGCGCCTGAACTTTGTCGACAGAGTCTAAGGCTCCTCTAAATTCTTTCCGACGATGGACCAAAGTAAGCTCTGCAGCAACATCGGCTAGGTAGATGGCCCAATCCAAGGCGGAGTCTCCCCCACCAGCAATCAATACTTTTTTATCGCGAAATTTTTCAGGGTCTTTAATGATGTAATCAATTCCACGATCTTCAAATCGGACACGGCTCTCGATCGGGGGTTTTCGGGGTTCGAAAGTTCCAAGTCCGCCGGCAATAGCCACGATAGGTGCTTGGTGTTGTGTTCCCTTATCGGTCGTGACGATGAACTGATCGTCGGCTGTTTTTTCTAAGGAAACGGCACATTCGCCCAAAGTATAGCCCGGTTCAAAAGGTTGTATCTGTTGGAGAAGATTTTGTACGAGATCTCCAGCTAAAATTTCAGGGTGGGAAGGGATATCATAGATAGGCTTTTTAGGATAAATCTCAGCACACTGTCCTCCCGCTTGAGGTAAGGAATCGATTAAATGACACTTTAGATTTAATAATCCTGCCTCAAAGACCGCAAACAATCCTGTGGGTCCAGCTCCAATAATAAGTATATCCGTTTGAATCATGTGATGGGGTCTACACTAATCACCTGCTCGATGGAAGGCACATATTTTTTTACGGTCATTTCCACACCCGATTTCAAAGTCATCTGATTAACCGAACAGCCTACACAGGCTCCGTGAAGTTGAACCTTCACGATATTATTTTCGATAGAAACCAAGGAAATATCTCCACCATCAGAGGCTAAAAAAGGACGTATTTCGTTTAGAGCTTCTAAGACTTTACTTTTGATTTCGGATGCTTCCATAGCTACTTCTTTACGGCTGAACAGCCAGCCATTGTTGTTATTTCAACTGCTTTGGTGGGGGGCAAATGATTGTTTCTCTCCACCAATTGCGTCACTAAATTACGGGTAAGTTCTTGAAAAGCCTCACGAACAGGGCCTTCTTCTTGCAAAGCTGCTGGGCGACCGACATCTGAGGCCTCGCGGACAGACTGCACTAAAGGCAAGGCGCCTAAAAAGGGCACCCCTTTATCTGCTGCCAGGTGCTGAGCACCGTGTTGACCGAAAATGTAGTATTTATTATCGGGTAATTCTGCTGGCGTGAAATAGGCCATGTTTTCGACCATCCCCAATACAGGAACTTGGATGGAATCTTGTTGGAACATCGCTATTCCTTTTCTGGCATCTGCAAGAGCAATATTCTGCGGAGTACTCACAACCACCGCTCCGTTGAGGGGAAGAGCTTGCACTATACTTAGGTGAATATCTCCAGTACCCGGTGGTAAGTCGATCAGTAAAAAATCTAAATTGCCCCAAGCAGCATCGAATATCATTTGGTTGAGCGCCTTTGAAGCCATGGGACCTCGCCAAACAACAGCTTGGTCTGGTTGGGTAAAAAATCCGATGGAAAGTACTTTAACACCGTAGTTTTCTATGGGCTCCATTTTGGATTTCCCTTCTACTTCAACAGCCAAGGGACGAGCGCCTTCCATGTCGAACATTGTTGGGATTGAGGGGCCGTATATGTCTGCGTCTAACACCCCTACCTTAAAGCCCATCTGGGAGAGAGTCACGGCGATATTGGAGGTTACAGTAGACTTCCCTACTCCTCCCTTACCAGATGATATAGCAATGACATTATCGATTCCAGGAATTGGGCTTCCCTTGATGGGAGCTGCTGGTTCTGGAGCTTTCTCCACCTGCACCTTGATGTTTACTTTCGCTTTCTCGTGTATTTGTGAGTGGATGCTTTTTAAAACCTCGACTTCTAGTTTTTTTCGAGCTTGCAGACTAGGATTATTGAGCTTTAGATCGATATCTAGCTGATCGCCAAAAACTTGAATGTTTTGAACAGCACCACTACTCATAAGATCGGCTCCTTGTCCTGGAAGTGTAATTCCTCTTAGCACTTCCTCTACCTGGGCTTGTGTTATTTTCATAGCTGATTATACGTACAGGCTACAAATATACAGCCCATTGACGACTATTGAAAACTGGCCCGTAAGATTCTAAAGTCCCAAATGTTCTGAAGGGTCCCAAAAGATGTTGGAAAAGTCTTGGACTTTATCCTCCTGCACGACAACCCCTTCATTTTCCAGGAGTTGTTGCATCAGATGAATTCCCGCAAAATGGTGTTTTCCAGTGAGCAGACCGATGCGATTCACCACTCGATGCGCAGGAATATCAGCAAACTGATGTGCAGCATTCATGGCCCACCCCACCATTCGAGAACTTTGTGGAGCCCCTAGATAGCGTGCAATGGCACCATATGATGTAACTCTCCCCTCGGGGACTTGTCGTACCACATCATAGACCCGCTCAAAAAAGTTATTCTCCATTCGGGTGCATTTGGAACTTCAGGTAAGTGATGGGAATTCCTTGTTCTAAAAACATTTGTTCGTAGAAGGTTTGTACTGCTGTAACATCTTCCGGGGTGTGGGGGTTGCTATAAATATCGTGATGGGCATAGAGCAAAGTCGCAGGATAGCCCTGGAGGATCCCCAAGGTATATCCATGCAAAAAGGCACTATCTGTTTTCAGGTGGACAATCCCTTCAGGGACAAGAATATTTTTGTAGCGATTCAGGAATTCAGGATTGGTAAGTCTGTGCTTTGTTCGCTTAAACTTGAGCTGGGGATCGGGAAAAGTGATCCATATCTCATGCACCTCCCCGACCGCAAAAAGCGCTTCTACAAGTTCTATTTGGGTGCGGACAAAAGCGACGTTGGATCGATCTTCTTCTAAGGCTGTTTTAGCGCCTCTCCAAAAGCGAGCACCTTTAATATCGATCCCAATAAAGTTGAACTGAGGAAAACGTCGAGCCAAATGCAAAGTATATTCTCCCTTACCACAGCCCAGTTCTAAAACGATAGGGTTGGTATTGCCAAAGAAAGTGTCCCAACGACCTTTCCACGGAAAAGTATTTTGCAGAAGTTCTTCCCGACTGGGTTGAACGACATTCTTAAAAGTCTCATTTTCTTTAAACCGCTTGAGTTTATTTTTACTGCCCAAAATCTTTCTTTTTTATGACGCTTCTACCACTAATTCATCTTGAATTTCGGCTTTTGGCAAAGTAAATGAAAACTCAGAACCTACCCCCAATTCACTCTCTACAAAAATTTGTTCTTGATGGGCTTCAATAATATGCTTTACAATAGACAAGCCCAAGCCCGATCCTCCTCCAGCTCGAGAACGTGTTCGATCGACTCGATAAAATCGCTCAAAAAGTCGCGGGATATCTTCCTTGTCGATTCCCTCTCCATTGTCGACAACGCGCACCAAAATTTTTGATTCTTCAAAATCACTTATGCTGATTTCAGTAATCCCTTTTTGCTGCCCGTATTTAAGGGAATTTATGACGAGATTCGTCAGTACTTGCTGGATCCGTTCTTTGTCTGCATTTACCCAAATGGGCTGCAAATAGAGTCGGTCAAAATTTAATTTAATCTCATTTTTGGCCGCTTCCATTTCGAATAAATCAAAGACATTTTGAATGACTTCAATCAGATTAAAATTCGATCGATCTATGGTCTGTATACCCGCCTCGAATTTAGTAATCAGGTCCATATCTTTGACGATATAAATCAACCGTTCGACTCCTTTTGCCGATCGGCGCAGATATTTCTGGCGGATTTTTTTGTCTTTTATACCCCCGTCTAAAAGCGTGAGTATGTATCCTTGGACCGTGAATAAAGGGGTTTTTAATTCGTGAGAAATATTTCCAATAAATTCGCGACGATAATCTTCCCGTACTTTAAGTCGTTCTATCTCCAGCTGGCTATCACTCGCGTATTGTTGAACATTTTTTTGAAGTGTTTCGATATCAGAATTCATGGCATCTCGCTGATAGGAATAGCCGGAAGGGAGCAAGTTGGAATATATTGACTCCACCTCCTTGGAGACGAATTTTCGAATTCTATAATGCAATAAAGCATAGGAAATACCAAAGAACAGTCCTAGGAAAAGTGCTAAATAGGCTACAAGCTCTGAAGTGATCGAGGTATCCGTTAGGGAAATGTAAATCATTCCACCTACGAGTACCACGATGGTTTGCAGCAACACCAGTTGCAAAAAGATGTTGGATCTTATATACCGATACACGATCTAAGCTGTATTTAAGACAAACTTATATCCTACCCCTTTAACGGTCTTAAAGTAGTGGTCGCCTACTTTTTCCCGAAGTTTTCGGATATGTACATCGATGGTCCGGTCACCGACGACAACTTCGCTTCCCCAGACTTTCTCCATGATTTTTTCTCGTTTAAATACTTTTTCGGGCTTAGACGCTAAGAGATACAGCAATTCAAATTCCTTCCGCGGTAGATTAAACGATTTTTCCCCGACAATCACTTTGTATTCTTCACGATCGATTACCAAGTCTCCAATCGTAATATTTTCAACCTCCTCTTCCTGTTTTTTCATTCGTCTCAACAGGCCCTTCACCTTCGACAATAATACTTTGGGCTTGATGGGCTTGGGAACGTAATCGTCTGCACCCGCTTCAAAGGCAGCTACATAAGAATAGTCCTCTGCCCGAGCTGTTAAAAACATGATGATCGTATCGTTGAACAGATGATTTTTTCGAAGTTCTTCACAGGCCTCTATTCCATCCATTTTAGGCATCATTACGTCCATAATGATCAGATGTGGTTTGTGTGATTCGGCTTGCTCAATCGCCTCTAAGCCATTGGTGGCGGTAAAAACTTTATAGCCTTCCTGAGAAAGATTGTAGCTGAGGATCTCAAGGATATCCTCCTCATCGTCCACCAATAAAATACGTGTATTACTTTTTTTCATGAGGTATCAGAATAAAATACTGCTCTTAATTTAACGAAATTAAACAATCCTTTGGGCTGTAAATGCCTACTTATGGTTATCTTTATGTTATAATGCCCCAACTGAGTGCTTATGATTCGAAAATTACTGGGAGTTTTTTTAATGGGATGTTTTTTTTGTTGGGGACAACAACAGCCAGCATCTGTGGCATCACCAACGGAAGAAAAATTTACGTTTGAATTAAGCCCTAATCCGCTGACACAACAGCCCCTAAAGGTCGTCAGCAATCGGAAAGAGATTAAGTACATTCGTATTTATAATGCCTTGGGACACTTGGTCTATCAAGGAAAAACTACTGAAAATCAACTATTTGTAGATCATTTACCCAAGGGGATATATATCCTCAATCTACAGCAAGGCCCCTTCAGTGGCAGTCGAAGATTGATTATTCCCTAAACCTTGGTTTTCTTTAATTTTAGGGTGTGAATTTATCCGGTCCATTTTGGAAAATCTCAACAGCGTCTGCATTTGAGAAAATTGCTTGGGAGACCTTTTCCTATCAATACGAAAACAATCCTACCTATAGAGCTTACTGCCACTTAATTAATGTAGCACCAGAAGATTGTAAAGAATTGACGGATATCCCTTTTCTACCTGTTGAACTGTTTAAATCGCACCAAATACGATCGAGCAGCGCCCCGATCACCCATGAATTCAGATCCAGTGGTACGAGTTCTACGCAGACATCAAAACACCTTTTGAGTGACATCTCTGCCTATGAAAAAAGTTTTAGCGAGGGATTTAAACTATTTTATGGCGATCCAACCGACTGGGTAATACTAGCCTTGCTCCCCTCCTATCTTGAAAGGGAGGACTCCTCTTTGGTATATATGGCTCAAAAATTGATGGAAGACAGCGGACAGCCGGAAAACGGTTTCTATCTTGATCAGCTAGCAGCTCTTCGTTCCAAACTACAGCAATTAGCGCTAAGGCAACAAAAAGTATTGTTGTTGGGCGTGAGTTTTGCACTCCTCGATCTTGCCGCTTTAGGCCCATTATCACTTCCACAAACAGTGATTATGGAAACAGGAGGAATGAAAGGCAGGCGAAAGGAGATCATTCGTGAGGAACTGCACCAAATCCTCAAAAGTGCTTTTGGCGTAGAAGGGATTCATTCAGAATACGGCATGACTGAGCTTTTATCACAAGCATATTCATCTGGCCAAGGACTCTTTGAGTGCCCACCCTGGATGCGTGTTTTGGGCCGATCCACAGAGGACCCCTTAAGTACTGGCGGATTAAAGCAGCAAGTAGGACTGAATATCATCGACCTAGCAAATCAGCAAAGCTGTGCTTTTATAGCGACCCAAGATCTCGGCAGAATTTATCCGAATGGTAGTTTCGAAGTTCTTGGACGTTTCGATGCGGCGGATGTCAGAGGCTGTAACCTGATGGTGCTTTAATCCTCGACAATCAACAAATAGTAGTTCTTTTTCCCGCGTTGGAGTAAAATAAATTTGTCCGCTAATAACTGCTCCTTGGTTATTTGGAACTGCTCATTGACTTTTTCTTTGTTTACGGCGATAGAGTTTTCTTTCAAGGCTCTTCGCGCTTCTCCATTGGATTTTAAAAACTGAGACTCTCCCGCAAGGGCCTGGATCATATCCATCCCATTGTAAATACTAGCTCTTTGAATAGTGGCTTGGGGAACTCCTTCAAATATTTCTAAAAGCGTACGCGCCTCGAGACTTTTCAGGTCTTCGGTGGTCGATTTCCCAAACAGAATTTGTGTGGCTTTTTGCGCCATTTGTAATTCTGCTTCTGAATGTACCATGCGAGTGACCTCTTCAGCGATGACTTTTTGCAACTGCCTTAAATGAGGGGCTTGTAGATGAGCTTCTTCAAGTTCTGCAATGGTTTGCTGATCTAAAAACGTAAAAATCCGCACGTATTTCTGAGCATCTTCATCGGAAGCATTTAACCAATACTGATAGAATTTAAAGGGAGACGTTTTTTCTGCATCTAACCAAACATTACCGCCTTCTGTCTTTCCAAACTTAGTCCCATCGGCTTTTGTAATCAATGGACAGGTCACGGCATAGGCTTTACCGCTTGCCTTTCGTCGTATCAGTTCAGTTCCGGTAGTGATGTTCCCCCACTGGTCTGACCCTCCCATTTGCACCTTACATTGGTGGTGGTTATAGAGGTGTAAAAAATCATAGCCTTGAAGGAGCTGATAGGTAAACTCTGTAAAGGACATCCCCACCTGCGATTCAGAATCTAATCGCTTTTTTACCGAGTCTTTTGCCATCATGTAATTCACTGTGATATGTTTCCCTATATCTCTAGAAAAGTCGATCAGACTGTAATTTTTCATCCAGTCGAAGTTGTTCACCAACAAGGCATTGTTGTCTTTGCTGGTGTCAAAATCTAAAAATCGTTCTAATTGTTTTTGGATCCCGTCCAGATTTTTTTGGAGTTGTTCCGCATCGAGCAGATTCCTTTCATTAGATTTTCCTGAGGGATCGCCAATCATCCCGGTGGCACCACCTATTAAAGCAATGGGCTGATGACCCGCACGCTGGAAATGCATTAGTATGATGATTTGCACTAAACTCCCAATATGTAAGGAATCGGCTGTCGGGTCAAAACCGATATATCCCGCAGTGGGATTTTCCAAGAGGAAGTTCTCTGTTTCGGGAGTCATATCGTGGAGCATTCCTCTCCACCGCAATTCTTCAATAAAATTTTTGGGCATGATTTTTTATATATGCGCAAAGATATGTTTTCATCTCAAGCAAAAAAAAGAACTATCTTTCACATCTATGAAATTGGTTACTGGCGCGACGGGAATTGTAGGATCTCACTTAGTGGGGATAATGCTGAAAAATGGGCAAAATTGTGTTGCTATCTACAGGGGTGAGTCTAAAAAAAAGAAGGCTGAAAAATATCTTGAACTATTGGGGGTCTCCAAACAGCAATTAGATCAACAACTCCAATGGAAAAAGGCAGATCTCCTCGATATCGTAGCTGTAGAAGAGGCTTTTGAGAACATCACGCATGTGTATCACTGTGCTGCAAAAGTTTCTTTTTCCCCCGATGACGACAGTAAAGTACTCGAAACCAATATCCAAGGGACTTCTCTTTTAGTGGATTTATCGATAAAATACAAGATTCAGAAATTTGCTTTTGTCAGTTCCATTGCGGCATTGGGTTCTCTTCATGGACAAACCTTGAATGAAGAAAGCACATGGAACCCTGAACGGCATCAGACGGCCTATGCTTGGAGTAAGTATCTTTCGGAGATGGAAGTATGGAGAGGACAAGAAGAAGGCCTCCCGACTGTGATAGTTAACCCTGGAATTATACTTACCAATGCCTATTGGCGAAGAAGCAGCGGAGCATTCACCCATAGAGCTAAAAAGAGCAATAGTTATTATCCGCCTGCTAAAACAGGGTTTGTAACCGCCAGCGATGTGGCGCAAGCTCTTTACACGCTGATGCAAGAAAACATCCAAGGGGAACGCTTTATTTTAGTCGCTAAAAACGCAACCTATAAAAGTATTTTTGCAGATCTCGCCAGGCCTTGGCAGCATGAAGGGCCAAGTCGTCTGTTAAGTAAAAATCGTATTTGGCTGTTTTATTGTGTGGACTATATCCTCGGCCAACTTAAACTTAAAAAGAGGGCTTTAAGCAAGGGATTAATCGATAATCTATTTTCCACCGCTACTTACGATGGACAAAAAATTGAACGGCTGAGCTCCTTTAGATATACTCCTTGGGAAGCGGGGATTGAAACGATTCACCAACGGAAAGAGTGGTTCAACGCTGACTGATTTTAATCCTTTTGTTGTTTTTTCACCCGATTGAGACTGTCCACCATACGCTCCAATTTATATTCGGAAGCCTTGTGCATTTCTAAAAAATCTTTGGGATGTTGAGCGTAATAGGCACGACTCGAAATCAGCTGGAGGCTATCGATCTTATATTTCTGATAGATATATTCCATACTGAATTGATAGTCGTAGACCAAACGTCCGCGGCCACTACTCTGCATGGATTCAATAAGACTTAAATCCACCAAAATATCTTCCATTTGGGTGGGGGGTATTAAATTTTGGGGAACTGGGATTTGAGTGCGATCCTGACATTGCCAAAATATGAACCCTAACAGTAAAAAAGACATCTTGTTTTTCATCGATCGAAAGTCAACTGTTTTACTTCAGGTCTTTTTAATAATTCCCCTTGACTATATGCTATATGACCATTCACAATCGTATGCTCTACCCTAGCATCGAATGTTTGTCCCAGAAAAGGCGACCACCCACATTTGGCTAAGATATTGTCCTCTTTCACGGTGTAGGTTTCATTGAGATTAACTAGAACTAAATCGGCATAGTATCCGGGTCGAATAAAACCTCTATCCGCAATATCAAACAAGATAGCCGGATTGTGACAAGCCTTTTGGATTAATTTTTCAAGGGTGATTTTTCCCTGTTTCACCGAATGTAAAAGTGCCAGAAGAGCGTGCTGAACCAAAGGTCCTCCGCTGGGTGCATGTGTGTAATTTTGCTGTTTTTCATCCCAGGTGTGAGGTGCATGATCGGTAGCGATAACATCTATGCGATCGTCGTTTAGGGCCTCCCAAAGGGCCGCTCTGTCGGTCGCTTTTTTTACAGCGGGGTTCCATTTGATCAAGGTTCCTTTTTCGGAATAATCTTCATCAGAAAACCATAAGTGGTGCACACAAACTTCAGCAGTAATTTTTTTATCCTTTAAGGGCAAGTCATTGGTGAACAAAGACAACTCTTTGGCGGTAGACAAATGAAAAACATGTAGCCTTGCTCCTGTCTTCTGCGCTAAAGCAACTGCTTTAGAAGAAGACCTATAACAAGCCTCTTCACTTCGAATGACGGGATGCTTATCGATAGGTATATCATCGCCATAGATTTCTTTGTGATTGGCTAAATTGGTTCGGATGGTCTGCTCGTCTTCACAATGAGCCGCTATTCTCAAGGGAGTCGATTTAAACACGGCTTCTAATACTGCCTCATCATCCACCAACATATTTCCGGTAGAAGAGCCTAAAAATAATTTTAAGCCGGCAACTTTATGAATATCGATGTTTTTGATCTCCTCTAAATTGTCATTGGTCCCTCCGAAGAGAAAATTATAGTTGGCCCAAGAAGTTTCAGCAGCCCTGTCTAACTTCGCTTGAAAGGCTGCCGCAGAGGTCGTTTGCGGCTGGGTGTTGGGCATTTCAAGATAGCTGGTAATTCCTCCTGCAACGGCTGCTTTAGATTCACTTTCGATATCCGCTTTGTGGGTAAGTCCGGGTTCTCTAAAATGTACCTGATCATCGATTAAACCTGGGATTAGGTGGAGACCTGTAGCATCAAGTACAGACATATCTTCATCCATTGGAATTGTCGTTGCAATTTGTGTGATTTTTTCACCTTCAATCAGAACATCTCCAACAAATGTTTCACCTTCGTTAACGACTGTTGCTTGTTGAATGAGGAGCTTTTTCATAGGGCATCAATATTTTTTAAACCATCGCAAATATAAAACCCCATAAAGGGCTTCCCAAATGATATTGCCCTGCATTTTAGACACTCCCTTTTCACGATTAGTGAAAACAATGGGAATTTCTGAGATTCGATAAGCCGATTTCCACACCCAATATTTAATCTCAATTTGAAAAGCATAGCCAATAAATTTCAACTGCTCGAAGGGCAAGTGTTCTAGGACCTCTGTGCGGATGGCATTGAAGCCTGCTGTCGGGTCTTTGATGGGCATGGCTGTTACCCAACGAACATAGAAGGAAGCTCCATAGGACAGCAGGATCCTTCCGATAGGCCAATTCACTACATTGACTCCTTTGATGTAGCGAGAACCAACGACCATATGATCATCTTTCAGCTGTGTTAACATTTGGGGGATTTCTTTGGGATCATGGGAAAAATCGGCATCCATCTGAATGACGGCAAAGTAGTTGTGTTCCAATGCCCACGAAAAGCCTGCCAGATAGGCTCGCCCTAAGCCCTGCTTCATGGGGCGTTGAAGTAGATGTAATTGTCCCTTCACTAGGGGGATTAATTCCAAAACCTTTTGACCTGTCCCATCGGGAGAATTATCATCGACCACTAAAATTTCCACCGCCTTAGACACCTCAAATACGGCCGTGATAATGGCTTCGATATTTTCGATTTCATTATAGGTGGGAATAATGACAAGGCTATTCATCTGTTCAAAAATACATCCTCTAGGACAATGATTTGGATCCTATCTCCAAAAACTTTCTTAAAATTAGATTCTTGCTACTTTTGAACTATGATAGAATGGAAGAACCTTTTTCAACAACACGACTGGGAACTCAAAACTGTTTTTTTGCTCTTATTCATCTTGTTGATTATTCTTAAAAATATAGACACTGATCGTTTCTATGCCCTTTGTAACTGGAGAAATAGAAATCCCTTCCCCAAAAGATTTCACCGAGAATCCAATATCCGCTCAGCCGATCCATTTAGCTTGATCAACTTTGTTTTTCTCAGTATTGTTATCACCTTATACGTTCATTTGTATGATGAATTGCAGTTCACACGAGCTTGGGACTGGTTCGACTTCATGACCACTGGCATAGTGGTATTGACCGGTTTTGGGGTGAGATGGCTACTATCTCGACTGTTGTTTTTTATTTTCGGGGCAAGTCCAAGTACTTACACCACCTTAGCCAATTCAAACGCTGCATTGTTCCGATGGGGCTATGGTTCTTTTTTATTGCTCTGCCTGGCTTCATTTAACGGTTTCACTGTAAGCAGTTTACAGATCATCATAATTATTTATCTGATGTATTTGTTTTGGATTCAGCTAGGGGTTGTTCAACAATATTTCAAATTAGAACGCCGGTCTTATTTATCTTTTATTCTGTATCTTTGTGCTCTTAAAATTAGTCCTTGGGTGATGTTCACTTTATGGGCTAGTTCAACCAAATTATAGAATGCACTCATGAAAGTTAAAACGATCTTGGTGTCTCAACCCGCCCCAAACTCCGAAAAATCCCCTTACAAACGTTTAGAAGAAAAGTTTAAAATCGATGTCGATTTTCGACCTTTTATCCACGTGGAAGGCCTTACAGGCAAGGATGTTCGACAGCAAAAGATTGATTTCGGTCAATTCCCTAACGTGATACTCACCAGCAGAAATGCAGTCGACCATTATTTTCGATTGGCGGAAGAAATGCGCTACAAAGTCCCAGATACCACCAAATATTTTTGTCAGTCCGAAGCTGTTGCTTACTATCTTCAAAAGTATGTGGTCTATCGCAAGCGTAAAATTTATGTAGGCGAGCGAAGCATAGCCGACTTAGAAGCTACATTTAAAAAGTTTAAATCTGAAAAATACCTATTACCCACTTCAGACATCCTAAAACCGAGTATTCCTCAGGTTCTAGATAATATGAAAATTGATTGGACACGTGTTCAATTATACAAGACCGTCGTGAGTGATCTATCTGACTTAAGAGACGTGAAGTACGATGTATTGGTGTTTTTTAGTCCCTCTGGTATAGAATCCTTGTTTAAAAACTTCCCGGATTTTGAACAAAACAACACGCGTATTGCTGTTTTTGGCAACAGTACTCAAAAAGCAGCTGAAGCAGCCAACCTCAGGATAGACATCGCAGCACCCACCGAAAAATCGCCATCGATGACAGGAGCGATCGAAAATTACATCTTAGGGAAGTAAAAGCACGGAGCTTAACCCTGTCTTTTCGTCTTTATAAGCTGTATCAGGATCATTATCCATGCGAGGATAATTAGGCTTCCTCCCAATGGAGTCACCGGCCCTAACCATCCTAGGTAAACTCCCATGAGTTCATCCAGACACAGTAGCATTATACTGCTGGAAAACAAGCCACCCCCACATGCGAGCATGCGCAAGGGTGTTTTTATCTCCAAGGACTGAAAAAGCGGGACGCTGGAAAGCAACACTAAACTGAATCCTTGATACCACCAATAGTCGCAAGCGGTATGATATGCATCTAAGGCATCAGGCTGTAAATAAGGTTCCAATGCGTGCGCTCCAAAAGCCCCCCCGACTATCCCCACCAACACGAATAGTACTCCAAGAGAAAGAAAGTCACGATAATTTTGATTCATACTTCGTAATTTTTAATAATTTGGATCTTTTAAGCCCCTAAATCTAACGCAATGCGAATAAACAACAACAATTTGGAAATTGACGGTATCGACAAAATAATCATTCGCTCCTTAAAGGAGAATGCCCGTGTTTCCGTAACAGAAATCTCAAAGTCTGCAGGAATCTCAGGAGCGGCTGTCCACCAGCGTATCCGCAAGCTAGAACAATTTGGTTTTTTCAAAGGTTCGCAGATGATCGTCGATCCTTCCGTATTGGGATACAAAACGCTCGCTTTTGTCGGAATTTACCTCGACAAAGCCAGTAATAATAAAAACACCGTTCTTCTTTTAAAAAAAATTCCTGAGGTATTGGAATGCCACTATACAACAGGCGATTGGAGCATCTTCATCAAACTCCAATGTCGAGACAATAAACATCTAATGGAACTGCTTAACAGTAGTATTCAAACCATTCCTGGAGTCTCCAGAACTGAAACATTTATTTCTCTAGAAGAACAGATTCATCGTCAAATGGATTTTTAAATCTTATTTGTTGAGGTCGATGGTTGCTTTTCCATCGCAGTCAAGAACTCAAAAAAAAAATTCCAGAAGACTTTTATCAGATACCAGCCGTAGATAAACAGCCGAATAGGAATTTAAAAGGGGAGAATATTCCTCCCGATCCGAAACACGCTATTTTGAATACCAGAATTTCAAGATGAGAACGGACAATTGAAGACTAAAGGCGACTGCGTTACTCAAAAGTATGGCAAAGCTTTGCAAGTATAGGCCATAGATAAACCATAAAACAACACCTGTAATCATCACCAAATACATGCCCGTTGAAATATCGGCTGCCGATTTGGTTTTCCAAATCTTTAGGATTTGTGGGACAAAGGCGACCGAGGTTAAAATACCGGCTACAATCCCAATAAACTCAAATGGATGAAAGGTGAACATCAGACAACAATGTTGATGATTTTCCCTGGTACAACGATCACTTTTTTGATGGGTTTTCCATCGACATATTTTAAGGTTTGTTCGTCTGCCAAAACTGCTTCTTCAATCGCTTGTTTATCTAAATCAGCGGCTAATGTGAGTTGAAAACGAACTTTTCCGTTGAAGGATACAGGATACTTTTTTTCAGATTCCACCAAATAGCTTGGATTATACTCCGGGAAAGGAACCCGACTCACACCTCCAGTATGCCCTAATTTTTCCCATAACTCCTCTGCTAAATGCGGAGCAAATGGGCTTATGAGAATAGCAAATGGTTCTAAAATTTCTCTTTGATGGCATTTTAGAGCGGTCAGTTCATTGACACAAATCATCATGGCACTGACAGAAGTATTAAACGACAATTGCTCTAGATCTTCTTGAACTTTTTTTATAGTCGCGTGAAGAATCTTCAGGGCTTTAGGATCCGCCTTATCGTCATTGACCAGCCATTTGTCGTCTCGTACATATAATCGATAGACTTTATTTAAGAAATTGTGCACTCCTGAAATACCTGCCGTATTCCACGGTTTTGCTTGCTCTAGAGGGCCTAAAAACATTTCGTAGAGGCGAAGGGTATCTGCTCCATAACGATCGCAAATAGCATCTGGATTAACAACGTTATATTTAGACTTCGACATTTTTTCAACCTCCCGAGACACTTTAAGTGTATTGTTTTCAGCTTCAAAAGTTGCCGTTGCAAACTGAGGTTGCCATTGTTGCAGATCGCTAATTTTAATTTCGTCCTGATCGTTCACCAAACTCACATCCACTCGAATAGGAGTAGTCTTGCGTCCGTTGATGTGATCTGCCGATACGTATTGTTGAGTTCCTTCCAATCGATGCACAAATGCCGTACTACCCAAGATCATCCCCTGATTGACGAGTTTTTTCGCATATTCATCTACAGGGAGCCAAGCTCGATCAAAGAGGAATTTTTGCCAAAATCTAGAATACAGCAGATGTCCAGTAGCATGCTCTCGCCCGCCTAAATAGAGGTCGACATCCTTCCAATAATTAGCGGCTTCAGCAGACACAAATTCTTCCGAATTCGTGGCATCCATATACCGATAAAAATACCAAGAGCTCCCCGCCCAACCCGGCATGGTATTGAGTTCTAGTGGGAAAACGGTTTTCTGATCAATCAGGGTATTTGAAACTACTTCATTTTTCTGTGTGTCCCAAGCCCACACCTTTGCATTCCCCAGAGGGGGAGCGCCGTCGGCTGTCGGCAAATACTGATCTACTTCTGGTAACTCTAGGGGAAGGTGTTCAGCAGCTATGGGTTTGGGGACTCCGTTTTTAAAATATATAGGAATCGGTTCCCCCCAATATCGCTGCCGACTAAACACGGCATCTCGTAAGCGGTAGTTGACTGTCCCTCGTCCCATTTTTTTTGCCTCCAATGCCTCAATGACACGCGGCATTGCCTGTTGATAGGTTAGCCCATTGAGAAAATCGGAATCTTTCAACGGTATTTTATCTCCTTTTTCGGTAAACGCTTCTTCAGAAATATCTATCCCTTCAAAAATATTTGCTATTGGAATGTTGAAATATTTTGCGAAGTTGTAATCGCGCTCATCTCCGCACGGAACAGCCATCACTGCGCCTGTTCCGTAGTCCGACAGCACATAGTCCCCAATCCAGATAGGGATTTGTTCTTGGGTAAACGGATGAAGTGCATAAGCGCCTGTGAATACACCAGAAATGGTCTTTGTATCTGCCATACGATCTCTTTCGGACCGTTGGGCTGTTTTTTCTTGATACTGTTGAACGGCTTCTTTTTGGTCGGGGGTAGTAATTTGCTCTACTAAGGGATGTTCTGGAGCGAGGGTCATAAATGTTACACCAAAAAGAGTGTCCGGACGAGTCGTAAATACCTCGATTGAATCGGGATGATCTTTAAGAGAAAAGAATACCGTTGCCCCGGTAGACTTACCAATCCAATTACGTTGAATTTCTTTAAGGGGTTCCGGCCAATCGATTCCTTCTAGCCCATCCAAAAGTCTTTCGGCATAGACGCTGATACGCATTACCCATTGCTTCATCTTCTTTTTAGTCACGGGATAGCCGCCTCTTTCAGAAACTCCATTGATAATTTCGTCGTTGGCGAGAACAGTCCCGAGTTCCGGGCACCAATTCACTTCTGTTTCTGCTAAGAAGGTAAGTCGGAATTTTTGAAGGACCTCTTCCTTTTGTGTTTCTGAAAAACTCTTCCAGTCTTCAGCGGTGAAAGGGGTTTCTTCTAGTTCTAATCTATTGGTAAGTCCAGCACTTCCCGATCTTTCAAAAATATTGATCAACTCAGCGATCGGAAGCGCTTTTTGTTGATCGAAACAATAATAGGAATCGAATAATTGAAGAAATATCCATTGAGTCCATCGATAGAAATCAGCGTTAGAAGTACGCACTTCTCGACTCCAATCGAAGGAGAATCCCATTCGATCCATTTGCTCCCGATACCGATCGATGTTTTCCTGAGTCGTAATGGCTGGGTGCTGCCCGGTTTGAATGGCATACTGTTCTGCGGGCAATCCGAAGGAATCATAGCCTTGCGGATGCAAAACGTTGTAGCCTTGATGGCGCTTAAAGCGAGCCACGATGTCTGTCGCTATATAGCCGAGCGGGTGCCCGACATGCAGGCCAGCCCCAGACGGATATGGAAACATATCTAGGACATAGTATTTCGGCAAATCGCTCGGTTGATCTGCTTTAAATGTTTCATGATTTTGCCAATAGGCTTGCCATTTGGCCTCAATTGCTGTAAACGGATACCCCACAATGAATGCTATTCAAATTAGGGGGTAAAAATAGCGGTTTGTCCCCAGCTGGAAAAGTTTATTTGTGAGGCAAGCTTGGGTTAGTTAATTTTACTTCAAATTCTAGCTGTGGCTGTATCTAACTTTGAAAAACTGAACAAGAGACGCTTGCAAACCACTTACTTTTCTGTGGTGATAAGTATCAGCTTAGTTCTTTTCCTCTTAGGTATCCTAGGGTTGTTTGTGGTGAATGCACAAAAAATCGCGAATCAGTTCAAAGAACAAATCGCCTTAACCATCTATATCAAGGATGAAGCTAAAACTGTAGATATTGAGCAACTGCAAAAAACACTTCGCTTTAAAGTAGCCACCAAAGCTATTCAATACGTCTCTAAAGAAGATGCCGCAGAACGCTATATTGAAGATATTGGAGAAGATTTTATGGAGTTTTTGGGGTATAATCCCTTGCAAAATTCTATAGATGTTTTTTTTAATGCCGCTTACGTTACTCCTGAACTACTGGAAGAAACCAGTCAAATGGTTCTTCAGTACCCATTTATTAGCGAGGTGGTTTACGACCAGCCGTTGCTAGAACTTTTAGACCAAAACATCAATAGGTTAACGACTATTGTTTTAGCCACCTGTGCGCTGTTTATTATCATTGCAATTCTGCTCATTAATAGCTCCATACGCTTGTCGGTCTACTCGAAACGATTCATCATTAAAACCATGCAATTGGTGGGTGCCACCAAATCGTTTATCCGAAGACCATTTATCTGGAAACATATTCGTTTAGGTGTATGGGGAATTCTTATTGCCTGGGCATCCTTAGCTGCCGTCGTGTATCGTTTAGATGAATTATTTCCCGAACTTCAACTGCTCCAAGACCATCTATACCTTGGTATTATCGGTGGAAGTATTTTACTGATTGGCCTTGGAATAACAGCCATCAGTACCTTTTTTGCAACTCAACGCTATTTGAACCTTAAAACCCAAGCAGTTTATTAACATGGCCTCCAAGAAATTTTTATTTGAAAAGCGGAACTACACTATTTTAGGGATTGGAATAGCATGCATTGCTCTCGGATTTATTTTAATGTCAGGCGGGGGAAGTGACAACCCTCAAGTCTTCAACCCAGAAATTTTTAATTTCCGAAGAATTCGACTGGCACCTACTGTCGTATTGATTGGCTTTGGCATTTGCGCATATTCCATTATTGCTCCCCGACAGAAATAGGCATGGAATATATCAAGGTTATTGTTTTAGGGATCGTCCAAGGGCTCACCGAATTTTTGCCTGTATCTTCCAGTGGACATTTGGAGTTGGCTAAAGTACTTATGGGGTCTACAACAGCCTTAGAGTCGAAAGGGCTCCTACTAACGCTTATTCTTCATGCGGCAACGGCTCTCAGTACGGTGGTCGTTTTTTGGAAAGACATCAAAATCATTCTACACCAAATTTTTAAGGGAGATAAAGCAGGGATAAAATTTGCCGGTTTTATCGTTATATCCATGATTCCGGCCACGGTTGTGGGGCTTTTTTTTAAGGATTCGATTGAATCCCTTTTTAACGGAAATCTACTGTTGGTCGGGACGATGCTACTGATTACGGCGGGACTGTTGATACTCGCCAATCGAAAATCCACGCATACGAATTCGTTAAATGCCCGTTCTAGTTTTTATATAGGTTTAATGCAAGCATTTGCCATTCTCCCGGGTGTTTCGCGAAGTGGAGCGACCATAGCAACTGCTATTGGGTTGGGAATCGACAGAGCGACGGCTGCTCGTTTTTCATTTTTGATGGTTATACCGCTCATTTTCGGAAGTATGGCGAAAAGCTTAATGGATACCGACTCTTTAGAATTAAATACTTCAGCCGGACTTTTGGCATGTGGGTTTTTAAGTGCCTTTGTCACCGGAATTGTTGCTTGTCGTTGGATGATTGCCTTGGTAGAAAAGAGCCAATTGCAATATTTTGCTTACTACTGCCTAACCGTCGGAATTATTTCAATAGGGTATGGTATTTTCAGCTGATCATTTCACTTTAGAACAAATTCAGCAAGGGTGTTTAATCGCTATCGATAAACCTCTGGAGTGGACATCATTTCAGGTCGTTAATAAAGTCCGTTGGATGCTTCGCAAAAAGTTTGGGCTGAAAAAATTAAAGGTCGGTCATTGTGGAACACTCGATCCATTGGCGACAGGTTTGCTGTTGATCTGCGTAGGACCCTTTACCAAGAAGATTCAGGAATATCAGGGCCTTGAAAAAACTTATACAGGAACCTTTATGTTGGGTGCAACAACCCCCTCCTATGACATGGAAACAGCCATCGACAAACACTTCCCTACCGAACATATTCAGGTGGACACTGTACAACAAATGACCGCTACATTTCAAGGAGATATTCAACAGGTTCCACCGCTCTATTCTGCTTTAAAAAAAGAGGGTAAACGGCTATATGAGTTTGCTCGAGCAGGGGAAACTACCGAGCTTCAAAGCAGAGCAGTACGCATTTCTTCGTTTGAGGTGTACCCTAAGTTACCAGAGGTCGAGTTTAAAGTCGTCTGTAGCAAAGGCACCTACATAAGAAGCCTGGCGCATGACTTTGGCAAAGCCCTTAATTCTGGCGCTTACTTGAGCAGCCTCCGACGTGAAAAAATTGGCGCTTATGATCTGGAGAATGCTTTCGAGCTTCGGCCGTAGGGGAGTTTGTGGAATTGTGGTAAATTTGTAGAACGAAGACGCTATGAAAACGCTTATACAAAAAGAAAAAACACTGCAAAAACAAGGGTTTCTGAAAGCTGATGTTCCAGAAGGAATGGACTTGAAAGAAGAAATTTTACGCCTAAAATCGGAACGTAATGCAGTTCTGCTAGCCCATTATTACCAAGAAGAAGAAATTCAGGATTTGGCAGACTTTTTGGGAGATAGCCTATATCTCGCCCAACAAGCAGCACAAGTAACAGCAGATGTAATTGTGTTTGCTGGGGTCCATTTTATGGCTGAAACAGCCAAAATCATTAACCCTTCCAAAACCGTATTACTCCCGGATTTAAAGGCTGGATGTTCCCTTGCGGACTCTTGTCCCCCAACGGAATTCTCGCAGTTTAAAGCACAACATCCGAATGCGGTAGTCGTGACTTATATCAATTGCTCGGCAGAAATCAAGGCCTTGAGTGATATAGTGTGTACTTCGAGTAATGCCGTTCGCGTAATCGAATCGATCCCGGAAGACCAACCCATCATTTTTGCTCCCGACAAGAACTTAGGCCGTTATTTAAGTAAAAAAACTGGACGTGATCTTATTTTATGGGAAGGCTCATGTATCGTTCATGAAGCTTTTTCATTCGAGAAGGTCGTTCAACTTTTTAAAGAATACCCGAAAGCTAAATTTATTGCTCACCCCGAAAGTGAGTCTCCCATTTTAGATATCGCTCACTATATCGGTAGTACTTCCGGTCTTTTAAAATTTGTAGAAGAAGATTCTAGCGATCAATACATCATTGCTACAGAAGCGGGGATTCTCCACGAAATGCAAAAAAGATGTCCGGATAAAACATTTATCCCAGCCCCAGTAGAAGACGATACCTGTGCCTGTAGTGAATGTGCTTTTATGAAGCTCAACACCATGGAAAAGCTCTATGCTTGCCTGAAACACAACGCTCCTCAAATCGAATTAGATGCTGCTTTAATTGAAGCGGCAAAGAAACCGATCGATCGAATGCTGGCCTTAGGGTAGATATGCAAACAGATATTTTAGTTATTGGAACAGGAATATCGGGCTTGGCCTACGCCATAAAAGTGGCTGAAAACCATCCGAATATTCAGTTGACCCTGATTTCAAAAAATGAAATCTCTGAGACCAATACCCGCTATGCGCAAGGAGGTATCGCAGTAGTTACAGATCATTTACACGACTCCCACGAAAAGCATATTGAAGACACCTTGATTGCCGGAGCGGGGAAGTCGGACCCCGAAGTTGTTCGTTTTGTCGTCGAAGAAGGTCAGGCGCGACTATTAGAGCTCATGCAATGGGGAACTTCCTTTGACACCAACGATGAAAAACTTCACCTAGCAAAAGAAGGGGGGCATTCTGAAAAAAGAATCGTTCATTACAAAGATCAGACCGGACTTCAAATACAGCAAACCCTGATCGATAAAGTAAAGGGATTTACCAATATACGACTGCTAGAGAACCACACTCTCGTTGATCTGATTACCGATCACCACACAAAAACTCAAAATGGCAGATGCTATGGAGCATATGTGATCGCCAAAGAAAAAGCGGAAATTTTAACCATCGCTGCACAAATTACCGTTCTCTCCACAGGAGGAGCCGGAGAGTTATTTCAGCATACGACTAACCCGCCTAGCGCAACTGGCGATGGCTTGGGAGCAGCTTACAGAGCGAAAGTTTTTATCCAAGGACTTCCATATGTACAATTCCACCCGACCGCTTTACATCCGAAAGTAGATGGCCAAACCTTCCTAATTACGGAAGCCGTAAGAGGGGCCGGAGGTCTATTGCGCAACAGTAGCGGCGATAGATTCATGCCCTACTACGACACTAGAGCTGAACTGGCTCCGCGGGATATCGTAGCCAGAGCCATTCAACAAGAGATCGATAAGTCAACGGAAGAATTTGTTTGGTTGGACGTAAGCGAAATCGATCGGGATGAACTTGAAAAAAGATTTCCAAACATCAAAAAAACCTGTGGGAAAATGGGGATAAGTCTTCCTGAGGATTGGATTCCGATCGTCCCTGCAGCTCACTATTTCTGTGGTGGCGTTCAGGTCAATTCTGCAGGTGAATCTCAGCTCAAGAGCTTATATGCCATAGGCGAGTGTGCACATACGGGTTTGCATGGCGCCAATCGCTTGGCTTCTAACTCTCTGTTAGAATCTTTGGTTTTTGCCCATCGTACGGCCCTTTCTAGTGTAGGTCAATTAGAAGCATTAAAAGCCAGTGCAGCAACCCCTACTTCCCTACCCCTTTGGCAGGGAGAAGGCTATATCCCCAACCATTCAAATACTCGGGTAGCGGAATTGAAAGAACAACTTCAAAAAACCATGACGCATAAGGCCGGTATTTTTAAGACCGATGCCCAACTAGCAAAGGCTGAAAAAGTATTAAAACTCATTTTTGACGAGACAAAAGACATTTATGAGCAGAGCCAACTGACAGCAGAAATATGTGAACTTCGAAACCTGGTCAGTGTGGCCTATTTAATGATCAAACAATCCCAAAATATAAACGTCAACGAAGGCGTATTTTACAATCATGACTTGGTCCAGTAATTTTGCAAAACAGCACCAGACAGCTCTTCAAAAACTCATTGAAAATGGTTTGGCAGAAGACATCGGCAATGGAGATCACAGCGGCCTCTCGTGTATTCCAAAAAATCAATCATCGCGAGCGGAATTAAAAATAAAATTTGACGGTATACTTGCTGGGGTAGAATTGGCCACTCAGATTTTTAAATCCTACGATCCGGATCTCCAAATCAGCATCCGCCATCAGGACGGAGATAAAGTCATTAATGGCCTGATTGGCTTTGAGGTTTCCGGCAATACCCAGTCTATACTTGCGACAGAACGATTGGTGTTAAACTGTCTACAACGTATGAGTGGAATTGCGTCCTACACCGGCAAATTAGCGGCAAGCATCGCTCATACGGATTGCCGTCTTTTAGATACTCGAAAGACAACACCTAATTTCCGAGTGGCCGAGAAATGGGGGGTCCATATTGGTGGGGGAACAAACCACCGAATGGGATTATATGATGAACTGATGATAAAAGATAATCATGCGGATTATTGTGGGGGTCTAATGGCTGCACTGGAAAAGACCCATCGCTATCTTCAGGACAATGATCTTGAGCACCTAGGGGTTGTGGTGGAAACTCGCACCCTAGCTGAAGTACAACAAGCAGCCGCATTTCCATGGATCAAACGTATTTTACTCGACAATATGGGAATTCAAGAGCTTCAGCAAGCTGTTCATTGGATCGATGGACGTTTCCCAACAGAGGCCTCTGGAAACATCACTCACGAAAATTTAGTGGATATTGCAGAAACCGGAGTTAGTTTTGTTTCCATGGGTGCACTCACCTACACTGCCCCTGTTTGTGATTTAAGTTTAAAAGCAGTTTGATACTGTTATGCCTCCAATGAAAGCGCTTGATTTTATATATTTGCCAGACATTACACTCGAATGAAATACAACCGAATCCTTCTAAAATTAAGCGGTGAAGCACTGATGGGAGACCTCAGTAATGGTATTGATCCAAGCCGCCTGGATGCATACGCAAAACAAATCAAAGAAATCCACGAACAAGGAGTAGAGGTGGCTATTGTTATTGGTGGTGGAAATATTTTTAGAGGTGTTTCTGGTGCTAGCGAAGGAATGGACAGAGTACAAGCGGACTATATGGGAATGCTTGCGACAGTTATCAATGGCCTCGCCTTGCAAAGTGCCTTAGAAAATAATGAGGTACCGACACGACTACAAACAGCGATTAAGATCGAAGCGATTGCAGAACCATTCATCAAACGAAAAGCCACGCGGCATTTAGAAAAAGGGCGAGTAGTCATTTTTGGATCGGGAACTGGAAACCCCTTCTTTACGACCGACTCAGCAGCTGTACTCCGGGCAATTGAAATTGGTGCCGAAGTCATCTTAAAGGGAACTCGAGTGGACGGCATTTACAATGCAGACCCAGAAAAAGACCAATCGGCTATAAAATTCGATAAACTATCTTTCGATGAAGTTATCCATAAAGGCTTAAAAGTGATGGATACTACTGCCTTTACTTTAAGTCAGGAAAATGACTTGCCGATTGTAGTCTTCGACATCAACACACCCGGAAATCTGAGTAAGATTGTGAACGGGGATAATATTGGGACGAAAGTATATTTATAAAATAAAAAATTATGGAAGAAGCTTTTGAGATCATCGTGGAGACTTCTAAAGAGTCCATGCAAGAAACGGTTGAACATTTAGAACGGGAGTTTTTAAACATTCGTGCTGGGAAGGCAAACCCGGTGATGCTCTCTTCCGTTCAAGTAGAATATTACGGGGCACAAACCCCTTTAAATCAGGTGGCGAATGTCAATAGCCCAGATGCTCGAACCCTCACCGTACAGCCTTTCGATAAAAACTTATTGGCGGATATTGAAAAAGCTATTCTAGTCGCCAATTTAGGGTTCAATCCAATGAATAATGGCGAGTCTATTATCATTAATATTCCACCCTTAACGGAGGAACGTCGTAAAGAGTTAGCCCGCATGGCTAAAGCCGCTGCCGAGGAAGCAAAAGTAAGCATCCGCAACGTGCGGAAAGATGCCAATAACGAAATCAAAAAGACGGAAGGTTCCGAAGACTTAAAGAAAAACTATGAAGTCGATGTTCAGGAGCTTACAGATGGTTTTGTAAAGCAAATAGACAGTCTTTTCTCTCAGAAAGAGCAGGAAATCCTTACGGTCTGATGGGAAGCGGCAAGCGGCAAGGATTTGATTTTTGGACTCTGCTTGCGCGTGCCATCCTCCGAAATCGCCTACTGATTATTTTGGGTATTATTGGGATCACCCTCTTGTGGTCTACCCAATGGAAATACATGCAATTTACGTTTACGGAAGCCAATTTGCTTCCGGACAATCATCCTGAAAACATTCAATACCAGAAATTTATTGAAAAGTTTGGGGACGAAGGAAACCTCATAACAATTGCGCTGAACGACCCAGACCTTTTCAATGCCGACCGTTTAAATGCCTGGCAAGAATTCAATCAGCAGATCAATGCTTTTCCAGAAGTTGGCTTGGTCTTGTCTATCGACAATATACAGGAACTCAAAAAGGATAGTCAAGCAAAAAAGTTGGTGCTAGCCCCTGTAAAAGCCCCAACCAAAGATGCTTCCACAGATGCTATTTTGGCCTTTAAGACGAAGATATTCGAAGAACTCCCCTTTTTCGATCACTTGTTGTTTAATGCTGCAACTGAAACAGTTCGATCTGTCATCTATATGGACCCCGACATTGTGAACACAGCGGTTCGAAAAGACTTTGTTTTTGACGAATTAATTCCACTGATCGACGCCTATGAAGAACGTATGAACGTTGACTTAAGGGTTTCTGGAATGCCCTATATTCGCACGCTAAATGCACAAAATATAGTCGATGAAATCGGGTTATTTGTCCTATCAGCCACCCTGCTAACAGCACTTATTTTCTTTCTATTTTTCCGATCTTTTCGAGCGACTTTTATTGCTCTTTCGGTAGTGCTTGTAGGAGTAATGTGGGCCTTGGGTACTTTGGGACTGTTTAAATATGAAATTACCGTACTAACGGCACTTATCCCGCCCTTAATTATCGTTATTGGCGTCCCCAATTGTATTTTTCTCATCAATAAATATCAGCAAGAAGTGGCCAAGCACGGCAATCAGGCAAAGTCTTTGGTCCGTGTGATTGGTAAAATCGGGAATGCTACTTTGATGACCAATCTAACAACAGCCTCTGGTTTTTCAACCTTTATTTTAACCAACAGTAAAATATTAAAAGAGTTCGGGATTATCGCCTCGCTGAATATATTGTTCATATTCATACTCTCTCTGCTGATTATTCCTATCGTGTATAGTTTAATGCCCCCGCCCAAAAGTAAACACCTCCGGCATCTAAAAAACAAAAACATTCGGAGTTTCGTCAATTGGATGGAACACCAGGTGCGCTATAAGCGGATCAATATTTTCTTGATTGCTCTGAGTGGACTTGTCTTTGGAATCATCGGGATTTACAAAATTAATATCTCGGGTAGCCTCATTGAGGACATGCCCAAACAATCGGAATTCTTTAAGGATATACAATTTTACGACCAAGAGTTTAACGGTATTGTTCCCGTTGAAGTACTGATTGATGCAAAACGCAAAAATGGCATTCTTAAGCCTGCAAGCTTAAAAAGAATGAACAAGATGCAGGAACAAATTGAAGAAATTCCTGAACTATCTCCTCCTCTTTCAGTGGTGAATGCGGTGAAGTTTGCCAAGCAAGCCTACTACAATGGTAATCCGCGATATTTTAATCTTCCTACTGCTCAGGAAAACAGTTTTATATACCCCTATATTACTGCTAATGGCTCCAACAATAGCCTACTTACCAACTATGTCGACAGTACAGGACAATATGCGCGTATCACTACTTTTATGAAGGATATTTCAACACCTCGAATGGAGGCCATAGAAGCAAAATTGCGCGATCAAGCAGCAAAAATATTCCCCGAAAAGCGCTATAATGTAACCTTTACAGGCAAGTCGCTTCTTTTTCTTAAAGGCACAAAATACCTCATAAAAAATTTACTGATTTCTCTCTTATTAGCCATTGGAATAATCGCCTTAATCATGGCGTATATGTTCCGCTCCTATAAAATGATCTTAATCTCATTAGTCCCCAATTTACTCCCCTTAGTCATTACAGCAGGAGTAATGGGATACAGCGGAATACCGTTGAAACCTTCTACTATCTTGGTGTTTAGTATTGCCTTTGGGATCTCGGTGGATGACACTATACATTTTCTGGCAAAATATCGTCAGGAACTAATTGCCAGTGGATGGAAAATTAAAACGTCTATCTACAAAGCACTTCGCGAAACAGGTGTAAGTATGTTCTACACTTCAATCGTGCTCTTTTTTGGGTTTATTGTGTTTATGTCCTCTAACTTTGGCGGTACGGTAGCTCTGGGCGGCCTAGTATCTGTTACCTTACTGATGGCTATGTTGGCCAATCTAATTCTTCTGCCTGCCCTATTAATTTCTTTAGCTGAAAACATCAGTAATGAAAAGGTCTTTAAGAATCCCGATGATTGGCGTTTTCGGCTGAATAAGCGGGTTTAAGTTTTGGGGAATCCCCTATCTTTGTGCCCAAATTTAAGGCATGGAATATCAAAGAATTTCTGCAATCCTCGGGCTGGAAGCTGAAGGACAATCTGTAGGCGTAAGAGGTTGGGTACGCACCTTTAGAGCCAACCGATTCATTGCTCTCAATGATGGCTCCACCCAGAGCAACTTGCAATGTGTGGTCGATTTTGAACAAATGGATGAGAGCCAACTCAAAAAAATATCTACTGGGGCGGCACTAGAAATAAAAGGACAGCTAGTTGCCAGCCAAGGAAAAGGTCAAACTGTAGAAATACAAGTCGAGGAAATTGAAATATTGGGGGAGTCAGACCCTGAAAGCTACCCCATTCAGCCCAAAAAGCACAGTCTTGAATTTTTGCGTGAAAAAGCGCATCTTCGGGTCCGTACGGCAACTTTTAGCGCCATCATGCGGATTCGTTCTGTCCTCTCGTTTGCCGTTCACGAATTCTTTCAAAATAACAATTTTGTATACGTCAACACACCTATCATTACGGGAAGCGATGCCGAAGGGGCTGGAGAAATGTTCCGAGTCAGCTCTCTAGACCCAAAAAATCCGCCTACGGATGAAGAAGGGAATGTCGATTATAAGCAAGATTTTTTTGGTAAGGAAACCCATTTAACGGTTTCCGGCCAGTTAGAAGCGGAAACCTACGCTATGGGACTTGGGAATGTCTATACTTTTGGACCGACCTTCCGCGCCGAAAATTCTAACACTACCAGACACCTTGCCGAGTTTTGGATGATTGAACCTGAGATGGCATTCTACAACTTAGAGGACAACATGCAACTCGCGGAGGATTTTATCCGTTACGTACTCCAAGAAGTACTCCGAAAATGTAAAGACGATCTACAATTGCTCGATAAACGTTTGGCTGACGAGGATAAAACCAAACCACAAAACGAAAGAAGTCCAATGGGCTTAATCGAAAAAATAGAATTTGTGGTGAACAACACCTTTAAAAGAGTATCCTATACGGAAGCTATAGATATCCTCCGACAGTCGAAGCCCAATAAAAAGAAAAAGTTCCAGTTTTTAATCGACGCATGGGGTGCAGATCTACAAAGTGAACACGAGCGCTACTTAGTCGAAAAGCACTTCGAATGTCCTGTTATTTTGTATGATTACCCAGCAGAAATAAAAGCTTTTTATATGCGTATGAACGAGGACGGAAAAACCGTTCGCGCCATGGATATATTATTCCCGGGCATTGGTGAAATTGTCGGCGGATCGCAACGGGAAGAACGCTTAGATGTACTTCAAGAACGCATGAAAGCTATGGACGTAGACCCAGAGGAACTCTGGTGGTACTTAGATCTTCGCAAATTTGGAACAGCTCCCCACAGTGGCTTCGGTCTTGGGTTTGAAAGACTAGTACTCTTTGCAACGGGTATGGGAAATATTCGCGATGTTATTCCTTTTCCGAGAACACCGCAAAATGCGGCATTTTAACTTTTTGATAATCTTCTGCGCGACTCTAAATTTTGTAATTTAAGCTATGCTTAAACAACAACTGCAACTGAAACTGGCGCAGAAACTCTCGCCACAGCAAATCCAACTGATGAAGCTGATACAGCTTTCCACTTTGGATTTGGAGCAGCGCATACAAGCAGAATTAGGAGAAAATCCGGCACTTGAAAGTGGTTTAGAAATTCCCGATACTTCGGAAGATGAAACTTTAGACGCAGAAGAGCATCTTCAGATCGATACAGATGCGATTGATTTGGGAGCCTACCTGTCGGATGATGATATTCCCAGCTACAAATTACAGGCACAAAACTACAGTGCCGATGATCCTCTCAGGGAAAGCCCTTTAAGCAACCAGCTCGGCTATCATCAGTTCCTAATGCAACAATTGCAAACCCTTATTCTCACCGAAGCAGAACAGCCTATCGCTGCATTTATTGTGGGAAGTGTGGATGAAAGCGGCTACCTCCGTCGAGAAATTGATGATCTTATGGATGACTTGGCATTCACTCAAAACCAGATGGTAAGTCGTGAGGAGTTACTAGCAGTGCTTAAAAAAGTACAAACCTTAGACCCTCCGGGAACAGCAGCCCGGAATTTACAAGAATGTCTGTTGTTGCAACTACAGCGAAAAAAATCTGACCGTTCTTCAATAGAGAATGCCCTCCAAATCATTGAACACGGATTCGATGCTTTTAGCCGAAAGCACTACCAAAAGCTACAGGATCGTTTTCATCTAAGTGCCGAAGAATTAAAAGAGGCCCTCGAGGAGGTGTCCAAACTCAATCCAAAACCCGGAGGAGCCCATGCTGCTAGTACTCAGAACAACCATATTGTTCCAGACTTTAGCATGCAATTAGAGGATGGGAAGGTAATCGTTGACCTCAACCGACGAAATGCACCACAATTACGCGTGTCGCAAGGATATAAAGAGATGCTTGCCGGATATCAGGAGGCCAGAAATTCTTCTAAATCCCAACAGGAAGCGGTTCTATTTATCAAACAAAAGCTAGATGCTGCAAAATGGTTTATCGACGCTTTAGAACAGCGATATCACACCCTTATTAAAACGATGAATGCCATTGTAGACCACCAAAGGGAGTACTTTTTAAGCGGCGATGAAAAACGTTTAAAACCTATGATTTTAAAGGATATCGCCGAAACTATTGAAATGGATATTTCAACGGTTTCACGTGTGGCCAACAGTAAATATATCGACACTCCTTACGGAATTAAACAGTTAAAAGAGTTTTTTTCAGAAGGATTTAATATGCAGAGCGGCGAAGAAGTATCTCCGATTGAAATAAAGAAGCATTTAGAACAGATCATCGCAAGTGAAAACAAGAAGAAGCCCCTTTCAGATCAGGCAATAGCCGAACAACTAAAAGAAAAAGGATATCCCGTTGCCCGACGAACAGTTGCTAAATATCGAGAACAGTTGGATTTGCCTGTCGCTCGCTTGCGAAAAGAGCTATAAAAAATAGAACATCACTCCCAGCTGAAAAGTTTGTAGCCGAAACTGCCCCCCTTCGACATTTGGGAAATCAGGGTTCAGCCAGGGCAATAGCTCATATTCGAAATAGAAATTCCAGGTATTATAGCCCGCTACTAGTTGAGCTGAGAGCTGCCAAGGCTCAACTACAGTATTCAATAGAGAAGAAGCTAGGTTCTGAAAGGAATTGCGGTAAATATAGCTCAACTTCACTCCTCCGTGTATGCGCCAAAAAATATCGGAAGTGACAGTGGCGCTTCGCCAGCGCAATTCTAAGGGAAGTACCAGTCGTGACTGTCGAAATCCAGAGGGCTCTTCGTCTGAAGTCAGCCATCGGAATTGCTGGGGAGCATTTGTAAGAGGGTTGGTCTCTAAATATAAATTGGATACGAGCGAACGATAGTCGTGTCCTAATCCAATCCCCAAAGCCCAACGACTATCTTTACTGATGGGGAAATCTCGAATCAGTCCAAATTGAAACTGACCTGAAAAATCGGTTTGGGAAAAGGGTTGTTGGTTGGCATTGGCGATAAGGACACCTGCTCCAATATAGATTTGATCTTCTCTAAACAAAGGCTTTTGGGCCCATGATTGAGCCACTGAAAAAAGTCCAAGAAAGACGAGCAATCGCAAACGCACTGATGAAAATATTTCTATAAAGATCAAAAAAAAAGTGCCAAGAAGGCACTTTTTTTTGTGGTATAAAACTCATCCTTAATCCATATTTTGGGCATAGTCCCCTAGACGAGTGGTATAGTTGAGCTTTAAGGCATTTACCTTTCTGAGTTCTTGCTTAATATCGGTTACCAAGCCCATTTTTGTTTCACCATCGACTTTCAAGGCAGTCGTCAGTACATTCTGAAGCTCTTGCCTTTTGGACGCTCTTTCTGCTAAAACAAAAGCTGCTACTTCACTGACGGAAGCAAACTTATCGTTTAACTGAATACGAGCACCTGTACCATACTTATCTTGATATCGCGATGATGGTTTCCCCCCGTAGATATACATCACTCGGTCTTTCTTATCGAGCTTTTGCACCTGGTCTGCCGCTGGAAGCACGTTGGCAACCATTAGCGTACTATCGCGCATAACCGTTGCTACCATAAAAAAGAATAACAACATGAAAACGATATCTGGTAGAGAAGCCGTTGAAATGGCTGGTAATTCTCCGCTTTTTTTCTTCTTAAACTTAGACATAAAAAATCTGTTTAATTGGTTTTACTAGGTTCGGCTTCAGACAACTTCTGAGGATAGAGTTGCTTTACTTCGTCTAGTTTGGGCTTAAGCTCGGCTTTAACCGTCAAGTCTGTTCGAGGATCAGAATACATTTTATTCGCTGCAACAAAATCCATTCCATCCATCGGATTGCGTAAAGAGTATTCGCGGTTTCGCAGTTCATTATAAGCGGCAACCAATTCATTCTGTACCGCGATATAGACTTTGTATGAAGTCTCGCGGTCGTTCTTTAATGAAATAATCGCTTTTACTGGATTATCCGATGACTCAGGGTCTTTCTTTCCTTGACAGTAATCACATGCATCTTCACCTTGCCCACCGCCATTATCTAAGAATGCAACGGCCATGGACCGAAGATCTTTGATTTCGGTAAGTTCTTCCTCTACTAACAGTTGGTTGTTTTTGTTTACAACTACCGTAAAGATATTTCTCTCTTTGATGATTGGCGGATCGATCACGTCTTCCATAGGAGGTAACTTCCGTGTAATCCCGCTATCGGTTTCAATAGTCGTGGTCACCAAAAAGAAGATAAGTAGAAGAAAGGCGATGTCGGCCATCGATCCTGCATTTACTTCTGGTGCTGCTCTTCTAGGCATGTTCTATAGTGCTTAACGATTAATCAATTTTTGTACACCTGAGAAAAGCATAGCTCCCACGGCGACAAAAGTTAAAATAAAGAAAGTACGAAGTCCGGCTTCTACCCAACGAGAACCGTTAGCAGATAAAACTTCACCGTCTTTAAGGGGTGTTTCTACTCCGGTAGACAAACCAAAGCTGATAGCTACTACCAAGCCAAAAAGACCGATAAAAATAAGTGCCTTTTTAAGTTTTTGAGCGTCTGATGCCAGGTTTGCTAGGGAGAATACTAATGTAATCACCACAATTACCCCTACGATAAAAAGAGATAGCGATACTAATGGCGACACGGTTCCGAAATCACCCATGGCAGCCGCCATTTTGATTTCTTCGTCTCCAGTAGAGATGATTCGAAGCAAAAGGACAACCCCTAGTACTCCAAAAACTCCACATACGATTTTTACGATGTTATTGAGATTCATATGTTGTGTATGATTATATGAACTTATTTTTTCTGAGCTACAAGAATGTCTACCAATGTGATAGATGCATCCTCCATATCATTGACGATACTATCGATTTTTGCAACGATGTAGTTGTAAAAAATTTGAAGAATAATCGCAACAATAAGTCCAAATACAGTTGTTAAGAGGGCTACTTTAATCCCTCCAGCAACTAGAGAAGGTTGCATGTCACCAGCGGCTTCAATCTTGTCAAAGGCCTGAATCATCCCGATTACAGTTCCCATGAACCCAAGCATTGGTGCAAGAGCGATAAACAATGAGATCCAAGAAACGTTTTTCTCTAATTGACCCATTTGTACACCCCCGTAAGCGATGACTGCTTTTTCAGCACTTTCAACACCTTCGTCTACACGGTCGAGTCCTTGGTAGAAAATAGAGGCAACAGGTCCTCTTGTGTTGCGGCATACTTCTTTTGCAGCTTCAACACCTCCAGAAGAAAGAGCTTCCTCTACGCCAGCTGTTAATTTTTTAGTGTTTGTTGTAGCGAGGTTCAAAAATATGATACGTTCAATAGCAATGGCCAATCCAAGGATCAAACAAATTAGAACGATCCCCATAAATCCTGGACCACCTTCTATAAAACGTTTTTTAAGTTCCTGAGTAAAAGATGCCTCTTGTGCAGGAGCCTCTTCCTCTTGTACCAGCATGGTTGCGGGTGTGTTTACCGGAGCAGCATAAGCAGGTATGGATGTAGCGAAGAATCCAAATACGGCTAAGGCAAGAATCAGTTTTCTCATTGTCTAGATATTTATTTGTGATTTATTTTAGGGCTTAAATATATAAAAAAATTGATCTCTGGGAAGTAATCCAAGCAGAAGTCCGCCCTCTGAAAGGTTAAAAAAACCAAAATTTACCCCCATTGGTGGCAAATCTCACATTTCGACCGCTAAAAAGAAGGGTTTAAGGGACCCGTTGCAAACCGACCACAAGGACAAAAGTATAGGGAGATCAAAAAAAGGCGATAAGCTTTCCAAAAAACTTATCACCTTTATATATGTGCTGTTAAAAAGCAGAGAGGAAGGGATTCGAACCCTCGATACGCTTTTGGCGTATACACACTTTCCAGGCGTGCGCCTTCGACCACTCGGCCACCTCTCTATTGGGCTGTAAAATTAACTATTTTTTTGACTTAACGATTAGTCTCCTTTAAAATCAAAGGGTCGTATTCTTGAAAAATAGACAGGGCGTTTTCAGTTGTTTGAGCGGCTAGCTCTTTTTTTGAAATCCCATAACAAGCCGCTACTTTTTCCGCCACCAAATCTAAGTATGCAGATTCGTTTCTCTTGCCGCGATAGGGCGTCGGTGCTAAATAAGGGGCGTCGGTTTCCAAAACAATCTCAGATAAGGGTATTTGATCTAAAAACCGATCAATTTTTCCATTCTTAAATGTTACTACCCCCCCAATTCCAAGTTTAAAACCATAATCGATAGCGGTCAGGGCTTGTTGCTGGCTTCCTGTAAAGCAATGAAATATTCCAAAGAGCTTTTCGTCATTGTATTGATCAAGAACTTTGAAAATTTCGTCGAAGGCTTCCCGGCAATGAATAACGATGGGTAGGTTTAAAGTTTTAGCCCATTCGATTTGCTTGGAAAACACTTCAATTTGCTGAGACATATATTTTTGTTCCCAATACAGATCAATTCCGATTTCACCGACGGCAGCGAAAGGTCGCTGAAACAACCATTCTTCTACATGATCGAGTGCTTTTTTGTAATCGGCTGCTACATGAGTTGGATGCAAGCCCATCATCAGTCGCATCTGATTTGGAAATTGCTTTTCTAGCGCGAACATCCGATCAGTGGTTTCAAAGTCAATAGCCGGTAAATAAAAACGATAGATGCCAAGAGCCATTGCACGTTCTACAGCCTCCTTGCGGTCTTCATCAAAAGCATCTACATATAAGTGGGTATGGGTATCGATCATATTCATGCTGCGAAAATACGGGATTAGGACTATCTTTGGTAAGCATGTTTAAGAAAGAATCCGCGTCATTATTATCGCTCCCCCTGGAGCTTACCGCTTCTCAACATTTGTGCTGTACGGCTAAAGTTGGGATATATCCTGCTTATTTTTTAATTGATACTGGCGCTTCTCATAGTTGTTTTGCTAAAGAGAAGCACTCCGCTTTTGGACTCGAGCTATCTGCAAAAAAAATACAGGCTTCAGCCGCTAATAAAACCGCGATGGATGCTCAGAAAAGTTTAGCCATAGGGCTCTCATTTGGAGCACATTCGATGGAGCTATCATTTATGGTGATGGACTTTGAACCGATCAATAACAGTTTAGCACAATACGAAGTAGCTGCCATTGATGGAATATTAGGAGCTGACTTCCTCCTCCAAACGCAAGCGGTTATTCGCTATGCCGATAGAACTATGGAACTACAGTTCTAAAGCGTTTTGTACGTTTCCATCCATGAGGATCTCCACAGGGTTTTCCAATGCTTCTTTAATCGCAATTAAAAATCCAACAGATTCTTTTCCATCAATAATTCTGTGGTCATAGGAAAGCGCTAGATACATCATCGGACGAATAACAACTTCACCATTTACAGCGATTGGTCGTTCAATAATATTATGCATGCCCAGAATAGCAGATTGTGGAGGGTTGAGGATAGGTGTGGAAAGCATGGATCCGAAGACTCCCCCATTCGAAATGGTAAATGTTCCACCTGTCATGTCGTCGACAGTGATTTGTCCGTCTCTGGCACGTATTGCTAAACGCTTAATTTCGGCTTCAATCCCTCTAAACGATAAGGTTTCAGCGTTGCGAACTACGGGAACCATCAGTCCTTTGGGTCCTGAGACAGCTATACTGATATCGCAATACTCATAGTTGACTTTATAGTCCCCATCGATCATGGCATTCACGTCTGGGTACATTTGCAATGCGCGGATGACTGCTTTGGTAAAGAAGCTCATAAACCCAAGTCCGACTTGATGTTTATCCGCAAATGCTTCTTTGTGTTCTTTCCGCAAAGCAAAAATAGGAGACATATCCACTTCATTAAAAGTGGTAAGCATGGCTGTTTCATTTTTCACTGAAACCAAACGCTGCGCTACTTTTCTGCGAAGCATTGACAGTTTTTGACGGTTTTCGACGCGTTGACCTCTATCAGGAGCTGTTCCCATGGAAGCTACGGCATTCACGGCATCGTTTTTGGTAACACGACCGTCTCTTCCAGTCCCTACAATAGCGCTAGGGTCGATATTTTTTTCGGCCAATATTTTCTTGGCTGCTGGAGAAGCCGTCCCGCTGGCATAAGTTGCTGCTGCTGGAGCGGCTTTTGGAGCTGACTCTGGCGGAGCAGCTGTAGTTTCTGCTGGAGGAGCGGCTGTGGTGGCAGCTGCTGCACCTTCGGCTGGTTGTCCCTCTGTATCAATCAAACAAACGACAGCGCCAACAGCGACTGCGTCTCCCTCTTCAGCTTTCAGCGTAATGGTTCCACTCACTTCAGCAGGAAGTTCGAGGGTTGCTTTGTCGGAATCCACCTCGGCTATAGCTTGATCTTTCTCTACATAGTCTCCATCAGCTACCAGCCATTGTGCGATTTCAACTTCCGTGATAGATTCGCCCGGTGAGGGCACTTTCATTTCTAAAATCATGATTCAATTGATTATTTCTTCTTTCGGATAAGGTTATTTAAACTAGCATCAAAAACGCAATCGATCACCTCTTGGTGGCGTCTTTGGAATCGGACAGCACTTCCGGCTGCTGGAGCCCCGTAAAAACGACGACTCACGCCTCTAAAGCTTTGGGCTTCGGGTAAATGCAGTAGCAAATGTCCCCAAACACCCATATTTCGGGGTTCTTCTTGTGCCCAAACCACTTCTTCTACCCCACTGTAATCGGAGAGTTGTTGGCGAATTTCAGCATAGGGCAGTGGGAAAAGTTGTTCTAAACGAACAATAGCAGTGTCATTTGCACCTTTAGCCTCTCGTGCAGCCATTAAATCGTAATAAAATTTTCCGGAACAAAAGACCAGACGCTTGGCCTGTTTCGGAAGCACTTCACGATCGGGTATTAATGGTTGAAAAACACCTGAAGTCAGCTCCTTTTTTGAAGACACTGCCTGCGGATGACGCAGTAGACTCTTCGGGGTAAAGACCACTAGGGGCTTTCTAAAATTGACCAACATTTGCTTGCGAAGCATGTGGAAAAGATTGGCCGGTGTTGTGCAATTCATGACAAACATATTGTCTTTGGCGCATAATTGCAGATATCGTTCTATACGTGCTGAACTGTGTTCTGCTCCCTGACCTTCGTAACCGTGCGGGAGGAAAAGTACAATCCCGTTTTGCAATTTCCACTTGTCTTCTGCAGCAGAAATGTACTGATCGATCATGATCTGAGCGCCATTGGAAAAATCGCCAAACTGAGCTTCCCAAATGGTAAGTGTTTTTGGAGATGCCATGGCATAGCCATAATCGAAGCCTAACACTCCATATTCAGATAGGAGTGAATTATAGATCCGTAAGCGCCCTTGGTCGCCCGGACGAATCTGATTAAACAATATTATTTCTTCTTCAGATGTCTCAGATTTGAGAACCGCATGGCGATGCGAAAAAGTTCCTCTCTCTACATCTTGCCCAGAAATACGAACATCATAGCCTTCTAAGAGGAGTGTCCCATAGGCTAATGACTCGCCCATGGCCCAATCCAATCGATCGGTTTCAAAATACATTTTTCGCCGATCGGCAATCAGTCGTTCTGCCTTCCGTAAGAATTTTTTGTCTTCAGGAAGCTGAGTGAGTTTATCGGCGACAAAGTCTAAATTTTCGAGAGTAATGGCGGTCTCTATCCCTTCCCGCATGACTTCCTCATCTACCCGGACAAAATCTTCCCAAGCGTCTTGCATAAATGGGGTGATTTCTGTCTTGTCTACTTTACGAGAACTTTCTAAATCATCCTCCAGACTATTCTTGTAATCTTGCTCGAGTTGCTTGACGTAGTTCGCATCTATGATCCCTTGAGCTATCAGTTGTTCAGCATATATATCTCTAGGGTTTTTATGTTTGGCTATAGCCTTGTAGAGTTGAGGTTGGGTGAATCGAGGCTCATCCCCTTCGTTATGACCATAACGTCGATATCCCAACAAGTCGATGAATACATCTCGCCCGAACTTCATGCGATAATCCAATGCAAACAAAGTCGCATGTACAACTGCTTCGGCATCATCGGCATTGACGTGCATTACCGGAGACAGGGTTACTTTCCCTACATCCGTACAGTAAGTACTCGAGCGAGCATCCAAGTAATTGGTAGTGAATCCGATCTGATTGTTCACAACGATATGTATGGTCCCTCCTACGCCATAGCCTTTCAGGCGAGCCATCTGGACGATCTCATATGGCAAGCCTTGCCCAGCGATAGCGGCATCACCGTGTACAATAATCGGAATTACTTTAGATGTATCTCCGTCAAAATTTCTTTCGAGTTTAGCTCGGGTAATTCCTTCCACTACCGCTCCGACGGTTTCCAAATGAGAAGGATTAGGAGCTATATTGAGGTTGATTTCTTTCCCAGTATCGGACTTGCGTTTGGAGGTCCACCCTAAGTGGTATTTCACGTCCCCGTCAAAGATGACTTCTTGATAGTCTTTTCCGTCAAATTCACTAAAAATATCGCGGCTAGACTTCCCAAAGATATTGGTCAGTGTGTTTAATCTTCCACGGTGGGCCATCCCCATCACGAATTCTTGAACTCCTTGGTTGGCAGCCGATTCAATAACCGCATCTAAAGCTGGAATAAGCGATTCTCCCCCTTCCAGCGAAAAACGCTTCTGACCGACATATTTGGTGTGTAAGAAATTCTCAAAAGCAACAGCTTGATTTAATTTCTTTAGGATGTGTTTTTTCTGATCGACAGAGAATTGAGGGTGATTGTCGTTGATGTTAAGTCGTTCCTGAATCCACTGTACTTTTTCAGGATCGCGTATATACATATATTCTACCCCAATAGAGTCGCAATAAACTTTTTGGAGGTGCTCGATAATGGTTGCCAGAGTAGAGGGCCCAATGCCCATGACCGATCCAGCGTTAAAGACTGTTTGTAGGTCCGCACTATTAAGGCCAAAGTTTTCAATATCGAGGGTTGGGCTGTATTTTCGTCGGTCGCGAACCGGATTTGTTTTGGTAAATAGATGCCCTCTGCTGCGATAAGCATCGATCAGTTTAACTACCTGAAACTCCTTTCTGACCTGTTCAGGAATTTGTGTATCGGCCGCAGTAAGTTCAGCTACTCCATTCTCTGCTCCAAAGTCGAACCCTTGAAAAAAAGCTCTCCAACTGGGCTCTACACTATCGGGATGTTGTAAATACTGATTGTATAATTCCGCAAAATAATCTGTATGGGCGGCATTTAAGAAGGAGTATTTCTCCATAAAGTTTTAATTGGTCTCAATAGATAAACAAATGTACATAAAACCTAAAATCATCCATTTAAAAGAATTTAAATTTAGCTATAAGGCTAAAATTATTTCAAATTCAACATTTTTTTAGATAGAAGAAGGAAATTCTAAAACCATAAACCAAATAAATTTTTGAATTTTGCAAGGTGTTTGCATTAGTTGATTGTAACAATTTTTACGCTTCCTGCGAACGGGTGTTTCAGCCGCAGTTCGAAAAGCATCCCATCGTGATTCTGTCCAATAACGACGGCTGTGTCATTGCGCGTAGTAATGAAGCCAAAGCCTTAGGTATTCCGATGGGGGCCCCTGCTTTTAAGTTTCAAAGCATCTTCGAAAAACATAAAATTCAAGTGTTTTCATCGAATTATCCTTTATATGGCGACATGAGCAGCCGTGTAATGCGAATTTTAGAACAATTTACACCGCAAGTAGAAGTGTACAGTATAGATGAGGCATTCTTACAATTCGAAGGGTTCGACTATTTTAACTTGCCAACCATCGGTCACCAAATGCGACAACGGGTAGGTCGATGGACTGGAATACCGGTATCTATTGGTTTTGGTCCCAGTAAGGCTCTTGCAAAAGTGGCGAATAAAATTGCTAAAAAATATGCCGACCAGACGCAGGGTGTATACAGTATCGACTCGGAAGAAAAACGTATTAAAGCTTTAAAATGGACTGCTATAGAGGATGTTTGGGGCATTGGCAGACGACATAGCGAACGACTCCAATCCCATGGCGTAAAAACAGCCTTTGATTTTGTTAAGTTTCCAGATGCTTGGGTGAAAAAAGAAATGAGCGTTTTGGGACTCCGCCTAAAGAAGGATCTTCAAGGGCTTCCTTACATCCAGCTTGAACAAGCGCCTCCACCAAAAAAATCGATTGCGACGACTCGAAGCTTTGAAGGATTACTAACGGAGTTCCATCAACTCGAAGAACGCGTCAGTACGTTTGCTGTTAACTGTGCTGAAAAAATGAGACAACAACACAGTAGCTGCACTGCATTAATGGTATTTGTCCGGAGCGATCCATTCAAAAAAGACGCGCCTCTCTACCGCAATAATTGCGTGATAACGCTCCCTTATGCCACCCATTCCAGTCTCAGTTTAAGCAAGTATGCCATTCAAGGACTCAAACAAATTTACCGTCCTGGGATTAGCTACAAGAAAGCAGGGGTCATGGTCATGGGCTTAACCCCTACTGACCAAAGACAGCTGAATTTATTTGAAAGCACCCTCAATCAGCACGATGCTTTGATGCAAGCCATCGATAAGATACACCGTCGATTCGGCCCACATCGAATGAAACTGGCCAATCAAGATTTGAATCGTACTTGGAAAATGAAACAGGAGCACCTTTCCAAAAAGTACACCACCGAAATAAGCGAAATCATTCGTGTGGGTACTTCTAAAAAATAAAACATGAAAAAGCCAGGCATTACTTTTTTCCAACCCGATACGGACTTTCGCAAAAGTCTTCACTTAGCCCAAGAAGGTATTTCTGCTGGATTTCCTTCCCCTGCAGACGATTTTAAAGAAGTACGGATCAGTATCGACCAAGAAGTCGTCAAAAATGAAGAAGCTACCTTTTATGCGCGAGTATCTGGACAATCGATGCAAGGAGCTGGATTAGACGATGGCGATCTGCTGGTGATTGACCGAAGTATTGAACCGCAAAACAACGCCATTGCCGTTTGTTTTTTAGACGGAGAATTTACCGTTAAGCGATTAAAAGTAGAAAAAGACTGTGTTTATCTGATGCCTGAAAACCCAAAGTACCAGCCGATAAAAGTCACAAAAGACAATGAACTGCAAATATGGGGAGTGGTGACCTATGTCGTTAAAAAAGTATAAGGGCTACTTTTTCAGTACTTTATGAAAGAGTTTGGCTAAAAAAAGAGCCAACTGATCGCTCGAGAATGCCAAGTTCGAATTACGGGTAGCAATGAACAACTCCAATGGGCTTCCAACAAGCATAAAGCTCAATAATAAAAACTCGTACTTTTCATCAAAATCGCCAATTCGTTCACTGGCTTTGAGGTCCCTGTTGAGATCCTTCATGATCGATTTTAAAATATCGTTCTGATAGGAACTCTGACGAATATGCGCCTGATTTTTCAAATGAAAGTCAGCCATTTCCTCAGTACTAATAAAGTCGAAATACGACTTAAACGTAGTGTAGAGATAGGTGTGTAGCGAAGTTTTACTGGTTCGGTTTTGATTGAATACCTCCCGAATCTGACCGATCAATTCTAAAACAATGGCCTGGAAGAGGTCGGAGCAATCATCGAAATAATTGTAGAAAGTCCCACGGGCAATTTGTGCTTGCTCCACTACCTCGGCTACCGTGACAGCATCTAGTCCTTTGGCGGAAAAGAGGGTTTTTCCTACTTCCAACAAACGATTGCGAATTTCGATTTTCTGTGAAGCTCGCTTTCCCATCACGGGATCTTTGGAACTAAATGTAGACTTAGAGGCGTTCAAAAATTCCTGCAATTCCTTGCCCCCCACCGACACAAGCCGTTACCATTCCATAGGTCTGCTCCCGTCTCTTCATCTCATTCAACAGCTGTATGGATAACTTAGCACCAGTGCAGCCCAGCGGATGCCCTAGGGCAATAGCTCCTCCGTTAGGGTTAACGATCTCGGGATCTAAGCCAGCTTCCTGGATAACAGCCAGAGCTTGGACAGCAAAGGCTTCATTAAGCTCTACCTGCTCGATCTGATTTAAATTTAAACCGGCTTGTTGAAGTGCCTTTGGAATAGCGACACAAGGGCCGATTCCCATATAGAGTGGGTCTACTCCACCAACAGCCACAGCTGCCAGTCGGGCGATAGGTTCCAGATTGTGTTCTTTTACGAAGGCCTCGCTCACCACTAGGGTAAATGCAGCTCCATCGGACGTCTGGGAAGAATTTCCCGCCGTCACGACTCCTCCTTTTTTAAAGGCAGGGCGCAAACGCGCTAGACCCGCTAAGCTCGTATCCCGACGTACCCCTTCATCCATCGCTACCGTATGAGAAGTCGATTGTCGTTTACCGTTAGCCACAAATACTTCTTCGACTTCTATTGGGATAATTTCGTCTGTAAACTTTCCTGAGTCGATGGCCATTGCCGCTTTTTCATGTGAACGGACAGAGAACTCATCGGCTGCATCGCGACTAATGTTGTATTTGGCCGCGACCGCTTCGGCTGTAGCGCCCATACTAACGTGGTAGTTAATATTATCTATATTGGCCTGATAGCTAGGGGAGAGTTTATATCCTGTCATGGGTAAAAGACTCATACTCTCCGTCCCTCCAGCGATAAATGCATGCCCGAAACCAGCCTTAATTTTTCCGACAGCCATACCGATGGCTTCTAATCCAGAGGCACAATATCGGTTAATGGTTACGCCAGGAACTTCTTTTCCTAAAGCTCTAGCAGCGATTAAACGTGCTACCTGTAGGCCTTGTTCTCCTTCCGGGTTGGCACATCCCACAATTACATCGTCTATACGCGCAGGATCCACCTGGGGGAAATCGGCCATTAGGGCCTGAATGATAGATACGGCTAGGTCATCGGAACGATAGTTTTTAAACCCTCCTTTTTTGGCTTTTCCTACCGCAGAGCGGTAGCCTTTTATGATGTATGCTTCCATAGCTTGGAAATTAATTTCTTAATGGTTTATTGTTCATCAGCAGATATTGAATTCGATCTAGGGTTTTCTGATTCCCCAAAAGACTCATAAAGCCTTCACGTTCAATATCTAGCAAGTATTGTTCACTGACTTTCTGTGCGCTGGTTAAATCGCCACCACAAATGACATAAGCGATTTTACGAGCAATTTCAACATCGTAGTCGGACATATATTCTCCGAGACGGAATTCATTGATTGCCGAGTAAAGCACACTCATCCCCGATCGTCCGAGCACAGTAATGTCTTCTCGCGCAGCGGCCGGTACATATCCGGGAGCCAGTTGGAGTACCTTGGCTTTCGCCATGCCGATATTCCTTGGCGTATTGTAGCAAACTTGATCTCGATGCCTTTGAAGGTAGTTCAGATCAAAGGCCTCTTCAGCCGAAGTAGCGACAGCAGCAGTAGCAATAGATTTAAAATGACTGATCAGTGTTGGCATTTGTACATCTCCTTCAAAGTAGGCATCGGAAGCACGAAGAGCAAACTCTTTTGTCCCTCCACCTCCGGGAAGTAAACCAACCCCTACTTCAACCAATCCGATGTAGGATTCAGCAGCATAAACCCCAGCATCGCAATGCATGGAGATTTCGCATCCACCTCCAAAAACGTAGCCTTGGGTGGCCACCACCACAGGAATCTTAGAGGTTCTAATTTTCATATTCACCTGCTGGAAACCGTCTACCATTTGGTTGAGCTCGTCGTATTTTTGTTGCATGGCAAGCATCCCGACATTCATCAGGTTAGCGCCGACCGTAAACTGCTTTGCATTATTTCCAATAACAATACCGTTCCAACCTTCAGATTCAGCAAGATCAATAGCATCGCTCATGGCTTGCCCAATCCCTTCCCCAATGGCATTGCTTTTGCTGGTGAACTCTACACACATAACACCATCGCCTATATCGTGGACAGTACATTCGCTATTTTTAATGATAGGACTTTTTTCACGAAGACTATCGAGGATAATTAAGCTTTCAGTTCCGCTAACGGGCTTCCACGTCTGGGCTTGAAAGTCGAAGTACATCCGTTTCCCATCGGCATATTTGTAAAAAGAAGTCACCCCAGCCGCCTGCATGTCTTTAATCCATTTCGGCAGAGGAAGCTTTGCTGCTTCGATCATCTGGCACCCTTTCTCGAATCCTAAAAGATCCCAATATTCAAAAGGTCCAAAGTCCCAAACATAGCCTGCTCGCATGGCATCGTCTACCTTGTAATAAGCTTCAGCAATTTCGGGGAGTCGCATGGCTGTATACGAGAATAATGCCAAGAAATAGTCTCTTAAAAAAGACTGTTCTTTGGCTTCTCCCTCGAGCAAGAACTGCATTCTTTTATCCATCAGTTCGATCCCTTTGGCTTGCTTCACCACTGCAATCTTCGGACGGACAGAAGGCGCATAGGTCAAAGTTTTAAGGTTTAAGGCATTGATGATGGTTTTTCCTTTTTCGTCTTTTTGTTTTGTTTTTTCATAGAAACCTTTTCCCGATTTGTTGCCCAAAAAGCCATTTTCCAATAAGAATTTGAAATAAGCGGGCGTTTCTTGCCCTTTCATGGGCTCAAAAAACTCATCATCTGTTACGTTGTTGACGACAAACTGCGTGACCTTATCACCGGTATCAAGACCCACCAGGTCTTGTAATCGAAAAGTCCCTGTATTGGGTCGTCCCAAAAGAGCACCTGTTAGGGCATCAACCTCTTCAATCGAAAGTTCATATTGCTCTGTTAAATCAAATAGCTTACAGCCAGACATTACCCCAATACGGTTCGCTATAAAAGCAGGAGTGTCTTTACAGAGTACAGTTTGTTTTCCCAACTGTAGATCTCCGAACTCCATGAAGAAATCTATCATCTTGGGGTCGCTCTCAGCGATAGGAATGATTTCTAGTAGGCGTAAATATCGTGGGGGATTAAAAAAGTGGGTCCCGCAGAAATGCTGCTTAAAGTCGGCTGAACGACCCTCCGCCAATAAGTGAATGGGAATACTAGAGGTGTTCGAACTTACTAAGCTTCCCGGTTTACGGTATTGATCGACTTGAGCAAAAATAGATTGCTTAATATCTAAACGTTCGATGACCACTTCGATGATCCAATCGGCGTCCGCTATTGACTGAAAGTCATCCTCAAAATTTCCTGTTTTGATTCGATTAACGAATCCTTTAGTATACAATGGTGCTGGCTTAGACTTAATAGCTGTCTGCAAGGCGCTATTTGCGATTTTATTACGTTCCTGTGGAAGTTTAGCTTTTGCTGGGGCCATATCCCTAGGAAGGATATCCAACATTAAGACCTCCATACCAACGTTAGCCAAATGACAAGCGATACCAGATCCCATGACACCTGACCCTAAAACGGCGACTTTTTTAATCCTGAAACTCATAAAATTAATTTGAAATACGAATGTAATTAAAAAAATGACACGGTGTCATTTTTTTTGTACCTTTCGCTAAAATTTAGAATTCAAATGAGCTTAGAAAACATCGTATCCCAGTTTGAACAAAGAGCAGCAACAGCAGCCCCAATCGGTGGCACCTTGAAGTTTGTTGTGGACGACCAACCTATAGTAATCGACGGTACAGGCGATCAGAACACTGTTAATGCCTCCGACGCCGAAGCAGATTGTACAATAAGTTTAAGTGTAGACGTCCTTCAAAAATTAAGGGATGGAGAACTCAATCCAATGATGGCCGTAATGGGTGGTCAGATTAAAATTGGAGGTGACATGGGATTGGCCATGAAAGTGCAATCTTTAATGGGTTAAACCGTCAGTACTTCTACGGTAGCGTTGTCTCCAAAGCGAACTTTAAAGTGAGCAGTCGTCAGATCTGCTTCTAGAGTCGCGAACGAATCAGCATTCTTCCACTCCCATCTCAGCTGATGTTTGGGAGTGGGCTGTATATTTAAAGCTCCTTGGAAAGCAGAGTGGGTATTGCGTAACTTCAACAGAGCGAGTTGCTGTTGAACACCTCTGCTTTGCAGTAGTTCATCCACTTGATCGCTACTCAGATTGGAACGATTAATTTCTTTATGCCCTCCGCTTCCGGCTCTTTTAACCGCGGCGTAATCGTTAGTCCCCATAAACAGATCGAGATACCATACTTGAGGAGTCCCAGGCATAAATACTTGAATAGCTCTGGCCAATAACATTTTGGACTCATCTTCCCCTAAGGCACTAAAAAAAGTTGCATTAATCTGATAGTACGACAATTTCTTGCCATCTGCATCATAGATATTTTTCATGACACCACCTCTCTCCAATACTTTCGTCATGATGGCATCGATTTGATCTGCTGAAAGTAAACCTGGCTTGTAGGCACTTTCGTGCTGTTTGCTGTTGAGATCTAAGACGGGGATCCCATCGTGGCAACCCAACATATTTACCGTTTTATAGGCTTTTTCCTGAATTTCATTAACCCAGCCAACGAGGGCAGAATGATCGGATTCTTCTAAGGTATGCAGTACTAATCCGGGCAAGAAGAAATCATAAAGAGCGTGCCCTTTAGCAGCGATTGCTGTATGTAAGTGCGCGCCGTATTCGGCATGGATTTCTGGCAATATGGCCATCTGATTACGATTGGCGATTTCTCGAATACGTTCTAAATACACCCAAGTCCCCGGGCTATTAAAAAAATTGGATTGCCCTACTTCTTTGTGCAAATAAGCAAAGGCGTCTAACCGAAGTAATCGACATCCATAAGCGCTTAATTTTGCTAAGGTGTCTTCATAAAACTCCCACACCAATGGAGATGCTGCATTGACATCCATTTGCCCCAAATAGGTCGCCTTTTGATGGACTATTTTCTCGACTTCAGTCGTCAATTCCGCTGATAAGCCTAGTGCTATGGAGGAGATACTTTCCTCCTGCTCTGGCGCTACATTCACCTTTTTCACGATAGATTCCGCCTGAGCTGGGGTTAACTCCAAACCTTCTAGGTCTGCTACTTCAATTGGGGTATGGGTTATTTTCTGATAAAAAGTATTCCAATAGACCTTTTCCTTCCCATCCGGGAAGCTCAGCTTCAGGACTGGAAAACCGGGCTTACGCATAAACAACTGTTTCAAATAGGCTGCTTCAGGAATTACAATCCCGTCAGAACCCATTTCGCCGTGCTCTTCCCAAAAAGCATTCCAGTCTAGAAAAAAGTCCTTGTAGACAGATTCTTCCCCTTTGGCGAGTAAATCTTTGAATTGGGGGGAAGCCACAGACAAGTGATTTAAGACTATATCCAATTTGAGATCTAAGCCTAAGGTTTTGAGATCTGCCAAATCTTGTGGAGTAACCAATTCTTGGTTTAGGTTGTAGTCGATCACCGAGAAGCCTCTATCCAAGTCGCTATTAAAAATTGTCGGGAGGATATAAAACATCGAAAAAACACTTTCGAATTCAGGTTTTCGAAGTATTTGAATAAAATCAGACAATCGGCGTCCAACACTATCGGGATAGGCGTTTAAGATGACTCCTTGCGGCATAGGAGGCACTACTTGTTCAGGGTTACTTTTCATGAATCATTTATATCAATAATGAAGCTACATGGGCCGGCAAATGGCCTATACGCTGAAGCTTTATAGCTGCCGTTTGCTGAGCAATTTCCAAACATTTTTGCCAAGGTTTTTCCTTTAAGAACGCATATAAAAAACCTGCCCAAAAAGCATCTCCAGCTCCCGTAACATCCAAAATATTTTCCAAAGGATTCGCCTCTAAAAAAATGGGTTCCTCGCCTTTATGCGATAATTTCACGCCTTTACTGCCTAAAGTAAGACAGATGGTGTCTACTCCAAGTGCGTGGAAATATTCAAATACGGAGGGGTGATCCATCGGCTCTCCAAAAATCCGCTCTACATCTACCTCACTAATTTTAAGTAGAGGATTCCACTGCATAAACGTTTCTATGATCTTTTTCACTGGCTTGGTACTCAACCATATTTTAGGGGCGTAATTGAAGTCAACACTCAACTGACATCCAAGCCGGTAGGCTTCTTCAGCGGCTTTGAGAATAGAGGTCTGAGCTGGATCTTGACTCAAAGCAAAACAGGTGGTATGAAAAATTTTAGATGACTTTAATAAATCCTGACCCAGCTGCTTTTGGGTAATTTCAAAATCGGCTTGTCGGTAGGGAATAAATTCAGGAGTTTCTTCAGATTTTGAAACGATTATTGCTGAAGTGGCGACTTGCTGATTGGCAACAATGGTGCTGGTGTCTATGCCGACCTCTGCAATTTTCTGAAGCGCAAAACTACCGAATCCATCTTGCCCTACACTGCCCACTAATCCCACTTGTAGTCCTAAACGACTGGTATTGATGGCTACGTTCGTTGGAGATCCCCCAAGAACTTTCGTGAATGCAGTAGTCTGGTCGAGTGATGCTTTTTCCTGACCGATCAAATCAATCAGGATCTCTCCCACGCATAAAATATCCATCACCAATTCGTTTTACACAGCCAATTTACAAAAGCTGGAGGGATCCTTTTAAAACTCTACTATTAAATTAATGGTTTTTTAAGAGGGCTTCAATCGCTTTAAGCCACTGCAATCCAACTGGCAAAAAATAACCAAATCCCCATCTGAGCGTAGGGGTGACTCAGGAAGACCCATTTTGTTGGGCGAATAGTAACGCTAATCGCGATAACTGTTGTAAATACAAGCAGTGCTTGCCCTAAAAAAAGCATCCCTAAAACACTCAACTGAAATGTGGTCGGCCATGATGGGTGGAACAAGAATTGAGGGAGAAATCCCAAAAAAAAGAGAAAGACTTTCGGATTGGAAATATTCATAACAAAACCGGTTATCCATCCTCCTGTCTTTTGCTTGGACTGTTCTGTTTGTTTTCGTGTTTTCCAAGTCAGCCAAGCCAAATACAAAAAGTAGCCTACCCCAAATATTTTAATTCCCCAGAAAAGCTGAGGGTAGATATCTAATAAACTCCCCATCCCCCAGGCCACCAAAAGGGTATGTAACACAAGTCCAGAACACAAGCCTAATGCTAATCGAAAAGCTACTTTCCACCCTTGCTGGACGGCTAGCTGAATTACCATTAGCAAGTCGGGACCTGGAGCTATCGTAACTAAAAATGAACTCCAGATAAACAACACTAAAGTATCTGTTTGCATAAGGTTAAATATAAAAAGCCAATTGCACTATGAGGTGAATATGGCTAACTTTCCGTACAGCTAAGAAGATTTTACGGAATTGGAATATGTGTACACCCGGCTTTCCCATGGACGAAGTTCAGTCGTTTCCCCATCCGTATAATTCCCAAAAACAAGTTCAGCAGCCCCCGGGAGAAAAGACGGATACTGTTGTGACCGGTCGGAAAAATTATGGATGACCCAAAAATCACCTTGATCATCCCATCGCTTATACACAAAAAGATGGGGGTCATCTGGTGCAAGGTCTTCATAATTTCCATAAACCCAGGTCGGATGAGATTTGCGAAAAGCTATCGCTTTTCGGTAAAAATGAAGGATCGAATTTGGATCCTTTTCCTGTACTTCGACATTGATTTGCGTAAAATTGGGGTGCAGATCTATCCATGGTTCCCCTGTGGTGAAACCAGCATTGGCTTGGCTATTCCATTGCATGGGCGTACGCGCATTGTCGCGACTTTGCCAATGAACTGCTTGCAGGAATTTATCCATGTCTTTTCCCGCCTCCTCTGCCGCTTTCCATGCATTACGTGTTTCAACATCGTCGTAGGCCTCAATGCTATCGTGAGCAACATTGGTCATGCCAATTTCATCGCCCTGATAGACATATGGAGTTCCTCTGTGGGTCATTAAGAGGAGAACTAAGAGTTTTGCAGATTCTTGATGATATTGGTCATCATTCCCAAACCGAGAAACAATTCTTGAAAAATCGTGGTTGCCTAAAAAAATACTATTCCAACCGTCGGCGGCTAAAGCCTGATCCCATTGACTAAAAATTTGTTTAAATCGAATAAAATCTAGAGGTATAGGATCGTATTTTCCTTCAGGTCCAAAATCGATCGTTAGGTGGTCGAAATGAAAGACCATATGGAGTTCTTTTTCAGCTGCCGAAACATAGCGTGGCCCGTGTTCCAAATTAACCCCTGGCCCTTCCCCAACCGTCACAACATCGTATTTGGACAATACTTGCTGATTCATTTCTTTTAAATACTCGTGTATTCTAGGACCGTTGGCATAGACCTGCTCCATGACCTCAATAAACGGCATATCCTCAGGAACATCTTCAAAAGCTAAACGCTTTGATATCAGTGAAATGACATCCATTCGGAAGCCGTCAACGCCTTTGTTCAACCAAAAGTCAACGATATCGTAAATTTCTTGTCGGACTTTGGGGTTTTCCCAGTTTAAGTCGGGTTGTTTTTGGGTAAATAGATGGAGAAAATATTCCTCTGTAGCAGCATTCCACTTCCATGCACTCCCACTAAATACGGACTGCCAATTGTTTGGCGGACTATCGGGACTTCCGGGTTGCCACAGATAATAGTCATGATAGGGGTTCTGACGGCTTTTCTTTGCCTCTTGAAACCAATGGTGTTCATCGGAAGTATGATTGGCGACCAAATCCATGATGAGCTTTAGTCCTCTTTGGTGCATGGCTTCTAGTAAACGATCGAAAGCTTCATTCCCGCCAAATGCTGTACTGATTCTGCGATAATCGGAGATGTCATAGCCATTATCATCATTTGGCGACTCGTATACCGGACAGAGCCATATCATATCTACTCCAAGCGACTTAATATAATCGAGTCGTTGAATAATTCCATCAATATCCCCCAAACCATTCCCGCTGGTGTCCTGGTAAGATCTCGGATAAATCTGATAAACAACACCTTCTTTCCACCAATTTTTCGACATAATACTACATTAAAATAAAGAATAAGCTCAGTATGCAAATCAACAAGAGAGCTGCCCAAAACAAATAGTTCTGATACCATTTTACGCCTTGATTATCTTGTTGAATTAAAGCTGAATTAAACCCGTATTGCAAGAATATTTCTTCAGAGGGAGCTGGTTTCAAACGGCTAGCGATCAGAAATATAAATGTAGAGGCCAATACAACAATCCCTGCAGTAATGGTAAAGTGAATCGGCCAGTAGCCTATTTGTTGTAAAACAAAGAGCAGTATTCCGAGGAGGGTCCCCCACAAGAGTGTCATATAAGCCCCAAAACCATTGCCTTTTTTATCGAAAACACCCACCAAAAACAACACGACTACAGGTGGAACAAAGATGGTATACATCTGCTGTAAATACATCCATATACCGTCGAAATACTGAATCATGGGTGCCCAAAGAGCGGCAATAAACATCAGAATAAAAGTAGTGATGCGCCCATAGCGAACAATTTTCTGCGTACTCAATTCAGGGGCATTGGGCTGAATAAAATCCATCACGACCAAAGTAGAGGATGAATTTAAGGTGGAATCTACACTCGACATAATGGCAGATATGAGCCCCGCTAGCACCAAGCCGACCAGCCCTACGGGAAGTGTTTTCAGCACCATTGAAGGATAGACCATATCGGGGTTTTCAATTCCAGCATAGACCGTCATCGCCATAGCTCCTGGCAAAACAATAATAAATAAAGGGATCAGTTTTAAGAAGCCTCCCAACAAAACCCCCCAGCGAGCATTTTTTAGATCCTTTGCCCCCAATACGCGTTGGACGATATACTGGTTTGTGGACCAATACCAAAACCCCAACAAAGGAACGCCCAAAAATAGTCCTGGCCACGGCAAAGTTTCATCGCCCAAAGGCCTGTATATAGAAAAATGGCCTTTCGGGGCTGCTTCTACCACACTCTCCCAAGAAAAATTGATTTTATCAAATAGAATGTAGGTTAATATAAGGCTTCCCAAAATGAGTACAATGGCCTGAAGAGTATCGGTATACACCACTGCTTTAAGTCCGCCAAAAGCAGTGTAAACCCCAGCGAAAAGTGCTAGAGCGAGAGTCGTTTGCCAAACGATTAGTTGCGGAAAAAAGGTTTTTAATACGATCGCTCCGGCGTATAGTCCTCCTGCTGTTTCGACAAGAATGCTTGTGAGAATGGTGACTACAGAGAAGAATAACTGCGATCGACGATCGAAGCGTTTGGCTAAATATTCGGGGATGGTCGTTATTTTAGAATTGAGGTAAAGAGGAACAAATATAAGGGCTGCTATAATCAGCGGAATCCCCGATATCCACTCATAAACAGAAGTAACAATACCGCTAGAATAAGCTGCTCCGGTTAATCCGATGATTGTTGAACTGGATATATTCGAGGCAAAAAGCGACAAACCGATCAGTCCCCATCCAAAACTTCTTCCCCCAAGAAAGAGGTCTTCCCCTGTTTTGGTTTTTCGAGATACCCAAAACCCAAGGCTCAGTACAATTAAAAAATATACGGCAATAACCCCTAAGTCTATTCCACTAATTTGTGCTTCCATGTTTTTCATTCCAGAGCAAAAATATACAGGAAATTTTCAATTCCTATGCCTCAGAAAAAAACATATTCATAAACCTATAAATCAATAAAGTACCCTAGCCCTACACTGAAGAACTGAGTGTTTTCGAGGCTTTCTTCATTCGGGAGAGCTCGTGGAAAATTCATTTGATAATTGAAATTCAAGTCCCAAGCGCCAAATTCTACGCTCAATGGGACCTCCACCACTACATTGATTAAATCGAATACCTCTTGTTCAATTTCAGTTATTCTGCGTCCCAATCGACCACTAACCACTTCTTCAGTAAATTGTTGCTCGCTCCACAACCAGCGCAAAGCAGGATTTATGGTACAAGAAAATTTTTTGTGTTTAACTAAGGGAATTTTCCAGTGACTACTTTGGCTGATATATACTGAGTTTTCTCCACCAAACAGCCACCCTACCCCCAGTCTAAATTTTAAGGATTTTAAACGATAACTAAGACTTGACGCAATCCGATTTCTATTCCATTCCTCCACTTCATTTTCACCAAAAAACAAACGACTATAAAGTGCCGATAAACTCCATTTTTTTGATTTTCCCAATGCGGTAAAGTATCCAGTACTTAAACCCAATACATCCCAATTTGGATCTAAGCCACTGTAGTAAGCAGCATTTGTATTAAAGAACCAATGTTTTCCATGCATATAGGTCAGATTGGGTTGCCAGCTGTGCTGATCGATTCCAAAATTACGCCCAGAGAAATAGGCCTGTTCATCAAAATTTAAGTGGAGGTATAAAACATGTGTCTTTTCGGCAAAAAGACCCATCTGAATATCTAAACTATCCTGCGCAAATAGATCATTTAAAACTATTTCTGCATCGTCCGTAAACTCCTGGGCCGATAGAAGATTAATCCCCAAAAGGCAGAAGATGATAACACTTGTCCTGATATTCATTACTTGTCAAGATATAAAAACAAAGGGGGATAAGCCCCCCCTGATTTATATCTCCATTATTTACCAAATTTTTTACCGACGTCGCTGAGCATTATTGCGACGCTCCCTTAGGTTTTGACGTCGTTGCTGCAAACGTTGTCGACGATCCCGAATTCTTTGCCTTCTTTCCCGAAGAGCAATTCGTTGTTCTTCTGTAACAGTAGCTCTAAAAGCTTGCTGTAGCTCTTTTACTTCACTGCGATTGGCGGCTAAAATTTCGCGTTGGGCTTCCGAAAGTGAGGCCATGAGGGCTTCCCGTCGAGCATCGCGGGTTAGCTCTCGATTGTTTAAGATTAACAATTGTTCCTCTGAAAGAGAGTTTTTAAATTCTTGTCTGTTTTGTTTCACTAATGCCTTTTGAGCTTTTAGCATTTCGATTTGTTCAGGGGTATATATCCGTTCACGAGCAGGATTTCTGGTTTCTTCAGCGGGAACTTCATCAGTTGAGCCCTGATCGGTTTGCGCAGCTCCCACCTGAAAGGTGAAAAATGCTATTAAAGTAAAATAGGTGAATTTTGCTGCTTTCATGATACTGAAATTATGTGTTTATATGCTTAGACCTCTAGCATTCGCCAAAGTTTAAATCTCATCCAAAATATAATGTTCCTCGAACCACTCTTCAAACTCAAATTCTTCTACCGAGACAGAATCTAAAATGAGGAGGTCATAGTTATTTTTAGGTTCAAAACCCTTTGAATTATAGGTTGTTTGTAACCAAAAAACTCCTATTAATAGACTTATTGAAGCAACCATTCCAAGCCATGTATGATCTTTTTTAAATCTATTGGGTTGAGGAATCAGGTCATTCAACATTTGATTTTTAGACTTTTCCATATACCCTTGCGGGGTTTTAAACCCAAAAGTATTGCGGTGCTTGGCATATAAATCATTTTTCATATGGCTTGTTTTAGGGATTCCAATAGTTGTGTTTTTGTCTTGTAATAAATGCTTTTTACGGTATTGGGATTTAACTGTAAAATGGCCGCTACTTCATCGAAAGTAAGTTCATCAAAATCTTTCATCATAAATACTTGTTTACTTCGCTCCGGGAGTTGTTCAAGTAAAATTATCATTCGCTGGTTGCAGGCTTCTAGGTCAAAATACGGATCGGACTGAAGGCTGTCAAAATATTTTTGAGCCCCCTCTCCTGCAACAGACAAGCCTTTTCTCCCCAATCGATCTAAATGACGCATAGATTCATTGTAAGCGATCCTGTAACTCCAAGTTTTTACGCTACTTTTAAATTTAAATGCTGTTAGACCTTTATAGATCCTGATATAGGTGTTCTGCAATACATCATTGGCATCTTCATGAACCCCGACCCATTTTCGAATATGCCAATAGAGTAATTCGTGGTAACTGTCCATTATCAATTGAAGGGCTTTCCCTATATTCTGATCTTGAATCAGTCGAAAAATTTGTTTTTCGTGTTTCTCCACAGAACGGCATTTATTTTATTAGACCCACACGACTTACGATAGTTGAGTGAGGGGTTGATATTTACACCATAAGTTCGTGTAAAAACTTTATAAATTGCCTACAATGGATAGTCCTTTCATGAAATAGTCCAAGAAAAATGAAAATAAAAAAAGGAGACGATCTTTCGAAGGTCTCCTTTTTGGTACTCGAGGCGGGACTTGAACCCGCACGGCCGCAATGGCCATTGGATTTTAAGTCCAACGTGTCTACCAATTCCACCACTCGAGCCGAACTTAAAGAGCGAAAGACGGGATTTGAACCCGCGACCCTCACCTTGGCAAGGTGATGCTCTACCCCTGAGCTACTTTCGCCTAAAATTTCAAAGATGTTGCAAGGATCGCAACGGGATGCAAATGTAAAGAATATTTCTAAATCCCAAAGGGATAAACACCATCCTTTAAGAGGATTTTTGTTGAAGCATCCGGCGGATTTCATTCAACTTCATAAGCGCCTCGATAGGGGTAATGGTATCGATATCCAATTCCTGTATACTCTGGCGGAGTTCCTCCATCAGCGGATCATCCAATTGAAAAAACGAAAGCTGCATGGGTTCGTCAGCGATTTTGGCGGCATTTTTGGCGGTTTCGTTTTGGGATTCTAGTTGCTGCAGCTTTTTTTCGGCCGTTTGCCAAACGTGCTGAGGAACACCTGCCATTTTTGCTACATGAATTCCAAAGCTGTGCGCACTTCCCCCCGGGACCAATTTTCGCAAGAATAAAACCTTGTCTTTCATTTCCTTTACGGCGACATTGTAGTTTCGAATACGTTCAAAACGATCGGTCATTCGGTTCAGTTCATGATAGTGCGTGGCAAATAATACTTTCGGTTTAAACGGATGTTCGTGCAAGTATTCAGCTATAGCCCAAGCGATTGAAATTCCGTCATAGGTGCTTGTCCCCCGACCAATTTCGTCTAACAGCACCAAACTTTGGCTACTAATATTATTTAAGATAGCTGCGGTCTCATTCATTTCCACCATAAAAGTGGACTCTCCCATAGAGATATTGTCACTCGCCCCCACACGGGTAAATAATTTATCGATGAGTCCGATAGATGCCTGTGTTGCTGGCACAAAACTTCCCATCTGTGCCATTAAAGTAATCAGGGCTGTTTGGCGTAATATGGCTGATTTTCCGGACATATTGGGCCCTGTGATCATCACCAACTGTTGTTTTTCGCGATCCAACTGAAGGTCATTGGCAATGTAGGGGGTTCCTAAAGGGAGTTGTTGTTCAATAACAGGATGCCTGCCCCCTTTGATTTTTAAAGCGGTAGAAGTATTGATTTCTGGGCGACTGTAGTCTTGTTTCTTTGCGATGGCGGCAAAACTCCACAAACAGTCCAATCGTGCGAGGGCTTCAGCGTTGGTTTTTAGCGACTCTAAATGAACTTGCAAGTCCTGAAGTAAGGTCGCATACAGTTCTGCTTCCAGTATTTTTATTTTCTCTTCAGCCCCTAAAATTTTGGATTCATATTCTTTGAGCTCCTCCGTAATATAGCGCTCTGCATTGACAAGTGTTTGCTTTCGAATCCATTCTTCGGGCACTCGGTCTTTGTGTGTATTACGAACTTCAATATAATAGCCAAATACATTGTTAAAGGCAATTTTCAGGGAAGGGATCTGCGTCCGTTCTGTTTCTCTAGTCAGCATTTGATCCAAAAAGTCCTGACCAGAGTTTTTAAGATTTCGTAGTTCGTCTAATGCTTCGGAATAGCCTTCAGCGATGACCATTCCCTTGCTGAGAAGAACGGGCGCTTCGGGGTGTAGCCGCTGTTGCAGTAATTGCTGTAAATCTGCACAAGCAAGTAGCTGCTTCCCTAAGTTTTGTAGAGCCTTGGCTTCAGCCGTCTGCAAAAGGACTTTTATTTCTTGGATACGTTCGATCGATTGAAGCAATTGCACCAAAGCCCTTGGGTGTATCTTTGCAGTCGCAATACGCGCCATTACACGTTCGAGGTCCACCATATTTTTGAGGGGGTCCTCGAGCGCCTCAAAACAGGCATTGGGTTTCACTAAAGCATCTACCGCCTCTAATCGGTCTTGAATGGCTGATAGATCTTTGAGGGGAAAACTCAACCAGCGCCGCATACAGCGTCCGCCCATGGGAGTCTGTGTTTGATCCAACACATCGATGAGCGCCTTTCCGCCAACATGGCTGGGAGCAAAGAGTTCTAGATTACGGATTGTAAACCGATCCATCCAGACGTATGTATCGTGATCGATCGGCTGAATTTTGGTCAGATGCCCTAGGCGGTCATGCTGGGTTTCAGAAAGATAATGTAGGATGGCACCGGCCGGCGCAATCCCCAAGTGCTGATTTTCCACACCAAACCCCTTTAAGCTCTGCATTTTAAAATGATCTAACAATCGATCTTGAGCTGAAGGTGGATCGAAAACCCAATCTTCAAGGTAAGAAACGGGAAGTGCCGTCGGATAGTCCTTTGCCCACTTTTGCTTTTGCGGCTTGGGGAGTAAAAGCTCACTCGGCTGCAAATGACTCAAGTGGTGCTGTACCTGTTCCCAAGAACCTTGAGCGACCCAAAAATCGCCAGTGGAAATATCTAAAAAAGACACCCCAACCCGATCTTTCAGGGCATATAGAGCGGCCAAATAATTATTTTTCTGCTGTTCTAATACTTCTTCATTAAGGGTTACTCCTGGGGTGACCAACTCCGTGACCCCTCTTTTGACAATTTTTTTGGCTTGTTTAGGGTCTTCCAACTGATCGCAAATAGCGACTCGACAGCCTGCTCGCACTAATTTTGGCAGATAGGTGTTTAAGGAGTGATGCGGAAATCCGGCCAATTCTGTTTCACTTGTGCTTCCGGCACCTCGCTTGGTCAGTAGAATACCCAATATTTTAGCGGCACGGACAGCATCTTGCCCAAAGGTCTCATAGAAATCGCCCACACGAAATAAAAGCAATGCATCCGGATACTTATGCTTGATCTGGTTGTACTGCTTCATTAAGGGAGTTTCTTTGCCTGCTTTGGCCATCAGAAAATATGAATTTATTCAGGTAATATTACTCAAAAATATCGGGGCAGAAAAAACAAAAAAAGCCCTTTTGCCTACCTTTGCCCTATGCGAAAATTAGCCAACAGCGAATTAGATCGAAAAACTATTCCAGAATTTAAAGCAGCCGAAAAGTCGGGGCTAATCGTCATCTTAGATAACATTCGGAGTCTCAATAATATCGGTTCAGTTTTCCGAACAGCCGATGCTTTTTTGATTTCTAAAATTTATTTGTGTGGCATCACCGCAACGCCTCCTCATAAGGATATCCATAAAACCGCTTTGGGAGCAACAGAAGCTGTGGATTGGGAATACCGATCGGACATCCACGAACTACTCTATGAATTGCGCGAGCAGCAGACGCAGATTTGGGCGATCGAGCAGGCCGATGGATCGACCGAACTCTCCCAATTCACCCCTCAAAAGGAGCACCACCATGCCCTTATTTTTGGGAATGAGGTCAAAGGTGTGCAGCAAAGTGTCATCGACCAATGCGACGGAGTGTTGGAAATTCCCCAATGGGGAACAAAACACTCCCTCAATATTGCTGTTTCAGCAGGAGTAATTTTGTGGGATCTTAGCACTAAACTCAGACAGCATAGATCGTGAATAAAAGTCTCTGAAAGGCCTCAGCATCTTGCTGAAAATCTACCCCACCACAGTCGATTTCCACGACTTTAAAATGGGCTTTAGCTTGAATAAAGTCCTGATAGGAGCTTTCAATTTTCTGCAAGTATTTCGCAGATATCTGTTGCTCAAATGCTCGAGAACGCTTTCGGATATTGGCCTCTAACTCTTCCAAAGGCCGACGTAAATAGACCCATAAGCTCGGCGGCTCGAGGGCGGAAAGTTGATGATTAAATTCTCGCTCAAAATCGTCTAATTCTGGTCCGTTAAGGTTAACTCCTGCGAAAATGGAAGACTTGTGGAATCCAAAGTCTGCCACCCATGGCTGCTTTTCTATCGACTGCTGTAAAAAGCTTTTAAGCTGCTGAAATCTAGCTGTTAAAAAATGCTTTTCAACCTTAAAACTATATTTCTTAGGGTCCTTGTAAAAGGAAACCAAATGAGGATTCTCCTCAAAAGACTCCAACAAAGCAGCAACCTGATAGCGGGAAGCTACCATTTTTGCCAAGGTCGATTTTCCAACACCGATATTTCCCTCGAATATCAGATTGGGGAATCGATCGAAAACAGGAGGGGTCCAACGTTGATAGGGTTGTTTGTGGAGCGTACTGCTATCCGGAGATGTCTGACGTAGCTTTTCGACACTCGATTCTAACCCGGGATGGATGAACTCCGGGTAGATATCTGCCAAGGGAAATAAGACAAAGTTCCGCAGATGTAGCCGAGGGTGTGGAATGACTAAAGTGGTCGTATCGATTTGAACCTCATCGTAAAACAAGAGATCTAAATCGAGGGTCCGGGATTCATAATTACCCGAAAGGGAGCGTTTACGACCCGATTCTTGCTCCAAACTCAGCAAGATTTCCATCAGTTGTTGAGGACTTTTATCAGTCTTGAAACTCGCACATGCATTCAAAAAATCGCCCCCTTCAAAACCTAGGGCTGGTGTTTCATAGATGGGCGATAAGCGTTCCAACGGACCAACCGTCTGTATCAATCGTTGGACTCCTTTTTGTAAGTATCCGACCCGATTCCCTTGATTACTGCCCAATGAAATGATTCCTAAATGTTGCATCTACATCCAAATTACAAAGCCAATTATAGCCCCAAATCCCTATCTTTAAGCCTAAATTACGACATATTTGGATGGGTCTTTTCCATATCGGACGAGGATTCTTCTTTTTAAGTAAATTTAAACACAATACCTTTGAAAAAGTCCACCCGTCTGGATCCTGCTAAACAACAATTAGCCGCCAAAATATATCTCTACCTAGGGGCGCTATTCATCACCTCTTTGGTTGTCTCTAACCTTATCTTTCAAAAGTTTTTTTATTGGTATCCGTGGGATGGCAACATCTTTGGGGTTCGATTATTTGAGTTGTCCGTGGGCATCTTGCCCTACCCGATCACCTTTTTAATCACCGATTTGATCTCAGAAATCTATGGAAAAGAAAAGGCAAACCGCGTTGTCTTTGCGGGAATCTTTGCCTCCTTTTTTTCTATGGGAATCTTGCTTACTGCAGATGCAGTTCCCGCCATTGAACAATCTCCCATTTCTGACGACACCTTTCAGCAAGTGTTTTCACTCTCACCCTTGGCCGTTTTGGCCTCTATGTTGGCATATCTATTGGCGCAATTTATCGATATTCGTATTTATCACTTTTGGAAAAATCTGACCCAAGGAAGACAACTGTGGCTCCGGAATAATTTTTCCACTTTTGCTTCTCAATTCATCGATACCTGCACCGTTATTTTACTTTTATGCCTTTTTGGTGTTTTGGACTGGAGTTTGTTTTGGGGCTTAGTTATCTCTGGATTTTTATTTAAAATAATGGTCGCCGCCCTTGATACTCCCTTACTCTATTTGGGGGTAGCGTGGTTTCGATATAAGTTTGATTTGGCAGTAGGACAAGAAATAGCATTGGATTAAAATGGATCAGCAATCATCTGGAACACGGTTAAATAAATATTTAAGTGAGTTGGGCGTTTGCTCCAGACGCGAAGCAGACAAATGGATTGCAGCTGGGCGGATAAAAGTCAACGGGAAAAAAGTGGAAATGGGCCTAAAGGTTCAGCCGCAGGATCAGATTTCCATCGACGGGAAAGTATTGCAAACACAAAAGGAAAAAGCCGTTTACCTCGCTTTTCACAAACCGGTAGGAATTGTTTGTACTACCGATACCCGAGTGGAAAAGAACAACATCATCGATTATATCAATTATCCGACGCGGATTTTCCCGATCGGCCGATTAGACAAACCGAGTGAGGGACTTATTTTACTGACCAATGACGGCGATATTGTCAACAAAATATTGCGGGCGCGAAACAAACACGAAAAAGAGTATATCGTTCGGGTGAATAAACCCGTAACAGCAGATTTTGTGCAAAGAATGAGCAATGGTATTCCAATCTTAGGCACTACTACCCGCAAATGTATTGTGGAGCAAACCCATAAAAAGGAGTTTCGCATTGTTCTCACTCAAGGACTCAATCGGCAAATCCGGAGAATGTGTGAATACTTAGGGTACGAAGTAATACGCCTGAAAAGAGTTCGGATCATGCATATTGAATTGGATCTTCCCGTCGGAAAGTACCGCGATTTAACTGCTCAAGAAATGAAAGTGCTTAGACGGCAGCTTTCGGATTCGCAGAAGACCCATCGACGCTAAAATCAACGACCAAACCTTCATTCGATCGAACGTTAAAAACGGTCTGGTCTTCAAAGATTAAATACTGTCCTTTAATCCCTTTCAAAACGTTCTGAAACGTTTGCGTTTTCACCAAATTTAGACTTTTGACTTTTTCAGGGTACTGCTCCACCGGAAAGTGTATGCTTTGCGGCTGCTGAAAAGGGACCAAATAATCGGCTACTTCAGCAGGTAGATTCTCTGCAGCCAAGGAATGTGCGGATAAAAAATCGGTCTCATCGGCTTGTGACTGCAACATCTTTCGCCAATTCGTTTTGTCGGAAAAATGAGCTTTTAGCGCAACTTCTGCTACCCCTGCCAAATAACGATTGGGGACTTCCAACAAAGGGATAGCCATGTGAGCTCCCTGATCGATCCAACGTGTGGGAATTTGAGATTTACGAGTAATCCCTACTTTTAAGTGACTACTCAGGGCTAGATAGACCCAGTGGGGTTGTAACTGCACCTTTTGTTCATAGGCTAGGTCACGATCTTCTATCCCTAGATGAGCTTTACTCAATTCTGGACGCATAACCCAGTCGCCTGCCTGTGGCTGTTCAAAAAAACACTTGCGGCAAAACCCCTGTCGAAAAGTCTCCTCAGTACTCCCACAACCAAGACACTCATATCCTTTAAAATGTATGGTGACCTGCTGATTTAAACATTGATTAAGATGTACAAACCCATTGGAAAATTTAAGATAGTAATGAACACGATCTGCTTCTAATGTCGTTTTCATTTTAACAAGAACACCTTCAAACATTGCGGAAAAAGATTTATTTTGGAGGCAAAAGATACACATCTTATGCCAATTCCGTTATTTCATTCCATTGCCTCGTGGTTTTTGAAAAAAAGGATCCATCAGATGGAGTTATTCATCAAATATCCGCACGAGGTACAGCAAGAATTACTGCATCATCTTCTGAATAAGGCTGCGCAGACCGAGATGGGAAATCGCTACGGATTTTCCTCCATTCGAAACTATGAAGACTATAAAAGTCGTGTGCCTTTAGTGCAATACGAAGACATCGAAGAGCAAATAGAACGCTGCCGGTTAGGCGCTCAAAACATTTTTTGGCCAAGCCCAATTCGCTGGTTCGCCAAGTCTAGCGGGACTACCAATGCAAAAAGTAAATTTATCCCTGTTAGTATAGAATCCTTGGAAGATTGCCACTATAAAGCAGGAAAAGATATGCTTTCGCTGTACTTCAATAATAACCCTCAATCGCAATTACTGACGGGCAAATGTCTACGCCTGGGCGGAACACGCGAACTGTATGAAGAGAGTAATTCCTACTTTGGAGACTTATCGGCTATTATTATTGAAAACCTCCCCTTTTGGGCTGAAATTTCTAGTACGCCTAGCCATAAAGTTTCGTTAATGAACGAATGGGAAAGTAAGATGAAGGCAATCATTGAAGAATCTAGCACCCAGAAAGTAACTAGTTTAGCAGGTGTTCCCTCATGGATGTTAGTACTCCTCCAAAAGGCTTTGAAACAAAACGGCATTTCTAAAATTGCTGAACTATGGCCACATCTGGAAGTTTATTTCCACGGGGGAGTAAGTTTCAAACCCTATCGCAACCAGTTTGATGCTTTATTTTCGGATAACTCACTGAAATACTACGAAATCTACAACGCCTCTGAGGGCTTTTTTGCCATTCAGGACCAGAACGATAGCGATGAACTGCTCCTGATGTTAGACTACGGTATATTTTATGAGTTCATTCCTGTGGTAGGTGGTGTTCTACAAAGTGAAGTGTATGATTTATCTCAGGTTGAATTGGGTCAAAACTATGCCGTAGTGATCACGACCAATGCTGGATTATGGCGCTATCAGATTGGTGATACGATTCGTTTTACCGCTCTTAATCCCTACAGAATACAGGTTACAGGACGCACAAAACACCACATCAACGTCTTCGGGGAAGAACTGATGATTGATAATACGGAAAAAGCATTGGAAAAGAGCTGTAATCATTTTAAAGTTCAGCTAACGGACTATACGGCAGCTCCCATCTTTATGGATGGAAAAAAGAAAGGCGCCCACGAATGGCTCATTGAATTTAAAAACCCGCCAGAAGATCTAGATGCTTTTACCGTTTATTTGGATCGGGTTTTACAAGATCTCAACTCGGATTACGAGGCCAAGCGTTATAAAAATATGACCCTGCAATTACCCGAAATTAAAGTAGCCCCAACGGGACTGTTTCAGGATTGGTTGGCAGAAAACAATAAATTAGGAGGACAACACAAAATCCCTCGGCTTTCTAATGAACGAGGCTTTCTAGAAAATCTGTTAGCAAGAATTTAGGAAACCGCCTTTAGCGCTGGTATTTTCACCAATTTAAGCCGCTCTTCCACCAAAGATTTGGTCACTTTAAGACTGGTGATTTCAGACCCTGGAAGCTCGTACATGGAGGGTGTTAACACCGCTTCGCACAACGATCTTAATCCACGTGCACCCAATTCAAAATTCAGCGCTTTTTCAACTACCAAGTCGAGGGCACCTTCTGTAAAAGTGAGTTCGATACCATCCATTTCGAAGAGTCGCGTATATTGTCGGATAAGTGCGTTTTTGGGTTCGGTTAAAATCGAACGCAAGGCCTTTGCATTTAACGCATTCATATGGGTAAGTACGGGCAAACGTCCTAATATTTCTGGGATTAAACCGTAAGCACGAACATCGGCAGGGGTCAGATATTGCAGTAAGTTTTCGGTATCGATCTTTTGGCTTTCCAATTCAGAACGATAACCAATCGACTGTAGATTTAGGCGTTTATTTAAATGCCTTTCTATCCCGTCAAAGGCTCCTCCGGCTACAAATAGGATATTGGAAGTATCTACTTCAATAAACTTTTGATCCGGATGCTTTCGCCCTCCCTTCGGAGGAACATTCACTACAGTCCCTTCCAATAGTTTCAACAGCGCTTGCTGTACTCCTTCTCCTGAAACATCGCGAGTAATGGAGGGGTTGTCGCTCTTGCGGGCTATTTTATCGATTTCGTCGATGAATATGATTCCCTTCTGAGCTCTTTCCAGATCATAGTCGGCAGCTTGTAATAAACGCGTAAGGATACTTTCCACATCTTCTCCTACATAACCTGCTTCCGTGAGTACTGTAGCATCCACAATAGCGATTGGGACATTCAGTAAACGAGCAATCGTTTGCGCAATAAGTGTTTTCCCTGTTCCTGTCGGCCCCACCAAAAGCACATTACTTTTTTGAATGATTAAATCATCTTCGGTTTGTGAAGCTTGCTGCATACGTTTGTAGTGGTTGTACACTGCTACACTAAGGGTCATTTTAGCAGCTTCTTGTCCGATAATGTAATCGTCTAAAAAGGCGTTGATTTCTCGGGGATTCTTGAGCTCGAAGCTATCAGCAACCTCGTCTTGTTCTTGCTTCATTTCCTCCTGAACAATTCCGCTGGCTTGCTGGATACATCGATCACAAATATGCGCATCTATTCCAGCGACCAATAATTGGGTGTCCATTTTTGGACGACCACAAAAAGAACAATTCAAAGGAGTTTCACTCATAATTTATAAGGGTCTAAGATGCGTTAGCATTCTTCAATACTTCATCGACCATACCATATGCTTTTGCCTCTTCAGCACGCATCCAGTAGTCACGATCACTGTCGTTGTGAACCTTTTCTACGGTCTGCCCAGAATGGTTGGCAATAATTTGGTATAACTCGTCTTTGAGTTTAAGAATTTCCCGAGCCGTAATCTCAATATCAGAGGCTTGCCCTTGGGCCCCTCCGAGCGGTTGGTGAATCATTACTCGAGCATGGGTCAGTGCAGAACGCTTTTTATCGGTTCCTGCGCAGAGCAAAACAGCTCCCATAGATGCTGCAATACCGGTACAGATCGTTGCAACATCGGGCTTAATAAATTGCATGGTGTCGTATATTCCTAGTCCGGCATATACACTTCCACCAGGACTGTTGATATACATCTGTATGTCTCGGGAGGCGTCTACACTTTGCAAAAACAATAATTGCGCTTGTATGATATTGGCCACATTATCGTCTATAGCCGTTCCCAAAAATAATATGCGGTCCATCATTAAACGAGAGAATACGTCCATTTGTGCCACATTCATTTGGCGTTCTTCAATGATGTAGGGAGTCATGCTACTCACGATTTTATCGTAATACATAGCATTGATTCCGTGTTTTTGTATCGCGTATTTTTTAAATTCTTTTCCGTAGTTCATAGCTAAGGTTTTATGCAAGATATGATTTTTAGTTCTTATACGCTTCTTTGACGAAGGCTTCAAAACTGACTTCTTTTTCTTTTGCCGGCGCGTTTTCTTTGTAGAATTCCAACATGCGCTCTTGCATCATTTGTTCGGACAATCGTCTTGCCTCGTCTTGGTTAGACAATACACGGGCCACAATACCCTCGAGTTCTTCCCCTTCAGGAGCTGCTTGGCCATATTGCGCCATCTGACGACCGATGAGTGTCCCCGCAAAAGCTTTTAAATCTTCAAAATTAGCTTGGAGCTCGTGGGCTTTGATCAGCTGGCCTTCGATTAATTGGTAGCGAATGCCTTTTTCTGATTTTTCGTATTCTTCGGCGGCCTGCTCATCTGTTAACGGCTCTTTACTAGTGGATTGAATCCAGCGTGTTAGAAAGGCATTGGGCAGATCGAACTTGGTTTGCTCAACGAGGAACTCAACCACATCATTCATGAATTTCTGATCGGCTTGTGGCTCGAATTGCTTTGTTAGACCTTCTTCTATTTTCTCACGTAATTCTGCTTCTGAACTAACAGTTCCAGGAGCATATAGCTTGTCGAAAAGTTCTTGGTTTAAAGCCGCCAACTCTCGAAGATTAACTTCTTTAATTTCGATGGTTAGGTCTCCTGCTAGTGCTTCGGCCTGCTCTGCATTAATTTTTAAAAATTGTTGCGCGGTTGAAGCATCGACAAATAATTGATCAGCAGCCTGTGTCAGCGTTTCTCCTACCTTGGCTCCTTTTAATTTTTTCTGTGCAGCTTTAGACAATTTACCCCATTCGAAAGTACTTAAGCTATCGATGTCCTGATCTGCCAATTGAAGTTGAGCGGTAATCTCAACATCCTTACCAACGGCTTCTTGAGCAACTAATTTTCCGTATTGCTTTTGCATATACTGCAATTGCTCGTCTACCATTTTTGCATCGGCAGTGATTTTGTAGCGCGTGACTTTCTTGCGCGATTTCAGCGACACCTCAAATTCCGGAGTAAGTCCCAATTCAAAATCAAAATCAATGGAAGGCGCCTTCCAGTCGATCTGGTCTTTCATGACCGGTAGAGGTTGTCCTAGAATGTCAATTTTTTCTTCCTGCAGATAGGAATCTAAATGCTTTTGCAACAACTTGTTTACCTCATCTGCGGTAACCGCTTCTTGATATTGCTTCCGGATCATTCCCATCGGAACTTTTCCTTTTCGAAATCCTGGAATATTAGCCTTTTTGCGGTAATCGGTTAAGATTTCCTCTACTTTGGGGGCAAAGTCGGCCTGATCAACTGCCAGGGTAACAACAGCTGTTAAGTCGTTATTGTCAACGCGTTTAATTTCCATGTATCATATCATTTAGGGCGCAAAAGTAGGGGTTTTTCAGGGGCCGTACAACTTCTGTTATCTTCTTCAAACTCAGAGCCGTCTAATCGGTAGAAAAACATTAATTTAGGTTCTTCAAATTATCAATATCTACAACATACTTTCTAATATGAAAAAAATAACCTTCTTACTACTTAGCATACTGTTTATTCAATGTGGTTTGGAACAATCGAGTGTCCAAGTAAGTACCCAAACGGATGCCAACGGCTATACCTACGAGACAGTATCTAACGACCCTACCGGCTTGCGTTTATACACCCTAGACAATGGTCTTCAAGTGTATCTCAGCCAAAACAGCGATGAACCCAAGATTCAGACCCTTGTTGGTGTTCGTGCAGGATCTGTCTATGATCCGGCGGACAACACTGGTCTTGCACACTATTTGGAACATATGCTCTTTAAAGGAACTGCCCAATACGGAACACAAGATTGGGAAACTGAAAAGCCATTATTGGAAAATATTTCAAAGCTCTATGAGGACCACAAAGCTGCTAGTGACCCAGAAGAGAAAAAAAATATTTACCAAGAAATTGATCGTGTCTCACTTGAGGCGTCACAAATTTCTATTGCGAATGAATACGATAAAATGGTTGCCTCATTAGGAGCAGAAGGAACAAATGCCGGAACTTCAAACGAGCTGACTGTTTACATGAATAAAATTCCAAGCAACCAGCTCGATAAGTGGTTGATTCTGGAGAAGGAACGATTTGGTGAATTAGTTTTAAGGCTTTTTCATACCGAATTAGAGGCCGTATACGAAGAATTTAACCGCTCCCAAGACAATGACGGTCGCAAAGTAAGCTTCGCATTGATGGATGCGTTGTTCCCTACTCATCCCTATGGCCAACAAACAACAATTGGAAAGGCAGAACACCTGAAAAACCCTTCTATGGTGGCCATACACGAGTATTTCAACAAGTATTATGTTCCCAACAACATGGCCGTGATCCTTGTCGGAGATTTGGATTTTGAAACCACCATTCAGAAAGTAGACGAATCTTTTGGAAGCTTTGAGAAAAAAGAACTTGTTCATCCAGAGCAGCCCAAAGAAGAACCCTTAACTGCACCCGTAGAAGTAGAAGTTTTTGGTCCTGATGCAGAGAGTGTACAAGTGGCTTTCCGAACTGGAGGTGTAGGGTCTGAGGACCAAAAATACATGACTCTGATCGACATGCTAATGAGCAACAGTACTGCCGGTTTGTTGGACTTAAATCTAAATCAACAACAAAAAGTACAACGCGCTGGCTCGTATAACAGATTCATGATCGATTACGGAATGTTTACCCTCAATGGGCGTCCGAAACAAGGACAAAGCCTTGAGGAAGTGAAAGACTTAATGCTGGAACAGCTGGAAAATATCAAAACCGGAAATTTCGATGACTGGTTAATCGACGCTGTTATCAACGACATGAAACTCAGCAATATCCGTGGATATGAGGAAATTTCTAATGTTGCTTATGAATATTTAGACGCATTTATCAGTTTCCAAGACTGGAAAGATAAGGTTGCATTTATAGATGAACTCCGAAAAATTACCAAGGAAGACATCATGGCCTATGCACAGCAGCATCTAAAGGATAATTATGTGGTTGCCTACAAGCGCCAAGGAGAAAGTAAAGACCTTGTTAAGGTGGAAAATCCTGGGATTACTCCTGTAGCGCTCAACCGCGACAAACAATCGAAATTTATTCAGGCATTTAATCGTATGGAAGCTGGCAAAACGGCTCCTGTGTTTATCGATTTTGAAAAAGAAATCGCCAACACTGAGTTGTCCAATGGCTTGCAATTATCGCACATCGAAAACAAGACCAACGATTTGGCTGAATTGTATTTCATTTTTGATATGGGTAGCGACAATTTACCCCAGTTATCCTATGCACTTCGCTACTTTAACTACTTAGGAACGGACGAAATGAGTGCGGAGGATGTCAAAAAAGAATTTTACAAACTCGGTATCAGCTTAGGCACAAATATAGGAGACGACCAAACCACCATTTCCCTGTCTGGACTACGCGAAAATATGGGACAAGGGCTTCAGCTCCTGAATCAGGTCATTAACCATTTGAAAGTCGACCAGGAGGCCTACGGAAAATATATTGAAACCGTGGCTAAGGCCCGACAAGACAATAAATCCAACAAAAGAAGTGTTTTGTGGACAGGACTCCGAAGCTTTGCACAGTATGGCGAAAATTCTCGCTTGCGCAACAACATTTCTTTGGATGAGCTCAAGTCTACAGATCCACAAAAGCTAGTGGATTTAGTACAGGACCTTCGCAACTATGAGCACCGTATGTTCTACTACGGTAAAGATCTCAACGGTATGCAAGCGGCGATTGAAGCCAACCATCCGGTAAAAACTCCGTTAAAAGCCTATCCTGAGGCACGCGAATACACTGAAAGAGAACCCAGCAACCAAGTGTATTTTGCCAACTATGATATGGTTCAGGCAGAGCTTATTTTAATTGGAAAAGGAGATGCTTACGATCCTGCTTTAGACGCAGCTACACAGATGTATAACAGTTACTTCGGATCAGGCCTTTCTTCTATTGTTTTTCAGGAACTAAGAGAGTCTCAATCTTTGGCCTATTCAGCCTTTTCTATTTACTCTCAGGCATCGGATAACAAAACGTCCGACTATTTGTTTAACTACATAGGAACGCAGGCCAATAAAATTCCACAGGCAGTGGGTGCTATGCAAACTCTGCTAGGGAAGATTCCTGAAATTCCGGAGCAATTTGAAATTGCTCGACAATCGGCTATTCAACAGTTGGAGAATGACCGCATTACAAAGTCTAATATTTTCTGGACCTATGAAAGACTTCAGAAAAGAGGTATAGACTACGATAATCGAAAAAACACCTACGAAGCACTTCAGCAGATGTCTTTTTCAGATTTGGAAAACTTTTTTAACAGCACCATTAAAAATCAAAAATTTGATGCCGTTATTATTGGAAACAGAAATGATGTAGATCTCAAGGCGCTTTCTCGACTCGGGAAAGTACAAGAGCTCGAAGTCGATTATTTATTTAATTATTAATCTTTCGCCTGAGCCCTTGTGACAAAACATCGCAAGGGCTTTTTTTTAAACCCAAATCTTATGAAAACCTATTTATGCGGCCTTTTGGCCATGATCCTGCTGTTGGGATGCAAACAGCAAAATTCGAAAACCACTCCAACTTCCACCCAACCAAAACACACCTTTGTGTTGGTGCATTCCGCCTGGCTTGGATCCTGGCAATGGGAGGCCGTGAAAAAAGAACTAGAAACTGCCGGTCATCAGGTCATTACACCCGACCTTCCCGGCCATGGTGCCTCCAAAAAATTAGCTTCTGAAATTCTAATGGACGACTATGTGAACACGCTTACTCAGGTTTTAGACAGTCAATTGGAACCCGTTATCTTGGTAGGACATAGTTTTAATGGCATCACGGTGAGTCGTGCTACTGAACTGCGTCCCTACAAAGTGAAATCGTTGGTCTACCTAACGGCTTTCTTGGTCCCCAATGGCGTATCTTTCTTTCAGGCTGTCCAGGGTGTAGAAGGATCGAAGGCAGTGGATAACTTTTACTTATCTGAAGATCAAACGCAAGCATTTGTTAAGAATAGTGAAATCCACCAAGCCTTTGCACATGATACCCCTTTGGAAGTTTTTGAAAAGGTTGCCTCTAAAATTGTTCCAGAGCCGGCTGCTCCTTTGGCCTATGCTTTGGAAATCACTGATGAGCAATGGGGGCAAGTGCCCAAATATTATATCGAATGTACTTTAGACAAAGCTATTCCTGTTGCTGTTCAGCGGGCTATGCACACAAACAATGTCGCTGAAGTTTTTAGTCTAGAAGCAAGTCATACTCCAAATTTTTCGAAACCCAAAGAACTGAGCGATATCCTCCTTAAAATTGCCCAAAGCGTTGAGTAATAGTCCATGCTAAAGTTTTGAGGTCTAGTGAAAAAAAAGGGAATTCATTAGGCTGTGGTTTGGTATTGACTTATTTTTGCAACCTTGAATTAATAACCCGTGGGTCGGGCACCCACACAATTTAATATGTTATGCCAGTAAGAATTCGTCTTCAAAGACACGGAAAAAAAGGAAAACCCTTCTATTGGGTTGTCGCAGCAGATTCACGCGCAAAACGCGACGGACGTTACCTAGAAAAGATTGGAACCTACAATCCTAACACTAACCCAGCATCTGTAGACATCAATGTTGATGCAGCAGTAAAATGGTTAGAAAACGGAGCACAACCGAGCGATACTGCTCGTACATTACTTTCTTATCGGGGAGTTTTGCTCAAGCATCACTTGAATGGTGGTGTGCGTAAAGGAGCTTTATCTGCCGAGGAAGCAGATAAAAAATTCCAAGCATGGCTCGAAGAAAAAGAAGCTAAAATTCAAGCCAAGAAAGACGGTCTAAGTTCTGCAGAAGCTGAAGCAAGAGCGAAAGCCTTAGCCGCTGAGAAAGAAGTCAACGACAAGCGTTTAGCTGCAGCAGCACAAGCTGAAGCAGAAGCGAATGAAGCAGCCGCCGCTGCTGAAGCCGCTGAAGAAGCGCCAGCAGAAGAGGCCGCTGCAGAAGAAGCACCAGCAACTGAAGAAGCTGCTGAAGATGCTCCAGAAGCAGAAGCTCCTAGCGAGGAAGCCTAAGCTGCAATATGAAAATCGAGGATTGTTTCTACCTAGGAACCATAACCTCTAAATACAGCTTCAAAGGCGAGGTATTGGTTAAAATAGAAAGCGACCAAGCCGAGATATACGAATCATTGGAATCAGTTTTTGTGGAACTCTCCACGGGACTGATTCCTTTTTTTATAGATAAAATTCGTCTGCACAAGAGTGCCTTGCTTCGTATCAAATTTGAAGATGTCGATGATGAAATCACAGCCAATGGACTGCTGCGAAAAAAACTATACCTTCCCTTAGAAGCACTCCCCCCGCTAGAAGGCAACCAATTTTATTATCATGAAATCATGGGTTTCGAAGCTTGGAACAGAGACCAATATTTGGGCAAAGTATTTCAAGTGCAAGACCAATCTGCCCAGGCGCTGATCGAGATACACAAAGAAGAGCAGAAGTTACTCGTTCCTATACACGACGATCTGATTCAGAAGATCGACCGAACGGAACAAAAGTTAATACTCGACTTAGCAGATGGTTACACGGACCTATATGACTAAAAGTCCAACACCAGTCCAAAAGACGGTAGTGGAATAGCGCTAGAATTCACGTTCACTTCTTCTAATTGCAAAGGCTGGTTGATCTCGCCATTGGCATTTCTACTGAGACCATACTCTTCTGGCTGTGGCACTTCCTGTGCCAAGAAGTTTTGTACTTCGAAGTAGAAATTAAATGAAAAGCGATCGAAGTTCCATTTTTTGTCAATTCTTATATCTGCCACCGAAAACGGATTGAGGTAGTTTTCCCCTAAACGATTATAGTCGAGTATAATCTCTGGATATGCCGCTAGACTTGCTGCCGTATCTGTTGGCACATAAGGAGTTTTGCCTGCATAGCGCCAGCGGGAAGAAATTTCCCAGTTTTTTGGAAGTTTGTAGCCTCCGGAAAAGGACAGTAAGTGGCGACTATCCCAAACCGATGGCAGGTAACGACCATCACTTCCCGTGAATTGACTTTTAAAATAGGTATAAGCAAAAACACCGTAGAAATTTTTACTTAATTTTTGCTGATATAATAGTTCTACCCCTAAACTCTCGCCAGAGCCGTCTGTACGAACCGCTTCATTCCCGAGTACTTCAAAATCTGCTCCTTTATTGGCCAATGAAATACCGTCCAGGACAGAAATAGGATAATTCCCATAATTCTTATAGAATAGTTCGGTAGTGATACGAGCAGCTCCGCCTAAGTTGTATTCAATCCCGGCAACTAAATGGTCGCTAAGTGTATATTGGATGTTTTTATTCAATAACTCATTGTTCTGCCCTCTGTACCCCAACATCGTATAGGGCGGTAATTTAAAATATCTTCCTGCTGAAGCGTTCAACTTCCAAATTCCATCGGAACTGAGCGCATAGGACAGTGAAACACGGGGAGACAGATGTTGTAGTGGATTAGAGTCCTCTAAAAAGCTATCGGCATCGGTTCTGATTCCCCAGGAAAAATCCAAGCGATTCTCCCAAAAACTTCTGCTCCCTTTGACGTATACTCCATATTTTAAAAAATCGATGGTAGAGGAGTAATTCAGTTGACTTCGAACAATCTGGGTATTATTTTCATAACTAGAATTCTGAAGATTGAATCCCCAACTCCACTTCCAGTCGTTTTTGTAATGGATGGAATTGAATCGCAGTTTTGTTTCCCATTCAAATGAATCGTTTTCAAAAAGAAGACCGGAAAGGTTTTCGTTATCCTGATATCTTGAAAATAAGTTGTCTAAACGATTCGTACTTAAGGCTAGGGTTTGTTGACCATTTCCGTCTTTAAACTTTCGGTTCCAGGAAATTCCTGCTGTGATAGATTTTTGTTGAATAATGGGGACTTGTTCTAGGGTGGCTTGCTGTTCCGCATCGAATTCTTCAGGTGCTTTAACAGAAAAGTCATCTATAGAGCCCAAGCCAATAAAATTAAGAGTATTGTATTTGTCAATTTTGTGCTGAATTTTCCATTGGTAATCCCAATAGTCTGGACGTATAGGAAGTCCTACCAGCTCAAACACAAATTGTAAATAGCTTCTTCGGACGGAAAACAGCGCCGTTGTTTTTGCCGCTTCATCTGCTTTTTTAAACAAGGGTCCTTCAAGTGTCAACGCCGCTTCAGAAGCACCAACCCGAAAATTCCCCGCAAATCCATTGGGGTTTCCCTCCCTTTGCTCAAAGGCCAATACACCCGATAGAGGGTTATCGTATTCAGCACCGAATGCCGAACTAGCTAAGGTAACCTCCCGAACAAAAGATACATTCAACATGCCCACTGGGCCACCGGCACTCCCTTGCGTGCTAAAGTGATTAATATTCGGAATTTCAATCCCATCGAGATAGTAGACCGTTTCATTGGGTGCCCCTCCACGAATAATTATATCGTTTCTAAACCCTCCGATAGATGGAGATATTCCAGGCATACTCTGAACTACTTTAGTGATATCGTTATTACCACCGGGATAGGTTTCAATCTCTACGGCTGAAAATGTCTGGACCGACAAAGGGGTTTCTTTAGAGGTTTTAAATGGACTCTCCGACACCACAATTTCATCTAATTCATTTTCTGCCTCCGTTAGTTTAAACAGCAAAGGGGGTGTTCCCACGGATTTAACAATGATATTAAACAGGGTTTTGGACTGGAATCCGATATATGAACATCGTATGTTATAGGAAGCTGTCGGAACATTTTCAATGATAAAATAACCATCCATATCCGTTACAGCTCCAATTGTGGTTCCATCTAGCACAACGGTTGCCCCAGGCAGGGGTAATTCCGATTGGGTATCCACTACCCGACCGCTAATTTGCCCTAATTGCTGCGCTTGAAGGCTAAAAGAAAGCAATAAAAAAACACTGATGAATAGTCGCATGGGAGAGAAATAAAGCTCAAAATTACAAATTATGTTTAATTTTTATTACTTATATTTAAACAAAAAATAAAGTGTAGATGAAAAATGACAGAAGATCTTTTCTCAAAACAGCTTGTGCTCCGATTGCATTTGCCGCTTTTGGAATTCCATTGCTAGAGGCGTGTAGTACAGACGATGGTGGAGATGATGGAATGGATCCTACTCCCCCTCCTTCCAACAATAATAACAACCCTACAACGGGGGAAAACCGTGTCATTACTATCGACTTAACAGCAGATATGTTTACCGTACTGAACGACATCGGTGGTTGGGTGAACTACACGGCAGAAAATCTGTTATTACTTCGAATAGATGCAGATACCATACGAGCATTCGACAATGCTTGCCCTCACCAAGGAAATAGAGACGGTTGGTCGTTTGCAGACGGTGTGTTCACCTGTTCATATCACGGCAATGCTTACAATCAGAATTGCGATGGAGGGTTAATGTGCCACAGTACAGCAATTAGTGGAAATACCCTAACGGTTACCTTAGGCTAATTACCGCTTTTTGCGACGGCGTTTTCGCATTTTATCGCGCATACGCGCCTCCATTTCGGCGCGTTTCTTTTCTTCTTCCTGCAGCTGATACTCTTCTCTGAGCTCCTGCAGCTCCCCACCATTAATTTGCTCTTGATCGGCCGCTTGTAGCGCCACATCATCGACTCCAAAAGTAGCTTTGTCGGTCTGCTTGCGCATGATTTCCTGAGCCGTTTTTAAATCTAAATAAACACCAGGATCAATCAATTTATTAGCCAATACGTTTTCCCCTTTCTTTTTGTCCCAACGAACAAACATAAATGCGCCATTAATAGAATCGAACTTCACTCGAAAAACCCGTGCTTTATTGGGTAAAGTTTGGTAGATTTCTATTCGTTCGGGCACATATCCGGCGACATCTAAAAGGTCTTCTACAAAAAAACGTTGCCCCTCAGAACTCGGATCATTTAAAGGCTCTGGGTAAAGGCTGTAATATTCTTCATCCGATAGTTCACTGTCGTCATCTTGTGAAAATACGGGGGTGATACAACAGAGGCTCAGCCCCAGCAAGAACAATAATCGATTCATTTAAGTATTGTTTGTCTTGGTAAAATACAAAATTATCAGTGCTTGAGCGGTCAAGTAGGTCAGCATTACCCATTCCCCAAAATAGTCCGTATCAAAATAAAAACTATTCAAAGCAATCATGCTGTCGGAAAGGACAAAAAGGAATACTCCTATGGCTAAGGGCCAAGCAAAAACATGTCGATTTATGGCTAAACTTAAACTAATAATTCCGTGAAACGACAATACCAGTGCATAGAAGAAAACAGGAATTTTAAGCTCGTTTAAAGTCGGCCACAGCAAATACATAAACACTGTCAAATAGACCATGTAGCACAACAGTGGAATAATTTTTTTGGAGACTTGAATCGGCTTCCATTTCGGCCAAAGAGCCGATAAATAAAACAGGTGGGCGACTAAAAAACTACTCAGTCCAGCGAGAAAAAAGAACACTCCCGTTCCCATCAAAAAAACATCGCCAAAAAAAGAAAACAACATCGCTCCGATTATTTTTGCACGAATAGCCGTGACACTACACCAATAAAAAAAACAGAGGATAGGAATAAGTAGTGGTTTTAAATAGAGTCGAAGGTTGGGCTGTTCAAGTGCATAACTGAACACATATAACAGGCTCAAAGCCATATAGACGCCCAGACTAAGAGTAGCAGAAAGTGATACTTTAGAATTCAATACGGACTTGAAGTTGTAGGTTTCTTCCCATTTCACTCGTAAAGTAACGCATTCGGTTTAAATAATTTCGGTAAGTCGTATCAAAAATATTTTGTCCTTGGAGCGTACACAGGGTTTTCATCCCTAAAAATTTGGTTTGCCATCCGAGCGAAAAGCCAAACAAATGATAGGCCTCTTCGGGTGCGCCCAGATCAATTGTACCACTGACAAATTCGTTATCAACAATTATAGTATAAGGGGTAATTAAGGAGGGAGCGCGGGTTTGTTCCGCTACAAACTGATGATTCAAAAGAAATGTGAAATTTTTCTTGATGCCTAATTCCCATTGCAATTGCTGCTGGAAATTCAATGGCGGAATATCGATTAAATATAACTGATCGGTCAGATTTTCCCCCACTACATAAGCCGCTGAAGCGGAATAGCGTAGATCTGGATATAATTGCCAAGTGAGATCCGCATCGAATCCCCATAAATGAGCATCGACTGAACGATACTGCCACACTGGAAATGCCCCTCGTGTAATTTGTTCTAGGTCTTGTGGTTCTTCAATAATATAATCTAGAGCATAGCCGAAATAGGCCTCAACTTCCCATTCGGCTTTAGTGTTTCCTCCTCCGCTATTCAGATGAATTTTGTGGACTCTTTCATTGGTGAGCTCTAAATCTCCATATTGAATAACTCCCAGAGAATGGTGCAGACCATCGCTATATAATTCTCCTATATTTGGTGGCCGATCGCTCAGCGTGTAATTCAAGCCGAATTGCCAATTCGGTGCTGCTTGGTAGCGAACACCAGCAATCAGGCTGAGCATATTGTAATGCGTAATCGAATGAACGAGTAATCGTGTCCCCAAGTCTCGGATCACTAAATCGGGATAGCGAGTATCGTATCCCAACCTAGCCCAACGATCCAATCGGTAATATTTTTTAACATCTAGATTCTGGTAATCAAATCGAAGTCCGCCTTCCCACACCCATGTATTTGTAGGTCTATAAACAACATTTGCGTAAGCGCCGCAGCTGTACTGATAATAGTCTGGAATCAGTCGCTTAACTTCTGTGTAGGGATGCGAAAAATTGCGCTGAAAAGTTCCGGCAATGCCCGTTTCCCATTGAAAATCATCGACAGTTCTTCGAAAGTGCCCCAACAAAGTGTGGGTACTCAAGTCCATGTCAATGGCTGGGCGGGTATCATCACTGGAACGACGGATATCGTATTCTATTCTTGTGTTTTTTTGGAAATCATAGTCCCACTGCCAACGATTATTGTTTTGATCGTAGAAGTGATATAAGACATGGGCTTGATGATGTCTGTTGGATTGTTTTGGAGGGTTTATACGGTAACTAAAAGGGTCTACAATGGACGGAATATCTGAGGAAAGTGCCCGCACTAAATCTGGAACATTCCCTATATGGGCCGATCTGAGGATCCCTATGGTCTCGTCTAAATAGCGATAGCGAACCTCTAATTGTCGATTTATTTTTTGGAGTCCCCAGTACAGATTAGTAGCTTGTTTGGCTGTACCGGTATTGGTTAATAGATGTCTTGGCGCACTGAGGTCTCCCCGCCTTTTCAGATGAAATTGCACTCCTGCATAATGACCACTGTTTTTGGACATATTTATTTTCCCGACAGTGCTAATTCCCTGACCGTTAGATTGTGTGTCGACAGAAAAATGGCCATAGAGGGAGTCTTGAATTGGGGGTGGGATTCTGTCCATGACAATGACTCCTGCAGCAGTGTCGCCGCCATAACGAAGGGCGGCCCCTCCCTTAACGACTCGAATCCTGTCAGCACTATTTGGGTCGATCGATGGGGCGTGATCGCTGCCCCACTCTTGGTCTCGAACACGAGTGCCATCCTGTACTATCCCTAAACGACTTCCAGACATCCCATGCAACACTGGTTTTGCAATATGAAAGCCCGTTCTGATATTGGTTACACCACTGATTTGTTCCAGCAGCTGCCCTAAACTGGTTGCCTGAGCATTTTGAATTTGATCGGATGAAATGACTTGCTCAGCGGTGGTGAGAGATTCTTTTCGAACACGCTTTTCCGCTACAATAATTTCTTGAAGTTCGTTCGTATGGTGTTCAAGGGTAACCTTTACGTAATTGTTTTTTCTAATGTGTATTCGTTGCGTTACAGGCGAACAGGCTTCATGCTCAATAAGCAGTGTTTTAGGCCCCTTACAAAGGTTTAAAAAAACAACCATCCCTTTTTCGCTCGTCACTAATGAGCGTTGATCTTCCACAAGCTCTACACGAGCCCCTGCCATTTGGCTTCCATCGTGAAGATCAACCACTTCAACAAAGAGAGATTGAGAGCAGTCTTGTGCTTGCATAGCTGGGAAAAATCCCAAAAGACAAAAAAGCCACAAAAACAAACGGTTGTTCATAATAACAAACCCCGCTTAAACAAGATTAAGCGGGGTTTAACTGTGATTATACTTATTCTATTTCAATAGAAAAATCGACCTCAACGTCAATTTCTCCACCAAAATCATCGCGTGATTCTCCTGTCTTAGAGGTAGGCTCGTGAATTAAATAAACGCGAACTGTTCCTGTAGAAGCCTCAGCTGTGGTCCACTGAGTATTAATCAAGACTGGATTGTCATTACTGTCGAGGGTATCTCCTGTACGGCTTGCGATTGTAAGATTAGAAGCTATCCCGACTTTTCCGTAGAACACCTGATGTTCATCGGCTTCTTCAATGACTTCCTCAGTAATGTTCTCCACGTCGCTTGCGTCGCTAGCATCGTAAAAAGCAACAGCCACCTGATAAGTAGAATTTGCGGCCAATTGTATTGCAGTGTTACTGGTTCCCGTTTCATTCCAAGTATAGGTTTCCGTTCCAGCGTCTGATGTAATTTGAAGCACTACACGGTTTATCTCTTCTTCTCCATGGATATCTTCAGGATCATCATCATTGGAGCAAGAAGTTAAAATAAAAACGCTGGATAGTATAAAAAAGATAGGGGTATAACGAAATGTGAAAATTTTCATTTGAAATAAATTAATGGATTTAAATTGTAGGTCTATAGCACTTTTGGGGTTAAGCGGCTACAGGTGGTGCCCTCAGTCCATTAATATTTTTATTTGAAATTCTTATGTAAACGTCCAGTGGAGCAAATCTCTGATCTGTTGTCGTCTTAAGATCAATTTTTGACGAACTTGAATAGGAAGAAACACGCGTATAGGTTAAGGGCAATAGGCAGTCGAACAGTTCACAGTCCATACAGGACTCGTGAAAATGAGTCCTTTGCTGTTCACATACGTGATGGGTTTGCTCTACCTCAAGGGTATGCATAAACGCCAGCACCCAATTGAAATGAAGCAAACCTACCATGAGTAGTGCTAGCCCTGCCCGACAAACCGTATGAAATACAATTTTCATGTGTTAAAAGTACGAACTATCAATTAGATCCTAAAGTTAAATACCTGTTTGCGGATAATTCAGTCGAAAGGACTGCATATGTTAAATAAATGAGAATTATTTAATTAATATCTGTTTTTTGACGATATTTGCAGTATTAAACCCAAAAATCCTACTTATGTACAATTTACTTTCACCCCTCCTATGTTTATTTTCAATCAATCCTCAAAGCACTGCTAGAAAAGGTACTTCAACGCTTACGGTTTTGACCAAAGGACGTTCTATTTTTCTCTTGTTCATCTTCGTTATGGGTATTGGCTTTCCCAATACATACGCCCAGACTTCAGCGCCTTGTACAATGTCCAATTCGGAAACCAAAGCTATTGAACAATGCATCTTGGAAGCCATAGCGAACGATAATTACGATTTTGTTGAAGTTGTTTTTCAGCAAGGACTTGCCTCTATAAACGACTATTACGACGGAAAAACATTCATCGGTTATGCCGCTATCCATGATAAACCCGAAATGATACGCTTACTTTTTAGCCTAGGAGCTGATATGCTACAGCGAAGCAAAGAAGGCTTTCTTCCAATGGACCTCGCTAAGCAACATCAGGCGTATTATGCACAGGCAGAATTAATTGTGCTTCAGGCTTAAGCTGAAATTTTCCAACAAAAAACCCGGCGCTAACCGGGTTTTTTTATCGTCATTAAGAGCGAATAGCTTTAAGCTTTTCTGTTAGTTTGGGAACGACTTCGAAGGCATCTCCCACCACGCCATAATCAGCCGCTTTAAAGAAAGGTGCTTCAGGATCATTGTTGATCACTACTTTTACTTTGGAAGTATTAATCCCTGCCAAGTGCTGGATAGCTCCTGAGATGCCGATGGCTATATACAAGTTGGAGGCAACGGGCTTTCCAGTCTGCCCAACATGTTCGCTATGCGGGCGCCACCCAAGATCGGATACTGGTTTAGAACAAGCAGTTGCCGCCCCTAAAGTATCAGCCAACTCTTCTACTAACCCCCAGTTTTCAGGACCTTTTAATCCACGCCCTCCAGAGACGACTATATCTGCATCTGCAATGGTGATCTGGCCGGTAACCTTAGACACTTCTTCTACTTGCAGCGCAGCAGAGACTGCATCAACAGCATACTCTGAAACTTCTATCGCAGTAGGGTTTTCGTGCACTCCAAAAGCATTAGCTGCCAAAGAAATGATATTTACAGCCCGGTCGGATCGGCTGATCTGAAAAGCTTTATTGGTAAAACAGGATCGCTTGAGTTCTAAACCATTCTCGAACGTTGGCAATGCCACTGCGTTGGTCATATATCCAGCATCTAGTTGAATAGCTAATACTGGAGCAAAATAACGCGCATCTGCTGAAGAACTCGTGACCACAACTTTCGCCTGCTGATCTTTAGCTACTTGCGCCACTGCGTTGGCATAGGACTCTGCAGTAAAAACATCTAAGCCCTCTCCCGCAAGTTGAACTACTTTGGATGCACCGTATTTCCCGAGTGTTTCAGGATCATTAGCGCTCACACACACCCCTACGGCTGTTTCTCCCATTTGCATCGCAATTGCATGCGCATAGGAAGCATTTTCAAATGCGTTTTTCTTAAAATTTCCTCCTTCGGTTTCTGCAAAAAATAATACGGACATAATTCAGGGTTTATTTATAGTACTTTGGCTTCGTTTTGTAATAAATCTATTAGCGTGTCGAGATCATCTGCATCGACAAGCTTCACTGCTCCTTTAGGCTGTGGTTTTTCGAATCGGACAGTAGAGGTGTATGGAGACTCTGCTGTCGCTGAAACTACCTCTAAGGGCTTTTTCCGCGCTTGCATGATCCCACGCATATTGGGAATGATAAGGTCTTCTTCTTCTACCAACCCTTTTTGAGCTGCGATCAATAAGGGCAGTTTAGCGCTTAGTTTTTCAATACCTCCATCAATTTCTCGAGTAGCTTTTACCTCATCTCCTTCGACTTCAAGACCATTACAGTTGATCACATAAGGAATTTGAAGCAATCCGGCCAACATTCCCGGAACCATACCACCGTTATAGTCAATGGACTCTCGTCCAGTAATAATCAAATCAAAGGATAGAGATTTTGCGTAATCGGAAATAGCCTTTGCCACGGTATAGCCATCTGTAGCTTCTAGGTCGATCCGAACCGCCTGATCGGCACCAATTGCCAAACACTTTCGTAAAATTGGCTCGCAAGAAGCATCTCCAACCGTTAGCACGGTTATCTTCGCTCCTTGCTTCTGCTGCAGCCATACGGCCCTTGTAAGTCCAAATTCGTCATTAGGATTGATGATAAATTGCACCCCTTGCGTATCGAATTCAGTATCGCTTTCCACAAAATTGATTTTCGATGTAGTGTCGGGGACATTACTGATACAAACGAGAATATTCATTGCTTAAACATATTTTATACAAAGCTAATTAAAAAAATGACACTGTGTCATTTTTTTATTGTCAACACTTTTTTTAAGCGAAAGGAATTGAATTCGGTATTTTTAGACCTTAAATAGAATCTATGCTACACTTTTGGGAAGACCGCTATAGCGGCGACACCTATGCCTATGGCACCACACCAAATTCGTTTTTCAAAGAACAACTCGACCAAGAGCTCATTCCGGGGAAAATTCTTCTTCCGGCTGAGGGCGAAGGAAGAAACGGCGTATATGCGGCTGCCGAAGGCTGGACCGTCGAAGCTTATGACTGGAGCCCTGCCGCCTACCAAAAGGCCATGAAACTGGCAGAAAAGAACAATACTCACTTTGACAAATACCATGTTTCCTCCCTCGAAGACCTTAACTGGCCCGCCAATTATTTTGATGTAGTGGCCTGTATTTTTGTTCAATATCCAGAAACTTCTCGAAGAGCCAACCACGAAAAACTGACCCGAAGTTTACGTTCAGGAGGCAGCTTTATTCTAGAAGCATTTAGTCAGCATCATCCTGCTGCCCAAGCCAAAAATCCACGAGTGGGAGGACCTAAAAATCAGGCACAACTCTACTCACTAGAGTCCTTATTGGAAGATTTCACAGGCTTTGATTGGGAAATAGCCGAGGAAACCCACACAGATTTAGCAGAAGGGCTCTATCATCATGGAGAGGGCGCAGTCGTCCGGCTGAAAGGAAAAAAGAGATAAATCTTTTTTAATCGGGTTGCCGTTTAGCAGGGGAAACATATCAGCGTAAATTTTCGCACCTGCGTTAATTGATATGTTAATATTATTGTCAATTAAATATTCCTATCGATTCAGCAACCAAGCGGATTATATGGTAGCTTGAAGCATGAAGAAATTTGCCGCTCTATTGTTGTTGTTTTGGGCACATTTTTCCACTATTTATGCACAGGTAGGCGTTGGAACCAATACTCCAGATCCTAGTGCAGTACTTGAAATCGTTGCGAATGCCAACAACAAAGGAATTTTAATCCCTCGACTCACCCAAGCACAAAGAAATGCTATTGTTAGTCCAGCAAATGGACTATTGATTTATCAGACCGATAACAATCCCGGCTTGTATGCTTATGACGGCAGCAACTGGTCTGCCTTTGGCGAGGTTCGGTCTGTCAATGGTCAAACTCCTAACTTGAGTACAGGAGATGTCATCCTACCGAGTAATACCGATTCCCAAACTCTTAGCCTAGTGGGGCAGGTCCTGAGTATTTCGGCTGGGAATAGTGTAACGCTTGCCAACACCAATACAGATAGTCAGACCATCAACGGTTCGCTAGTGGCCAATATCCTCAGTCTTTGGAACCAAGGAACTACCAGTTCAGCAACCGTAGACTTGAGTCCTCTCGCCAATACCGATTCACAGACGCTTTCCTTGACAGGACAAGTCTTAACGATCTCTGCGGGGAATAGTGTAACGCTGGCCAACACCAATACAGATAGTCAAACGATCAACGGTTCGCTGGTGGCCAACACACTCAACCTTTGGAACCAAGGTACTACCAGTTCAGCAACTGTTGACCTCAGCTCTCTTGCCAATACCGATTCACAGACCCTTAGTCTTGCAGGGCAAGTCTTGACGATCTCTGCCGGGAATAGTGTAACGCTGGCTAATACCAATACGGATAGTCAGACATTAGACGATGTTACTTCAGAAGGCAACACCACCACCAACGCAATTACGGTAGGAGACTTGAATACTACAGGGACAACAACTATAGGAGACACTAGTTCTGATGCAGTGGTATTTAACGCCAAAGTATCTACTTCTATCCTACCCATTAATGGAACGCGTACCCTTGGAGATGCTTCTAATTATTGGCAAAAAATATACATCAAAGACATTCAGGGCGATGCTACTGAGAATCCACCGATCAGCTTCCGTATTGGCTCCAATTACATCGCTGGAGTAAGTACTGAAACCCTTTTTGTTGGAGACTTGACAGGGACAGACTACTATACATTCCCCACAGGGACGGCTTCTCCAACCGCCGGGCAAGTCTTAACCGTTTCATCGACGACTACCGATCTATACTTTAGCACTCTAGCTACCCTCCCCCCATCAATAAATGATGGTGCCAGCCTGCGCTGGAATCTTTCTACTTTGGAATGGGAACCTTCCACAGACTTTAGAATTGCTCCCGGTTCTGGATTTTCGCCAGGGACGGCCCTTTGGGTCAATCAATCTTTAATCCCGAGCAGCACCGCTCTCAATATAGGGCAATCCGGGAACGAATTCGAAACCACATTTACTGGGGAAGTAAAAACTGACGAAAATGTCCTTAGCCTCACTACAAATGCTCAAAGTGTTTATCTCAAAAGAAATTCATTGAACCTTGTAGTTCAGACAGATGATATTCCGATCGGTTCAGGAAATAAGAGCAATGTAGCTTTTGGAATCGATGCCTTGAATTCGTCGAGTTCTGGGGCTTTAAACAACAGTGCCTTTGGAAGCGGCGCCCTAAGAGACATTACTAATGGTTCAAACAATACGGCCATAGGGCAGTCAGCTCTACGACAACTTACCACAGGAAAACACAATACGGCTGTTGGAAATAGCGCTCTCCAAAACATTACTACGGTTTCCAAAACCACGGCCATCGGTTACCGAGCCGGAAATAATATAGAGGGAGGTGAAAATATCGCGGTTGGGTATTCTGCTATGCTTGCAGTGGCATCCTCGTCTGGGACCAGCAACATAGCCATCGGAAACCTTGCCATGAGAAGTTTGAATTCGGGGAGTAATAATATTGCCTTAGGACATAATGCACTGGAACAAGTCAGCACTGGGACGAAGAATATCGCCATTGGAAGTGATGCTATGGATACCTTAACCACAGGCTCTGGTAATATTACTATAGGAGATGGGGCGGATGTACATACCACCAACCTAACCAATGCCATCGCTATTGGTCAAAATGCAGAAGTAGAAGTCAGTAATTCCATCCAGTTGGGTAATACGAGTACAACCCTAGTACAGACCAGTGGAACACTTTCAGCAACCGCGGCTAATATCGAAAATACGCTGACTGCAGACATCATCGTCGGAAGTAGCAAAGTTTCGTCTACCAATATCTCCGCCACAAACATCAGCATCGGAACTCAGCTTTCCTTTTCGAGTAATGCCTCAACCGTTCCTCCGCTTCAATTAACAGCCAGCAGCTTAAATGACGGCGTGGGAGCCTTCCGGATCGATGGATCCGAACCCGATATTTATTTAAATCAGGTTGGGGCAGATTATCACTCTACCGTAACTTTTGCCAACGACAATGTTCAAATCAATGCCTTTGGGAAAAACAATAATGATGATTTTTACATAACAGTTAGGCACCCAAGCTATAATAGCGGTAACTGGCGTGACGATACTCTAATTATTGATAATGCTTCTGGAAACATCACTTTAGGATATATACTCCGATCCACTGGAGGTGTTGTCCCAAACACCGATGAGGGAGCCAATTTAGGATCTACCAGTAGACGATGGAAAGAAATATTTTGTTCGAATAATGTTATCAATACTTCCGACAGAAGATTAAAACAAAATATTATTCAACTCCCTTACGGTTTAGAAACCGTCCAAGCTTTAAATCCCGTTCAATTCGAATGGAAAAAAAATACAGGACAAACCCACCTCGGCTTTATCGCCCAAGACATACAGAAAGTGATACCGGAAATAATCGTCCAAGGAAAAGATGAACAACAGTTATTGATGATGCGCCAAGCTTCGCTTATCCCTGTACTCACCAAAGCCATACAAGAGCAACAGGAACTTATTGATGCCCAACAACAAAAGATTGAAACGCTGGAAAAACTGGTCAGCCGAATTGAACTGTTAGAAGCTCAGATGAAAAAACTGGACCTTTAGATCACTTAAATCGTTCAAATTTAGCACAAAAAAAATGCAACTCATTACTGGAAAGCGAGTTGCATTTAAAGCTGTACCTTGGGTGGGAATCGAACCCACACTCTGTTGCCAGAACTGGATTTTGAATCCAGCGCGTCTACCAGTTCCGCCACCAAGGCTTGGGAGCGCAAATGTAAAGAATAAATTGAAGTCAGCGAAATAAGGAGTCGAGAATAGTGTTTGACCCGATAATATTTATAAATTTGCACTCCATTTTATTCGTGTGGATACAGCAGTAAAAATATTTTCGTGTACGCAAAGCATGGAACTCTCTAAGTCCATTGCTGAGCATTTTGGGATCCCGCTGGGACAAGTCAATTTTTCCCGCTACAGCGATGGAGAATTTCAACCCTCTTTTGAAGAATCTGTTCGCGGAGCTCGCCTATTTATCATTGGATCTACTCACCCTTCCTCAGAAAACCTGATGGAAATGCTACTTATGTTGGATGCAGCTAAAAGAGCATCGGCTCGCCACATCACGGCAGTGATGCCCTATTTTGGCTGGGCACGTCAGGATCGAAAAGACAAACCTCGCGTACCCATCGGGGCTAAGCTTATCGCAAAGTTGTTGGAGTCTGCCGGGGCGACACGTATTATTACAATGGACTTGCATGCCGACCAGATTCAAGGCTTTTTTGAAAGACCTGTCGACCACCTGTATGCCTCCACCATTTTTCTGCCTTTTGTAGAAAAACTTCAATTGGATAATCTTACAATTGCCTCACCAGACATGGGAGGATCGAAAAGAGCCTATGCCTATTCCAAGCAATTGGGTTCTGAAGTGGTAATCAGCTATAAACAGCGCGCTAAAGCCAATGTCATTTCCCACATGGAACTCATCGGAGACGTCAAGGGGCGTAATGTGATTCTTGTGGATGATATGGTCGATACTGCTGGAACACTGACCAAAGCTGCGGATCTGATGATGGAAAGAGGGGCACTCTCTGTTCGTGCAATTTGTACACACGCCATCCTCTCAGGAGATGCTTACGAAAAAATTGAAAACTCAAAACTATTGGAACTTATCGTTACCGATAGTATACCTCCCCAAAGAAAATCTGATAAAATCCGTGTTCTTAGTTGCGCTCCTTTATTTGCTGAAGTCATGAAAAATGTCCACAGCAATAAATCTATCGCGTCTAAATTTGTCATGTAATCTAATTTAAAATCAATCATAATGAAATCAATCACGATTCAAGGATCTAAAAGAGAAAGCGTGGGCAAGGTAGCTACCAAAGCCTTACGTAATGCTGGAAGAGTTCCCTGTGTACTGTATGGTGGCGATCAACCCGTTCACTTTTCTGCACCGGAACTTGATTTCAGCAAACTCGTTTACACGCCTAACGCACACACTGTAGTCATTGCATTGGAAGACGGTACTTCTATCAACGCCATTCTACAAGACATTCAATTTCACCCAGTATCTGACAAAATTCTTCATGTCGATTTCTACCAATTGTTTGAGGACAAGGAAATCAGCATGGACATCCCTGTTCAAATCACTGGTGCTGCCCCTGGGGTCTTAAATTCTGGTGGAACACTAAACCTAAACAAGCGTAAACTTCGCGTTCGTGCGTTGCCTGCTAATCTCCCTGACTATGTAGTTGTGGATATTAGTCAACTGGAACTCGGAAACAAGTTCTACACTGCTGAGTTGAAAAACGATCAATATACTATTCAGCATCCGGACAATACTGTTGTTTGTCAAGTAAAGGTTTCTCGTGCGGCCATGAAAGCCAAGCAAGACGCCGACAAAGCAGCGAAAGAGGAAGCTGCAGAATAATTTTCTTTTACAAGAAAAAGCAAACTGAAAAAAGCATCTGGAAAACCAGATGCTTTTTTAATTTTAAGACATGTTCAATTGTAAGTTATTTTCCAAAACAAAAACTGTAGACATGCAGAAATTTTTGATTGTCGGGCTCGGAAATATTGGTTCTGAATATGACCACACCCGCCATAATATCGGTTTTGAAGTTGTGGATCATATAGCTTCTGAAAAAGAAGTGAAATTTGAAACAGAACGATATGGGCAACTCGCTTACACTTCGCATAAAGGGAAAAAGCTAATATTGCTTAAACCAAGTACTTACATGAACTTAAGCGGAAAAGCAGTTAGACATTGGATACAAAAAGAAAAAGTTAAACTCGAAAATGTTTTAATCATAACTGATGATATTCATCTGGACTTCGGTACACTTCGGTTTAGAACGAAAGGAAGCGCTGGCGGACACAATGGATTAAAAAATATCGAAGCCCTATTAAACACTCAACAATATGGGCGCTTACGGTTTGGCGTTGGGAATCCAGGGCGTAAAAATCAGGTGGACTATGTTTTAGGCAAATGGACGACTGCAGAAACAAAGGACCTCTCCGAGCGAATTGCTCGTGCGGCAGAGGGATGCTTTCATTTTGCCAGTGCTGGCCTTTCAGCAACCATGAACCGTTACAATAATACTTAAAAACTTAAAGGGTTTGGAATCGGTTAATGCCCGAGTAGGAACGATTCCCTTGCGCATCTACTGTGACCACTTGCCAATAGTAGGTGCTATTGGCATTTACACTGGCCGAGTATCGATTGTCTGTAACCTCTGATGCAACGATTACTAGTTCATCGGCACTGCTCCCCAAAAGTAAGTTGTAATGGGCAATATCCTCATCTATATCGGATCCTGTCCATTGAAATTCTACTGTATCTGTGTTTACTTGTCCATCCTCTGCAGGAAAAATTAAATCAGCAGGGAAAGGAAGATGCTGAGCGGTGGCTTCCCCCTCCAGATAAAAGACCCACTTTTCGGACGTTGCACTTTCAGAACTTGCTTCTGAGAGGCTTTCCACCCACCAGCGGTAGGCTATTCCTCTGGCCAATGTTCTTCTCGCTTCAGAGACCGATACACTGACTTGCGTCCGGGCTTGAGTAGATAAATTTTCTATAAATAATGTATAGCTATCTGTATCGTCTGCGTCTCCCCAATTAAATTCAACGACACTTTGTTGAGGATTCACAGGTGAAGCTGTTGTACACGATTCCATATTTGCTGGCGACTGTAGTGTTGCGGTTTGTGGGGACGGGATCGGATCTGATCCGCAAGCCATTAACCAAAATAAACCAAAAATGAAACCAATTTTCCTCATCACTTCTTGATTAATTTAAACGTATGACTCAGATAGGTGCCATGAACCTGAATCACATATACACCGGGTGGCATCTGACTGAGGTTTAGTCGGTGTGATCCGCCATTTTCCTGATCGATTATAATTTTTTCTTCTAAAAGAATGTGACCTTCCATCGTGAGCATATAGATACTATACGTATCGGCTTCTGGTAGAAGAATTTCTGTAAAGGAAGTGGCCGGATTAGGAGATATTCTGGGCTTCTTTTGGGGGCCAATCCATTGACTAAACTTTCCTTGGCAATTCAGTTCTGTGGTTACTTCAACACGTGTCCATTGCTTTGGTAGAGTGGTCGTCCATCGTCCGGGAGCATCGACCTGATAAAGCTGATCTGCAATTTTCACACGGAAACTATCAGCCCCAGCTAAATCAAGAGACATCTGATTTTCAAAGTGGTCTAACTGGACCTGAACTTGAAGGGACTCCGGTTGTTGGACAGTCGTCTCAAAACAAGATTCGAAAGAATCATCCGCACTTGAGGTTATACAAATCGTATAATTTCCAGGAGCTAAATTTTCAAATTGAGCTGCTTGATCGTTCAAGACTCTGGTTTGGTTTACCCCTGAGCCCTCTAAACGGGCTGTATAATTAAAGAGGGCGCGAGCAGTTATCCTGACTTGACCATTGTTTTTCGCCACACAAGTAGCATCAAACTTCTGAATTCTGAGGTTTTCAGGATCATATAAATCACACAAGTCTCCAATACCGTTGGTATTGGCATCTGACTGGTTAGGATTAGTGATGAAAGGACAGTTATCTGTACTATCTGGGATGATATCCTGATCGCTATTTTCTTCTGGAACACCATTGTAACAAATTGTCAATTCTGCAGCACGTATGCTTCCTACATCCTCGGCCTGATGGTCGGTTACCTCTAAGATCCAAGTCCCTCCTGAATCGGTATTGTACAGTAAAGACAAATCGCCTGCAGGACGAAAACGTCCTGTATAGGGTGGTTCTCCGGATGTGATTGGAGTTGTTGCTTCTTGATCGAAGACAGTATTTCTGTAGTTATCCTGATTTTCTCCTATCTGATCGGATAGTTGAATCGTTTGCCCTCCGGGGGATATTAATTTAAGCTCCAGATCCTCTACCCAGGTATGCGTAATATCGACCATACATTCGATATCTAGTATCGGAAGGTTGTCCTGTACCAAAATTTCGATGCGTGTAACACCTCTATCTGTTGCCGTGGCATCTGTGAGGTTTTGCGGAAGATTTTCTGCGGCATAGGTTTGACAACTGACAATTTCTGTTCTAAAGTTTCGCACTTCGCTAAAGGAACTTTCGCCACAACTGTTCAGGGCTTTCACGCGCCAATAGTAGATTTCATCTGAAGCTAATTGAGGGGTCGTAATTTGTGTGCTTTCTGTCGTACTACTAAAGGTAAGCGTACTAAAATTTTCTACTGTCGACACCTCTACCCTGTAACGACTGGCATTGGTATCTGCCGCCCAATTCAGCTGAACATAAGCCTCTACGTCTTGGAGTCCGTTTGTGGGGCTTTGCAGAACTGGAGTAGCAATAGTTGCAGAACGAATATTTAAATTTAAAGTGACGTCTGCTGTTGTGGCAGAGCTGGTTTGCCCGTCTACACTAGCGCGAACGAGGACTTGATAATCTCCACTCGGAATCGAAGATAAATTACTGATTTCTAAAACCCCAGTTGTTTGTCCAGTCGAAAACTGGGATTGGAGTAAAGCAAGGCTCAAAGCTTGTGGGGGGTCTATGATCGATAAACGAATGGTCCCGGACTGAGTAGATACCCTGTTTAACTGAAATCCTATCTGATTCGAATCGTTGCTGCATTTTTCGAGGGTTGATCCGTCGAATTGCAAACTAATATCTTTCTGCTGTATGGAGAAATCCTGTGCGTTAACCGCTAAGAAAATATTGTTAATCGGTTCCACCATAATCCGAGCAGCTTGGCTACCTATACCAAGGGGAACGACTACTTCGGCTTGGCCGTCATTCGGAGTTTGTGCAGCTAATACATGATCAAAATGCTGGCCGCCGTCCGTCGATAATAGAATGCGAACATCTGCTACTCCAATAGTTCCCTGATTCGTTTGGGCTACGTCCCAACGAACAGTGGCCCATTGCCCACCTGTCCACTGAGTATTGGAAGCTTGAGAGATTACCCGAAAGGGGCCTGCATTCGCATCGACTGTTATTTCAAAAGAGGCCTGAGTAACTTTCCCATATAAACTTGTGTCCGTTGCCATACGATCGCGAACTGTTAATCCCCAATTCAGGTCTCTTCCAACCTCAGAAACGGTTTCCCAACGAGCCCCACGGGTAGGATTCGACTGGGTTAAATTACCACTCAAAATTGCTGGCAGTTGAGGAATATAACGATAGCTTTCTGTTCTAGGGGGGCGCGACCTAGCCATGGCCCCGGTGAGCTTGGTAGGACCAAAATCTTCCCGACGAACACGTCCATCATCTATTTGCTCCCAACAATAATACAAGACATCTTCAGTGTCTGGGTCTGAAGCAGAAGCGTTTAATTTATAGGCCGTACCCTTTGGAACAGTCACATCTGTCAATGGATTAATCGTCGGGGGAGTATTATTGAGTGCTTCTCCTACCCCCTGGCAACTTTGGGAGGCTATATAGTTGTTGATCTGCTGAATATTCTTGTAGTGGAAATAAGCATCTCCGTGATTTTGTACATCATGCGTCCCCGTAATCCCTGCATAGGCCATAATCGTAGAACCACTTCCTGGTTCCATATTGGCGCCGAAAGATTCATAGCTAAATCCGAACGTATGTGATCCCCCAAATTGATGGCCGAGTTCGTGGCCAAAAAAATCAAGATCGAAATAGTCTGTCAGATACTCTACATTATACGCATCCCGAAAATCATGTGCTGAAAAAGCACTCCCCTTCGACCCGGTCCGACATACATTACCAATACTCCCGGCATTGCCATTGGGGCTGTCATAGTCCAACAGATGCCCTAAATCATAGTTGGCATTACCGAATTGAGCATCAAGGTAATTTTGGGTTTGTGTATTGAGAGAAGTACTCCCGTTAAAAGGGTCTGTAGCCGGATCTAGATGAATCAGCTCGGTTCCAGAAACTAATTCTAGGTGCACCTGAAGGTCGGTTTCGAATACCTCGTTAATTCGATGGATGGAACGAACAATCTCTGCCAATACGTCCTCGGCGGGACTCCCATTTGTGGAGTCGTCATCTGCCCAATACTGTCCGTATTCCCCTGTGGTGACCACCGCTATTCTAAACGTTCTCAGCTGATCGGGGTTAGGCTGCTGATGAATACTTTTGTTTAAAGAATTTTCCTCTCTTTTGAAGTGTTTTGGGGTGGTGCAGCTGAATCGGGTCGATAGATTTGAATCTCGTTTATACCATAAATGCATCTCTTTCTTTTTACGAGAGGGTTGCATAAAGTAATCTCCCTGAGGTGTTTTCATCCAAGACCAGTACCCTTTGCGGCTTTGACTAACCCTTATGTGTACCCCTTTGCGTTCTGCACTTGTACCGATAAAAGTTCGGATCCACGGAAATTGCTGTTGTAATTGAGGACTTAAAACAGCAACTTCTTTTAAATTAAAGTTTTCTAATACCCCCTCTTCATTCGGAAATGCAAGGGTCAGCTGAGCATTTTTCCCTTTGGAAGATTCCTTTTTAGAGGGAGCCTCTTGAAGCTTGTAATATTGATGCGTTAAAGCACTTTTAGGGGGAGCAGATTGAGGCATCCACAATTGCTGTGCTTGCGCATGGGAAAAAAATCCCAAGGCTACAAAACAAAAAAATCGATGCAACTGAAACATAAAATGACATCTGCAGAAATATTTCCCCATAGCACAGGAAATACACTACTTTTGTGAGAACACTAAAGTATAAATTTTGATGAAAGTAGTTCATCAGTTGGAAAACTATTTTTCAGAACGAAAAACCGTTTTTACGGTGGGGACCTACGATGGATTACATATTGGGCACCAAAAGATCCTGAAAAAGCTGGTAGCGACTGCTAGAGAAAAGAATTTAGAAACAGTTGTACTAACATTCTTCCCTCATCCCAGACAAATCCTCCAAAAAGATGTAGACCTAAAGCTGATTGACACCATAGATGAAAAAATTGATGCACTAGCAGCTATTGGAATCGACACCCTAATTATTCACCCATTTAGTGTAGCCTTTTCCAGACTTTCGGCTTTGGAGTTTACCCGAAATATTCTAGTAGAACAACTTAATGTAGCAGAGATTTTCATGGGTTACGATCATCGCTTTGGCCGCAATCGGGAATCCAACATAGATGATCTGAAAGCCCTTGGAGAAACCTACAGATTTCGAGTGCACGAAATACCTGCTCAAGACATCCAACAAATAGCCGTGAGTTCCACAAAAATCAGAAAGGCTGTTAGTGTCGGAAATTGGGAACGAGTAGAACAGTTTCTAGGCCGTCCTTTTCAACTGAAAGGAATGGTGGTAAAAGGGCAGCAATTAGGACGACAACTAAACTTCCCAACGGCAAATCTTCACATCCCCGAAACATATAAAATGATTCCTCCCAGAGGTGTTTATTGGGTACGGACCACTTGGGATCAGGAAAGTTGTTATGGGATGATGAATATTGGAACACGACCAACGCTTAAATCCAACCAACAAACCATAGAAATTCACCTTTTTGATTTTGATGGAAATCTATATGGTAAAAAGCTTAGGGTTGAAATTCTACGAAACATTCGCGAAGAAAAAGCTTTCGCCTCTTTGGAAGCACTACAAGAACAATTGGAAAAAGATGCTAGCAGTTGTCGGAAGTGGATGAAACAGACCCATTCTTAAGGGGTTTTTAAATACCTTTGCGCCAAGAAAATTGGAAGATCATGTTAGCGATGCAAATCCTTCGGGAAAACCGAGAAAAAGTAATAGAGGGGTTACAAAAAAGAAATTTTGAAGACATGGATCTGATCGATCAGCTCATAGCCATCGATCAGGAAAGGAGACAACTTCAAACCCAACTGGATCAGAATCTTGCGCGAGCAAATCAACTAGCGAAAGAAATCGGTGGCTTGTTTAAACAAGGTAAAAAAGAGGAAGCTGAAACCCTAAAATCGGAAACCGCAACGCTCAAGATAAAAACCAAAGCCGATCAAGAAAAACTACAGGAACTCAACACGAAAATACTCGAATTGCGTTCCAGCATCCCGAATGTTCCAAAAAGTATTGTCCCTGCAGGGAATTCTGAAGAAGACAATGAAGTAGTCTCTCAGGTGGGGGAACTGACAAACCTATCGGAAACTGCCCTCCCCCATTGGGAATTGGCCGAAAAATTTCAACTGATCGATTTCGAGCTAGGAAGTAAAATTACCGGAGCCGGTTTCCCAGTGTATACCAACAAAGGAGCGAGACTGCAACGAGCACTTATCCAGTATTTTTTAGACCAAAACACTGCTGCTGGCTATACCGAAATGCAAGTCCCGCACCTGGTCAATGCTGCTTCTGGCTTTGGAACTGGACAATTACCCGACAAAGAGGGACAAATGTATCACGTTCAGGACGACGATCTTTATCTGATTCCTACGGCAGAGGTACCCTTAACGAACTTATATAGAGACCAGTTACTTTCCCATACGGATCTACCGATCGCATTAACGGGATATACCCCTTGTTTTAGAAGAGAAGCCGGAAGTTATGGGGCGCATGTAAGAGGACTCAACCGTCTACACCAGTTCGATAAAGTTGAAATTGTTCGCATCGAAAAGCCAGAAAATGCGATGAATGCCCTAGATCAGATGGTAGCACATGTACAGAGCATACTTGAATCTTTGGAATTACCTTTTCGAATATTGCGCCTTTGTGGTGGAGACCTTGGATTTACCTCGGCACTCACTTATGACTTCGAAGTGTATTCAGCTGCCCAAAAACGTTGGTTGGAGGTCAGTTCCGTATCGACTTTCGATAGCTATCAGGCAGAACGTTTAGGTCTTCGCTACAAAACAGCTTCAGGCACCAAAGAACGGGTTCATACCCTCAATGGAAGCGCCCTAGCACTGCCGAGAATCATGGCGGCACTATTGGAAAACTTTCAGTCCGAAGGTAGCATCAAAATTCCTCAGGTCTTAGTGCCTTACACCGGATTTGACAGCATCAATTAAATCATGTGGATCTATAATCTTACCGCACAAGTAGAGATTGATATCGTGGATGATTGGAGAAATTGGCTGCTACAATTTGTTCATGAAAAATTCGAGTCTTCTCAATTCTGTCAGACGCCAAAACTGCTGTGGGTAAGAAGTCAGAACAGTCCAGAAGGACAAAGTTTTGCCGTGCAGTTATTTTTTGACAGCGCAAAAAGTCTTCAGTTATTCCTAAGTCATCATGACGGAAAAATAGAAGAAGCTTCAAAAGAAAAATTCCAGACTAAAGCAATCTATTTTGGCAGTTTGCTGGAAGAACAGCCCTGGGAGCTATGAAGTCTGTTCGCGCTAAAAAACATTTGGGGCAGCATTTTTTGAACGATCTGAATATTGCCCAAAAAATTGCAGAAACTGTTGCAGATACTCCAATAGAAACCTTGATTGAAATCGGTCCAGGAATGGGAGTTCTAACCCAATTTTTAGACGATCACTTCGACAAACTTCATCTGATTGAAATCGATAGCGAATCGGTTCAGTACTTGAATGAATATTTTCCCAAACTTCAAGGACGCATACATGAATTGGATTTTTTGAAAATTGATTTAAGAGAGAAATTTCCCCAACAATCCTTGGGTATCATTGGGAATTTCCCGTATAACATCTCATCACAAATCGTATTTAAAGTTCTGGAAAACAGAGATCAAATTCCCTTTTTTGGAGGGATGTTTCAAAAGGAAGTTGCGCAACGACTCTGTGAGAAACCAGGTTCGAAAACCTATGGAATTTTGTCGGTTTTATGTCAATTGTTCTATGACACCAACTATTTGTTTACAGTCTCCCCAAAAGTTTTCAGTCCTCCCCCTAAGGTCGATTCTGGTGTCATTCAAATGCTTCGAAAAGAAGATTTTTCATTGGGCTGTGACGAAAAGCTTTTGTTCAAGGTCGTCAAAACAAGTTTTCAGCAAAGGAGAAAAACATTAAGAAATAGTTTAAAAAGCTTTCAACTGGAAAAAAGTCTTACAGAAGATAGTATCTTTGGGCAGCGCCCAGAACAACTCACTGGCGCCGACTTTGTTGCACTAACACAACGAATAGAGCATGGCCAATTTTCAGATCAATGAGAGCTTAATTAACCAGATCCAAGAATGGATTCGGGCTTCTGAAAAAAAGGCACTAATCGCCCAATTAGAAAGCCTGCACTATGCAGATATAGCCGAAATTGTCGACTACCTATCTGTGGAAGATGCTTCCTTTATTTTAAAGCTGATAGACGATGAAAAATCTGCAGACGCACTTGCCGAGCTCGATGAAGATTTTCGTCTGAGCATTCTCCAACAACTGTCCGCCAAAGAAATTGCCGCTCAAGTAGATGAATTAGACACGGATGATGCTGCCGATCTGATACTCGAATTGCCTGAAATTAGACAAGAACGTGTCATTGAGCAAATTTCCGACAGCACCCATGCAGAGGATATTCGAGAATTAATCCAATACGACGAAAACACAGCTGGAGGACTCATGGCCAAAGAGCTCATTAAGGTGGATGAAAATCTTAGCGTAACTAAATGTCTAAACGAGATTCGAGCACAAGCAGAGGAAGTCACTCGAGTACACTCTATCTACGTGGTCGACCAGAATAATATATTGTTAGGTAGGCTTTCCTTGAAGGATCTTATCACGGCAAAATCTAAATCCAAAGTCAAAGACATTTATATCCCCAATGTAGATTATGTGACCACCGATGAGAATGCTGAGGAAGTGAGCAAGATCATGTCTAAATACGATTTAGAAGCAATCCCAGTAGTTGACGAGGAAAAGAAACTTAAAGGGCGAATTACCATCGATGATATCGTTGATTTCATCAAAGATGAAGCTGATAAAGACTATCAACTAGCGGCAGGAATTTCAACAGATGTCGAAGCAGATGACAGTATTTTTGAACTGACGAAAGCACGGCTTCCATGGCTCTTCTTGGGGCTCTTAGGTGGTTTAGGAAGTGTATTTATCTTACAAGATTTCGAGTCGATTATGAACTTGCCCGAACTGCGAAATCTATTTTTTTACACACCCCTGATCGCGGCAATGGCAGGGAATGTTGGGGTGCAATCGTCTGCAATTATCGTTCAAGGTCTTGCCAATGATGTCGTTAAAGGGTCTTTGCTATCTCGCTTAATTAAGGAAGTAAGCTTGAGTCTGATCAACGGGTTTTTCTTAGCCCTCATGCTCATTCTTTTTGGCACCATTGTTCAGCAAGATCTTATTTTAAGCTTAACTATCGCTGGCTCTATGATGGGAGTCATAGTTATTGCTGCATTAATCGGCACTTTTGTTCCGATAATACTCGACCGAAGAGGAATCGATCCGGCCATTGCTACCGGACCATTTATTACGACTTGCAATGACATCTTTGGGATTTTCTTGTTCTTTTACTTTGCTCAGCTGGTGTTAGGCTTTTAAGCAAATTTTTTCATGCATGCGCAAAAAGATTCTCCATATCGATGAAAATCATCCTGCATTAGTAGAAGGCTTAGAAGCTCTAGGCTTTGAAAATCGCATAGCGTATAAGGCCCCTTTGCAGGAGATTTTTCAGGAACTCAAAGATTGCCATGGATTAATTTTAAGAAGCAGAGTTCCGGTCGATCGTCAACTGCTTTCAGAAGCACCACAGCTTGAATTTATTGGACGGGTAGGCTCTGGACTTGAAAACATAGACTTACAGGCCGCCGAGGAGCGAAATATACAGGTATTTGCCGCCCCTGAAGGCAACTGTAATGCCGTAGGGGAACACGCTTTAGGCATGCTGCTGAGCCTGCTGAACAAACTCCCGCAGGGGCAGCATTCTATCACGGCAGGTCGTTGGCTACGAGAGGCACATCGCGGATGGGAACTCAGCAGCAGAACAGTGGGCATCATTGGTTATGGGCATACGGGACAAAGCTTTGCCAAAAAACTCGCTGGATTTGGGTGTAAGGTGCTTTGCCATGACATTTTACCCCAACAAGGAGATGCTTATGCAAAACAAGAAAAGCTTGAAAGCCTCCAACAAAACTGCGATGTAATCAGTTTCCATCTACCACAAACGAACGATACGCGTCACTATTTCGATAAAGATTTTATCGCACGCATGCAACACCCATTTTGGCTTATCAACACCTCTAGGGGGTCGGTTGTCGAGACAAAAGCCCTTCTGGACGGGATAGAATCAGAGAAAATTCTGGGTGCTGGACTTGATGTCTTGGAATTTGAGAACGCCTCATTTTCGACGATCAATCCCCAAGAAAAACCCGAAGAACTATCTTTTTTAATTCAGCACCCGCAGGTGCTCTTGAGTCCACATGTGGCCGGATGGACGTTCGAAAGTCATGAAAGATTAGCACAAACCATCGTTGATAAAATAGAAAACTACTATAAACATCAGACTTTTTAGATGAAAAACATACTTGTTTTATGTACTGGAAATTCATGCCGAAGTCAAATGGCTCACGGACTATTCGAATACTTTACGGGGGGGCAAGCACAGATCTACAGTGCTGGTATTGAAACGCATGGACTCAACCCAAAAGCGGTGGCCGCTATGGAGCGTATTGGAATCGATATTTCCCAAAACACCTCTAATCATGTAGATGAATATGGCGATATTTCTTTTGACTACATCATCACTGTCTGCGATCATGCAGCAGAAAACTGTCCGATATTCCCCTCAAAGGATGCTGTGAAGATCCATCAAAATTTTTCGGATCCGTCTAAACTAGAAGGAAGTCCAGAGGCGATAGAAGCTGCTTTTGATCAGACCAGAAACGAAATTGCTGCATTCGTTGAAAAGTTTGTGAAAGACAAATTAGCGTCTTAAGCCTGCATCACAAACTGTGCTGTTTCTGGAGTTTTTTGCTCCATGAGTACCTCTCCTCCAAGGCCCTTGATATAGGAAATAGCTTGCTCGTTGTAATGACGAATAGTGTAGAGAGAAACCTCTTCAAAAACTTCCACTTTAAATGAATTTTTTAAGGCTTGAATTAATTCATCCAATCGGTCGTATTTGTTATTGATACAAACTGAAAAGCTGATAGCTGAATTTTGAATCACCTCCACACGCATCTGGGTTTGGTGAAGGAGCTTAAAGATTTGACTGATATTGTCTTCCACTATAAATGAGAAATCAATCGTCGATAGTTGCAGTAATGTCTGATTTTTCTTTAGTATAAAACATGGTACCATAGGCTCTAAGATGTGCCCTCTCCCCACTACAGTCCCAGGTGCTTGTGGGTCTTTAAATGATTTCACGAATAGCGGAATCTCTTTCCGTTGCAGGGGCTGTAATGTTTTTGGGTGTATCACAGATGCCCCATAGTAAGCCAACTCAATCGCTTCCCGATAGGAAATCGTTTGTAAAAGAGTGGTCGACTGAAACACTCGTGGATCGCCATTCATGACTCCTGGTACATCTTTCCATATGGCAACTTCAGCAGCATTTAGAGAGTAGCCAAAAATAGCTGCAGTGTAGTCCGATCCCTCTCGCCCCAATGTCGTCGTAAAATTATTCGCATCACTTCCGATAAATCCTTGTGTTATCGTGACTTTTTTGGGATCGACCGCCGCGACAATTTTTGCTTGTGTTTGTTCCCAATCAAGATTAGCATTTCGGTAATAATCATCCGTTTTTACACAAGTACGAGCATCTAGCCAATCGACCTTCATCCCCAAATAATCGAGATACCAGGCCACAATTGAGGTAGAGAGAAGTTCACCGAAACAAACCACCTGATCGTAGATAAAACTGTGATTAGGGGACTTACTGCGATCTAAGAGCGTTGTGAGTTCATCAAATATCCCTTGTAATTTTTGGAGATAAATGCCCGCCTGGTCTTCAAAAAGTTCAGTAACTGCAGAAATGTGTTGTTCCCTAACGGTTTGTATGTGGGCATTTAGCTCATTTGGAAAATTTAGATGTGCATCTACAATGGCTTCCATGGCATTAGTGGTTTTACCCATGGCCGAAATGACCACCACTAGCCCATCGGAAGGATATAGCTTTAGTATGGACGCTAAATTTTGAATGCCGTTGGCATCTTTTACCGATGCACCACCAAACTTAAAAACTTTCATTTGTGATTATTTAAATAAGCATGCATTGCTACGGTGTCCATCTGTACTGTCCGCCAGTCAGCAAGAACCTTAGCGCCGCTTTTTTCGTAAAATTCAACTGCTGGTTTGTTCCAATCCAAAACGACCCATTCGATACGTCTTAAGCCACGCGCTTGAGCAACGCTTATAAATTGGCTGTAGAGTGCAGTTCCAATTCCTTTCCCCTTATGATCTTCAGTGACGATAAGATCTTCTAAGTGTAAGGTAGGGCCTTTCCAAGTCGAAAACCGGGGGTAATACAAAGCCATTCCCACCACCCTATCATCTATGGTCGCCACCAAACACTCAAAAGCGGGATTTTCTCCAAAACCCATGGACTGAATATCTTCTAAAGTGACTTCAACAGCCTCTGGCTCACGCTCAAAAGTAGCAAGTTCTTGAATCAGTCCCAGAATTGCGGGGCTGTCGTTTATGTCTGCTTCTCGGATATGGAAGGCCATGAAATAATTTTTTGGCAAAATTAATGATTTCGACAGCGCAGCCGAGCGACACAAGAATTTATCACAACTCTATCGCCACTTGTGAAATTACGACTGGAAAAATCGATTGACACGATCAAAAAACAAATCAGGTTGCTCTGCATGAAGCCAATGTGACGCCTGGGGAATATAATCGATCGTGGCTTCAGAAAACTGCTTTTGAATGGAGTCATGGTCGGTGGTCAAGACATAATCCGAATGAGCCCCAGCCAAAAAGAGAGTAGGTACGGAGGAAGCGAAATGGGAAGGAAGTCCCTCGCTAACTACTGCATTTGCTTTCCTTAGCACCTCAATATTCAGTCGGAGTCCAAGACGCTTATCCGCTTTGCGATGCACGTTTTTCATCAAAAAAAGACGCACCCCAGGATCGCTAATCTGTTCTTTTAATACAGCTTCTACGGCTTGTCGAGATTCAAGGGTCTTGAAATCTAAAGATGCAAGCGCATTCAAAATCACATTGTGGTGAGGTTCGTATGTCTTGGGAGCAATGTCCGCCACTACGGCATGCGAAATAGGAGTCTGATACTCTCCCAGCCAGTACATTAGTGTTTTCCCTCCCATTGAATGGCCAATGATACGGTAATTGGAAAGTTGATTTTCTGTGATGTACTGCTGAAGATCGGCTGCCATATGGGCATATGAAAAATCCTCAGACCAAAAAGAACGGCCGTGGTTGCGTTGGTCGAGCAGATGGACCCGATAACCCTGAGCGGCCCATCTTTTCCCAAGGGTTTTCCAATTGTCAGACATCCCTAAAAACCCATGTAAGATTATCAGGTCAGGCCCAGTACCGTCGATCACATGACTGTATAAGAGGGGGCTCATTTCAAACGATTTAAATACATCGGCACAACATTTTCGAATCCTAGATAGAGACTTTCACATATCAATGCATGTCCGATGGAAACCTCGAGTAAGCCGGGGATATTTTGGGCAAAGTAGGCGATATTCTCCAGACTCAAGTCGTGTCCTGCGTTTAAGCCAATCGACAATTCTTGCGCTTTTTCAGCTGCTGCTTGGTAAGGAGCAATTGCTGCCTCGGGGTTCTGGGAATATCCCTTCGCATAAGCTTCTGTATATAACTCTATACGATCGGTTCCAGTATCCAGTGCTGCGGAAACCATCTCTGGATCGGGATCCACAAAAATCGACGTCCGGATGCCCTTTTGTTGAAGTTCTTCAATAATTGAACGCAAATATTTCTGCTCTTTTTGGGTATCCCAACCTGCATTCGAAGTAATAGCATCGGGAGCGTCTGGAACCAAGGTCACTTGTTGAGGGACTACTTCCATAACCAGCTCCAAAAAGGCATGAGAAGGATTTCCCTCCACATTGAACTCTGTATTTATACAAGCCGGTAATGAACGAACGTCTGCATATCGGATATGGCGCTCGTCTGGTCGTGGGTGTACTGTTATTCCCTCAGCACCAAAAGACTGCAGGTCAGTAGCGACCTGTATAAGATCGGGTGCATTACCCCCCCGAGCATTTCTGATGGTGGCTACTTTATTAATGTTTACGCTTAACTTCGTCATGGCAAATTTTTAGCAAAAGTAGAACATATTCTCCTGCAAACAACATCCTTAAATCTCGTTTTAAACTGTATTTTTGTGTTATTCAGCTTGGTGCGGAATAGTTCGTTTAAAGCATAGTATCGATGAATATTGCTCTTTTTAGTTCCTACGACACTCCAGTGACAGTGGACTACGTCCATCAGATCATTAATTATCTGACGGCCAAGGAGCACTCCTTTTTTATTGATCAAGGGTTAAAGTCTCACTTTAGCAGTGAACAACAGGAAGAATATTCGTTTTTTAACAGTAAAGTACGCTTAGATTTCCCATTGGATTGCGTCTTTTCTATCGGTGGAGATGGCACCCTATTGCGTTCAATTCCCTTCGTTGGGGATTATGGCGTCCCGATTTTAGGAATCAATACCGGGACTCTTGGTTTCCTAACAAGCTTGCAAAAAGAATCTTTAAGCGATGGTTTAAACGATTTTTTTGAAGGTCGCTACAGTATCGTTCAACGCAGTTTACTGAAAATAGTTACCGATCCGCCTATAGAAGGCATTGATGAATTCCCGTATGCCCTGAATGAAATGGTCGTCTATCGGAAAAACACCACTTCAATGCTCAATATTGAAACAGAGATTAATGGAGAAAAGCTAACCACCTATTGGGCCGATGGACTCATTATTGCAACTGCAACAGGCTCCACCGGCTATTCCTTAAGCTCCGGAGGGCCCGTTCTTACCCCTCAAAGCAAAAATTTTGTCTTGAATCCGATTGCCCCTCACAACATCACGATGCGCCCTTTAATTGTTCCGGACGACAGCAGAATTGCTCTAGAAGTTCAGGGACGTGCCAAGAATCATTTACTGACGCTGGACTCCCGCCTAGTGAATGTTCAAAACGGTCATCGAATTTACATTGAAAAAGCTCCTTTTGAAATTCAGACGGTTGAACTACAAAACACCCACTTTTTTGCGACCCTCAGAAACAAACTCTTTTGGGGCTTAGACACTAGAAATGCACAATAATTTAGGCGAAAATCTGTTTTTATGATACCCCTTGGCGCCCCTTAGGTGACTGAAGTATGTATCATGAAACTACGAACAGCTTACATTTGGCTCATTTTGTCCTTCGGAGGTTTGCATTCCTATGGTCAATACCATGAAATTGGAGCATTCGTGGGAGCAAGCACCTATATAGGCGACGTAGGAAATAGTTCATATCTAGTGCCGGGGAGTTATGCTGCAGGAGTCGTCTATAAGTGGAATCTCACCACACGTTATTCCCTTCGTGCAAGTTTAATCCAAGCCAACCTAAAAAATGCCGATTTCGCTTCTCCAGAATTGGGGCGTTTTTGGCGAAACTACAAGGTCAATAATTCAATTCAAGAGTTCTCAGCGGGGATGGAGTTCAATTTTTTAGACTTTAACCTGCATACCGAACAACTCAGTTTTAGCCCCTATTTATATTTAGGGTTAAGCTACTTTCGATACAAACTTCAATATCATCAAAATTCTGGCGTCAATGTTCCTGCAGGCATGCGAAGCCTACCGGAATTAGTCGATTATGGAACCACACAGGAAGTCGCTCTTCCGGTAACTTTTGGAATAAAGTTAAACCCAACTCCTACAGTGGTTTTAGGATTTGAGGTGGGCGCACGGTATGCCTTAACTGACAATTTAGATGGAAGTGACCCCTCCCCCGATGAAAGCCTCAATCGGTTTGGAAATATTGGTAATAATGATTGGTTTGTATTTTCTGGATTAACAATTTCCTTTACCTTTGGCGATCTGCCGTGTTATTGCAAAGATAAATGATGGAATTTTCGAATATACCCAATCATGTGGCGATCATAATGGATGGTAATGGCCGCTGGGCTGTTAACCAGGGAAAACCCCGGATTTATGGGCATAAACACGGTGTTAACGCTGTTCGATCGATTGTTGAAGCAGCCCGGGAAATCAAAATTCCACACCTCACCCTCTACGCCTTTTCTACCGAGAACTGGGAACGCCCCAAAGATGAAGTTGGTGTATTGATGAATCTCTTGGTCCGATCGCTCCGAGGCGAGTTTCGCAAAATGATGCAAAACGACATTCGACTTCAAGCCATTGGTAATTTGGATTCTCTGCCCGCCGCTGTCCGCGAGGAATTGATCTTTGTAAAAGAAAAAACAAAGAATAATAGCGGCATGGTTTTAACATTGGCCTTGAGCTATAGTAGTCGCGATGAAATGGTGAACGCATTTAGACGTTTAGCACAAAAAGTTAAAACGAATACAATTTCCCTTGAAAACCTTGACGAATCCGTTATAAATGAGCATCTTTACACCCGAAATTTACCGGATGTAGATTTGTTGATTCGCACCAGTGGCGAACAACGTGTAAGCAATTTTTTACTCTGGCAAATCGCTTACGCTGAACTCTATTTTACGGATAAATTGTGGCCTGACTTTGGAAAAGAGGATTTATATCAGGCCATTTTAAATTATCAACAACGCGAACGCAGATTTGGAAAAACAAGTCAACAACTTCAATCGTAACTTTCAACGTTTTTGTCTATTCTTGGGATTGCTTTGCCTGTCCCAATTGTCGTACGGACAAACGGAAGAATATCTTCCCGGAAAGGTATATACACTGGATTCAATTGCCGTCTCAGGATTAAAAACATTTAACAATCAGACCGTTATTTCTTATAGCGGGCTGCGTAAAGGGATGAAAATTACCGTCCCTGGGGAGGAAATCAGTAGTGTCATAAAAAAACTCTGGAAACTAGAACTCTTTAGTGATATCAATTTTTATGTCAATTATGTTCGCGATGACAAAATTGGCTTAGAAATCGAAATCAAGGAATTGCCAACACTCTCGGACGTAAAGATTACAGGGATCAAAAAAGGAAAGTCCGACCTGATCTTAAAAGAAACTGAACTAACCAAAGGGAAAAAGCTATCGGAAAGTTTTTTGACCAACACCAAGAACTTCATCCTTAATAAATTCCGAAAAGAGGGCTATATGAACACTAAAGTTCAGCTAAATCTGATCCCAGACTCTTTGGAAAACAATGCTTTGAAGATGGTTGTCCGCGTAGACCGAGGTCCACGGGTAAAGATTAAAGAAATTCAAATCGAAGGCAATGAAGTCTTTTCAGACTTACGTCTGCGGAAGCAACTTAAAAACACCAAACAAAAATTCACGGGTCGATTTTGGAAAAAATCGAAATACATCCCTGCCGACTTTACCACCGACAAAGAAGGACTCATTGACTTTTTTAAAGAGAAGGGGTATAGAGATGCACGTATCACGGCAGATACACTGATTACCAACGACGACAATACCCTCACACTTCAACTAGCCGTCGAAGAAGGGAAACGTTATTACTTCGGCGATTTAAGCTTTATCGGTAATAGTGCCTACAGTTCAGAATTTCTCAGTCGAAAATTAGGGATTCAAAAGGGCGACCCCTACAATGGCGTTCTTCTCAAAAAGAGAATTGCAGACACCTCAAAACCCGATGGGGATGATCTGACCAACCTCTATCAAAACAACGGTTATCTCTTCTCCAATATCAATGCGGTCGAAGTAAGTGCTCAGGAAGATACGATCAACTATGAAATCCGTATTACAGAAGGAAAAATTGCCCGTTTCAATAATATTAGTGCTATTGGAAACACCAAAACAAACGACCATGTTATCTTTCGGGAAATACGAACCAAACCGGGAGAATTATACAGCAAAGATATGGTCGTACGGACCGTACGAGAACTGGGACAGCTAGGCTTTTTTGATGCGGAACAAATTACCCCTGACTTTAAAGCCGTAGATCCGAATGCGGGAACGGTCGATATAGAATACGGATTAATCGAGGCCGGCGCGAGTCAGATAGAATTGCAAGGTGGCTACGGCGGTGGAGGATTTATAGGAACCCTTGGGCTTTCCTTTAACAACTTCTCCATGAAAAATATTTTCAATAAAAAGGCCTATAAGCCTCTACCCATGGGAGACGGCCAAACATTGAGCCTACGACTACAGGCCAGTCAGTTTTTTAACACCTACAGTTTTAGTTTTGCTGAACCTTGGCTGGGTGGAAGACAACCTGTTCAATTTTCCACATCACTTTCGCACACAGTACAGTACCGTTACGACTTTTTTACGGGCTTAGCCGATAGAAGTCAGTCTTTCCAAATCACTGGAATTACATTAGGATTGGCAAAACGACTACGATCTCCCGACGATTATTTCACCCTTTCACAATCCATTTCATATCAGTACTACAATCTGCAAAACTATTTTACAGGGCTGTTTACTTTTGGGAATGGAGAGTCCAACAACCTCGCCTACACCATAGCCCTAAGCCGAAACAACACATATACCAACCCTATTTTCCCATTGGGTGGATCTGAATTTTTGATCAGTGCTAAGTTTACGCCTCCCTACTCCCTGATTAGCGGACAAGATTTTTCAAACCTAGAGGAGCAGGAAGAATTTCAAGACTTGGCAGGGAACCCCGATCAGGAAAAAATCGATCAAGAACGCTTCCAATGGCTAGAGTTTTATAAAATCAAGTTTAACGGAAGTTGGTATACCCGATTGTTTGATAAGCTAGTGTTGAAAACACAAGCTGACTTTGGTTTCTTGGGCGCGTACAATCCAGAGCGTGGAAACATCCCCTTCGAACGATTCTTCTTAGGAGGAGATGGAATGATCAACTACGCCCTCGATGGTCGTGAAACCATTGCCCTACGGGGATACGAAAACCAATCCTTATCCAGCAACGACGGTTCCCTGATTTACAATAAATTTACCATGGAACTCCGCTATCCGATCACGCTTAAACCTTCAGCTTCAATCTATGCATTGACATTTTTAGAAGCGGGGAATGGTTACGATAGCTTTAGAGATTTTAATCCATTTAACTCTAAACGGTCTGCGGGGGCAGGGGTTCGCATCTTTATGCCGGCCTTTGGTCTACTCGGGATAGACTTCGGATACGGTTTCGACAGCATCACCAACGGTAGCAATACACCCAACGGATGGGAAACGCACTTCGTGATCGGTCAGCGCTTCTAATAAAATAAATGCCACAGTGAAGCGTTTATTCTAGTAGAACGTTTAGATAATACAATCATGCAACGCTTACGTCAATTCTTATTCTTTTGTGGAGTCCTGGCAACTCTTGGACTCAATAACCTCTATGCTCAGAGAGGGGTCCGTATCGCCTATTTAGATATGGATTTAATCTTAGCAGAACTTTCTGAATATCAGAAAGCTAGTCGATTGCTAGATGAACGGATCGGGAAGTGGAAAGAAGAAATAGAATTAAAAAAATTGCAAGCGCAACAACTCCGTGAACAATTACAAGCTGAAAAAGTATTACTCACCCCGGAACTGGTAAAAGATCGGGAGATAGAAATAAAAGAATTTGAGCGAGAGATCATACAAATGCAAGAAAGGCGCTTTGGTCCCAAAGGCGATTTAATCCGCCAACGTGTGCAGCTGATACAACCAATTCAGGATCAAGTAATGGCCTTGGTCCAAAAAATTGCAACGACCAAAAAATATGATTTTGTTTTTGATCGTTCAAACTCCCCGAACATGTTATTTTCATCAAAAAATTACGATATTAGCAAACTCATAATTCAACAGCTTCAGCGACAAGAGAAAATCAAGAAGCGAAATGAAAAGATTGAGGCTGTCAAATCAAAATTGAATAGATAACAATTTAACTTCATTAAAATGATCTTTAAAACTAAAATCTTTGCTGCCTTAGCCTGTGTTTTATTCAGCTATACAGCAGCTCAAGCACAATCTAAAGTTGCACACATTGATACCCAAAAGCTTTTCGCTGAAATGCCTGAGGTAATCGCAGCACAAAAAGAGTTGGAAAAACTCGAAAAAACCTACACAACAGATATCGAAAACTCTCTAAAAGAATTCCAAGCAAAAGCGCAATCGTATGCTGCCGATGCTGAGAATCAGACTGAAATCACCAACCAAGCTCGTCAGAAAGAATTAGAGTCTTTACAACAGAACATTCAAGGATTCAGAGAAACAGCTTCTCAGGATCTACAGAAAAAACAAGTTGAAATGATGCGTCCACTCTATGACAAAGCGCGTCAGGCCATTGAAAAAGTGGCAGCGGCCCAAGGGTTTGACTATATTTTAGATGCTTCTCAAGGCGGAGGAGTTCTCGTAGCGAACGGGAAAGATATCATGCCCGACGTAAAGAAGGAACTCGGATTTTAATCCATCCTAAACTACAATACCAAAACCGAGGCAATTGCTTCGGTTTTTTTTTGGCTATTCCTTAAACCAAGAGGCGTATTGAATATAATTTTTAGCGATACGTTCTATCTCTCCATTTTTTAATTCCGGAGAAACATCACCTATCTTTTTGGCAGGGACCCCAGCAAAAATACTCCCAGCAGGAACGTGGGTGTTTTGGGGCAATACGGCTCCAGCAGCTATTATACTGCCGGTTTCAACCACGCAATGGTCCATAATTATACTTCCCATCCCTACGAGGACCTTGTCTTGAATCGTACATCCATGTACTATGGCATTATGTCCTATAGAGACATCGTTTCCAATGGTGGTCGAAGCGCGTTCGAAAGTGGCGTGAATAACAGCCCCATCCTGTATATTCACTCGATCGCCGCAGCGAATAGTATTCACGTCGCCCCGAACCACTGCATGATACCAGACAGAACACTGATCCCCTAATTGAACATCCCCGATGAGTGTTGCCGTTTCAGCAAAAAAACAATCTTTTCCGTATTGGGGAGTATAGCCCCGAACCGTTCGTTCTAACATATTTAAGGGATTTAAAACGAATTTAAAGGTTCTGAATTTTATTTCCTTTTTCACAATCACTAATTTTGAAAAAAATAGCCAATGGAAATTCACGCTGCCATACAAACCGATCCTCAGTGGGCGGTTTTTAAATTCGAAACTCCCCTCAACTTAACTGGAAACTTTCGCTTTCAGAATGTAGATGAGGCGGTAGATGCACCTTTGGTACAACAATTGTTTTATCTGCCATTTGTCAAGGAAGTACAACTGACTGCAGAGCATCTTCTGGTGCAACGTTTCAATATTTTGGAGTGGGAGGATGTCTTGGTTGAAGTAGCGGATCAGCTTAAAAAGTATCTGGCTGATGGCGGAGTTGTATTTACCCCTGAATTTGTGGCCAAAAAAGTTCCTGTGTCGATTTATGCTGAAAGCACCCCAAATCCGGAGGTCATGAAATTTGTCGCCAACAAAGCTCTGGTGGAAGAATCGTTTGAATTTAAGAATATCGATGAGGCACAGCATGCACCCTTGGTTCGGGCGCTTTTCGAATTTCCATTTGTACGGGAAGTTTTCGTCGACTATAACTATTTATCGATCACCAAATACAGTTCTATGGAATGGAACGATGTGGTGATGGAAATACGATCTTTTTTACAAGAACAATTAGCGCAAGGGACCGTGGTTGTCGAAGCTACCACCGCTCAGCAACAAAATACGACGGAGGAAACGATCGATGAAAATCGAACGCCTCTTGAAGTTCAAATCATCAATATCCTAGAGGAATACATCAAGCCTGCCGTTGCTTCCGACGGCGGAAATATTGTTTTTGAATCGTTTGATGAAGACCAAAAGCAGTTACAAGTAGTATTGCAAGGAGCATGTAGTGGATGCCCCTCTTCTACTTTTACGCTGAAAAACGGAATTGAAACGATGCTGAAAGATATGCTCCCCGGCAAAGTAGATACTGTAGTAGCCATCAATGGGTAGTTTCCCCAGCTTAGAGAACAATCTTCACCAGGCCACTAGTCCCTATCTACAACAACATGCTCACCAAAGTATCGCTTGGCAGGCATGGGACGAATCGCTTTTATCCTTAGGGGAACAACATCAAAAACTGATCATCATTAGCATTGGATATGCCAGCTGCCACTGGTGTCATGTCATGGCACGGGAGGCTTTTTCCAATCCTGAAGTGGCCGCTTTTATGAACGATCATTTTATCAATATTAAGGTCGATCGAGAAGAACGCCCCGATTTAGACCACACCTATATGTTGGCTCTCCAATTACTGACAGATCAGGGCGGATGGCCCTTAAACATCGTTGCACTCCCAAACGGACAACCCCTTTGGGGATGTACCTACCTAGCTGAAGAAGCATGGTTAACTGCGCTGCAAAAAATTATTCAAATACAAAAGGAACAACCACAAGCTTTGACGCAATACGGAGCTCAAATGCAACAAATACTGAACAGTTACGGCGACGAACAAACCTCTAAAGAAGGGAATGCTTTGTCGGGGTCTTTTGCGTCGTTGTGGCAAATGATGGATCCCATCCATGGCGGATTTTTAGGAGGACCAAAGTTTCCCCTTCCCTGTCAGTTAGATCTATGGGGGAAGATCGGACGATATACTCCATCTGCTGAAAAGTGGACCCAACATTGGCACAAAACACTCCAACAAATCGCGCAAGGAGGTCTATTTGACTCCCTAGCGGGAGGATTTGCTCGCTACAGTGTTAATGACACATGGAATATTCCACACTTTGAAAAAATGGCCTACGACAATGGCCAATTGCTCCGAACCTATGCCTTTGCCTATCGAGAAAAGCCTAGCGCGATTTTTAAGGAGGCATGCGAAAAAACAGTGCAATTTATTGCAGACGAATGGACGACTACTGCAGGCGCCTTCTTTTCGGCCACTGATGCTGACAGCTGGGATGAAAGGCAACAACAATCCACAGAGGGAGCATATTACACTTGGTTACCTGAACAAATAAACGGCTTAAATCTTCCCGAAAAAGAAGCCTTTTTAGCTTATTATGGCATAATACCAAAAAATCTATGGGAGGGGAAATATATACTTCATAGACCTGAGAGTGACGAAGTATTTTGCCATCGGAGAGGATGGTCAGAAGAATTTTTAGCACAACAAAAACGGACTTGGCATGCTGTATTACTACAGCAGAGAAGCGAGAGAAAACCACCTCCCCTCGACCGCCTGATCGTCTGTTCATGGAATGCTATGCTCAGCAAAGGTCTACTGTGCGTCTCCAGAATTTTTCAGCACCGAGAAGCGGCTCAATTGGCGCGTAAAAATATCGCTTTCTTAGTGAACGAATTGTGGGAATCTAAATCTGATTTATATCGAAATTATGGCTCTAGTGGACGATATACGAATGCTTTTTTGGAAGATTACGCTTGGCTGATATCCCTTTTGATCGATGCGTATCAGGATCAATGGGATGAAGATTATTTAGGAGATGCCCATCGATTGCTCCAACGTGCGCAGGAACTCTTTTGGGATGAAGATCGTCAGCTATTTCAGTTCAGTCCAAAGGCCAATAAAGCGGTCTTCTTTGAACTTCCACAGACACAAGACGACGTGATTCCATCCCCCAATGCGTTGATGTGCGAAAACTTATATATCCTCGGACATTATTTCGAAGAATGGGATTGGATTAAACAGGCCGAAAATATGCTTCGTAAAATACTCCCACAGGCCACACAGCACCCAAGAGCACATGGCTATTGGCTCGGTTTGGCTCTGGATTTTAAACAGTATAAGCAAGTCTATATCGGTGGGGAAAATGCTCGCTCCGCGCTTGTGGATTTGCAAGAAAAATTTCCATCTGCTGTGGTTTGGGGTCAACTCGACAGCAAAGCTAGCACTCCTGCATTACAGGCCAAATCTTCTACTGCTGAGCTGCAAATATTCATCTGTATGGGTCAAAAATGCCTGCTCCCAGTAAGCACAGTTGAAGCGGCTTACACCATATTAGAAAAAGCTTAATACGATTTCTTTTTGGGAGGTGTTGTCATGAACTCCTTTAAGTAAAAAGGCTCAAAATAAGCGACAGACTCCAATTTTTCCTGTCGAAATTCCGTATAAGCCAAGACAGACATAGTCGCAGCAGACGGATAAAGGGGAGTAGATAAGAAATGAAAATTTGGATTTTGCAATAAGGCTTTGGCTTTGGCAGAGCCATCTCCAAAAAAATAATGGGGCTTTTCGGGGTTTAAGTCTAAAAACTGACTGCTTTCTTCTAATACAAGTGCTTGGGTGTCTTTAACCAGTTGTTGTTGTGTATCACACACACGAGTATACACTTCCATTCGGCGGGCATCCATCATCGGAATAAGGAAGCCTTCACCGGAAACATCTGCAGCATGGCTGATTAGCGTTAGGCTGTTTATTCCAATTAACGGAATGTCTAGTGCATACGCCAAGCCCTTCGCTGCTGAAACACCAATGCGAAGTCCAGTATAGGAACCTGGCCCTTTCCCGACGGCTATCGCATCTAGCTCCTCCAAAGCAATAGGAGCACTTTCCATCAGCTTTTGAAGCTGTGGGTGTAGGTCTGTGCTGTGTGAATAATTTTGATGTGCCTCTTCAAAAAAACAGACGGTTTCCCCTTGATGGCTTAAGGCAACTGAACAATTCTTACTGCTGGTTTCGATCTGCAATATCCATGCCATGCACTTATCATTTACTTGATTGGAATACCAAAGTAAAACTCCAGTACTTTTAACTTAAACACATAATCGTATTTTGCTCGAACCAAATCTGAAACAGCAGACTCATAGCGTTGTTTGGCCTGCACATACTGAAAGGAATTCATTAAGCCTTCTTCGAAGCGCTTTTGTGCATCGTTCAGGGCGTTGGAACGGGCAAGAATAGTTTTCTGAGAGGCCTCATAAAATTTGAAGGCTCCCTTTGCATTATTGTACGCCTGATTAACTGTGGTTTCCAGATCTAACTTCTGCTGATCAAACAGCTGCTGGGACTGTAAAACATTAATTTGGCTTCGTTTAACATTGTTTTGAGCCGATTTACCATTGAAGACCGGAATATTTAAGGATAAACCAAAGTTATGACCGTCATTCATGGAAAATTGATCGAGGATGTTCATCGGCGGAGCAACTTCGGTTTCCGCTCTTAGCGTTCTAACCTCTTCCAGCGTTCCGGCAACATAACCGATTGGAATATCGGTAAAATCCCCAGTTGGTACCAAACGATCGCTATATGAAAGACGAGTACTATAACTGTAAAAAGCAGATAATCTTGGCTGTAAAGCACTTTTGGACAACAATACATTCGTTTCCGCAATCTCCATATTGGTGAGCGCCAACTTGATATCATTTCGATTTTGAAGTGCTGTTTCGAAGATCGTCTTTGGATTTTCCAAAAGTACTTCTGAAATAGGTATGTCAAATTCTTCTGTTGCCAACTCAAAGGAATTGTAATCATCTACTAGGAGCAACTGCGCAAGGTTGATCTTTGACAAGCGTAAATTATTCTGTTCGTTAATGATGGACTGCTCCTGTGCAGCTAAATTCGCTTCGATTTCGTAGAGGTCTCCAGCGATGAGCACTCCTTGTTCTATCAAAACCTTAGTACGTTCCATCTCCTGAAGCGTTACTTCTCGCTGTTCTTGCTGCACCTTGACTAGTTCTTCGCTAAATTTTACTTGCAAATATGCATTGGCAACTAACAACATAACATCTTCCGTCATGTCTTTGAGCTGATATTCTCGTGCGAGTATATTCAGATTAGCCAAGTGTAGTTGACGAACATTTCGCATACCGTTATAAACGGTTGCATTGACATTACCACTCATCGAAGAAAACTGCGTCGTTAGGTTTTCTAAAAGACCAGTAGTAATGTTTTGGTTTAAACCAATATTCCAAGAATGAGAAGCTTGTAAATTTAAGTTCGGTAAAAAATTTCCGATCGCATCTGCTTTGTCGACCACAGAACTTTCTAAGTCTAAACTAGCGCGTTTTATACTGATGTTCATTTCGATTGCTCGATTAACACAGTCTTCTAGAGTAAAGGGCTTATTTTCTTGTGCTTGTAGTGTTTTGGAAAAGAGTCCAAAAACAAAAACCCAAACGACGATTGATTGATTTTTCATGGGGCTTCTATTATTCTTCTGAGTTATCGGTCGTACGTTTATCCTTTTCCGTTTTGTTCCAAACTTTGATTTCATCAGTAGGTAGTACACCTTCGAGCACCTCGGAATAGATGCCATCAGAGATCCCTAGTTTAACATCCTTTCGTTCGAAGCTTCCTTCTTTTTTAATTTCGACATAGGGTTCGTCCGTATCTCTATCGAATTGCAACAAACTCTCTTTAAGCGCCAATACATTGTCCTTTTTTTGTAAGACTAGAGAGGCATTGGCACTGTAGCCTGCCCGGATATACACTGAATCATCGAGGTATACTTCACCTTCAATCTTGAACTGTACTGCTCCTTGCTCTTCATTTCCTTTGGGCGCAATGAATTTCAATTTAGCCTCAAAGGTTTTTTCTTCCACCGCTCCCAAGGTCACTTCCAGGGGCATCCCTACGGTTAGTTTCCCTACCTCTGCTTCATCTACTTTCCCTTCAAAAATCATCTTGTTCAGATCTGCAATTGTAGCGATTGTCGTTCCCGCATTAAAGGTGTTACTTTCAATAACTTGGTCGCCTTCTTTCACTGGGATTTCTAGAATAGTCCCAGCTACTGTTGCCCGGATATTTGTATTGGCAGTTGCCGACCCTCCTGCAGAGCCCAAACGAATAATTTGAAGGTCCGATTCGGCATTTCTCAAATCCTGCTGAGCCTGAGAAAAGCGAAGTTCTGCATTTTCGTATTCTTGCTTGGCAATAATCTCTTTTTCATAAAGTGCTTTATTGCGTTTGAAATCGAGTTCTGCATTTTTCAATACAATCTTAGCATTTGCCAAACGACCTCTTGCACTGTTTAAAGATTGCTCATTTGGAACCACCTTAACTTTGGCCAATAGGTCTCCATTTTGAACTAAGTCTCCTTCTTCGACAAATAATTGCTCTATAATTCCAGAAATCTGAGGTTTAATCTCTACTTCATCTTCTGGAATTACTTTCCCTGTAACAACTGTTTTTTCTTCTATACTTCGCGTAACAGCCTTTTCGGTAGTGTACTCAACAATAGATTTGCTATTGGTCTTTATAAAGTAGGCAGCTGCAAACAAAACTCCGAAGATCAGTGCTGCAATTCCGAGATATTTAAGGTATTTCATATGGCTCTAGATAATTGGTTTAAATTTTATTCTTCTCTTAATGCGTCTATAGGTTTAATACTAACAGCTCTTTGAGCAGGAATAAGTCCTATTAAAGTGCCCAAAAAGACCATGATAAATAATGCCCCCAGAATAAATGAAATGGGAACGGTAGGGTTGGTATATGGAAAATCTTGCATATCGGCTGTTCCAGCATTAATTCCGGCCAAAACAATAGCACCGATAACAATCCCAATAATTCCAGCGATTGTTGTCAAAAACACAGACTCTAAAATAATTTGAGTGCGTACTTCTCCAGGGGTAGCTCCCAAGGCTCTCCGAACACCGAGTTCTTTAGTTCGCTCCTTAACAGAAATCAACAAGATGTTTCCAATGCCAATTACACCCGCGATAATTGTCGCAATACCGACCACTAGGGACAGAAAAGTCATCCCTTTAGCAAATCCTGATATTTTCCCAAAAATCTCTCCCAAGTTGAAAGATCCAAAAGCGCGTTCGTCTTTGGGAGATACGCGGTGAATACGTTTAAGCGACTGCTTTATTTGCTCTTCGACTGCCACTACGTCGGCGTCGTCATAGGCCGCTATCGTAAACCATTGTACACGATCGCCGGTATTGTATAGCTTGCGATAGGTGGTGAAGGGAATAAAGATATCTCCGTCGCTTTCAAATCCTCCTCCCTCGATATATTTGTGTACCCCGATAATTTGAAAGTATATGTTATTAATACGGATGTAATTCCCGATAGGGTTTACTTCTTTCTCGAACAGTTCATCGCGGGTTCGTTCTCCGATTACACAAACTTTACGTTCTTGTTGAATATCCGCAGTATTGATGAAACGACCCCCGTCGTATATCTTCTTTGTTGCAATCTTGGTGTATTCCGGGAAATCTCCATAGATATTGTAATTACCCGAGCGATTTCCACGTACAACCAAAGGAGCAGATCCTCCAAAAACCCCTAAAGCATTCCTGGGAGCGATATATTGAATTTCTGGGACTTGCTTCTTTAGGGCCTCTACGTCTTGGATTTTCAACTGAACATTTCGACCGATCTTAAATCCATCGTAGGGAATACTGGTCGACTGTGCCCAAACAAATAGAGAATTCATGGCGACGTTTTCAAACTCCCTTTCAAAGCCATTATCCAATCCTTTGGCTGCACCCGATAGGGTCACATAGATAAAAATTCCCCAAAGAACACCGATAACAGTAATGATGGTACGCGTTTTGTTTTTAGCAATGGAACCAAAAATTTCTTGCCAGGTTTCTCGATCAAAAAGGACTCTAAGACTATTCATCACGTAAGGCAATTATGGGTTTAATTCTGGCTGCTCTTAAAGCAGGGAGGTATCCAGCAATGCCGCCGAATAAAATCAATATAAAAGTGGCTAGAAGGGCAGTATTCATGTCCACATATGGGTTTTTGATAAAATAGTCCTCCAAGGAGTTGCCTAAATTATTCAACGTAACTATCCCTAGAATCAGACCAAAATATCCGGACAGCATGGTAATAAAAATAGATTCTTGAAGAATCATGGCGATAATTGAATAAGGAGAGGCGCCCAAAGCTTTTCGAATCCCTAATTCTTTGGTTCGTTCTTTCACCACAAAAACCATAATGTTTGAGATCCCTATTATTCCAGCAATTAGAGTCCCAAGCCCTACAAAAGTCACAATCAGTTGTAAAACAGCGGCAAATTGCTGATTTTGCTTAAGCTGATCATTTACATTCCGGACGTATATTCCTCCTGTATCCTGGGGTGAAATATCTTTTTTATCTTTAAAATAACGCCTTAAGCTTTTTTCAAATGCTAAACCTCCTGCATGCCCTAGTTCTGGACGGAAGGTCAGATTAATTTGATCGAGTTTATCTGTTCCTCCTTCTAAACGTTGACGTGTGGTGTAGGGGATATATACATATCGCTCTTCATTATCGCCGCCCTCGTCTTGGAAAATACCGACGACTTTAAAGGCGATTGAATTCACGTCTATGATTTTTCCGATCGGATTTTCTCCCTTAAATAAATCTTTGGCGACCAAACGACCAATAACCGCTACTTTTTTGGCTTGGTCTACATCGATATTATTGATGTAGCGCCCTTCCATCATAATACTCTTCTCGATGGCTTGATGCGCTGGCGCAACTGCTCTGGTCGTGTAGCTGTTAGATTCCGTTTTATATTTAACGACGGCCCCTCGGGTAATCCGTGGAGTAATACTCTCTAAATAGAAAGAAAAGTCACGTTTAATGTCTGATAAGTCGTCGTTTTTAAACTCGATTCTTCTATTGGCTTTAAAACCACGATAGGGTTTGGTGGTTTTCCCGGCAAATAGAAATATGGCATTGGTGGCATCGTCTAAGAAAAACTCCTGAAAAGTGTTCTTTAGTCCATTGCCTAACCCAAATAAAATAATGAAGATAAATATCCCCAGAGCCACCGTAAATCCTGATAAAGTTGTACGCAATGGATTTTTACGGATGGTTTGAAAAATTTCTCTCCACCGATCGCTATTAAACATGAGGTAAGGCCTTTACTTGTTTTACCAGAGTATCTTTTTCAATGGTTCCATCCTTAAGGTGAACAATTCGCTTGCACATATGCGCTATATCGGGTTCGTGTGTCACCACCAAAATTGTTCTACCTTCCTCATTGATTTTCTGAATGAGGTCCATTACCTCGTAAGAAGTCTTTGTATCGAGAGCACCTGTAGGTTCGTCCGCTAAAAGAACCTTCGGATTCGAGGCCATTGCACGAGCAATCGCTACCCTTTGTTTTTGCCCCCCCGAAAGTTCACTTGGCAAGTGTGTTGCCCAATCGGCTAAACCAACTCGAGAGAGATAATCCATGGCGATTTCTATGCGTTCTTTTCGTTTAACCCCCTGATAATACAAGGGAAGGGCTACATTTTCAACAGCAGATTTATAGTTGATTAGATTAAAGGATTGAAAGACGAAGCCCAAAAATTTATTGCGGTATTGGGCCGCTTTTTTTTCGTCTAAGTTTTCAATAGGAAAGCCATCCAATTCATAAAGGCCCGTATCTGCGACATCTAACATCCCAAGGATGTTTAGCAGGGTAGATTTTCCGGAACCAGAAGACCCCATGATGGCCACTAGTTCTCCGGGAGCTACCTCAAAATCTATTCCTTTTAATACGTGCAAAGCAGATTTGCCCATTTTGTAAGACTTGTGGAGCTCTTTAATTTTGATCATAGCTATAGGTTAGACAAAAAAATAGTATTGTTGCAACTTCTATAATAATAGACGTGGATATCTTTATTTTGTTACAAAATTATCATTTTTTCTGGTAAATCTTAAATATTTTCCAGCCCACAAACGCTACAAGGATATATGGAACAGCCATTAAATATAAAATCCCATTGTTAATACCACGCGCAGTTGCCTGTCCTTCCTCAGATTCTAAAACTGCCCGACACATGGAGCATTGGGCTTCAAGCGGAAAGGAAAAAAATAAACAACAGATTAGAAATAGAAAACTCAGATGTTGTTTAGGCATAATAGGGAGAAATCATCACATAAACGACCACACCTGAAACGGCAATGTACAACCATATCGGGAAGGTATACCGAGCAATTTGTTTGTGATCATCAAACAATTTTGCAATTGCTCTCACATAGGTAATTAAAACCATGGGAATAATACCGATGGATAACAAGACATGACTAATTAAGATAAAGTAATAGAAGGGCCTTTTCCATCCTTTCCCACCATAGGGGGTCGGATCAGAGGTCATATGATAGGCCACATACATCAACAAAAACATTAACGAAAGGGCAATAGCCGTTTTCATTAGTTGCTCGTGAAGTAGAATATTGTTGTTTTTGATAGCGTATAGGGCGAAGACCAATACAACAGCTGTGGCAGCATTGATACAAGCATATACAGGAGGTAAAAAAGATAAAGGCTCAACGTTTGGGATACGGATTGTAAACAATAGTGCGACCACAATTGGGATGACCACAGAAACCGAAATAATGGGAATTCTATATTTCTCGACTATAGATTTTTTCATAACAATTTGTTTATTCTTTTAGCAATAATTCTATGTCCTGCATCAGGGCATCGACTTCTGGAGCCTCTCCAGCGTCGTTGTCTAATCCAGAATAGTAAACAATTGGGTTCCCGTATTCATCCATTCGAGATCTAAAATAACCTTTCTTATCGATCAGTGCAAAATATCCCTGATGCTCGAACCCTCCTGCTACCTCCGGATTGATACCAGCAAAAATATTGAATCCTTGGTTGGCTAAATCGTGAACGGTCTCAAGTGGGCCGTTTAAAAAGTGCCAATTGGGGCTTTGGGTTTCATAAGTCTCGGCGTAGGCTTTTAGGATTTTAGGCTGATCGTAGGCGGGGTCGATCGTGAAGGAGGCGATTCCAAAGTTGGGGGAATCGTGAAAGCGATTATCAATTACTTTCATATTCTTATTCATAATCGGACAAATGCTTGGACAACGCGTAAAGAAAAACTCTACTACCCACACTTTTCCTAGGTAGTCCGAATCGCCAATCCACAAGGAATCTTGGTTAAGCATTAAAAATTCGGGCACCTTTTTTGCTTGTCCACTTACATTGAGGTAGGCCAAGGGCTGAGCCTCGACCGAACGACTGCTGTCCACTACTTGCTTTCGCTCGATACGGCTCCAAATCTTTGGAATAAACAACATTCCAAACAAAAGAACCACTAAGACTAAACCGACATATTTAAAAGAAAACCGCTTCATATGCTATTTGGGTCTCTCTACATTGTATTTTTTTAATGCCAGACGATATTCTGCTAAAATCACTTTGACATCGTCTACCATTTTTTTGTGGATTTGAGCAACAGACTGTGCATTGACACCCCAAAGGGTATCCACATCTTTGTCGTCTGTTCTGCCGCGAAGGGCTCTGTTTTTATCGATAATAAAAACATACGGACTGCTACCCTTTGTACTAAGGGTATATGGTGTAGCTAGCCCACGAAATTGTTGTGCTAACTGAAGGGAATCTCCGTAAAGAACGTGCCATTTGGCCAAATCCGTTCCAGCTCCAGTTTGAAGTTGATAGCGAAGGCTATCGACTGCTGCTTGTTCTCCCTCTTGTGCTAAAAAGACAAACTGAAAGTCTTGAAACTGATAAAAACGCTTGTAAATTTTTTCGTTTAAGTTTAAAGCTTCAGCCTTTTTTAGCGCTAGATCTTTGCCCCAAAAACCGAGAATTGTAATCTTATCTTCAAGTAGTGGAAGCTCTCCAGTGCTAGAACGGAAAGCTTGTAATTCAGGAACATTTGTAGTTAGAACAGGTAAGCGAGCAAAATTGTTTTTCCCAGAAGCAAAGAACATGTATACAAACAAAGGCAAAAAAAACAGCGTCCCTAAAACGATTATTTTTTTTGCCTTTCCATTCATAACAGCTCCATTAATTGAAGTGAAATTTCTTAGAAATTCCAACTGATAAATCCTTCACGCATCACCTCGAAAATATAATCCGCTTCTACCAAAAGAATAAAAGCAAGATAAGGGATCAGGATGAGCAAAGGCAGAACGATAGAGCTTTGTAAGCTACTTTTTTCGTCTCTGATGTGCATAAAATCCCAGGCAATGTAGTAGGCTTTTACCAAGGTGAGGATGATGAATATCCAGTTGAGGATTTTCATTCCCAAGACCATCATCATCAAAGAAGCTGGTTTCACTATTCCCAAGACGACTTCAATTGTCGTAACGATGGAAAGGAAAATAAGAACACCCCAGATTTTTTGCTGGTTAGATTTAAATTTTAAAAGTCCTCTAAAGATTGCTAGTTTGTGTGTTTCAGCTGCCATAATTATACCAGATAAAAGAAGGTGAATACAAAGACCCATACGAGGTCTACAAAGTGCCAGTAAAGCCCGACCTTTTCAACCATTTCGTAATGACCACGACGCTCATAGGTACCAACGATTACATTAAAGAAAATAATGATGTTGATCACTACTCCTGAAAAAACGTGGAAGCCGTGGAAGCCGGTAATAAAGAAAAAGAAATCAGCAAAAAGACGATTTCCGTATTCGTTGTGAATCAGGTTAGCTCCTTCCACAACACTTGTTGCATTTTGAATTTTATCCAACGCATTCGCTCGAGAGAGGACGGTCTTTTGTCCGTCTGCCGTTAATTCTTGCGTTCGGACAGTCAGATTGTTCTGTGCGGCGAAGCCAGCTTGAACTTCAGCGACAGTGTAAGTGGGCAAAGTTCTTTCTTGTTCATACCAAACCCCATTGTACGCCTGATGCGTTTCACGCGTTTGTTGTTGAGGACTGGCAACTTCTGCTAGCGAAACTCTTTTTCCTGTATCTACATTTACAAATTGAAGAATTTGCCCCCCCTTAGTTTCGAGAGCTCCGTATTCTCCTTTGATGAAATTTTTCCATTCCCAAGCTTGAGAGCCAACGAAAATAGCTCCCCCGATAATCGTCAAGAGCATGTAAAAGGTCACTTTTGCCTTATTCATGTGGTGGCCAGCATCTACAGCTAGTACCATCGTCACGGACGAAAAGATAAGGATAAAGGTCATCAAGGCCACGTAGTACATGGGAGCGTCGACTCCGTGCAAGAATGGGAAATGCGTAAACACTTCATCGGCAATTGGCCATGTATTGATGTTTTTAAATCGAGAAAAGCCATAGGCTACCAAAAATCCGGAGAAGGTCAAAGCATCTGACACGATAAAAAACCACATCATTAGCTTTCCATAACTTGCATTAAGCGGTTGGTTGCCGCCTCCCCAAACTGAGGTAGATTCCGCAGAATTTGCTGCTGTTACTTCCATAAATATTTAGTCAAATTTTTTCCAGTTCAAATGTATTACTTTTTAGCCGTAAAGCATGACAAAGGCGTATAAATATACCCATAGAAAATCAAGAAAATGCCAAAAAAGAACCGCTAATTCCATCCCTAAATGATTCTCGGAACTGTATCGATTGGTCTGCACCCGATAAAAAGTAACACCCAAAACGACTATTCCAGCACTTAAATGAAGCAGGTGTAAAAGGACCAATACATACAAATAAGAAGTTGTTATAGAACTTTGTGGACCTGTGAAATAATATCCTGAATTGATGATTTCTTGAAATCCCTGAAACTGTGTGAAAATAAAACCGATGGCCAGCACTAGGGTACCAACGATCAGTCCTTTGGCTGCAGACTTCTGTCCACTCATCAAGTTTTTTTGAGCCATGTGAAACAATAGGCTGCTGAGAAGGATAATCACAGTAGACACGCTGAAAATAGTAGGCATTTGAAAATCCGTTAGCCAATCGGTACGGCTACTGCTCACTACATAGGCACTGGTAAGACCTGCAAAGGTCATGGTCATGCTAATCATACCCACCCAGAGCATCATTTTTTTGGCTTTTTGTTGGGGTTGTTTGGTACTACTCATCCGATTAAAAGTTTATCAAATACATAAATCAATTGAAGGGCGGTGATATAAAAAATACTGGCGTACATCAGCTTTCTTGCGGCTGCTTTATTTTGCTCACGCATCAGTTGAACAGCGTAAAAGAGCATCCCCAGACCAATAATGACTACCAAAGCTCCTCCGACAACCGAAAGGCTTAAACGCCCGGTGTAGGGAGCCATAGGTAAAAGAGAAACCACAACGGTCCAGAGGGTGTAGAGTACAATCAGAAACCCTGTTTGCCTATTGGCACCACCGCTGGGTAACATCTTAAATCCTACTCTATTGTAGTCTTCCTCTAACATCCATCCAATGGCCCAAAAATGGGGAAACTGCCAAAAGAATTGGACCATAAACAATACTCCAGGCTCAATTCCAAAACGGCCTGTGGCGGCCACCCATCCCAACATAAAAGGTATGGCTCCTGGAAAAGCGCCAACAAAAACTGAAAAAGAAGTCTTGCGCTTTAATGGTGTATAGATAGCCACGTACATCAACAACGATAACAGTCCAAAAAAGGCGGTTCTTGCGTTGATGTAATACAGAACCAATGAACCCATAATGGTAAGCGCTGTTCCTATAAGCAATGCAGTTGCTTTAGACATACGTCCAGTAGGGATCGGCCGATTTTGGGTACGCTTCATCTGAGCATCGAACTCTGCCTCTAATATCTGATTAAAAGCATTGGAAGCTCCGACCATGCCATAGCCCCCAACCCAAAGCAGTAGCAATGTCGTTAAATCATAGATTTCAGCTGCAAGCACGTAACCCGCAAGTGAAGAGAACATGACACTTATGGCGAGGCGGAATTTGGTCAATTCCAAAAAATCCGACAAAAAGGACCGGGTTTGGGAAATAGAGATTTGCGTGCTTGTCGTCTTCATGAATTCCTGCTAGGGCACAAAGATAGTTCTAGTCCCCAGCATATGCAATCTCTATAAATGAAAAATCCCGAGGGTTAGTCGGGATTTGTATTTTATTGTAAGCGGAAGGTGATCGGAATACTAAAAGGTACCCGCACAGGACGTCCTCTTTGTTTTCCTGGTGTCATGTTTGGAAGTCGACCAATAATTCTAGCGGCTTCTTTTTCCAAGTTCTTATCCGGTCCACGCATGCGAACCCCGGTGATTGACCCGTCTTTATCGATGATAAAACTAACGTATACCCGTCCTTGGATCCCCATTTCTTGGGCAATCTCAGGATAACGAAAGTTTTTACGAATATGCTTATTAATTTTTTCCTGAAAACACGCTCTTCGCTCAGATTTTTTTACTCGCTCGCAACCAGGAAAGATTGGCACATCTTCGATCACAGCAAAAGGTACATCAAGGTCCTCTTCAACCTCTTCGATTTCCACGTCTTCTACCTCAACGATTTCTTCCTGATCTGTTTCCGTCGATTCGATAACCGTTTCCTCGACCTCTTCCTCGTCTTCAACAACCTCAATCACCTCAGGTGCTGGCGGTGGTGGCGGTGGTGGCGGTGGAGTTTTAATCTGCTCTGTGATTGGAACTTCTTCATCGTCCTCGTCTTCTACATTGAGTGCTTCGTAGCCATAAAGACTTTTGTCGTAAGTTTTCCACTCAATTGCCTGCCAAGTGATAAATAAAATAGCTGCAAGCCCTATAACAAAATATAGGCTTGAGTTACGCGATAGGTCGGCTTTTGGATTTTTCTTCGGCTGCATGTGCGTCTAGTAAATAAATATGATTTAGAAAACTGGACTAAACTAAAAAAAAAACCGTAATCTTTTGCCTAATCTGAGCGGAATCTCGGATTAGACCTATAAATCTAGCGCAACTGAAACGAAATCGGAACACTGTAAGGCACTCGAACGGGTTTTCCGCGCTGCTTTCCAGGAATCATTTGCGGCAAAGCCGCTATAATACGTTCCGCTTCCTTGGTTAGGTTTTTATCGGGTCCTCTGGAACGAATATTTGTGATTTTACCATCCCGATCGATGACAAATGAAACATAGACTTTTCCTTGTACTCCCAAATCCTGCGCTATCTGAGGGTAGCGAAAAGTTTTTCGGATATGGGCGTTTATCCTATCCTGAAAGCAATTTTTTTGCTCTTTTTTAGGAACTTTATCACATCCTGGAAATAGGGGTATTTGCTCAATGATCGCAAATGGAACATCGGTTACCTCCTCTACCTCGTCTACTTCTACCTCTTCTACATCTACAATTTCATTCTGATCGGTTTCTGTCGACTCGATGATGGTTTCTTCGACTTCCACTTCATCATCAACTACTTGAATGATCTCTGGAGCTGGGGGCGGTGGAGGCGGTGGCGGTGGAGTTTTGATCTGTTCCGTAACGGGGATTTCTTCCTCCGACTCTTCCATCACATGTAAGGCTTGATAATCGAATATACTCTTGTCGTAGTTTTTCCATTCAATCATCTGCCAAACCACAAAGAGCGTGAGTGCAAGTCCAATGGAGAAGAATAGACCACTATAGCGGTTAAGATCGTACTTTGGATTTTTTTTGGGGTCCATGATGTATGATATTTGGGGTTAAAGAACGGCTTAGCACCTTCTTACCCCAAAATATACAAAAAAAATCCCAATGCAATTGGCTACAAAATCCCAAATATCGCCCGTTCGTCCTAGGCCCATCCAAGCCTGTATAATTTCTAAGACTCCGCTGTAAAGTGCAATGAATATTGCCCATTGGAAGAGCTGGCGTTTCGTTTTATCCCGAAAAAAACCACCCCAATAGCAGGCGTACAACATGCCGTATGAACAAAAATGAACCAGCTTATCTAAATGGGGGATGGAAGGAATCTTATCCGGATCGCCAGGAGTCAAGCTCAACCACAAGGAGGCGAGCGTAAGCCCAATGGCTAAAAACCGGAAGCTTTTAGGCCCCAATAAGTTCTTGGTAGGCTTGAGCATTCAGTAGAGAACTGTGATCGCTATCCGGAGACAACTGGATCTTAATCATCCATCCTTTTTCATAAGGGCTTTCGTTTACATCTTCCGGAGCATCTTCCAAAGCGGTATTAAACTCGATGATCTCGCCAGCAACCGGCATGAACAAATCTGAAACAGTTTTCACCGCTTCGACCGTTCCAAACACCTCTTCTGCTGCTAGTGTTTCGCCTTCTGTTTCCACTTCAACATATACAATATCTCCCAGCTCACTTTGAGCAAAGTCGGTTATACCAACAGTGGCGATTTCACCTTCAATCTTCACCCACTCGTGATCTTGTGTGTAATATAAATTCTCTGGAATATGCATTTGCTTTTTTTTTACGAAAGTAGCTGATTTTCGCTCAAGTGGAAAAATCTAATTCCCGAAATTATATCGGATTGTGAATCCCGAGCGAATACTTGTTTGCGGGAAGGCAGTGGAGACGGCAAATTCAGAGAAATTGTGGTCGTAGAAGAAAAGAGCTGTTAAATTTTTTGAGAGGGCGTAGTCGGCCGTAAACTTGATGGACATTTGTGTTTGCCCTGCAGTTACCTGATTATTCTCATATTCTAGGTTCCTCAAGACAGTCAGGTTTGTCCGGTAAGTAACATCAGCTTTTAGGTTTAAATCCCCACTGAGCGTTACACGCTTCCCGCCAAAACGAGTTCGCCAACGGAGATCTTTAATTCGGTAGCCTCCTCCAAGGATAAACTCATTCCCGCTGGTTTCCGTTAATAGACTGTTGTCTAAACTCAAAGAAAGAGCTCTATCGCGCTTCATTTCCATTAGTATATTGAGGGAGTTTTTTAATTCAAAATCTATTCGGACCAATGGGTTGAATTGCTCCACCAGATTAACGTTGGCATAAATGCGTTCGGGTAAAAAGTTTCCAGCAACATCTTTTTGCTGGGGCAACTCAGGGTTGTAATCCAAATTGGTTCTAAAGCTGTTCAGGGTTAAGCTAGAACGATAGCCATGACTGAGTGAAAAGCGATTGAAAATTTTCTGCAATGATTTCATCTGCATCAGACCGGTATATTTCAAGTTCCAATTCGGGATGGGAGTATTTCGAATCGGGTTTAAATCTGTTTTCGATGGATCTGCCCCGGTATAGGCCGCTAAAAAGGCACCGATTAAAACATCTTGTTGGTTGGGGCCATAGCCCTCTGGAAAGCCCGAGTCGGAGGGTGCTGAACCCGTATTTCCAGCCCGACTTAAAGCCAAACGGTTGGCCACCTGAGCGCGATATGTTTTAAATCGCTCAAAATTAGGATTGAAGTCCTTGTCTACACTTCGGAAGGCTGTTCGAATCAGAACTGTTGAAATTCCAAAATTCCCAAAAGTATTCGGGTTTAATGGGGTGTAGTTGCCGTCCGCTACACGAAAGTTTTCATTGGTGTTTTCCGAATAATTTCGCTCAGCAGTAAAGTCCACTAGCAATCCTTTGAGGGGTTGTAGCTGTGCTGAAACAGTCAGCTTGCTGTTGTGCACTTTATTAAAAGTAGGGTTGAAATCTGGGAATTCTGTTAACCATCCTCGCTGAGCAGTCGCATATCGGATGTCGGACTGGTCCCCAAAAATAAATTGCCACTGTGGTAAGTTCCATTGTCCAAATCCAACCTGTGGAATATAGCCCGGCAATACAGTACCGTTGTTTTCGGAATAATTGAACTGAACTCGTTTAAACTTATCCAGTACACCCACCACACCTTTTAGTATTTTTTGAAGGGATTCCGATTTTTGCTTAGCACTGTCCTGCACAGCTGTTTTTTCTGCCAGTCGCTGATTAAAAGCATTCTTTTTAGGCTTGATCCCCAATGCTGTATACAGGCGTTCAAAGCTCATGCTCCCGGAGAAAGTTTTCGTATTGGCATTTTGTACAGTGTTCACGATTCCTAGGGTTTCTCCGGTTTCCGCCTGTACGTCTGCTAAAACATCTGATCCGCGCTGCCAATTAAAATCGGCCGTGTAGTTATACGTAGCATTGATGAAGCTAAGTACAGGGATATACTGAAAAGGTAAACGATAATTCAGACTAAGGGTCTGGAAATATTGGTTGGGCGACCCCATGTTCCAAACGCCTTCCCAAATGTCTTTTTGTGGAGCATCGCTCGAGGCTAATTCAGACTCAGAGAACTTAAGAATATTGTTGGTTGATCCTGTGAAATTTAAACGGAGCGATTGGCTGAGGTTATAGCTTAAATTGTATTGCCAATCGAATAGAAAGTTACGCTGCTGAAGACTGGGCAGGGCGCGTTGTATGGATTGCTCTACCCCTGGCTGATATACTTCTCTGAATCTCTGATAGGTCAAATTTCGGTTCAACTGCGATTGTAATGACAGACTTGTCGGCAATAGGTTAAAGTTAAATTGCTGCAGCCATAGTAAATATTTCTTCTTTAAAAACTTGGTGTTTTTAAACGGCTGAATAGATTTTTTCGGGAAACTGTACTGATAATTTGCTCCGAGATTCATCTGGATTTGTTGCTGATCTTCAATTTCAAAATTCCTACTTGCAACGCGATTGTAGGCATATGAAAAGTCGAAGTTTTCGGGACTGTATAGGCGTGTTTTACCAGTCCCGGTTTTTGTTTTTCGGACACCGATCAGGCTAATGCTGTTGCGCTCTGAATATTCGACTGCCTGTTCTTCTATTCGCTGTCGCTCTTGGGGAGTAGCGGCCGCTTCCAATCGATCTTCTAATTTTAAATCCTGATATAAAGGATCGTATTCCGGGCTAATGGTAGTTGCCCCAGAATTGACGTTCAATGGAATTTGCAAGCCCCATTTTTTGGGTAAAAGCTGCCCGACGTTAATGTTGCTGACAACATCATATTGTCGAAGACCTTCCCGCTGAATCTGATTAGGGGTCTGATCTAAGGCTCCAAAGCCAATAGAAGTGTATCGACCAGTGGCAGACACATCGGCAAAATCAGCCAAATTAACATCTAAGGCTCCTACGGCTGCCCAACCGTCTTTGTTCTCGATGCCAGAAATGCGTAATTCATTGAACCAAACCTCTCCCGAAAGATTGGCATCGTTGGGGTCACCTGGGTTTTTAACACCGATCATCAGGGTGCGAATGGCTCCCAAAGTAGGGTTTCCTTTGATGGAAAGCTTATATTTTTTACTTCCTGGAAGACCTCCAAAGGGGTCGAACTCCTGAATTCTATTGAGCTCCTCATCGTAATACGCCACTCGAGCTGAACTAGCCGACGCAATCGCCTTAGATTTTATTGCTGTTAGCCATTCTAGTGGAACTTCGATAGCATTTTCCTCTGGAATCCATACTTGTTCTGCCGTGTAGCGATTGGTCGTTTCTGTATCCCAAGGGGTGGGTTTTAACGGAATTTCGATCTGATAGTAGTTGTCTTTATAATCGGTTCCCAATCGAATAAATGCCACCATCCGATTATCGTATTCAGGTGTTGCCCCAGCTCCTGGCAATTCGTCTTGACCCGGTAGCGATTCTGCATGCAAAAACATTCGAATCTTTTTATACTGTCGTAGATCTAAATCTACATTTTTGAAAACAGCCCGGGCATCGCGTGGTCGTAATTGGTTGACTCGAAACGAAAGCGCCTGTTCGTTCTGACGAACAATAGTATTGTTATTGTTGACTTGTTCCCGCTGGATATCGGGAGGTAATACATAGTTGATCGGCACACGGTTTTCATTTTCAAGGATGTTCACCGTACTGATGTCTAAGGTGGTTCCCAAATAATCCATATTATCTGGGTTTAAGGGCTGCTGATATCTGCGCCAATCGCCTCGAACCAAATCTAAGGTCCCAAAACGAAGCACTACTTCTTGGTCGAAACCTTTCAGTAGCATACGCATAAACCGGACCGAACGCAAATCGTTAATCCCGTTTACCGCATCGAAATAGGGCTGAAAAGCGGTTCCCTGGTAATACTGCTTCTGCACTGGTATTTTAAATTGAATCCATCGGGTGGTGAGGTTTCGACCATTGGGAAGTTTAACCTCGACTTCTTCTCGAACATCTGTCACAAAAGGGTGATTCCCAACTTGCATCCCCTTGCGAATAGGAATCTGATAGGAGAAATAGCTTTCTATGGTATTCATGCTTTGATCCCTATTGATATCCTCGGTATCTGGTTCTGTAGTACTTCCCCGATTCGTATCTGAAAAAGCTAGGGGAGAGTTGCCTTGGGTCCCGTTGTAATTTTTATAGCGCTCTAAAATATCTCCATTGGCCTGGACGAAATAACTGTAGTTATCTCCAGCTGGGTCTTCAGAAGGATTTTCAGTGTAGATAAGTGCTTCCTCTGCATCTGACAAACCATCTAGTCCAACATCCTGTAGAGGTCTATCTTCAGCATCTGTATTAAAAGCATACAACAGGGATTGTCCCGCGGGAACTTTCCCCCAAGGAGTTTCATAGACCGACGTATCGGTATTGGCTCCTGGAAGTCCATTTTCGAATTGCTTCCGACCATCGGCCAATATATCCTCGGACAAGTTTCCAAGGTGAAATTCAAGTTGGCCTAAATCATCGGTCGGGGCTTCTAGATCGGAAAAAGTATCTAATAGCCAAAATTCAATGAACTCTACATTGGATTGCTCAAAATTAGTGGCGCTAATGGGCCGCATAATTGCACCCCAATGATCGTTCGCTTGAGCATTGAATTGTTGGTTGTTCGCATTGTTATAAGGACCCTTTTCAGACGGATAGTAGGCTAAATCTAATGTATTCTGAACCGTTGTTGTTCCTTGGACTAGATCTTGCTCAGGAAAAATTTCTTGAATGAATATTCGGCGAGTAGTATTGAGCGAAATGGCATTATTATCCAATTCACTCGGGCGACTGGCCGTGTAAAAAATAGGATCGATGGTGTACCAAGCCAATTTAGCACGATGAAATCCCTTTTCCAAGCCTGTCGACTGAGCTCCTTGTACCCCCTCAATAGGCACACTGGAAAGTCTCCAGGCCAAGGGCGATCGGATATCAATACTGGTTTGGGCACCTTCAAAATCGTCTAAGTACACACTGGCCTCTCCTTGTAACTGCGTTAGGCGGGGATTTCCTGTATTGAGTCGTGCGACTTCTCCCCTAAAAGATAAATAAGAGGGCGTATCGGATTGAATATTCGGCAATCGGTTTACCAATCGAGTTAAGAATGGTAATTCAGTAGAGAAAGAAGTGTTGAAACCAAACATTGTATTGTTCACCGGTTCGGTTCCGTAGTTGGCTTTTTGAGTGAGTGGATTTTCACTAAGGTTTAAAAGGGTTCCTCCCATCACAAAGTTTTCATTGACTTGATGGACGACATTAACCCCTGAAAAACGTTTAGTTTGCTGATTAAAAAATGAATTGTTCTCGACGGAAATATCGATAGGCGTATTGGAGGCTTTCAACGCAGGGTCCAATATTTTTACCCGTCCAATATCATAATTAACAGTATAGTCCAAGCCCTCTCTGAGAATTCGCCCTCCTGCACGTACTTGAACCGATCCACGAGGAACATTAAATGCCCCGAGAGGAATCCCGTCTCCTCCTTCTGCCGTGTATCGACCTTTCATCTGAAATTTATTTTTTTCAGCGGTCTCAAGCGCTGCTGCTTTGGTCAGTGCATACATTTCCCGAAAGACGTACTTTTCCTGATTGGCGTTGTAAGATCGCTCATCCGTATATTGCTCCGTAGCTGAACTCGGATCATCCAACAAATCGAAAAGATAAGCTCCAAAAGGTTCTACCATGGGAAAAATGATGGTCCCGTATTCCGGATCGATAGTAGTGCCCGGGATAAAATCAAAAAATCCGTCTCCTTGAGCTACCGGATCGCGATAGGCATTTAAGCGATCTAACTGAAAGGTATTCAGCAGTATGGTTTCGTTCAATTGCTCGGGCCAAATGCTTTCCGTTACTGGGTTGATGTAATTTATTGGACTCGGATCTGTATAAAAAATATTAAGTTTAAAATCCTCCTGAGAAATCTGATAAGCTCCTGTGTTGTAGATGTTTTTCATCATCAGATCCCAAACAGGTTGTCGTACGTCGGTTACACTACTTTTAAGCATCTTCACGACCAAGCTATTGTTCTGTACAGAAGATTGCTGCGTATTCGAGTCCGTAGAAGATGTACCCGGCACTCCTCCATTAGCAAACTCACCTACCTGATAGACCTCCCCCCTGTAGGTAAATTGAAAAGCGACCCCAAGGATTTCATCATTACTCAACCGCTGATTCAAGGAAATGTATCCCAATTGAGGGTGCAACCTGTATTCATTCGGGTTTAATTTTCGAGCACTTTCCAGAACGGCGTAATCATACCCCTCAGCTACCTGATTGGCAAATGCCCCAAATCCCTGCTTGACAGACGCAATATCTCTGACATCATCCGTTAGTATTCCTCCTGAGTTGGGGATCGGATCCAAGCGGTTGTTGGCATTGGCAGGCGGAGCATTGCTATTGGTGGTCTGAAAAAACTGTGAATCGAGGCGTTGAAAGGTGGTTCGCTCGGGATGAGACTCTCCCAAATCTTGTAATGCTACAACGTTACGGATATTTTGTGTTTGTGCCGATCGATTGGTGACCCATATTTCAATTCGGGTAATTTGTATCTGAGAATTAATATAAGGGTAAGTCGACAAGGCCCGATCGTATCGATCTCTGAAATATTGGGCTAAGAAAAAGTGTCTATCCTCTTCGTAGTCTAACGCAAAAAATGAAAAGTCTTGAAGGGTTCCACCGCCTTGAGCAGAAATTCTTTGAGATTGTGATCGTTGCTCTGAGAAAACCCCTGAAATTTGGGTTTTCCCAATTTTAAGATCTGCTCGAATCCCAAATAAATTTTGGGCTCCCTGAATCAGGCTACTATTGATGGGCATACTCACATTCCCCACATCGATACTTTGGAGAATTCCATCTTCATCGAGTTGTCCATTCAAAAAGTCTTCCATAGGCGACTGGAAAGCCCCCACTGCACCTCTTAAATTTTGCGATTTTTCCCGTAGAGCATTTATTTTTTCTTTGGTGTTTTCCAGTAATGCCTTGGCTTCATTTAAATTTTGCTGAACCGATTCCACCTTAGACCCAATGGCAGAGGCTTTGTCTTGCAACCCTTGAAAACCGTTGGATAATGAACCGGGAACGACCGAGAATGCTTCCTCGAGTTTAGGAGGATTAAATTGAATTTTAACCACATTTTGAAAATCAAAAGTGGACTCAGTATCGTAATTGGCGGTAATTTGTAATCGCTCACCGATGTTTCCCAGTAAACTTAAACTGATGCGCTGATCGAAATCAAATCCAAAATTTCGTCTGTTGCGAGGAGATGCCGCCGGATTATCGGTTCGCTGATATCGTGCACCAAGATCTATCCCGATGGATCCCTGTGGGTTAACATCGATAGAGTTCCCTCCAAAAATAGATTGAAAGAATTGATTATTCACATACAGTTCAGGCAATAAATTTTTGCGACTTTCTTCAATATTTTCTGCTGTACCCGTAAGGGCTCCTACTTTGGTTTGAAAATAAGACTTCATAGCTTCTTTAAGCTGAAGACTTTCAAATTGTTGTGGGGTTAACACCATGGGAGTATCCATGGGATAATCGGCAATTGAAGCAGAAAAAATATAGCGATCTAAGACGGGGTCATAGGTATACTTTTCAACGAGAGAAGAAGGCTTTGGGAGGGGAATTTGGCCCAAATCTGCTTTTTGCTTCTGGGCTGTTGCGAGCTGTAGCCCACCCCATAACAAGAGGGCTAAAAATATTGGATTCAGCCTTACATAAAAAAAACGAACTCCCAGAGCTAATGTTTTTAAAGCTTATTTAAGGCGCCTTTAATCAATTGTTCTACACTGCTTTCAGGTGCGGCTTGAATAAGCTGATCTACAATCTTTTCAGAAGCCTTACGAGCATATCCTAAAACCTCTAATGCTGATAACGCTTCTTCTTTGGTAGTATTGCCCAAAACTGCAGGAATTTCAGCAGCAATATCGCTTTGTTGGATTTTATCTTTGAGCTCTAAGATTAAACGCTGGGCTGTTTTTAATCCGATCCCTTTAATGGACTTTATGGTATTGATATCTTCTTGTAGAACAGCTTGCTGAATTTGAAGCGGCTCCATGGACGACAGCATGCTTCTTGCAGTGCTTGCTCCTATCCCAGAAACCCCAATAAGCAAACGAAAAAGTGCCCGTTCTTGGGGAGTATAAAAACCGAATATCTGATGGGCATCTTCACGGATTTGTAAATGCGTATATACCCGTACATTTTCCTGATCGGGGATTTGCCCAAATGTATACAGTGAAATATGTACCTCATAGCCTACTCCATGACAATCGATGATGAGATGAGTAGGGTTTTTCTCGACTAATTTTCCGTTTAAATGAGTGATCATAGCGTTGTTTGTTGTCGCTGTTGAGCATCGATTACCGTGACAGCAGCCATATTGACAATTTCATCTACAGAGGCTCCCAATTGCAAAATATGAATGGGTTTATTTAGTCCCATTAAAATGGGGCCTATCGAAAGCGCTCCGTTCAATTCTTTCAGTAATTTATAGGTGATGTTTGCAGCGTCTAAGTTGGGGAAAATGAGTACGTTAACCGATTTTCCTTTAAGTGTTGAAAATGGAAAGCGCTCTTCCAACATTTTTTTGTTCAGCGCAAAATCGGATTGCACAGGGCCATCTACAGGAATATGCGGGTAATGTCGATGCAAGTAGGAAACGGCTTCACTCACTTTTTTAGCTTCCTCAAAATCGGAGGACCCAAAGTTCGAATAGGAGAGCATGGCCACTTGCGGTTTAATTCCAAAATAGCTCGCCGTACGAGCCGTCATTTGCGCAATCTTGGCCAGTTCCTTTGCACTAGGATTTACATTTATAGAAGTGTCCGAGATAAACATCGGCCCTCTATTGGTAATCATAAGATTGGTGGCCGCTACACGAGTTGATTCTTTCGATCGACCAACCGTTTCAAGAATGGGCTTTACGACGGAAGGATAGCTACGAGAATAGCCCGACAACATCCCATCTGCGTCCCCTATTTCTACCATCATAGAGGCGAAGTAGTTGCGTTCGCGCATTAAGCGCTCGGCATCGTATAGGGTTCTACCTTTGCGTTGCTGTGCTTTCCAAAAGTGTTCAGCATAATGCGTGCGACGTTGCTTTTCATCTTCTGACTTGGGATCGATGATCTCTACATCTCCTTCAAATTCAAGCGCTTGCATTAATTCGTCTATTTTCTGACGATTCCCCAACAAAACGGGTTGGGCTATAGATTCCTCAGCGACAATCTGTGCAGCTTTCAGCACATCGATCTGATCTGCTTCAGCAAAAACAATTCTTTTGGGTTCTAACTTAGCGCGATCGTGAATTAGACGAACCAATTTCTGATCGCTATTGAGGCGTTGAGCGAGTGTCAGCTCATAGGCTTCCCAATCTTCGATCGGTTGCTGAGCTACTCCCGATTCCATTGCTGCTTTTGCAACGGCAGGAGGAACTACTTCTATCAGCCGTGGATCGAAAGGCTTGGGGATAATATAGTTTTTTCCAAATGTGAGTCGGGTTTGTCCATAAGCAATATTGACTTGTTCAGGGACGGGCTCTTTGGCTAAATCCGCTAAAGCGCGAACAGCAGCCATTTTCATAGCCTCATTAATTTTAGTTGCACGGACATCCAAAGCACCTCTGAAAATAAAAGGGAACCCTAAAACATTATTGACCTGATTCGGATGGTCGGAACGGCCTGTAGCCATGATGATGTCGTCGCGAGTATCGATGGCGGTCTTGTAGGCTATCTCAGGATCGGGATTGGCCATAGCAAAGACAATTGGCTTTTTGGCCATCTTGAGTAATATTTCTGGGGCAAGAATATCTGCCGCAGAAAGTCCAATGAAGACGTCGGCTCCTTCTAATGCTTCCTCTAAGGTGTGGACGTCTAAATGTGTAGCGAATTCATCTTTGGGAGCAGGTAAACTGGAACGATCTTGTCGGATAACGCCGCGGCTATCAGTCATGATGATATTTTTGCGTTGCAATCCGAAGGCCTGATAGAGTCGAGTACACGAAACCGCTGCCGCTCCTGCCCCACTAACGACAACGCGTACATCTTCTATTTTTTTGTCGGCAAGTTCTAAAGCATTGAGTAATGCCGCGCAAGAGATAATAGCAGTCCCGTGTTGGTCGTCGTGCATCACGGGGATGTCTAATTCTTCTTTTAATCTTTTTTCAATTTCAAAAGCCTCTGGTGCTTTAATATCTTCTAGGTTAATTCCCCCAAAGGTGGGTGCTATCGCTTTAACCGCTTGTATAAAGGCTTCAGGATCTTTTGCATCTACTTCGATATCGAAAACATCTATGTCCGCAAAGATCTTAAACAGTAGGCCTTTCCCTTCCATTACGGGTTTGGAAGCTTCTGGTCCAATATCACCTAAGCCTAAAACCGCTGTCCCATTCGAAATGACAGCTACTAGATTGCCTTTATTGGTGTATTGATAACTATTGCGAGGATCTTTTTCAATTTCTTGACAAGGTGCAGCAACCCCAGGGGAATAGGCTAACGCTAAATCGCGTTGTGTCCTATAGCTTTTGGTGGGAACTATTTCTATTTTTCCCGGTTTTGGCTTGGCATGATATACCAACGCTCTTTTCCTCTGTTGTTCTGACATAACTTTTCATTTTATGCAAATACATCTATGCGCTAGGAGTAGCTGCTGATTGTTGCTTAACAAATAGTGAGAAGATTCCCCCTAAAATTAAACACACCCCTGCCAATCGAATCACTTGGATTGGATTATTCCCTAACCAATCATACACAAAGTACTGCATACTAAAGATCTGAATAATCATGGGAATTACAATAAACATATTGAAAATACCCATATAGACACCTGTTTTGTCGCTAGGAATGGAGGAGGCTAACATCTGATAGGGCATCGCCATCATACTCGCCCATGTGATTCCAAGTCCGATAGAAAACAAATAAAGTTGACTTACATTGATTAGCCCGCTGCCCCACGGAACTGGAATCGAGAATAAAATAATGCTATCGCTCAACAAGGGTAAAACTAACATTGCAATACCTCCGAGGCACAAGCTGACAAAGTGAAGATTTTTTGCACCAATTTTTCGAGCGAGAGGGACCAAAGCAAAAGCGATACTAAAGCAGATGATATTATAAGTCCCGTTGATATTCCCAGTAAGCAATTGGGCCTGATTAAAGTATGTAGTCGTCTGGTCTAAAGTATTGTAAAGGGATAAAGACAATGCCGATGTTAAATATTGCCAATAGCAAAACATGGCATACCAGGGGAAAAACATAACGGGTATGAGTTGTATCATTGTTTTGGGCATTTCTTTAAATGCTTCTGATATACCCTTAACTGTTCTCACCAATAGGTTCCCCTCCTCTTTCTCCGCTTGTATTTTTGATAATTCTTCCGCAGAAGGCGGATATTCGGAAGTAGTCAGCACTGTTACTAAAATAGTTAGTGTCGACGCAGCAGCACCTATTCCAAATGCCCAATAAGTAGAGACAGGAATACCGTTTGGCATCTTATCGCTCAGGGCTAAGACCCCTAAAGTTACGAGTATAGCAGGGGTAAAGTTGGCCAACGTAGTTCCCAAGCCTGTGAAAAAACTCTGCATCAGAAAACCCAAGGAATATTGCTTTTCAGGGAGCTTATCGGAAATAAATGCCCGGTAGGGTTCTAATGCGATATTATTTGCAGCATCTAAGATCCATAATAAACTAGCGGCCATCCAGATCGAGCTGGAGTAAGGCATGGCGATTAAGGCAGCACTGGCCACTAAAGCCCCAATCAGGAAGAAAGGTTTTCTTCTGCCCCATTTGGGCGACCATGTCCCATCGGATATCGCCCCAATGATTGGCTGTACGACAAGTCCCGTAACAGGGCCAGCAAGCCACAATAACGGGAGTTCGGACTCTTCAGCACCTAAGTATTTATAGATGGCACTCATATTGCTCTGCTGAAGGCCAAAGCTGAACTGAACCCCGAAAAAACCGAAGTTCATCGTCATGATTTGCCAAAAAGAAAGGGATTTTTTAGTCTGCATAAATCTTAAATTAGTTTTTAATTTCTGTAATGAGGTTTTGAACGATCAATTCTCCTACTTTTTGACCTTGACTCACCCCTTCACTAATTGCCATCATGTAGTGTATTCCTCCGTAAAGCCTAGATATTGCTGCTTCTTCTGCAGCCTCTAGAAAGGAAGTATAGGACCGGACTGGAAGTCCATAAGCTGTTTCTGTTGTATCGTCAAACGAAAAATTATCTCCTAAAATATCGGTCAAGACCACCGCAGAAGCCCTTGAAATAACCGAATGACCACTGGTATATTCCGGGAATGGTGGGGTCTGCAGCAATGGCGTCCATTCCTGATCAAAATGGTTGTTGATTAATGTTTCTGGACGTACAACTAATGTATTCCATTTGGTATCCCAACAACTGATGAATGCATCGAATAAAGCAATGGAAACCCGTGTGTATGTATTAATGGTGTGGGCCAAATCTAGCTGAGCCTTTCTGGCAGCAACTTTGGTAATTCCAATCCAATGACCACCAGGGGTTATCTTTTTAGTAGCGAACATAGCATGTCCATTTTGATGGGTGACATAGGGATTACAATCCCAAAAACTTGCGATTTCTGTTTGCTCTTTAGTTAAATTTAATTTTACCTGATAGACTTCGTCTAACTGATTGCGAAAAGGTGACCCTTTTTCCATATCAAATGGAATCGGTGGAATTGGCTCAAATTGGTTTGCAGAGTCCAATACAAAAGTTCGAATTTTATTCCAATGGGGCTCAATCCCGTCCATGTAAGCAGGCGGTGTAGGTTTCCAAAATTTATCTTGTTCGCGAATGGTATATTTCGGATATGTTCTGGTTTGCTTGTAAAGGTCCTCGTCTGCCCATTCTTTAACATGCTTAACCAACTCTTCTCCAAAGCCTATGGAGTTTATAAATGTTCTATGAGGCATCCCTTTATCTTTCAATTCACTGTAAAGACTATCTTGAAAAGCGACTAAGTCTTTTTCTGAAAAAATAAAATGTTTCCCCAAGGTTAAAAATGCATGAATCGCCACTAGGTCGTAGTTTACTTCGGCAGAATTTTGCGGTTCTTCAATGGAAGAAAATCCATTCAGTTGTTTGGCAAGGGAGTTAAATTCATCCGGTTGTTTCAGATGCATAGCTTCATATGCAGCTATCATTGGATAGGCATAAATTCTCGAGGCTACTGGAGGAGAGAAGATGTCATGAACAATTACAGAAGTCAGTTTATCCATGGCCCTATGGAAGGTGTCTGGATCCTCCAAGATGGTCTGGTATCTCGTATCTTTTTCACACGCAGATAGTAATGTGAATATGACAGTAACAAATAGAAATAATTTTTTCAAGGGATTTGGTTTTAATTTAAAATTCAATAGAATCTTCTTTCAAGGGCATATAAATTAAGGCCTTCCAATTCAATTCATTTCCTCCCATATTGGGGTTATTGTAAAACGATTCAATTGGAGTCGTTTCAATGGCTATATTATTTTTGGTTGCATAGTTTAAAAGAGCATACCAAGCATAGTCTGAATATATATAATTTCCGTTAAACTCTACCTTAAGGGCTTTTTTAGCAAAAAGTTTTTTGTATTTAATTTCTTCGTGCACAGGAAGTTTATCCGATCTTTTAATGGGGAAACAGAAATTATACTGAATACTGTCGTTTTTTTGATCCCAGTGTTCAACAGAAACGAATGGACTACCATTGAATTCAATTTCATTTTGAATTAAGAAATTAGTGATGTAACTAATATTTGCCATCATTCCACGAGCCTTTGATTTTTGCTTCCCATTGATGCTTACGTAGGCATAAAATGTAGTGGGTAGTTCTACTTCCTCAATACTGTGAATTCTGAATTTTGCAATATGTTCATTCAGCTTTGTAATATATTCAAGTACCGTTTTTTTACTTCTCGGGCCAATAAAGTCTCTACCAAGTAGCTTATTCCATCTGATAGCTAGCGAATGAGCTGGGTCTTTTATATCCAATGTAATTTCAGATAAGCTATCATTGATTGGTTTAATCAGCCAACGATACTCTTGTATAGAATCGTTAAACTTTAGTTGCTGTATTATTTCCTTTCGGGAATTTTGCTTTATTGCTTGCCCATTATCTAAAGTGTTATGCCACATTTTTAAAGTCTGACTAACCACAGCAGGAAAAGTATTTACTTTGAACACTATCCTGTAATCTTGAGGCTTAAGCAAAAAGTAAGCGACAAGAGCAGTTACGAAAATCAGCAAGGCAATCGAAATAATTTTTCCTTTTTTCATCATAAAATCCGGCGTCAGAATTGATATACTTCTGCTTTATCATTGTTAAATACGACCAATAAATATTTTATACCCTCCATTTCAAAAGTTGAAAGATGGCGAAGGGACTTATTGGATAAATTTAATCCTAACTCAGGGGTAAGTTCCATTTGATTTTCATTTAAGATTAAAGCACCTGGAAAACTATCGAACCTACCGTGATACGGTTTTACACCAAAATAATTTCCTCCAACGAGCAATTGAGGGTTTCCATTCCCTAAATAGTCGTCTGTATGAAAATCCGTAATCGGGCTCTGTTGTAATAAGAAATCGAAGGGAATGAACTCAAAACTACCCTTATCATTTTTCAGATAACCCGATCTTAATTCATTGACCTCAAGTAGCTTAGCTTCTTGTAAAGTCTCTTGCCCCATAATTTCTTCAATGGTTAGCCCAGCATATTTACTGTAGGAATCCAATCCTTTCCTCAAATGAATTAACTGTCCTGTCAATTCATCTGTACTGTGAATAGGATAATATAGATCTTCTTTTGCTACGCAAACGATGGTTTCTGTCTGTCCATTGTCATCGAAATCATCAAAATACATTTTCAAAGGCTTTTTTTGTGAAGCCTTAAACTTAGAATTAAGACCCCAATTTCCTAAACAAATGTCTTGGTCCCCGTCCTGATCGATATCAAAAAATGAGATGCTTTGCCACAATCCTTTAAGGTGCTTATTGGAAAAATTATGGGGTTTAAAATCTCCTTTTTCATAAGTAAAAACTCTAGGAGACATCCATTCGCCAATTATCCAAAGTTCAAAAATGCCATTTTCATCGGTATCCACCCACGCCGCATCTGTAATCATACCCAATTCTTGAAGCGCTGGTGGTTGTGATACAGCAAAATTCCCCTTCCCATCGTTGGTTAAAACAAAATTTAAGGTTGGTGTGCCGAATTTACCAGTACGCATGTGATTGCCAATAAAAACATCTAAATCCTGATCCTGATCATAGTCAAAGACACACACGACAGAACTATTCCCAAAATAATCGGGCAGGTTTTTTTCGATGAGGCCAGCGTTGTCGGAAATCCAAAAATGATCCTTTAGTCCAAGTGCTTTGCCCGAAAAATCGGCCCCTGCGGCTCCGACAAATAAGTCGCTTATTTCGTCTCCGTTAAAGTCAGCAATGGCCGCTGTTGTAAACTCTTTAATATTTATTTTTTTGGAGAAACTGGAATCGTCGGAGAAAAATTTTCCATTTTTCTGCAGATATAAATGAGGCTTCTCTAGCTTAGAGCTCCCTAAAAAAATATCCGTTTTTCCGTCGCCATTAAGATCTCCTAATGCAACTGCAGGTCCCCTGTCAGACCCCTTATAAGGGATCAATTTCTCCCTATTAAAGTCGATATAATTATCTTCTTTATGTGTGTAGTCTATCCCAATTTGATCGGACACTTCCCTAAACACTTTAGCTTTTGGCTTGTGAAGCATACTTGATGTCCAAGGCATTGTTTTTTCATAAGAAACTTTAATTCTCTGATTGGTCGGGATATTTTTAAGTCGTTGAAAACTATTATCGGGCCAAACAATAATTAAAGAATCTACCTTAGTCGAGTATTGATATCCAAAATGTATTAAAGGTTCCGACGCTCCTTGAAATCCCTTAGAGGTGTAGAGAGATTGCGATTGCAATTGTCCACCATCGTGATAGCTGTAAACACGAGTTCCTATACCCCTAAAATTAGGTTTTTTATACTGGAACTCTAGCTGGAGAAATGAATGTTTGCCATCTGATTTGTTTCTATAAATCTTCGCTGGTTCATTTAGATTGTTAATGACAAGATCCAAATCGCCATCTCTGTCGAAGTCGGCATAAGCAGTAGCTCCTGAAACATCCTTATCCTGAGGTAACCAAACAGTTGTCTTGTCTTTAAACATCACACCCGTTTGACCTTTGAATATGGAATTCTGACATTCCCCAGTCGGCATCAATTCAAGTGCTTTTCGATCCATCAATCGGGTCTTTGTTATCTTATTTTGAATCTGATCATTCGATACGAACTTGATGAAATCCAAGTCATTTGGTCGTTTTGGAATCCCATTAGAAATGAATAAATCTTGTTCTGAATCATTGTCGAAATCTGCAAACAAAGCACTCCAGCTCCAATCCGTTGCTGCAACTCCACTCATTAATGCAGTTTCCATGAAATCTTCCCCTTGGCGATTCACAAAAAGCATATTCCGTGTAAACTGGTAATGATATCCATAACGTTGAATTCTCATTTTTTGAGTTTGCACATTGTCGTCCCCCTCAGATGCTTTTAATACTTTTTCATTTTCAGGAAGCATATCCAAAGAAATTAAATCGGGATACCCATCACGATTAATATCTCCAATATCGCTCCCCATTGAAAAGCGCGAGGTATGCCCGACCCATTCTTTCAATGACTCTTTAAAAGTTCCATCCTGGTTATTGATGTATAAATAGTCATCTTCATGGAAGTCGTTCCCTATAAATATATCTGGATACCCATCTAAATTGAAGTCTGCTGTAGCTAATCCTAACCCATAAGCATTAACACCTCCATAAATTCCTGCTACCTCACTCACATCAACAAAAGTTCCATTATCATTTCTAAACAATAGATCTCCAGTATTGGGGTTTCTTTTGTACCGTAAATTTGAATGTCCGTAACTGTTCTGTGTGTGTACCGCATGATTCAACAAATAGAGATCTAAATCTCCGTCTAAATCATAGTCAAAGAATGCAGCAGAGGAACTATAACTCTGGGTGTCTAAGCCAAATTGACTGGCTTGCTCTGTGAAAGTATTATCGCCATTGTTAATGAACAACTCGTTATGCCCCACAAAACCATTAATTCCAACAACAGCACAAACATAGATATCTAACAGTCCATCTCCGTTGACATCAGCCATTGTTGCACCTGTATTCCAACTGCTTTTCCCTTCTATCCCTGCTTGTTTACTGATCTCCTCAAAACTAAAATCTCCGGTGTTGATATAGAGCTTATTTTTTCCTTGATTGGATGTAAAAAAAATATCCGGGTAGCCATCATTATTTATATCCCCAACAGCAACTCCCCCTCCATTATAGTAATACAGATAATCAAGGATTGAAATATCGCTTTTATCATTCAATGCATTTGTAAAAGTCACACCACTTTGATTTGAGGGAACTACTTCAAATAAAGGTGGCTCATTCGTACAGCAAAAAAGGGAAATGGTCAAAAACCCTAAAACAACCTTATTCATTGACTTGAAAAACTTTAGGTTCCTGATCGTTTATTGAAGCAACGATAAATGATTGATCGCTTTTATCTTTGAAGAGACGGATGTGTTTCACTTCATTCCGGATAGAAAAACCACTTGTCCCGTAAGCTTGCCAATCGAATTTTAAATCTTGATTTCCAAGAAGTAGATTTCCAAAATTGGCGTCTAAGCGAGAAAACTGCGGCTTAAACTCAAAATTATTCCCTGCCATCAGCAAGTCAAGATTTCCATCTTGATTGACGTCTAAGCATTCGATCGTACAAATACATGACAATTGAACTTGGTAAGGTAATTTTTTAATATCGAACTTTCCTTCTCCCAAATTAACGGCTATGACTGAAGAGGACATTTCAACTTCATGAACCAATGTGTTGTCTATCACATCTGCCGGAAAGAGTTCCTGTATGGTACGGGTAGAATATTCAGAGGCCTTTAAATTTTGCTTTTTGAGCGGCAAAAGTTGTCCTGTTAACTCCTTTTTCTGATGAATGGGAAAATCTTTACCGTTTTGCTGAAGGGTCACAATTTGCTCGACAGTTCCGTTATTATCATAATCATTTATCCACATTTTCATGGGGGAATTCTTTGTGGGGCGATAATGAATATTCTCACCTTGATTCCCCAAAATAAGGTCTTGATCGCCATCGTTGTCAAGATCAACTACTTTGAGGGTATTCCACCAACCGCTTAGTTGGTCAAGTTCTGTGGGCATTTCCATTAGTCGTTTGCCTACATTTTGAAAAATTTTGGGAGTCCCCCATTCCGAAACTGTCACTAGATCCAACTGCTGATCATCGTCAAAATCAATCCATTGGGCGTCGGTGATCATTCCTGCACTTTTTAACTGATACCCATGTGATTCTGTTACATCAATAAAAGTACCGTCTCCCATATTTTTTAGGAGAAGATGTTCAGGAGGGACCCCATAGATTCCAACAATATTTCTAGAACCAATAAACAAATCCACCTGACCATCATCATCAAAATCAGCAGGAGCGATTACAGAAATATTATTGTTTTTGGAGGGTAAAGTATTTGCTGATACCGAAAAGTTTCCCTTTCCGTCGTTTAAATATAAGCGTGAAATTAGTGTCTGAGTCGAGTTAATTTCATTTCCACCGCTACCCACTACCAAATCCAAATCCCCATCGCTATCAGCATCAAAAAAGGCAGCTGCTGTATCTTCATAAACTGAATCTTCTATAAAAACAGATTGGTTGTATGTTTTTAGTTTTCCGTTTCCCTCGTGTAAATAAAGCGAAGCCGGTTGATTTTTGGCTCCTCCAATAAAAACATCTTGATTTCCATCGCCATTAACATCCCCTACGGCTAAGGCCGGACCTTCCTGCGATAACTTTTTGTAGAGAAGACCTTCGATATCAAAATCGTTGTACAGATTTTCTTTGTGAATCGTCAGTTGGTTTTGGACAGGACTCAAATATGTTTTCGACGATTGCTGTTTCCTTTTGGGAAGTTTTTTATTGGAGACTTCACTTTGCTTGATTTGCAAGGTTTGATTGGCTTGCACAGAATCCAAAACGCTATATTGAGCATCTGGCCATATGATTTGAAGCGAATCTACCATGCTGTGTTCTCCTAGGCCTATGGTCATGGTATAGTCTACAGACGATTGAAAACCTCTTGAAGGTATCTGCTCTTGGGAAATTACTTCAGTACCCACAAATAATTTTACTTTGGATCCAATCGCGAATCTGTTCTGATCCGTCCCTTCTAATTGAATTTTAAGGAAGTTTCTTTGTAGCCTTTCTTGCGTATTGTTTTTATAAATAAATGCTCGTTCATTGACATTATTGATCACTAAATCCAAATCTCCATCGTTATCGAGGTCGGCATATGCAGCCCCATTAGACATGGTTGGACGATCAAAACCCCATTTTTTATTAGCGTTTTCGAACTTTAAATTCCCCGCATTTTGGTAAGCGTAATTTGGTTGGGGCTTTACGGGCATTTTTTGAATGATTGAATCAATAGATTCTCTCCTTCCCGTTAACGCCATTTTTTGAATAATTTCATTAGCGAAAAAGTCGACAAAATCTAAATCTGTAAGATCGTGATTAATACCATTGGTGATAAAAATATCTCGATAACTATCGTTGTCTAAGTCCACCATGAGTCCTGCCCAACTCCAGTCTGTTGCATGAACACCACTGTAATAGGCTATCTCTGAAAAACTTCCGTCACCATTATTTAACTGCAGCGTATTTTGAATGTACTGCTGATAGAAATCTTTACTTTGTTTTAACTCGAATACATTATATCCCTCAAATTCCATCACAGATTTTACGCGTTGCTCTGCCTCCGGTAACATATCGGTAATGAATATTTCAGAATAGCCATCATTATTGATATCTGCAATATCGATCCCCATAGCCGATAGGCTCAAATGTTGAGTCCATTCTTTAATTTCCTCCCGAAATGTTCCATTTCCCTGATTGATATATAAATAATCTCTCTCGTAAAAGTCATTGGAAACATATATATCTAAGAAATTATCCTCATTGATATCCGTGACCAACACTCCCAATCCGAAGCCAATTAAACTTCCATAAATACCAGCAGACTCACTGACATCTACAAAGGTTCCATTGTCGTTTCTGAGCAACATATCTCCTACCCCCTTGAATATGTCCGGAACATTTTCCCAGTCTTTGGCGCGAACATATCTGTTTTCTGAATATCCAAGACTGCTTACTGGCACATTACTATTATTTAAAATGTAAACATCTAAATCGCCATCATTATCGTAGTCGAAAAAAGAGGCATGTGTAGAAAAACCTGTCTTTGCTAAGTTGTATTGTGCCGCTTGTTCTGTAAAAGTTAAATCACCATTATTGATATACAAATCATTATCGTGATTGTTTCCTTCCATATTCCCTGCATTACTGACGTAGATATCTAGGAGTCCATCATTATTAATATCTACCATACAAACCCCTGTAGACCATGGTTTATTTCCTCCAACCCCAGCTTCTTCTGTAATATCCTTAAAGCGAAAGTCTCCTTGGTTAAGATAGAGTCTATTTTGCTCCATATTTCCTGTGAAATAGATGTCTACTAAACCGTCATTATTAATATCCCCTAGGGCAACACCCCCGCCATTGTAAAAGTTTCGATATTTAAAGATGTTGAAATCCTTTTGATTTTGAATGTTATTCGAAAAATCCACACCTGTCTTTTCTGCCGAAAGAAGACTAAATAAAGGAGAGGAGTTATCACTGTTGGATGTCGTACTGTTGGTACAAGCACAAAATATTCCAACAATAATTCCTAGGATATAATTTCTATTTGTACTCATGGGCTATATTTTTTTTATAAACAACTATACTGTCATTATTGCGTCCAACAACGAGATGCTCCTGTCCACTAATATTCAAAGGGATAGATGATTTCACAACACCTTGTACTCCTAAAATCTTTTGAGGACTGGCTGAAAATTTACTTTTTTGTTCGTATCGAATTATAAATCCCTTATTAGCGCTCATTTCCCCTAATTGTGTAGAAATATTTTTATTGTTCCCCATCAGAAGCAAGGTTGTTTCTACAGCTGATTTGGCGTTCAAAGGCCTGATTTCATTTACTGGAGCCATCTGAATAAAATTTGGGAGTGGGTGCTTTTTAAATCGACCATTTATATTTTCAAAATAACACGATCGTAATTCCGTAATTTCTCTTTTGATGGCTTTGGATAATTGCTGTTCCCCAAACATTTCTTCTATCGTTGCATTAGCAAAATCATGGTAAGACAAAAATCTTTTATTCAATATTGGCATTTGCTTCGTAAGCTTGTCTTTGGAAGCAAAAGGTATTTCTTTATCCTCTAAATAGTGTGTTAGAAGCGGGTCTACGGTTCCGTTACCGTCAAAATCGTTCAAATATAAACGAATTGGCTGTTTTAAAGAAGCGCTAAAGAGTGAATTTAGCCCCCAGTTACCAGCAATAATATCTAAGTCTCCGTCCTTATCTACATCTATCGCCTTGACTGCATTCCACCATCCTGTAGATGAATCAAGTCCAGTATCTTTTACCTTCTTTAAGCCAGTTCCTGTATTGGAAAAAATTGTAATTGGAGACCAATGCCCTGCTACTAATAAATCTTCATATCCGTCACCATCGAAATCTAGCCACTCAACTTCTTTTATCGATGGTAGGTATTGAAGATCTTCGATCCATTCTTTGGAGGCCATGCTGAAATATCCTTTTCCATCATTGAGAAATAAGTAATGTTCGGAGTGAACGCCAAAACTAGTCTGATTTATATCAGCGGTAATTAAGACGTCTAAATCTCCATCTTTGTCGACATCCGAACTAGATATAGATGATGCATTTATTGCGAGTTCTCCAAAAGGATATTCGACAGGTGTAAAAATTCCATTACTATTTCGATAAAGCCTAGGGTGTAATTTTTCTCCAGACCTAAACTCATTCCCTCCGCTTGCAATCAATAAATCTAGATCATTGTCCAAATCAATATCGATCAGTTGGATAGCGGTATCCTCATTCATACGGTTTTTAGACATCAAATCTTGATGAATACTTTCGAACGTTCCATCAGCTTTTTGCACAAATATAGATGTCGATTGACCTTTTGCCCCTCCAATAATAATATCCTCTAGAGCATCTTGATTTATATCGCCCACCGCCAAAGCGGGACCTTCATTACTGTAGGTAAATGGTACTATGGGCTGTCTGTTATAATCTAATGATTGATATTCTTTATGCTTATATGGTAGAAGGTTTGGAACCTCCTTGTAGTGGGTGGAAGATTGATTTTTTGTTGTGTTTGTTTCCCTGACCTTCTCAGCTACAGAATAACTAATTTGCTGTCGTGAATTGAAAGAAATAGAATCTATACTACTTCGTTTACCATCAGGCCAATAAACCTGGATGGCGTAAGTGGAGGTCGAATCAGGGATTGCGAAATGCAAACGATTACTCAGACTGGATAAATATCCTTGAGAAACGTGTAATTGTTGTAGCTGTGTTTCACTTCCAACAAGACTTACCACCGCTCCAATCCCAAATTTATTTCCCTCAGGGCCATTGAGTTCAACTTGTACGTAGGTATTCTTTTCAGAAGTATTTTCTAAAAGTTGTGCGTAGTCATTGACGTTGTTGATGACTATATCTAAATCACCATCATTGTCAAAATCAGCATAAACAGCACCATTGCTAAAAGTCTTTTCGGCTACAACCCATTCCTCAGAGACATCATTGAAAGTAAGGTCTCCATTATTTTTATAGAAATAATTAGAAACTTTTTTTGAAGGAATCTTTTCAATAAAACTCAATGCTTGTGTATTGTTATCCTGATCTAATTGTTGTTGAATTTGGGTATCGGAGATAAAATTGATATAATCCATATCATTGGTAGCTCCAAGTATACCGTTGGTGATGTAGATATCTTTCCAGCCATCGTTGTCAAAATCAGCGATTAATGGTGCCCATGACCACTCTGTTGCGGCAATTCCACTTAAAAATGCAATCTCGGAAAATTGCTTTCCCTCCCAATTGAATTGAAGTGAATTTTGCATGAACTGATGTCGGTATCCTTTTTTTAAATATTCTTGGTAAATCGGAAATGAGTATTCCATTCCTGAGGTCTGATAGGTCACCTGATTTTCAGGGAGCATGTCTAGCGATAAAATCTCAGGGAAACCATCATTGTTAAGGTCTGCAATTGCATTTCCCATAGAGTAATGAGTGGTATGGTCTATCATCTCTCCTTGAGAAATAACTTCACGGAAGGTTCCATTCTGTTGGTTGATATATAAATAATCATTTTCGAAAAAATCGTTTCCAACATAAATATCAGGATACAAATCCTGGTTGACATCAGCGACACTGATCCCTAAACCATACCCTATTTTCCCTTGGAATATTCCCGCCTGTTCAGAAATATCTATAAATGATCCTTCTTTGTTTTCATAAAAACGATCCCCTGCAAGAATATCTTTTTTGACTCTTTGGCTTCCAAAGCCATAATTTCTATTTGGATATACGGAATGATTGAGCAAAAACAAATCCAAGTCATTGTCCAAGTCAAAATCAAAAAAGGCCGCTTGTGTAGCAAAACTCATCAGGTCTAGACCGTAGGCTTTGGAGGCTTCTTTAAACTGTGGTATACCTCTACTATCATTGCCTTGGTTAATATATAACAAGTTATGTCCAGTAACCGATTTATAAGCCCCTAGTTTGCAGACGTAGATATCTAGCAGTCCATCGTTATTAATATCTACTTGAGTCACTCCAGTTGTCCAGCCAGAATCGTTTTGGATGCCCGACTTTGAAGTGATGTCTTCAAATTGCAAGTTTCCACGATTAAGGTATAAACGATCTGGACCCTGATTAGCAGTGAAATATAAATCAATCCATCCGTCAGCATTGAAATCCGCAGCTGCAACTCCTGCACCATTGTAAAAATAGATATAGTTCAGAATATTTAGCGATGGGGTGCTATACAAATCATTTTTAAAGTAAATTCCAGATTGATCAGGGGGTATTGATTGAAATAGTTTGGAACTATCATGATTACATCCCCAGCAAACCAAAATGACCAATAACAGCCAAAGCCTTTTCATATATATCACAATACACTAAAAATAAAAAAGAGACTGTAAAAATACAGTCTCTTTTTGTTTAGGATATATCCATTTGATCTTAGTACCCCTCGTTCTGTGTCAGATTAGGATTTGATAAAATCGCATTTGATGGAATTGGGAATATATTGTAATTCGCATCGTCTACAGATCCAGCATCTTTAAATTCCCAGTTACGTGTAAACTCTCCAAAACGAACCATGTCAGTTCTTCTGATCGATTCTTTGTAGAGCTCGCGACCACGTTCTGCCAATAATGCAGATTCAGTTAAAGTCTGTAAAGGTGTCGCTCCACGAAGTGTTCTTAACTGATTCACTAATGTTAAGGCTGTGCCATTATCTCCCTTACGCATTTGCGCTTCAGCTTTCATTAAGTGAGCATCCGCAAAACGCATAAATATCTTGTGCTGGCGGAAACTTCCTGCGCCATCCACAGGGTGATATTTAATCGTACGAATTCCTTGATTTTCTCCATTTCCGTAAAGTCCAGCGTGGGCTTTGGTAAATACAAGAGGATTTCCAGAACGATCAAGGATTTGCTCTCCTGAACCATTGTACTGTTGCCCGACTAGGAAACCATAACCGATACCTCCATTAGTAGCATTGGAAGAAGTGGCATCTGGCACCCAACCACGACGCTCTTCTTGTCCGCCGCCTTGAGCGTTACTTTCGGGGCCTTCAAAAGAATCGTAAAATTCGGCAAGAGTAGTAAACCCATTCCAACCCCCTCCTCCATTGTCAGGAGAAACTTGGTTGTAGTGCAGTCCGTTCCAAATAGTGTTTCCTACAGAAGTGGGTACCCAAAAGATAGTCTCTGTATCGGCAGACTCTTTAAAGATATCGAAATATCCTTGTTGTGGCGCATAGCCATCTGCTGCGATAGCATCTACCAATGCGATGACTTCGTCCATATCAGTGGAAGAAGCTTGAGCCTCACCTCGGTATACATGTGCATTTAAAAGTACACGAGCTTTCAGAAAACGAGCAGAAGCTTTACTTCCCTTTTTCTGATTAGCTACATCACTCGCAGCAACAGTCGGTAGACCTGCAATGGCTGTGTCTAAATCTGCTAATACACGTGTAAGCGCCTCAGTTCGCGTCATAACAACAGGGTTTACATCAGGCCCTTCATCTGGTTCGCGATTAGGAACTTGCCCATATAAATCCATAACAATCCATGTTGCAAAGGCTCTTATGAAACTTGCATGTGCTGTCTGTGCAGCTGATGGACTGCTTCTAGAGTCTAAAACCTCATTGGCTTTAAAAATAGTTGAATTCCAATCGTTCCATGTATTTAAAACAAAAGCATGAGCCGGATTCCAGGTATGGTTGTGTAATACTCTCCATACACCGTTATCTCCCCAGTCCGTTCCACGAGTTGGAACTAATAATTCGTCTGTGGTCACCTCTTGAAGAGCATGGTAATTTTCTTGACTTTCAAGTCTACGGAAGTCGTTGTACAAGTTGGTAATGGATGCGTCTACGTCAGCAACCCCATTAAATGAACCTCCAGTAGCTGTTGATCTATCGATGATAGAATCAGTCGCTTCAATTTCTAGGTCGGTACAAGCCACTAGAGAGGCTACAGCAAAACCTAGTCCAAAAATTTGATTTGTAAATTTCATTATTTCTTAATTCTGTAATTTTTTAATTAGAATCTAGCACTAAGACCAAGTGTGAAAGTTCTCGCACGTGGATAGGCTGTCCAGTCCATACCTGCAGTAGGAAGACCATTCAATAATTCATATCCAGCAGGGTTAACACTTACTTCAGGATCTAAACCAGAATAGTCGGTAAACAAAAATAAGTTCTGCCCAGTAATGGATAGTCTAAGGCTATCAAAAGAGCTTCCTTCGCTAAGAGGCACTTGGTAACCTAAGTTCATATTTTGAATTCTAAAGAAATCTCCTTTTTCAAGGAATCTAGAAGAAACTGCCGCTTCAGCAGTACCCGCTTCACCGGAGGTAAGAACATCAGGTGTAACGTTTCTTGCATTCTTAATCGAACCTGCTACAAAATATGCATTTTTGGTGTTGTTATACACTGAAAATCCATATTGGCCATAACCGTAAAGTGTTAAATCCCAGTTTTTGTATTCAAATTCCATTGAAATCCCCGTGTTTACATCAGGTAAAGCATCTTCTCCAATAAAAGTTTGATTATCCCCAATTGGTTGTCCGTTAGAATCAAATCCTTCAAACTCACGAACGTAGTAAGAAAATAATGGATGTCCTCCGGCTAATACTTGAGCATAGGCTTGTGAAAGACCAGGACCTCTTACCGTACCCGCAGGAATTTGTCCAGCGAAGTCTTGAAGTTCATTCGTGTTGTGGGAAATATTGAAAGAGGCTGTCCAATTGAAGTCATCACCTTGCACTACATCGTAGTTCAATGAAAGTTCATACCCCTCGTTTAAAACACTTGCATCCAAATTAGAGAAGAAGAATGCCTGTGGTGAAGGCTGAGCCGCTGGAACACTTAACAATAGATCATTTGTCGTTTTAGAATAATATTCAATACTACCGTTTAAACGATCGTTAGAGAATCCAAAGTCAAGACCTACATTGTAGGATGTCGTTTCTTCCCACTTCAATTCATTATTTACGAAAGAAAGAACGCCTAAACCTGGAACATTGATAGCACCATCATTTGCAATACCAGGGAAACCATAACGCTCACGTCTGAGGAAATTTCCGTAGCCGATTCCATCTTGGCTACCCGTAATACCGGCTCCTACTCTAAGTTTTAAAGTAGAGAAAGCATCTCCAACAAAATTTTCTTCATGAAGTTTCCAAGCAACGGCACCTGAAGGGAAAATACCGTATTGGTTATCTGGACCGAATCGTGAAGATCCGTCAGCACGGACTGTTGCCGTCAACAAGTATTTATCGTTAATACTGTAATTTACACGTCCAAAGAACGATTGTAAATAGTCAGTATTGTCATAAGTATCTGCAGAAACAGCTCTAAGACCAGAGAAAGTGGCGTTCACTGTATCTGTGGCAGATGGATCTAAGCGGTTAACAAACACAGACGACTGGTTTGTTCCCTGTCCGTATTGCTGATAATCACCAGATATTGCATCTTCAATAGCATTAGAAGCAGTTTCTAAGTCATCCGCCATTTGGGTAATATTGTTAGAGGTGAATCCCCATCCAGTAGCGTTTCTACCCGCTCTTCCGAAGTCTTGGTAAGAATATCCTACAACTAAATCGATATTGGAATTTCCAATCTCTTTGTTGTAGTCTAAGGTAAGCTCCATCAGATTATTTGTGGCATCTATATCATTCACAGACGCTCTACCATTTCCGCCAGAACCATTATCGAAACCAACAATTGATTTTCCAACAGCACTCTTACGAGTAGAAGATGAATTATCATATCCGTAAGTGAAATTAAGCGCTAAGTCATTATTGATGGCATAACGTGCAGTCATATTCAATAAGAATCTGTTGGTTTCAGTTTGGCTAAACGTATCGCGAAGCATATTCGCTGGGTTAATCAACCCTCCAGTGTTAGTAAAGTCTGGGTCATTCGGCCATGTTGGATTCGCAGAGAATGCGGCACCGAGTAGGTCTCCACGGAAACCTGCACTACCACTAGTTGGAGCAGCCTCATCCCCAATGTTTGAGAAAGTTGCTCGAACGCTCAAGCTCAAACGATCGTCCATAAATCTCTTGCTCCAGTTGGTGCGTAATGAAAGACGCTCCATAGAACTGTTTTCAACGATACCATTTTGGTTTCCATAACCGATGGTCGCTCTAAAGTTCCCTGCGTTAGTGCTACGAGAATATGAAAAGTTTTGATTGTGAGATACCGCTGAACGGAAAATTACATCTTGCCAATCAGTTTCACTTCCGTAGTTCTGAACTGTTGCATCACCACCAAATTGTGTTACACCACGAAGGAACTCTGGGGCTGCTAACAAGTCATATGTATTGAAAGGATTCGCTACACTAAGTGTAGAGGAAAACTCAAATTTCCCTTCTCTTCCCGAAACACCGTTTTTGGTCGTAATTAAAACTACCCCATTAGTTCCTCTAGAACCATAAATGGCTGTAGCAGAGGCATCTTTAAGAATACTTATACTTTCAATGTCATTAGGGTTAAGGAAGTTCAGTGGATTTCTGGAATCACTGGTACCAAAACCAAGATCCTGACCATTCGCAGCAGTATCGTCTCCTGCCAATGGCACACCGTCTACAACAAAAAGAGGGTTGTTGTTAGAACGTACGGAGTTTGTACCACGTATACGAATCTGCATTCCAGCACCTGGCTCACCACTTGTTTGTGATATCTGCACCCCGGCTGTTTTCCCTTGGATTAATTGTTCAGGTGAAGCAATTACCCCTTGGTTAAATTCATCAAAAGCTACCGATGCAACAGATCCTGTTGCGTCCTTAACGGTCGTTGTTTGCCCGTATCCAGTAACAATAACCTCTTCTAACTCGGTACTTGAGTCCAACACGACATCAATTGTATCTTGTCCATTTACTGCAACTTCCTTGGATGTAAATCCAACGAAGGAAACTACTAGAACATCGTCGGAACCAGCTTCGATGGTAAAATTACCATCAAAGTCAGTGGTAACACCAACATTTGTTCCTTTTACTTGAACAGTGGCTCCTGGTAGAGGCCCATCTGCACTTGTCACAACTCCGCTAACGGATTGTGCATACATTCCCAAACTGAAAAGTGTAAAGCAAACAGTAAGGAATGATTGAATCAGATTGTTTTTCATTCTTTGTTAGTTTAGATTTAATTAGTTCCTCAAATGAAGATCTCAATTATAATGATAAAAAATTAACATAATAATAACGTACGTTCGAAATTATTAAAATTGCTTTCGAAAACGTTTTCGAAATGTTATTTTGGTCAACAAAATCATCCCAAAATGTCAAACTTAAAATTAAAAGATATAGCGGATGCGCTAAAGATCTCTTCTGCTACTGTTTCCAAGGCATTGAAAGGGTATCCGGACGTTAATCCGTTAACGCGAAAACGCGTCTTAGAATACACCGAAAAAGTTGGGTTCAAACCTCAGCATAGAGCAAGTAGTTTACGAACGGGAAAATCAGGAGTAATTGGGGTCATTCTGCCTTCCCTCAACAACTTATTTTTTTTACAAGTACTTGAAGCTTTGGTGAGTATTGCCCATAGAGAAGGCTTACTTGTTATTCCTTTAAGCAGTAACGAAAAGGAAACTTCCGAACAACAAAATATTGACCGTTTGGTGCATCATGGTGTTGATGCTATTTTTTTAAGCCTTTCCCAACACAGTACAAATCATCAGATCACAGAAAGACTACAACAAGCCCCAGTGCCCATCTTTCTTTTTGATAAGGTCTCGAAACAGCTTAACTGTCCTAAATTTTTTATCGATGATCGGAAAGCCGCTTTTGAAGCCACCCAACACCTGATCGACCAAGGATGCAAGCGAATAGCTCATTTTCGGATATCACTCTTAGCGCAAACATCGATCGATCGATTTTTAGGCTATCGAGAAGCGTTGGACATGGCGGGTCTTCCCTACGATAAATCATTAGTTCAGGTGACTGAAAAAGGAACTTCTGAGCAAGGCGCAAAATTTGTACACTCTTTGTTGCAAAATCAGATCAATTTTGATGGGATTTTTGCCATCAACGACGAACTTGCTATTGGAGCAATTACAGCGCTTCAGGAGGCCAATGTTCTTGTCCCCGAACAAGTCGCAGTAGTGGGGTTTAGCAATTCTGAACTGTCCACCATTGTAACCCCCAAACTCAGTTCTGTCGATCAGAATCCCAAGAAAATGGCGGAAGCCATGCTACTCCACTATCGAAAATACAACAGCCAAGCGAGAGAGGAAGACAGCCAAACAATTAACAATTTTATTATTCCCTCTTCGCTGATTGTTCGCGAAAGTTCTCAGCGGATCAAGTCTTCAAAAATTTGATATTTCTCTTCAAACCGCTGTATTTCGTTCGCTTAACAGCACTTTTTTCGAAGAGTTTATCAAACACCTCTTCTGTTAATTCCGTCCATTGCTGGGCAGTTTTGTCTAAAAGATCGGATGAAGGAGCAAAAGCCGGCTCCTGATGAGGAGTCGCAAATCTATTCCACGGACAAACCGTCTGACAAACATCACAGCCAAACATCCAATTGTCCATTTTGGATTGATAAGCCTGAGGGAGTTCCTCTTTCAGTTCTATTGTAAAATAGGATATACATTTAGACGCATCGATCTGGTAAGCAGCGGTTAAAGCTTCTGTAGGACAAGCGTCTATACAGGCCGTGCATTGCCCACAATGATCAGTGGTTGGCGGATCTGGAGGTAATGCTAAGTCAATTATCAGTTCGCATATAAAAAAAAAGGAGCCGGTCTGTTTGGCAATCAGATTGGTGTTTTTGCCCATCCACCCCAAGCCACTTTTTGCTGCCCATGCTTTGTCCATAACAGGGGCTGAATCTACAAAACAACGTCCATCGACCTCTCCAATTGTGTTTTGAATTTCTTGTAGTAAAACTTTAAGCTTTTTCTTCAGAACTTTGTGATAGTCTTGCCCATAGGCATATTTCGATATTTTGGGGGCTTCTGGATCTGATTGTTGCTCAGGGGTGTAATAATTAAACAATAATGAAACAACACTCTTTGCGCCTGGGACGAGAAGTCGAGGATCTAATCGCTTATCGAAATTGCGCTCCATATAGCCCATCTGACCATGTCTGTTCTCTTTTAACCATTGTTCTAGCCTAGGGGCTTCATCCTCTAAAAATTCAGCTTTGGAAATTCCACAGGAAATAAACCCCAGTTCTTTTGCTTTTTGCTTTATCCAATGGCTGTAATCCGACGGCTGCTTAGGCATGATTCAATACTATATTTACAGCCTTCGGCTGGAGGGTAATTAAGGCTAGTGTATCTAAGGATTCTTGAGGGCTGGTCCATTGGAAGCGTTGTACGACCTGTCGAAGAATTTCGGTCATTTCGAAAAGGGCGAAATGGTTACCTATACACATACGGGGGCCGCTCCCAAAAGGAATGTAAACCGCAGGCGGTGGTTTTAAAAAACGCTCGGGCCAAAAGCGTTCGGGTTCTTCCCAATAGTTGTTGTTGTGATGGAGCTCATAAATAGAAAGCCCCACTAAAGTATCTGCGGGGATACTTAAATCGCCCACTTGATCATCTTCCAATGCCTTTCGATCTACTATCCATGCGGGTGGGCATTTGCGGAGTGTTTCCTGCACCACCGCCTGGAAGTATTTCATTTGGCCCAATTGGCTATAGATCGTGGCCTCATCTGAAGAAACAAGACTTATTTCTTCTTTTAACTTTTGAAGAATTGCTGGATTTTTCGCCAAATGATACCACATAAAGCTCAGTCCATTAGCAGTTGTCTCATGTCCAGCGACAATCAATATAATGAGTTCATCGATAATGCGTTCAGTCGTCATGGATGTACCATCTTCATATCGGGACTGAAGCATAAGGTCCAACAGATCGTTATGCGTAGCTTGGGATGCTTTACGATCATCGATAAATCCTTTCATGAGGGCTCGCATACGCGCTACTTTCTTTAAGGCTTTCCTTTTTTGCCCACTAATTTTCTTAAAAAGATTTAAATGAGGCTGCCGAATCTCCTGGACAAAAAACAGCTGTATTTCATCGATGATTGTTCGGATTTCATCCAAGACTTCTGGTCGGATTTGTATATCGAACAAGGCATTCGTCACTACTTCAAAGGCAAGCTTGTTCATGTATTTTCGAATATCGACGACCTCCCCCAAAGGGATCTGGTTTAATTGCTTTTCAACAGTATTCGGAATGGTCGTGTTATACAGCTGCTCTATTCTTTTTTTATAGAATCCTGGCTGTAGTAATCGGCGATCTTTTTTCCATTCTTCTCCATTGAGGGTCAATAATCCATATCCGATATACTGTCCTAATCCATAGACCGTCACGTCAGATTTATGGTAATTCCGATGATTTTTGCGAAGGACATGTACAACCACCTCAGGGTCCCGTGTAAGCATAATTCGGGTGCCATTGATGAACTGCACCCCTAGGGTATCGCCATACTGGTTAAACCACTTCCGGTGAAAAGGAATTGGATTTCGGGCTAAAGCACTACCATTTTGCAGGATTTTCCACCAGGGAAGATTCACTTTGAAATCTGTCGTACGCATTAAAACAACCCGCCTTGATTATCTTTAATTCTTCCCAGATGTCTGTAAGCCAGTTCTGTTACTTCTCGTCCTCGGGGGGTTCGAACGATAAAACCCTGCTGAATAAGAAAAGGTTCGTATACCTCCTCTATCGTTTCCCCATTTTCGGCTACAGCCGTTGCTAAGGTAGTAATCCCTACAGGCCCCCCTTTAAACTTATCAATCAGAGTAGTGAGTATTTTATTATCCATTTCATCGAGCCCATTTGCGTCTACATTCAGGGCTTTTAGGGCATATTGAGTGATCTTAAGGTCGATATTCCCATCCCCTTTAATTTGAGCGAAATCGCGCACCCTTCTCAATAGACCATTTGCAATTCGCGGGGTTCCTCTGCTTCGACCTGCAATTTCAAAGGCGGCGTCAGGAGTTATAGGGACGTTTAAAATAGCAGCACTTCGCTCGATGATGGTTCCCAAAAGCTCGGTAGAATAATATTCTAAGCGATTGCTGATCCCGAAACGCGCGCGCATGGGTGCCGTTAGTAGTCCCGACCGTGTGGTAGCTCCCACCAAAGTAAAAGGATTCAGATGAATCTGAACGGAGCGGGCATTGGGACCGGTCTCGATCATGATATCTATTTTATAATCCTCCATAGCAGAATAAAGATATTCTTCAACTACAGGGCTTAGACGATGAATCTCATCGATAAATAAAATATCTCTGGGCTGAAGGTTGGTCAACAGACCAGCTAAGTCTCCTGGTTTGTCTAATACCGGCCCTGAGGTGAGCTTAATGCCCGCGTTGAGCTCATTGGCCAGTATATGCGCTAAGGTCGTTTTCCCCAGACCCGGTGGCCCGTGAAACAATGTATGATCGAGCGATTCCTCGCGCTGATTGGCTGCAGCGACAAACACCTTCATGTTTTCTAATATGGCTGCTTGGCCGGCAAAATCGTCGAAACTCAGTGGCCTAAGTGCTCGGTCGATGTCCTGCTCCTCATTCGAAAAATGGTTCCCATTCGGGTCTAAATTCTCATTCATCCTTCCAAAGATACACTTAAAGGCTTAGTTCGAAAAACACTAAATGAACCTAAAAAAAAAGCGACCCGAAGGCCGCTTGTCTATAATATGGTAGAAGAGATTAATGTTGAAGCTCCTCTTCTCCTTCTTGTAAAGGAACGTTTTGCGGAACAAAGTCGTCGGCCTGACCGGGTTTAGAATAGTCATAAGCCCAACGATATACATGTGGGATTTCTCCTGGCCAGTTGCCGTGCATGTGCTCTACAGGGGCTGTCCACTCTAAAGTGTTTGAACGCCAAGGGTTTTGTTCTGCTTTACGACCGTAGAACATACTGTGAATGAAATTGTACAGGAATACAATTTGAGCCGCTCCAGCGATCAACGCAAAAACAGTGATTAAAACATTGATATCCGCCAAATCATCAAAATAAGGAAAGGCCGTATTGGTGTAGTATCGGCGGGGAAGTCCTGCCATACCGATGAAGTGCATCGGGAAGAAGACACCATAAGCAGCAATCGCTGTAATCCAGAAGTGGACATATCCTAAGTTTTTGTTCATCATACGACCGAACATCTTAGGGAACCAATGATATACTCCAGCAAATAATCCGTAGAGAGCGGAAATACCCATAACTAAGTGGAAATGAGCAACAACAAAATAAGTATCGTGTACATTGATATCTAAAGTACTGTCACCAAGAATTATCCCTGTGAGTCCACCCGTGATAAAAGTAGATACCAGACCAATCGAAAACAACATAGCCGGATTGAGCTGTAAGTTACCCTTCCAAAGGGTAGTGATGTAGTTGAAGGCTTTAACGGCAGAAGGAATTGCAATCAATAGGGTCGTAAAGGTAAATACTGACCCTAAGAAAGGATTCATTCCAGAAATAAACATGTGGTGCCCCCATACGATCGTCGAAAGAAAAGCAATGGCAAGTATAGAAGCGACCATGGCACGATATCCGAAGATCGGCTTCCGCGCATTAGTAGCGATAATTTCAGAGGTTATTCCAAGTGCAGGTAATAAGACAATATATACCTCTGGGTGACCTAGGAACCAGAATAAGTGCTCATATAAAACTGGTGATCCTCCTTGGTAGTGTAGTACTTCTCCCTGGATAAAAATATCTGAAAGGAAGAAAGATGTTCCAAAGCTACGATCCATAATCAGCAACAAGGCTGCAGAAAGTAATACAGGGAAAGAAACAACACCGATGATAGCTGTAACGAAGAATGCCCAAATCGTGAGCGGTAAGCGAGTCATCGTCATCCCTTTTGTTCTTAGGTTAAGAACAGTAACGATATAGTTCAACGATCCAAGTAAGGAGGAAGCAATGAAAATTGCCATGGAAACTAACCAAAGAGTCATTCCCATACCCGATCCTGGTTGTGCTTGTGGAATGGCACTTAATGGGGGATAGATGGTCCAACCTGCGGCTGCCGGTCCGGCCTCAACAAAAAGAGACATGACCATAATGGCACTGGAAAGGAAAAACAACCAGAAGGAAATCATGTTTAAGAGTCCTGATGCCATGTCGCGTGCACCAATTTGCAGTGGAATCAGTAGGTTACTAAAAGTACCACTCAGACCTGCTGTAAGGACAAAGAATACCATGATGGTCCCGTGGATGGTAACCAAGGCTAAGTAAACATTAGGGTCCATTACTCCATCTGGAGCCCATTTTCCTAAAAGAACTTCAAAAATTCCAAAAGGCTGTTCTGGCCAAGCCAGTTGTAAACGAAATAACAAAGACATGGCAATACCGATAATTCCCATAAACAGCCCTGTAATCAGGTACTGTTTAGCAATCATTTTATGGTCTTGGCTAAAAATGTACTTTGTGACAAAAGTTTCCTTGTGATGATGTCCGTGATCCTCTTCGTGTGCGTGCGCTGCTACTGTTGACATATCTATAGTGTTAAATTTTTTTTATTGAATAACTTGGGCAAAAGTCTGTTGATTTTTGATCCACTTTTCATATTCCTCTTCTGATTCCACAACAATCTTCATTTGCATATTGTAGTGTGATGCCCCACAAATTTTATTGCAAAGTAATAAATAATCGAATACGTAAGGCTCTAAAGGCTCTTCCCCTTTAGCGATAAGTTCCTTGCTATTTGCTGCGCGAATCTTATTAATTTTTTTGACTTTGGCAACCATTTCTGGTGTCTGGCGCATTTCTTCAGTGGTTCTGTTTGGTGTAAAAGCAAACTCTGTGATCATTCCTGGAACACAATTCATTTGTGCACGGAAATGCGGCATGTATGCCGAATGCAATACATCCTGAGAACGCATTTTAAAGATCACTTCTCTACCTACCGGTAAGTGAAGTTCTTGTACAACTATATCGTCTAGACCGTTAGGATCTGTGGCATCGATTCCCACCAGATTTTTACCATCGAAATCTTGTAAAAAACGAACATTAGCGTCTCCCAATACACCATCAGCCCCGGCATAACGAGCTTTCCAGTTGAACTGCTGTGCATATAATTCTACGACCAATGCATCTTCATTCTCTTCAATATTCATGATGGCCGTCCAAGTGTAGAGACCATACAAGATTAAACCTGCAAGAGTAATCACAGGAATAATTGTCCAGATGGCTTCCAAGGTATTATTATCAGCATAGAAAAGTGCCTTTTTCCCTTTCTCTCCTCGATACTTGTAGGAGAAGTAGTGAAGCAACGCTTGAGTAATAGTCTGAACGATAAAGATGATCACAAAGGAGATCAACATAAGGCTGTCATAATCAGAACCGTGTTCCGATGCAGCTACGGGGAGTAAAACATCGCCATAGGCCCAGAAGGAGAAAATGGTAATCCCGTAGATAAAGATCAGGAAAGCAAACATTAACTTTCCATTCCAATCGTTGTCCTTATCATCCGCTATTTGTGTCGGTTGCTTTTGCCCCTGCGATAGTTCAAAGATTTTGGTGATCTGCCAGATAGAAACGGCAATCAATAAAAGAACAATAAAAAATAGTGCTGACGTCATTTAAGCTTGTTTTGAAATATTAATACACAAATCGCTTACTTTCTTCGATATATGGGTCTCCACTTGCGAGGAGTGGTGCTTTGGTTAATTCCTTAAAGACTACGAATAAAAACAGTCCTAAGAAGAATAGGAATCCGCCTACTTCAGGGATGCCAATAAACCATTGGTCGCCCACAGCAGATGGCATAATCATATTGAAAATATCTAGGTAGTGGCCAAGAACAATAACGATACCTGCCATCACAATAAAGTAATTCGTACGCTTGTAATCGCTATTCATAAGGATGAGCAATGGGAAGATAAAGTTCATGGCTATCATCCCAAAGAAAGGTAGATTGTAGTCCTCAATACGGGTAATAAAATAGGTCACTTCCTCAGGAATATTTGAATACCAAATCAACATGAATTGTGAAAACCACAGATAGGTCCAAAAGACACTAATCCCGAACATAAACTTCCCGAGATCGTGAATATGATTGTGATTGACAAAATCCAGATACCCTTTAGATTTGAGATAGATGGTAATCAGTGCTATGGTTGTAATTCCGGTCACAAACATACTGGCGAAAACATACCATCCAAAAAGGGTACTGAACCAGTGAGGATCGATAGACATCACCCAATCCCAAGACATAATAGATTCTGTTACGATATAAAATACCAAGAATGCAGCAGAAATACGGAAGTTTTTCTTGTGATAAGAGGCATCCGTTGCTTGATCTTGAGCCAAGGAGAATTTGCGTGAAAAATAACGGTAAAGTCCCCATCCACCAATAAAGAATAAGGCACGTCCTAAGAAGAAAGGAACATTCAAATAAGATGTTTTGCCTTGAATGAGTGGGTCGTGTGCTACAACATCGGCATCCATCCAGATAAACATATGGTTGAAATGCAAGCCTGAAAGGACCAGAATAACAAAAACGATGAGGGCACCTGGCACCAAATAGGCCGTAATTCCCTCCATAACCCTAAAGAGCACTATAGACCACCCAGCTTGAGCGGCTCTATTAATGGCGTAAAAAGCCAATACACCAAGGGGGATCATCATAAAGAAAAAGGCAGCTACATAGAGTGCAGCCCAAGGTCTATTCTGAAGTTGGTGCAAAAGGTGTTCACCGTGGTCGTCATGGCCTTCTTCATGAGCAGCTTCTGCTACCGCATGATCATCGGCATGATGTTCTTCGTGTTCAGTAGCATGCTGACCGTCCGCAGCATGTGTATCATGAGCGGACTCCTCTCCATGTCCTCCATGGTGAGCATCCGCAACCATCGCTTGAGCTTCGGCTACAGTAGCTGGAGCTGCCAAAAAACCATAGGCGAGTCCAACAAAACCAACAGCCATCAATACGATGCTAAAAATCTTTAAACGAGCAGGAAAGGTATAATTCATCTTAGGCTTCCTTCAAATTATTTGATCAATTTTCCACGTAGTTCCATTACGTGTTGTGCAATTTGCCAACGTTCTTTGGCGTTTACTTGTCCGGCGTGAGATCCCATCGCATTTTTTCCGTACATCAGTACGTGATATATACTTCCGGGAGTAATTTCTCGATCTGCATAACTCGGTACACCTAAAAACTTCTCACGAGTCATCAGGATTCCCTGGCCATCACCTTTTTTACCGTGACAAACAGCACAGTAAATTCCGTATAATTCTTTTCCTGCAGCAGCATTTTGTTCTGAAACATCCAGCGGGGAAATCAATGCTGCTTTAGCTGCTTCATATCCTTCATTGGTGTCGGGATAATCGTAGGGCTGCCATCCGCGAGCGATAGATCCAGCTACGGGAATTTGCGCCTCAATCCCATTGGCAAAAGCATCGGAATCTGCATAGGTTTCATAGCCTACGGGCTCATACATATTTGGAAAATACTGATAGTTTGGTCGAGAAGGATCAAAACATGAGGTCACTGAAACACCTAGCATCAACAACGATCCAAAAAGGAGAAATTTATTCATCTGTTCCTATTTTTCGTGAAGGCTCACTTCTATAGCCCCAGTCTTTTTTAATAAATCTTTAAGTGCATCCACATCTTTCCCAACAGCAACTTCCATCAGGAACTTATCATCTGTTGTTAAGGGATTGGGATTTTCTGCTTCTTTAAATGGCCACAGTCGACTTCTCAAATAAAATGTGATTACCATTAAGTGAGCTGCAAAGAAGACAGTCATCTCAAACATAACGGGAACAAAAGCGGGTAGGTTTTCTAAAAAAGAAAAACTTGGCTTTCCACCGATGTTTTGTGGCCAATCGACAATCATGATAAAGTTTATCATGGTTACTGCCACAGAGAAACCAATGATCCCGTAGATAAATGCCATGATGGCAATACGAGTTTCGGCTAATCCCATCGCATGGTCGAGCCCGTGTACAGGGAAAGGCGTATAAACTTCTTCGATATGATGTTTCTCAGCACGAACTTCTTTAACGGCCTTTAATAGCACATCATCATCATCATAAAGAGCGTGTAAAACTTGACTACTCATGAGCTTCTCTTATTTTTTTATAATTATCTCCAGAGGATTTCAGAATGGTTTTTACTTCAGCCTGCGCAATAACGGGGAATGTACGCGCATAAAGAAGGAATAATACAAAGAAGAATCCTATGGTTCCAATGAAAATCCCGATGTCCACAAATGTAGGAGAGAACATTGTCCAAGAAGAGGGCAGATAATCTCTGTGGAGAGAGGTAACGATGATCACGAAACGCTCGAACCACATCCCTATATTTACGACGATAGAGATAATGAAGGAGAACATAATTGATGTTCTCAATTTCTTAAACCACATAAATTGTGGGGAGAATACATTACAAGTCATCATCGACCAGTATGCCCACCAATAAGGTCCTGTAGCACGATTCAAGAAAGCGTACTGCTCGTATTCTACTCCAGAATACCAAGCAATAAATAACTCCGTGATATAGGCTACCCCAACGATAGACCCGGTAATCATGATGACGATATTCATCAATTCTATATGCTGAACGGTGATGTAGTTTTCCATATTAACCACCTTACGCATAATAATGAGTAGGGTATTTACCATTGCGAAACCGGAAAAAATAGCCCCAGCCACAAAGTAGGGGGGGAAAATAGTTGTGTGCCATCCAGGGATAACAGACGTGGCAAAGTCAAAAGATACGATGGTGTGTACAGAAAGTACCAGAGGTGTCGCTAATCCGGCTAGCACAAGAGAAACCTCTTCAAAGCGTTGCCAATCTTTAGCACGACCCGACCATCCGAAGCTCAACAAGCCATAGATTTTTTTCTGAAAGGGCTTAACAGCGCGATCGCGAATCATAGCAAAATCTGGCAAGAGACCTGTCCACCAGAAAACTAATGAAACCGATAGGTAAGTAGAGATGGCAAATACATCCCACAATAAAGGAGAATTAAAGTTCACCCATAATGAGCCAAAACCGTTTGGAATGGGTAGTACCCAATAGGCCAACCATGGGCGTCCCATGTGAATAATCGGGAATAGACCTGCCTGAACGACGGAAAAGATCGTCATGGCTTCCGCAGAACGGTTAATCGCCATACGCCACTTTTGGCGGAATAACAAGAGAACCGCAGAGATCAATGTTCCTGCGTGTCCAATTCCTACCCACCAGACAAAGTTGGTAATATCCCAGGCCCAACCAACAGTTTTGTTTAGACCCCAAGTTCCAATTCCCGTCGAAACGGTATAAATGATACATCCCAGCCCCCATAAGAAAGCTGTTAATGCGATCCCGAAAACAATCCACCATTGACGATTCGCTTTTCCCTCTACGGGAGCTGCAATATCAACCGTCACATCATGATACGTTTTGTTCCCTGTTACTAAGGGCTTTCGGATCGGTGCTTCGTAGTGCGATGCCATAATTTAATTTATACTGTGTATTATGCTTCTGTATTTCGAACTTTAACCTGATACATCACGTTTGGCTTAGTCCCTATATGTTCTAAGAGGTGATACATGCGGTCATCTGCTTTGAGGGCAGCAACGCTACTCTCTTTATCATTGATGTCTCCAAAGACCATTGCTCCAGCATCACAAGCATTGCTACATGCCGTTTGGAACTCACCATCCTTGATTTGACGACCTTCTAATTTGGCGTCTAAGATGGTTTTTTGCGTCATTTGAATACACATCGAACATTTCTCCATAACTCCTCGAGATCGGACCACCACATCAGGGTTGAGGACCATTCTTCCGAGGTCGTTGTTCATATGGAAATCAAATTCGTCGTTTTTATTGTACAAGAACCAGTTGAATCTACGCACTTTATACGGACAGTTGTTCGCGCAGTAACGCGTTCCAACACAGCGGTTATAGGCCATATGGTTTTGCCCCTGTCGTCCGTGAGAACTAGCCGCTACTGGACATACAGTCTCACAAGGTGCATGATTACAGTGTTGGCACATCACTGGCTGGAAGGCTACCTGTGGGTTTGCTGAAGCAAGCTCCATTTGTCCAAAGGTAGTTAGTGAATCCCCTAGCCCTGCGATATCATCTTTGGTTTGGTTATCTGCCTCGAAAGTTGCTTCTGAGGAATAATAACGATCGATTCGCAACCAGTGCATATCTCTAGATTTGCGAATTTCTCTCTTGCCAACAACCGGTACATTGTTTTCTGCATGACAAGCAATAACACAAGCACCGCAACCGGTACAAGCGTTTAAGTCAATAGAAAGATTAAAATGGTGCCCAATCGACCGGTCAAATTCCTGCCACATGTCAACTTCTGGAGAAGTAACCTCCATTTCCATGTGATTTTTAGAGACAACAGGTATAGTGTTCCAGTGAGCCTTATCTTTCGTATTGAAGATTTCGAGCGTCGTTTCTTTAACGATATCCCCCCGTCCCATCAGTGTATTGTGCAATTGAACACAAGCAAATTCGTGTGTTCCTTCTGCTACTGCAACTTCAACGCTTTGGACAGGGTTGAAATCTTTAAAAAGTGTGTAGGCATTGACTCCTACTTGCATTTCTGGCTTTAATCCAAGGCGCTCGCCATAACCTAAGGCCAACCCTACAGTTCCGACTGCTTGTCCCGGTTGAACAATGACTGGCGCTGTAAGCTTAGCGTCGCCCACCTGAACGGTAGCGTAGCTTCCGTTTAGGGCTCCATTGGAAGTATTTTCGTTCATTAGACCTAAGCGGTTCGCATCGGCCTGTGAAACAGTCAGATAGTTATCCCAAGATACACGCGTTATCGGATCTGGAAATTCTTGTAACCAAGGGTTATTTCCTTGTTGGCCGTCGCCCATTCCTGTTTTGGTATATAAAACCAAAGACATAGCTGATGACTGGCTAGACAAGGAGGCTAATTGTGCTGTAACATCAGGAGCCTGTAGCTGTTGGGTTTCATCTGCAGCTGTCACTGTGTAGAAACCATCGTGCAAGGCCTGATTCCAAGATCCACCATTGAGGATTGAAGATTCCCAATAGTTTTGGATAGCATCGTAATAATTGGTTTCAGCACCGATAAGATCCAACAATACATCTTGAAACTGACGAGTATCGAAGAGCGGTTGTATAGTTGGCTGTGCTAAAGCGTAATGTCCCGCTTTAAATTCGTAGTCTCCCCAAGCTTCCAAGTAATGTGGCGTTGCCGCGACATAGCGTGCTTGGGTGGCGGTCTCATCCATCTTGCTACTAAAAGCAACGGAGAGTTCTGCCTTTGCAAATGCATCAGCTACCGCTGTAGCGTCTGCAAGTGTATACAATGGATTGATTCCTGCAGTGATGACACCAGCAATTTTTCCCGCTTTAAGATCTGCTAAGAAAGAATTGATTTCTGATGATTTTGCCTGGCGAATATATCGAGGGGCATTCACATCGATTAAAGAAGACTCTAAATAGGCGTTAATGGCTAGTGCAACTTCTTGTGCTGCTACATCCTCTAAACCACAAAGCACAACAGCGTGCTTAGCGTGAGCTTTCAATTGCTTGGCTGCGGCTGCAACAGCAGATTGAAGTTCCTCGCGGAGCTCCACCTGTGCAGCGCTTCCAGTAAGCGTATTGTAGAGGGCTGCTAAAAAATTTCGTTGTTCGGCTGGAGTACTGGGCACTCTTCGGTCGGCATTCGCTCCTGAAAGCGACATATTCGACTCCACCTGCATGTGCCATGACATTTGTGCTTTGCCATTTTCTTGGACAGGGATTCGAGACTTCGCATAACCTGCTTCGTATCCTCCTCCTTGCCAATCACCAAGAAAATCGGCACCTAAGGCAACGATAGCTTTTGCAGTGCTTAGATCGTAATCTGCAAGTGCACGTTGACCATAAATATTTTCGAAAGCTTCTAATGCTGCACTCGCAGGTACTGCATCATAAACGAGGTGTTCTACATTACTGTATTTGGCCTGAAACTGCTGAATGATATTCGCAGTTGTTGGACTTGGCATGGTCTGCGTTAACAGGACCACACGCTTGTTGCTAGCGGCAAGGGCTTCTAACTGAGCTTTTAACTGAGTGTTGAAATCCTCCCAACTGATATCAGCGCCGTTGGCTTTCGGCCCTTGTAAACGCTGGGTGTCGTACATCGACAATACCGATGCGTGAACGCGAGCGTTAGCCCCACCGAAAACAGCTGCATCTTTATTGCTTTCTACTTTGATTGGGCGCCCTTCACGTGTTTTGATTAAGATAGAAGCAAAATCGAAACCATCAGCAATGGCTGTAGCATAATAGTTAGCCACCCCTGGTCGAATTTGCTCTGGCTGTACTACATAGGGAACCGACTTGATCACGGGTCCTTCACAGGCCGCTAAAGTTGCAGCTGCTGTACTAAAACCGGCTAGCTTCAGGAAGTCGCGTCGACTCGTAGCTGTGGCGTCCTCTAGTTCGGAAGGAGATTCATTGACGGGTAATTTTTCAGCAAACTCCCTTTGTTCTAGCGCTTGTAGGGAAGCATTTTCCATGTCTAACTGCGCTATATTTTTCCAATATTTTTTTTCTGATGCCATAGTTGAAATCTATAAACTGAGCATTAATAATGACATTTACCACATTCTAAACCTCCCATTTGAGCAACGGTAAGTTTTTCAACACCGTATTTTTTGGAGAGCTCTTCATGAATCTTGGCATAGTATTCGTTACTCTCTACCTGAACATTTGTCTCACGGTGACAATTGATACACCATCCCATGGTCAGTGAAGAGTGCTGATACATAATTTCCATTTCTTCAACAGGTCCGTGACATTTCTGACACTCGATTTGTCCAACTTGGACGTGTTGTGCGTGATTGAAATACACAAAATCAGGGAGATTGTGAATACGCACCCATTTAACCGGCTTGGATTCGCCCGTATAACTTTGTGTTTCTTCATCCCAGCCAACAGCAGCATAAAGCTTTTTTATTTCATTGGTGTAGAAGTCTTTCGTGTATCCATTCTCTAGATCTTCTTCTCCGTTATATTCGGCTATGTTTTTGTGACAATTCATACAAACATTCAAGGAAGGGATTCCAGAATGTTTAGATACTCGTGCAGAGGAATGACAGTACTTACATTCAATCTGGTTGGCACCGGCGTGAATCTTGTGTGAATAATGAATCGGTTGAATAGGAGCATATCCTTGATCGACCCCCACCTGCATAAGATAACCGTAAACAAAATAAGCACTACTCAACAAGAGGAAGACAACTGTGCACATCACCACAAATTGGTTTTGAACAACGGCTTTCCAAATCGGAATTCTGCTAGGACGCTCTGCTACTTCTAATTCAACACCGCTTGCGGCAGCAATGCGCAGTAAGGTTTTCTGCACCAAGAATAGCATAATAACCAAAATGGCAAAGACCAATGCCAAGGCTGCAAGAATAAATTCATTGGCGATGGAACCGCTCTGTGCACCGACGGCTTGCGGAGCTGCTACTGCAGCAACCGGGGCTGGCGGTACATAATTGGTATATGCTAATATATTGTCAATGTCTTCCGTAGAAAGTTGTGGAAATGAATTCATCGCCGTACGATTATACTCCTCCCAAACAGCAACTGCTTGAGGATCGCCTGCTTTAATCATCGCAGAACTGTTTTTGATCCAGCTGTACAACCATTCCTTTTCATACTTGTCCGTAACCCCGCGAAGTGCAGGCCCAACTGCTTTTTTATTTAGTTTATGGCATGCAGCGCAATTCGCATTGAATAATTTCTTACCCGCTGCAGCTGCAGGATCGTCTTGTGCATAAAGCCCAGAACCTGCCAATAAACTAAAACATAACAAAAGGGGGAAACCAAGGGCATAGACCCGATTAATAACCCTAATCATTCGTTTGTGGTATATATTAGTTTGCAAACTTTAAATTCTAAATCCAACGCAAATTTACTGCATAGTCGCTTACCGTAAAAAAGAGCACTGATGAAAAATATAATTTATATAGATTCTAAATAAAGTATATTTCAAGAATTTCTTTCTTTGTAAAAAAAAGAATGATGTCTACAGTTAGATGGTTAATTATTTTCGCAGGAATCAGCTGTTTTAGCTATGCACAGCAAGCAGAAGCTAAAATTGCACAGGATTCGATAATTGAGCGGATGGCGGCTGAACGGATTCGAATCAACCAAGAAAAGTACAATCGGCAATATTTCACCATTCAACTCTTTAACGGCGGACATCAGCAAGCCCAGCAGATCCAGGAAGAGGCGAATAGGCTATTTCCGGATATTCCTACCTTTTTTACGTTTGAAACTCCTAACTACAAGGTTCAATTAGGTCGTTTTAAATTCCGAAGTAAGGCCATTCAACAGCTGAACAGTATTCGAAAAGAATTCCCTGAATCGTTTTTAATCGAACAGCAATAAAGGGCCTACAGCTTTTTCTTTACAGCAACCTCCTGGAAGCATTCGAGAACATCATCGATCTGAATATCGTTGTAGTTTTGGATTTGCAGACCGCAATCATAGCCCTTAGACACTTCTTTAACGTCGTCTTTGAAACGTTTTAAAGAAGCAAGTTTTCCGGTATAGATAACGACTCCATCTCGAATGATTCGGATGCTGGAATTCCGGAAGATTTTTCCGCTGGTGACCATACATCCGGCGATTGTTCCGATTTTAGAAATCTTAAAGGTCTCGCGGATTTCAGCTGTCCCAGTCACTTCTTCTCTCATCTCTGGAGAAAGCATTCCTTCCATGGCGTCTTTCACATCGTTGATGGCATCGTAGATGATGGAATAGGATCGAATATCGATTTCTTCCTTCTCAGCTATCATCCGCGCATTACCCATTGGACGGACATTAAATCCGATAACGATAGCATCAGAAGCGGAGGCTAGTAGAACGTCAGATTCTGTTATAGCACCTACCCCTTTGTGGATGATATTCACTTGAATTTCATCGGTCGATAGCTTTTGGAATGCATCTGTAAGAGCTTCAACAGAGCCATCAACATCTCCTTTAAGGATAATGTTCAATTCTTTAAAGTCGCCCAAAGCAATACGTCGTCCAATCTCATCGAGGGTGATATGGCGTTGAGTACGTACACTTTGTTCACGTTGTAATTGTGTTCTTTTAGCGGCAATTTGTTTTGCTTCTCTTTCGTCTTCTAGAACACTGAAGGGATCTCCTGCTTGTGGAGCACCATCTAAACCTAAGATAGAAACAGGTGTTGAAGGAGGTGCCGTATCGAGGTTATTCCCACGTTCATCGAACATAGCTTTGACCTTCCCACTGTTTTTCCCCGCTAGGAGGTAATCTCCAACGCTTAAGGTTCCTGTTTGTACCAAAACGGTAGATACATAACCTCGACCTTTATCTAAAAATGCCTCTACTACAGTTCCTTTGGCTCGGCGTTTTGGGTTGGCTTTTAACTCTAAGAGTTCCGCCTCTAAAAGCACTTTTTCGAGTAATTCATTTACCCCTGTCCCTTTAAGAGCTGAGATATCTTGCGACTGTACTTTCCCTCCCCAATCTTCTACCATCAGATTCATTCCGGCTAGTCCTTCTTTGATTTTATCGGGGTTGGCTGTTGGTTTATCAATCTTATTGATGGCAAATACAATAGGTACCTCAGCGGCTTGGGCATGGGAAATTGCCTCTTTGGTTTGCGGCATGATGTCGTCGTCCGCAGCTACTACAATAATTGCGATGTCTGTAACTTGGGCACCACGAGCACGCATGGCTGTAAAGGCTTCGTGACCTGGTGTATCAAGGAACGTTATTTGTTGTCCTTTTTCTAGCGTAACAGAATAAGCACCGATGTGCTGCGTGATTCCTCCAGACTCACCAGCGATAACATTTTCTTCACGGATAAAATCGAGAAGAGAAGTTTTTCCGTGATCGACGTGTCCCATAACCGTTACGATGGGTGCACGGGCTAGTAGATCTTCTTGAGCATCTTCCTCTTCTTGAATATTTTCTTCCAGTTCGGTTTTCACGAATTCCACTTCGTAACCAAACTCATCGGCAACAATAGTGAGGGTCTCAGCGTCTAATCGCTGATTCATGGTCACCATGATTCCGAGGGTCATACAAGTAGAGATAATCTCTGTGCTGCTCACATCCATCAGCGTAGCAATTTCGCCTACCGTAACAAACTCGGTAACCTGTAATATTTTGCTAGCTGCTTCTGCTTGCGCCATTTCGTCCTCGCTCTTTTGGCGATGCTGAGAACGTTTATCGCGTCTGTATTTAGCCCCTTTAGACTTATTGCTTTTCCCTTGGAGTTTCTCGAGGGTTTCACGGATTTGCTTTTGTACGTCTTCTTCTGAAGGCTCGACTTTTTTCAGCGGTTCTTTTCTAGGCCCTCTGTTGCTTTGACCTTTTCCTCCTTGAGGTTTAGCACCTCCACCACCAGCATTTTTATTGATGCGTTTACGCTTGCGCTTGCGCGCTTCGTTTACGTTTTCTTCTTTCTTTTTAAGGACGTCAAGATTAATGACTTGTCCGGTCTTCTTGGGACCTGAAAGTTTTTGATATTGGGTTTTAATCGCCTCAGGCTCGCCTGATGCCTCGGCGTTTTCTTCTTGTTTAGGGGCTGGTTTTTCTTCTTGAACAGGAGCTGCTGGCGCTGGCTCAGCGGGTTTTTCTTCCGCTACGACTTCAGGAGCTGGCTTCTCCTCGACCTTAACTGCGGGGGGCTCTTTTTCCGCTTCAACGGCCGGCGTAGGCGTTGGATTTAAATCGATTTTACCGACCATTCTCGGCTTGTCGATTGCACGATTTGCCTTAATCACTTCTTGCTGTTTTTCAAGCTCTGCTTGTCGTAAGCGCTCTTTTTCTTCCAGCTTTTGTCGAATCTCTTCTTTTTCTTTCCGCTTTTCCTCGCTTATCTCCTGAGAAGCGTCTTTCTTGGATTTATCGGTCTCGAACTCATCAAGTAATACCTGATAAACTTCTTGAGAAATTTTGGTCGTAGGACGCGCCTCAATCTGATGACCTTCGGCGTGAAGATGCTCCACGGCACGATCCAAAGAAATATTTAATTCTCGAAGGACTTTATTGAGTCGTATGCTAGGTGTATCAGGCATAAATTGTTTTTATTCGTGGTAAAAATATGAAATTTCTATTCGCTTAATCTTCAAATTCCTCGCTGAGAATCTTTTTGATATTTTGTATTGTTTCGTCTTCCAGGTCAGTTCGGCGAATTAGTTCCTCATCCGTCAACTCCAAAACACTTTTGGCGGTGTCGAGTCCTACTTTTTGGAACTCAGCGATTACCCATGATTCGATTTCATCGCTAAACTCGGATAATTCAACATCTTCCTCCATTCCTTCGCGATAAACATCGATTTCATAGCCGGTTAATTTGCCCGCTAATCGAATATTCGAGCCACCTTTCCCAATGGCTTTTGAAACTTCCTCTGGATTAAGGATAACTTGGACACGTTTATTTTCCTCGTCGATCTTTAAAGAATTGACTTTCGCCGGACTTAACGCACGAGAAATAAATAATTGTAAGTTGTTGGTGTAGTTAATGACATCGATGTTTTCGTTTCCTAATTCGCGGACAATTCCGTGAATTCTGGATCCTTTCATCCCAACACATGCACCAACAGGATCGATTCTGTCGTCGTAAGAATCTACCGCTACTTTGGCTTTTTCTCCTGGGATGCGAACTGCTTTTTTGATATTGATGAGTCCGTCAAAAACTTCAGGGATTTCCTGCTCGAACAGTTTTTCTAAGAACATAGGCGATGTTCTAGACAATAGAATACGCGGCTTGTTCCCTCTCAATTCTACTGCATCAATAACTCCGCGAACATTGTCCCCTTTGCGGAAAAAGTCGCTGGGGATCTGTCGGTCCTTGGGTAAAATAATTTCATTCCCATCATCGTCCAAGAGAATTACTTCTCTGTTGCGGACATGGTGTACTTCAGCGGAAAATATCTCCCCCACACGGTCCTTAAATTGATTGTAAATGTTTGTACTGTCGTGCTCAAAAATTTTAGCCACCAAGTTCTGACGCAGGTGCTGAATAGAGCGTCTTCCCAAATCGGCAATTTTCACTTCTTCGGAAACATCTTCCCCGACTTCAAAGTCTGGTTCTATTTTTCGTGCTTCTGTCAGGGTAATCTCGGAATTAGAATCCTCCACAGCATCGTCTTCAACGACAATTCTGTTGCGCCAAATTTCCAAGTCGCCTTTATCGGGATTGATAATGATATCAAAATTTTCATCCGAACCAAATTTACGTTTTAACGTATTTCGGAAGACTTCTTCAAGGATGACCATGAGGGTCACTCGGTCGATGAGCTTGTCGTCTTTAAATTCAGAAAACGAATCAATTAACGCGAGATTTTCCATAATTCAAGTTTAAAATTGAACCAATACTTTGGCTCTTTTGATTTGTGAATAATTTAATTGTTCTATTTTTTCTACTGTATGCTTCCCTTTTCCAATGGGTTTTGGTTCACGTTGTTTCCATTGAAGGGTACAGCTATCTTGATCAGCATGGGTTAGTTTCCCTTTAAACGTTTGCCCTGCTTCATTTTCTACTTCTAATTGCCGCCCAACATTTTTGATGTATTGACGTGCCTTTTGCAGAGGAGCATCTACACCTACGGAAGCGACTTCTAAAGAGAAATCGTGTTCTTCCCGATCTAAGTTATGTTCGATATGCCTACTGATATCCATACAGTCCTGCAAGCGAACTCCCTGATCGCCGTCGAGAACAACGTGTATAGCCCCGTCGCCACCGACCTTAAAATCGATCAAAAAGAGGCTTGGATGTTCCGCTAGGCCCTCTTCCAATAACTTCTGTACTTGCGCTTTAAATTCCATGTAAAAAAAAGAGGGACCCATGGTCGCCTCTCCAGTTTTCAGATTTGCTCTGCAAAAGTAGGAAATTTACAGGACAAATGAAAGTAAATGCCTGAAATACTATGCTTTTGACATTCTTAAATCCTTGGTTATATTTACATAAAATTGTTAGTTAAAGATCATGTCTCAGCTTCGAGCGGCCAATGGTTTGGTGTTCACACGCCATAATGCCAAAAATCAAACCCCTTTCGAACGTCTTTTTGAAATCTTCAAAGAACTGATTACACACACTTCAGGAGATTTCGATGAAGCGATTGACTGGTTGCGTGAACTCGACCGGGAATATCAGCTGACCGATGAAGACTACACCATTGATGATTTTATCGAAGACCTCTTACAAAAAGGATATATCCGTGAGGAAATCCGTCCCGATGGTAACGGTAGTGACATGTTGTTAAGTGCAAAAACGGAAAAGCTTCTTCGCCAACATGCCTTAAAACAAATCTTTGGAAAACTAAAAAAATCCAGCGCTGGAAATCACACCACCCAGATCTCTGGGCCGGGCGACAACGACAGTGGCGATTTGAAACCTTATCAGTTTGGGGATCCTATTGAGCAAATTTCTCTCACCGAGAGTTTAAAAAATGCTCAATTACATTCTCCGCTCGGCGAGTTTAATCTAACCACCGACGATCTCGTTGTCCAGAACAACCAACACAAGGCTCAAATGAGCACGGTGTTAATGATCGACATTAGCCATAGTATGATCCTCTACGGAGAAGACCGAATTACACCGGCCAAAAAAGTTGCCATGGCCCTAGCCGAACTGATCACTACTCGCTACCCAAAAGACACACTTGACATCTTAACTTTCGGAAACGACGCCCGCCCAATTTCCTTAAAAGAACTCCCATATCTACAAGTGGGGCCCTATCATACCAATACGGTGGCTGGCTTAGAACTCGCCATGGACATTCTTCGGCGGAAGAAAAATGCGAACAAACAAATTTTTATGATAACCGATGGGAAGCCGAGCTGTTTACATTTAGCCGATGGCTCCTACTATAAAAATAGTGTAGGCCTCGACCCCCGTATTGTAGAGCGCTGCTATCTGATGGCTCGACAAGCGCGCAAACTCAAAATCCCCATTACCACATTTATGATTGCCAGCGATCCTTACCTACAACACTTTGTTCAGGAATTCACCCAACAAAATCAAGGAAAAGCATTTTACACCGGGCTTAACGGGCTTGGGGAAATGATATTTGAAGACTATGAAAAAAACAGAAAAAAACGACTGGGATAAACCAAGCATCAAAACCTTGGGAGAACTCAAGAAGACTGGCTATCAACCAAAAACAATTCAAGCAGAAATACGGGAAAATCTTATCCGACGCCTCGAACAAGGCGAAAGTAGCTTTACGGGCTTAATCGGGTATGAAAATACGGTCATCCCAGAAATGGAAAGAGCACTTTTGTCCGGGCACAATATTAACTTGTTAGGCTTAAGGGGGCAAGCGAAAACCCGGATGGCACGCCAACTTACGGAACTGCTAGACACCTGGGTCCCTGTCATTGAGGGTGCCGAAATTAACGATGATCCCATGGAGCCTATCAGTATTTACGGGAAAAACCAGGTCGATACACACGGCGACGACACCCCCATCGATTGGCTGCACAAAAGCGATCGCTTTTTTGAAAAATTAGCGACCCCAGATGTTACAGTAGCCGATCTTATCGGAGATGTAGACCCCATTAAAGCCGCTAACTTAAAATTGTCCTATGCAGATGAACGTGTCATTCATTTCGGAATGATCCCTAGAGCGCACCGTTGTGTATTTGTATTGAACGAACTCCCAGATTTACATGCGCGAATTCAGGTAGCCTTATTTTCGATTCTTCAAGAAAAAGAAATCCAGATTCGCGGTTTTCAGTTGCGTTTACCTATCCTTCCTTATTTTGTCTTTACCGCGAATCCAGAAGATTATACCAACCGCGGAAGTATCGTGACCCCCTTAAAAGATAGAATCGGCTCACAAATCCTAACACACTATCCGCATACGGTGGGCACCGCAAAAGAAATTACACGGCAAGAAGCACGAGTCGACAATGGACGTATGGCCAATATTCATATTCCGGAATTAGCCCGAGACCTAATTGAACAAATTGGCTTTGAAGCTAGGCGAAGTGAATTTGTCGATACTAAAAGTGGTGTTTCTGCTCGAATGAGCATTGCAGCTTTTGAGAACTTAATGAGTACTGCCGAACGGAGATCAATTCTACATGGAAGCAAGAATACAAGTTTGCGTTTAATCGATTTCATGGGGATCAGCTCGGCCTTAAACGGAAAAGTAGAACTGGCCTATGAAGGGGAGCAAGAGGGCGCCGAACAAATTTCATTCCACCTGATTACGGCGGCCATTAAAACTTTATTCCCTCAATATTTCCCGGCCATTGAAAAATTGGAAAAACCAGGAGAGCCCACCCCCTATGACGATCTTCTGCAGTGGTTTTTAAAAGATAATGAGTTGTATCTGGATGCAGAAGCCGACGACAAAACCTACCAGGACACCCTGTCACAGCTTCCAGCTCTCGATGCATTGATGGATTTACACCAACCACTGGTAGCAGCCGAAGACCGGGATTTTTTCAAGGAGTTCTTATTGTGGGGGCTCGAAGGACACCAAAAGTTGAGTAAATACAGGACTACAGCTGGCGTACAGTTTAAAGATGCGTTGGGAAGATATATCGAGAATCTATAGCAATTCTCGTCGCATACTTGCAATCGTAGTATTTTCGAGTACCGTCAATGTCTGGTCGCGTATACTTTCAAATACAGGTTTAATGGTGCAATGCTCTTCATCGCATTCTTCACACTTGTGGTAGTAGTTTAAAGACACACAAGGCAACAAGGCAATTGGGCCATCTAACTGACGCATGAGCTCCACTAAAGGAATCTCTTCTGGGGACTTGAGTAATCGATATCCGCCCTGAGCACCTCGACGGCTTTGTATCCATTGAAAATTCCGTAAGTCTCGCAAAATTGCTTCTAAAAATTTTTTGGGAATTCCCTCCTTTTCAGCTATCTCAGAGGAAAAAACAGAACGATCCTCTGACTGCTGTTCGGCTAAATAAAGAAGCGCCTTAATTGCGTATTTACATTTTTTTGATATCACAATTCAAAAATATGGAAAATGAAGTAATATATTTCCTATATATTTGGTAGGAATACTATGTTAAATATATATTTGTACTCCGAATCTCTAACCAGATGTTGATAGATATTCTAATTAACGGGACACAGAAAAAGACTCACCCAACTCAAAAAACACCTCAAGATCGTTGGTCCAGAAGTGTAGTTAAAGCCATTAGTTGGCGCCTGTTAGGAACCTTAGATACCATCATGATTGCCTTATTGATTACAGGGGAAATTTCTCAAGCGCTCTCTATTGGGCTTATTGAATGGTTAACTAAGATCATTCTTTATTTTTTTCATGAGCGTCTTTGGAACCGTATTCGTTGGGGGCGGGATGTAAATTCAGAAATATAGTTATGCAAACATCAATTGAAAACTTAAACCAAGGTTTCAAGTCACTTTCTCCAACGCAGGGTCTCCGCGAAATATTGAAATTAAATGTCGGAAAAGTAGCCTTTTCGAGTTCATTTGGGCAAGAAGATCAAGTGATTACAGACATGATTTTTTGTCAAAATTTGTCGATAGAGGTCTTTACCCTCGATACAGGGAGGTTATTTGAAGAAACGTGGGAAGTTTATCATAAAACCGTCCAAAAATACCATCAAAAAATTCGGGTTTACAGTCCTCAAACAGAATCGGTCGAAAATTTAGTCTCCGAAAAAGGCGCCTTTAGTTTTTACGACAGTGTTGGGGACCGAAAGGAGTGTTGCCATTTACGAAAGGTTGAACCCCTACAAAGGGCTCTCCAAGATGTAGATCTATGGATCACTGGTCTTAGAGCCGAACAAAGCGCTCACCGACATGGATTACAACTCTTCAGTTATGACGACACGTTTGGACTCATCAAATACAATCCCCTAGTCCATTGGACATTGGAAGAAGTCGAACACTATCTAGAACAGCATAAAGTCCCGCAAAACAGCCTTCATCAAAAAGGATTTAAAAGCATTGGTTGTGCTCCTTGTACACGCGCCATAGAACCAGGTGAGGATATTCGCGCTGGACGCTGGTGGTGGGAGCGATCTCAAAAAGAATGTGGACTTCACCTTCAAAATTCTACTTCATGAATTTACAAACCCATTTAGAAGACGAAGCTATTTATATACTTCGTGAAGTTGCTAGTCAATTCGAAAAACCCGCCCTTCTTTTCTCGGGTGGAAAGGATTCCATAGTGCTTTTGCATCTGTGCAAAAAAGCATTCGCCCCTGCCGCTATTCCATTTCCTTTGGTTCATATAGATACCGGACATAATTTTCCTGAGACTTTAAGCATGCGCGACCATTTAATTGAAAAATATAATGTTCAGTTAGAAGTAGGCTATGTTCAGGAGAGTATCGATAAAGGAAGCGTACGCGAAGAAATCGGGAAATATGCCAGTCGCAATAGTCTTCAAACAACGACTCTATTAGAAACTATAGAACGACTCCAACTCGATTGCTGCATAGGCGGTGCCCGACGCGACGAAGAAAAAGCTCGCGCTAAAGAACGTGTTTTTTCAGTGCGCGATGATTTTGGTCAATGGAACGAAAAGAGCCAACGCCCCGAATTATTTGATATGCTCAATGGGAATATCTTCCCAGGAGAAAACATTCGAGCCTTCCCCATAAGCAATTGGACAGAGTTAGATGTATGGAAATATATTCAAACGGAAGGATTAGAAATTCCATCTATATATTTTTCTCATAAACGTCAGGTATATCTGAGGGATGGGCAATGGATGCCAACAACCGACTTTACTGAACTCGATGAGAGTACGCCAGTAGAAACCCAGAAGGTTCGTTTCCGAACTGTCGGAGATATGAGTTGTACGGCAGCAGTTGTTTCAAAAGCTCAATGCATCTCTGAAATAATACATGAGATTGAACAATCTAAATTTTCAGAACGTGGAGCTCGTATGGACGATAAACGCTCGGAGGGAGCGATGGAAGAACGAAAAAAAGTGGGTTACTTTTAAACTTATATAATGGACGTACTAAAGATTGTCACTGCTGGAAGTGTCGATGACGGCAAGAGCACACTTATAGGTCGATTGCTCTATGAAACTCAATCCTTAAAAGCTGATCAACTCGAACATATCGAAGCAAAAAGTAGGGCTCTGGGATATGACTACTTAGATTTTTCACTTGCTACCGATGGTTTGCTTACTGAAAGAGAACAAGGGATTACTATAGATATCTCACATATCTATTGCCAGTTGAAAAACCGTAGACTGGTGATAGCCGATGCACCAGGACACGTAGAATATACCCGAAATATGGTCACAGGTGCTTCCAATGCTTCCTTAGCCATATTATTAATCGATGCCCGAAAAGGGGTTTTAGAACAAACGAAAAGACATCTCTACATCACCCAACTCCTGGGAATTTCCCACCTTATTTTTGCCGTGAATAAGATGGATCTTATTGATTATAACGAGCATATTTTTACGGAAATTCGAGAAGACTTGTTAGCCCTTATTAAAGACCCCTCTGGATTGGAGCTTTCTTTCGTCCCGCTATCGGCTTTGAAAGGCGAAAATATCGCCAAGCCCAGTAATCAAATGCCATGGTATAAAGGGCCTTTCTTAGTACAATTATTGGAGGATATCAATCCCAAGAAAAAACACAGCTCCAAAAATGCCTTTGAAGTACAATACGTAATTCGACCCAAAACATATCATCAGCACGACTATAGAGGTTTTGCGGGAAAAGTATGTTCCGGAAGTTTGTCGGTTGGAGACCCTGTTTGGGTTTTGCCAAGCGGCACTAAAACAAGTATTGAAAAAATTGAACGCTACGAAACTCCAATCGACACGGTTCAGGCTCCCCAAAATGCAACTCTACTTCTCAAAGACGAAGTGGATAGTTCCCGAGGGGGCATTATTGTTTTGGAAAAACCTTCAACAGAGCCATCAAAAAATCTGAAAGCAAAAATTTGCTGGATGCAAAAAGATGCCCTCCGATCCAATACCCGCTATTGGATCCAATTGGGAGTCCAAAAAGTACAAGCAAAAATTGGAAATATTAGCAGTCGTGTTGATTTGGAAAGCTGGAATGAAACCAGTGCATCTGCTCTTGAGCTCAATGATATTGGAGAAGTAGAAATCCGAACGGCACAACCGCTATTTTTTGAATCCTACAACTCCAATCCAAAATTGGGAGGCTTTATTTTAATCGATCCACAAACGAATAATACGGCTGGTGTAGGATTCATTCAAAGCTAAGTCCTGAATCATTAGAATCTAGTTTATAAAACACGATTGTTGTAGATTATCATTTAGGTGTTCCCCTGACCGAAAAAGCAATTTAAGGGGGCAAGAAGAAGCTAATTATTATCTCGGTAACACTGACGGTTATTTCAATAGTTGTGAAAAAAAGCATTGCTTCTTCAGTTCACTCGCCTCTATTTCTTTGACGAAATATTGAACACAAACCCTATTCCCTTTCTAGGTAAATAGAATTAGAAAAAAACTATTCAAGTGACTTTTGGCTTTTGATCGTTAAACTTTAAATGCCATTGTTGCTCGACGATTGTTTTTAAAAATTTCAAAGCTATCCCTAGTTCTTGAAAAGAAATATAGAGTGGTGCTATTCCCAATCGGATAATGTTGGGCGGTCTGAAATCGGGGATAACCGATGGGAATTCTTCCGTTCCTTGCAGGAGAGCCTGACAAATTTGCCAAGCTTGTGGGTGACTAATAGCAACGTGTGAACCTCTTTCAGAAGATTGCTCCGGACTGATTAATGTAAAACCTAAGGGGATCAATTCTTGTTTTACAGCAGCTACAACATATTCGGTCTGTTGAACACTTTTTTGCCGTATTCTAGCAATCTGGGCTGCTAAGGAAATGTCTATCCCTGCTTCCATAGCTGCAAGTGATAGTATTTGTGGCGTCCCCGCTGCAAACCGATCTATACCCGGTGCTGGCTGATAGGTCGGACTAAAATCGAAGGGGTTTGCATGGCCGAACCATCCCTGAATAGGATTGTTCAACTCCTCTTGTAGAGCAGTAGAGATATACATAAATGCTGGTGCACCCGGTCCTCCGTTCATAAACTTGTAGCTACAACCAATAGCCACTAAAGTCTGGGTATTTGCCAAATCGATGGGCACAGCTCCTACTGCATGGCTTAAATCCCAGACAATAATACTCTGGTGTTTTGCGGCCCACTGATTAAGCTCTTTCATCGGATAATAGTAAGCCGCTTTATAGGTGACTAAACTCAAACAAATGATTCCCGGCTGTGTCTTTATGTATTCCTTTAATCGATCTACATCGGCCGTTAGATCTTGTCCATAATCGATGGTGATTGGTTTAGGAAGATTAAATGTTTGTGCCAACCCCTCTAGAACGTATGCATCTGTAGGGAAATTCAGCGTATCGGTTAACAGCAGATCATACTGTTTAGACGAGAGCAGTGCATGGATTATTTGATAGAGTCTTACAGAAGTTGACTCACCTATAATAATTTCAGCTGCTGAAACCCCCAAAAAACGAGCGTATTTATCTGCGATTCGCAGGGGCAAGTTCAACCATTGCTCGTTCCAGCTACGAATAAGTCTTTGCCCCCATTGTTCTTGGAGGACATTTTCGAGGGTGGCTTGCGCTGCAAGTGGCATTTTCCCTAAGGAATTCCCGTCCAAATAAATCTCGCCTGCTTGCTGCACAAACTTATCTTTGAATGGCGCGAGGGGATCTTGGGCATCCCAGTCCTCTAATGAAGGGTGGTTAATCATTAAAACTAGTTTGAATCCAAGGAAAAATTGAGGTCACCCAAGCCGTGTATTGAGCTCCACTGGGATGCAGCCCGTCAGCAGCAACCCATTCCGGATGCTGATCTACTTGTCTAGAAAGTGGGGTAATATCTACCCAGTGTACATTTAGGCGCTCTGTTAGTTGCTGCGCTGCTAGATTGTAGTCATCTATTTGCTGTGCTATTTGCTGACGATCTCTCCCCTCTGCAAATGGCATGGCTCCCCAGTCGGGAATAGAAACCACAAAAACGCGTTCAGGGCGATTCCCGGCCCACTGAATCGCTTGCTCCAAAAGGGCTCTAAACTCGGGTAAGTAGGTTGAAACTGGTCGACCGCGGTACTGATTATTCACCCCGATTAATAAAGAAACCCAGTCATAGGGATCGTTTATTTCGCTTGTGGCTAAAGCTGTCTGAAGCTCATCCGTCGTCCACCCTGTCCGTGCAATAATCCTAGGGGCAGTAAATGGAATACCCAATGCAGTTAGGGTATCCGCCAGCTGAACAGGCCAGCGTTCCTGTTCGGCTACACTCTCCCCTATGGTGTAACTATCGCCCAAGGCCAAATATCGTTGAGGTTCTATCTTCTTAACATTGGAACATGCTAACAGCAAAGCAGCCAGTAGTCCAATGGAAGTTCTGGAAATTATCCCTTTCATAGGTGTAAAACATTTTTTTCCAAATTAAAGATTCATTCAAGATTACGAAAATAAAAGACGGAGGAATCGTCCGTTCTATTGGGGAGGAGTGCCCTTAAAACCCTATTATCCTGATTTAGCAAGGCTATTGTACTAGATGAAGAAAGATCGTTTAGGAGGCCCTAAAATACTATTAAATTAGTGTTTTCTCACTTACTTTTTGGCCTTTCAAGTGCTCTTTCAAAATTGCGCATGACATATAAATGCAACTTTGCTTGGGTTAGTTTGTAGATCGCCCAAGGCAGTTTTGGCACATATTCATGAATAGCCGTAATCACATATTTGTTGTCTAAAATCGAGCGAAACTCTAACCATCCTAAATCAGTTCTTTTCGTCAGCTTTCCTCCAGTGATATAAAACAATTGTCGGTTTGGGCTACTCCTATCCTCAATCAATTGTAATTCCAATAGCATGATGCCCAAAAGATAAAACCGCAAATAACTCCCATCGAATTTTGGGTTAATCAGACCCGCGAATCTTTTACTTAACCAAACCGGATAATAATTGGCGACCCATCGGGCATTGAGTTTTCTTGGATTTAATATTCTCTGAACACTTCTAACGGTATTTTTTTCGACAGATGGGCGTTCAAAATCGGGCAAAATTGGGGGGTCTTGCTCAAGTGCTCTCTTGATACTTACATCGATGGGAGTAAAATCGATAGTATACAGATTGGCATGTTCAGCACTAGGAATCATTTTGTGTTTTAAACTTTCCACAAGGGGAGACACAAAATTGATATTTGAATCAGCAAAGACGCTTACCCACCACTTGGAAAGTCCAACTGTGAAGAAAGGCATGGGAAAAATCCATCGTTTTTTCCCCATCAACTGGGAGGTCTTACGGAGTAAGTCCATGTATGTCATCACTTCCTTTCCGCCAATTTCAATATTTTTATGGTAAGTCTCCGGATTGTCGATACACTGTTGAAGAAGCGTAAGAATATCAAAAACATCTATGGGCTGATTTTTAGATTTAGTCCATTTGGGACATCCCATAACCGCTAAATTCTTCACCAAATTGGTAACAATCTGAAAAGAGGACCCTCCAGGCCCGATTATGATCCCCGCTCGGATAGCTGTCAGTGGTGTGGACCGGGCCCCTAATGTTTTTTCGACTTCATATCGAGACAGAAGATGATTCGATATTTCATGCTTGTCTTTGGGCAGTATTCCTCCCAGATAGATAATTTGTGCTAACTTATTTTTCTGGGCAGCACGCGAAAAATTATCAGCGAGTAACAAATCGGTATCTTCAAATTTCCCCTGATTCAGTCGCGTGGAGGGTTGCATGGAATGCACGAGATAAATGGCTATATCCACCCCTTCCAAAGCCCTTTCTGTACTGGACATAGAATATAAATCTACCTCGCGCCAAGTGACATTTAAATTGGGATTAACGGCTACTTTTTTACGACTCAACGCAATAATTTGGTAGTCGTTGTGGAACTTTTCAATGATCCATCTGCCGATGAAGCCTGTAGCTCCCGCCAATGCAATTTTCTTTTTCATTCCCCTAAATGTATGAAATAAAGGAGTATGAGTTCCTTAAAGAAATCCTTTAAAGATTCAACTAACTAGTTTAGGAATTAAATAATTCTGTCTGAAAACTGAGTATTTAAACTATACTATTGTTTACATCACCTCAAATTTTGATGAAAAAGAGAGGATCCTCGGATCTTCAAATTTGTTTTAATTTCTATTGTTTTGACAATAGGCATATCTCTATTAATCGATATTTCATTCGTGAGAGTTTGCATGGCTACTCTGCCAATTTGATCTCCCGGCTGGTCTATTGAAGAAAGTTCAGGGGTTATAAATTTACATTTTTGTGAATTGCTAAATCCAACAACAGCTATGTCATTTGGAATATTGAGGCCGTTTTGCTGAAATGCCTTAATTGCACCAATTGCAGCACTGTCAGCAATAGAAAATAAACCATCAGGTCTATTTTTTAAACTCACTAAATAGTTCCCCATATGCCGCCCCTTTTCGTAAGAAATATCCTCCGTACTCAAAATTATTTTCTCGTCTATGGGTAGATTATGTTCAATGAGTGCTTTTTTATACCCTTGAAATCTTTTCTCTGAATTGTAAGAGTTTTCAGTTTCCTTAATGATAGCAATCCTTTTTTTGCCGATATTAATTAGATGTTCTACTGCATGATAAGCGGCAAACTCATCATCAATAACCACTTGACTACAAGGAATCTTGTCAGAAACTTTATCAAATAACACCAGCGGTATTGTATTGATAATCTCAATGATAAAGTCGACTGATGTAGTTCTTCTACACAGAGCCATTAAAATCCCATCAACATTCAGATTAATCATGGTTTTAAGGATGTCTCTCTGTTTTGAATCGCTATTATTGGATTCTAAAATTATTACTCGAAATCCGTTGCTTTCTCCTTCGTCTAAAATTCCCTTTAACATTCGAGAAGTGAAGTCATGTGAAATATTGGGGACTATTACACCGATAAGATTACTTTTTTGATTTCTAAAACTTTGAGCAACAAGGTTAGGAGTGTAGTTTAATTCTTGTGCTAATTGTTTTACCCGCGCTTTTGTTGACTCACTGATGTCCGGATGATCTTTAAGAGATCTGGAAACGGTAGAAACTGAAACCCCCAAATGTTCAGCTAAATCTTTTAAACCAGCTTTTTTACGTCGCATATCGAACATGAAAATAGAAATTAACGCAAATTTGCGCAAACGTTTGTGTTGTTTTTTGATTGTTTTTTTTAATTGGGACTTGTTTAATCCTCTAATATTGGTTTTCAGAATCTTAAAACTAACTACAATGAAAAGAATTTTCTTTGCTTTAATGGCTTTTATCAGCTTAGGAAGCATTTTCGCCCAGACAGAAATCTCGGGTACTGTAAGTGATAAAGACGGCATTCCACTTGCTGGAGCTAACGTAGTCATAGCAGGCACCTCTGAAGGGACAACTACAGACTTCGATGGTAATTTCACTTTTTCAAGTGCATTAGAAGGAGAACAGCTAATTCAGGTATCCTCTGTCGGATTTGCAACCTATGTTGTAAATACCGATCTAAATGGCGACCAAATCAGCTTAAACATTGTTCTACAAGAGAGCAATCAAGAACTAGACGAAGTTGTGTTATCGGCATCCAGTTCGTTTCGCTCACAGAAACAAGCGCCTTTATCTATCAGCTCCAAAAGGATGACTCAAATCACGAAGCTGAATCCTAACAGTCAGGCAGATATACTTAGAGATGTCCCTGGTATTACTGCTGAAGGTGGTGGTGGTGAAACAGCTACCAATTTATTCGTGAGAGGTTTACCCTCTGGTGGACAATATGTTTTTAATCCATTACAATACGATGGAATGCCTCTTATGAGCACTTTCGGGTTGAACTCCTCAGCTCATGATGTTTATGCGCGACCTGATATTGGATTTAAAGGAGTTGAATTCGTTCGTGGAGGAGCTGCGGTCTTGTATGGAGCCGGCTCTGTCGCTGGACTTATCAACTACACCAGTAAAACTGGAGACGAAGACCCTGGCAATATCCTTCATGTAGAATGGGGAAGTCGCGGTAGACTTAAGACGGATTTTTACACTGGAGGTAAATTAGGTGGAGAAGATTCCAACACATATTATGCATTTACGGGGTTTGTTAGAAAGGACGACGGACCAATCGATACAGGACTTCCTACAAAAGGAGTTCAGTTTAGAGGTAACATCAAGCATTTATTTGAAAATGGATCGTTCACTTTACACGGGCAATTCATCAACGATAGAGCTCAATTTTTCCTTCCGTTACCCCTTAACGGAACCTCTAGAGAGCGTATCAATGGAAATGATGGGGAACCCGTCGAACAGCTTTTATCCGGGGATTTAGCCGAAACGTCATTTTTAACAGCTGGCGGAGTATATAAAAGCCCAATTGAAGATGGAGTTCACACCAAAGGAAGCTATGTCATGGGAGACTTTGAATACAACCTTAGCGAGAATACTACCTTTAAATCAAAGGTTAAATATGCCAATTACTTGCACAACTTTGCCCTATACGTGGGTGGTAATGGAAGCTATGGAAATCCTTTAACTCTTGCTAATTATGTGAATCAGGTAGCGCCAGGAAATACGTCATACACAGCCACGTATCAAGGAGGTGGAAGCCAACAAATCAACGGAAGTGATTTGGTTGTGGAAAACCTGCATGTAGATCGTTTACGCCCAATGACAGATTATTCCGGTGAAGCCAATTTAATTACTAAATCAGCTAACGGCAAACACACTTTTACACTAGGAACATTCATGGCTAGAACAGAAGCAGAAGATGTTAATTATCAGTATAGAATTCTATCTGAGTTTAATAATAATCCACGCTTAGTAAACCTGAGTTATACCTTAAATGGAAATGATGTCACTTATTCCCAAGGTGGAATGTATAACCGTATTGGAATGACATCAAATAAGTTTTTAGCGCAAAGCCGAACAGCTTTCTACTTCACAGATGAAATGGTATTAGACCGTTGGAGATTTGATGTTGGACTAAGAATAGAGTCCACTTCAGGTACCTTTAATAATGGTGGAATTGTAGAAACTACTGAATACACTGACAGCTCCCTAACGGATGCTTTACGAAACGTGAGATTTGCAGATGGTAGTTTTACAACTGCAGAGATCAGCGCATCTGATTGGGCTATATCTTTAGCAGGTCTTTATGAATTAAATGCAACTACTAATCTTTATGCGAATTTTTCAAGAGGATTTTTCTTCCCACAAATGAGAGGATTTGCACCGACTCCTGGTATCCGTGAAACCAACTATAATGGTGAAACAATTATCCAGAGTGAAATTGGAGCCAAATTTGGAAACACGAAGCTTTCTGGATCTGTAGCCGGATATTTTGTGAGATTACAAGACCGTATTCGAATCGATCAGGCCATCGTTAGCGGACAACTTGTAGATCAAGCAAGAAGTGAGCAAACGACAGGATCTATGGGTCTTGAAGCTACATGGAATTATCGTTTTTCTGATGTTTTCAATTTATTCGGAACAGCAACTTTCCAAAATCATGAAATCAAAGAGAATGTAACTACCAATTTAGTAGATAATTCATCTTCAACTAGAAATGAAGGAAACGAAATTGGACGTCAACCTAATATGCTAGGAAGTTTAGGACTTAACTATAACGACAGTAAATTTGACGGAAGTTTTATATTCAATCATACTGGAAGTAAGTTTACAGACGATAGTAACAATGTAGAATTAGACGCCATTACAATTGCGCGTTTAAGTACGGGTTATACCTTCAATACTCAAAACAACGGTAATGTTAGACTCGGTCTTTCAGTCTTTAATTTATTTGACAGTCAAGGGTTAACGGAAGGAAACCCTAGAGCTGGTATTGGCGGGCAAGTCGATAGTGGAGATTTCTTTTTTGGTCGTCCAATACTACCAAGAAGAGTTTTCCTAACAGCTACTTTTAACTTCTAATATTTAAATTAGAATTCTTTTTTATTCTTTGTTAAAGCTGGCAAATTAAATTTGCCAGCTTTTTAATACCCCTTTGATAATGGAACTACAAAAAAAAGCGGAGAAGATTCTATCCCAAAATTATAGGGAAGGCGGATATACGGTGCCTAGCGAAAATCTCTACCCTTTTCAATGGAAATGGGATTCGGGATTTATAGCAATTGGGTATGCCTATTTTGATATGGACAAAGCTAAATCCGAAATAGAATCTCTTCTTTCAGGTCAATGGGAAAATGGATTAATTCCACATATTATTTTCCATCAAGAAAGTGACAGCTACTTTCCAGGTCCCGATTTTCATCAATCCATACTTCATCCTAAATCCGTCAAAAACAAGAGATCTACAGGGATGACACAGCCTCCAGTACTAGGCTTCGTATTGGAAAAACTTTACCAGATCGCATCTGATAAAGACGATATCCTTGAATTTATAAAAGCGGTTATTGACAAGGTCTATGCTAATCATGTCTATTTCTATTCCCAACGAGACTTGCAGGATGAGGGGCTCGTCTATATTTATCACAATTGGGAATCAGGAACCGATAATTCTCCTATTTGGGATGATATATGGGAAACTATGGATTCCCCTAGTTATACATTTGAACGAAGAGACACCTCGCATGTAGACCCATCTCAAAGACCTAATAAAAGAGAGTATGATCATTATCTACATATCATTGAAATTGCCAAAAAATATAATTATGACGATCAAGGAATAGCTGAAAATTCTCCTTTTTTAGTGCAAGACCCTCTGTTTAATGCGATACTTTCTCAATCAAATCAGTCTTTAATCCGACTCTATGGTCTTATCGGTGAAGCTGAGGATAAAATCCAGTATTTAAAGGAAAAAAATGCCAAGACCATTCACGGCCTAAATACTAAACTTTTCAATCAGAATCTAGGGGTTTATACTCACTACGATATGAGAAAAGAGCAGCAGATTGCCAAAATAACTTCTTCATCTTTTGCACCTCTTTATTGTGGTGCTCCCACGCCAACGATGGCAACTCGAATGCTTGAAGTGTTGGAGGAAAATTTTGGAGGTCAGGATAAATATCTTTGTGCATCTTTTGATCCCAACGACATAAATTTTAATCCAAAAAAATACTGGAGAGGACCCGTTTGGATTAACCTCAATTGGATTTTATTTCAAGGGTTTAAACGATATAATAACCATAAACTAGCAGAACGAATTAAGCAAGACTCTCTAGAGTTGATCGATAAAGCAGACTTTTATGAGTATTTCGATCCTATCAAAGCCAATCATCAGCAGGGAAAATGCGGCTATGGAGGAACGAATTTTTCGTGGAGTGCAGCCCTTACTTTATCATTTATACACGAATAATCGCAAATCGTTTTTTTCATTTTTGGTGGTAAGCGCCTTAACGAGGAGATGAATTATTTTTCTCTCTCCAAAAATTAATGCATTAAATACTATCTTGAAAAGGATTCAAAAATCAATCGGAAACACTTCATTAAAATCACCATTGTAAGGTAAATTATGAATGCTTTAGACTATATTATAATACTCATCTATTTAGTTTTCTTTCTGGGGATGGGTTTCTTTTTTAAAGAGAATAAAAGTTCCGGAGATTATTTTTTAGGCGGACGAAATATGGGTTGGGGACCTTTGAGTTTATCTACCATGGCTACCCAGCTTTCTGCCATAAGTTTTATCTCAGCTCCCGCATTTGTGGGACTTAAAGCTGGGGGCGGATTAAAATGGCTCACCTATGAATTTGGAGTTCCATTAGCCATGGCTTTTTTAATGATTGCCGTCATTCCACCCTTACACAAATCGGGTATCGTAAGTGTATATGCATATTTAGAAAAACGATTTGATGCTTCCTCTCGCTTATTGATCAGTATTGTATTTCAAATCAGTCGATCGGTAGCTACTGGAGTGATGGTCTATACCATGGCACTTATACTTCAGGCAACTATTGGGGTTGATTTTTGGATTTCAATTTTACTCATCGGAGTAATTACCCTGATCTACTCCTATCAAGGGGGGATGAAAGCAGTCATTTGGGGGGATGTTATTCAAATGATAATCTTGGTTTTAGGGATCATTATATGCTTATTTTTCGCCTTATATGAACTTGGTGGAGTGGACAGTTTTTTAAGTCAACTCGATCGTGAGCGTTTAACGGTCGTTCATTTTGATAAATGGGGGATAAATAACGCTGAAGGAAACGATGCCTTCGGATTTTGGCCCATGCTGATCGGCGGTTTTTTCTTGTATGCGTCTTATTATGGGACAGACCAAACCCAATCGCAAAGGTTACTATCCGCTAGGGATCTTCCGACCATTAAAAAACTCCTTTTTGCCAATGCATTTTTTAGATTTCCCATTACCCTCCTCTACTGTATCATGGGGCTGGCCCTAGGGACTTTATTTTATTCTGTCGGAACATTTGAAACCGCTTTAAATGAAGTCTATCAAGCCAATATCAATTCTTTAGCGGGTAAAAAAGCAGATTTACTCGTTCCTGTTTTTATCATCAAATACCTTCCTAATGGGATTATTGGGATCCTGATAGTTTCCATCATGTCTGCCGCTATGTCGTCTCTTAGCTCAACGGTGAACTCTCTTTCAGCGGTGACCATGGAAGATTTTGTGAAACGCTTTCGACCAAATTTAAGCGACCAGCAATACGTTTTTGGCTCTCGTATGCTTTCCCTTTTTTGGGGGCTTGTATGTTTGTTTTTTGCCTTTTTTGCAGGAGCTATTGAAGGAACAGTAATTGAGGTGATCAATAAAATCGGCTCTGTCTTTTACGGCCCTATACTGGGGACATTTATCCTGGCCATTATGACTAAAAAAACATCTGCACAAGCGGCAAATATTGGGATACTCAGCGGGGTATTCTTCAATATTTTCCTTTGGCTTTACGTCCCTTCAATTTTTTGGTTTTGGTGGAATGCTATCGGTTGTTTAATCACGATCGGAGTGGGATTGATGTGGACCAATATCTTCCCTCAAAAACAAAGTCAAGTACAACCTCTAAAATATTATGGCGGCTGGAAGGAATTCATACTCCTCTTCGGATTTTTCCTAGTGATCTTAATGATTAGTCTTTTGATTCCCACCCTTGTGTAATGCATATAGTAATAGTTCCCGATTCATTTAAAGAAAATTTAACTGCAACTGAAGTTGCTGACGCTATTGGGGAGGGTGTTTTGGAAGTATCCCCTACTGCTCGTGTCTCAAAATTCCCATTTTCAGATGGTGGAGAAGGAAGTCTGGATGTGCTCTGTAGACATGCAAAAGGGCAACTCATTTCATGCCCAACTACCAATGCTCTCGGGCACCCCATAACAGCAGAATACTTTTTGTTTGAGGAAGAGGCAACAGCATGGATAGAACTTTCACAAGCGGCGGGATTAGCGCAGATTCCAGCAGCGGATCGGAATATAATGGCTGCAACAACCTATGGGACAGGCGTGCAAATCTTAGATGCTATCCACAAAGGATGCACACATATTATTCTCGGCTTGGGCGGTAGTGCAACCAACGATTGCGGGGCGGGTATTTTTCAAGCACTCGGAGGGCAACTGCTGAACGATCGGGGTCAAGAATTACCCCCGGGAGCGCAATATTTAAAAAATGTATCCCGCATGATTCCCCCCCAAGAACTTTCGCATATCCGATGGACCATTGCTTGTGATGTAGACAATCCGTTGCTGGGACCCGATGGAGCTTCATCGGTTTATAGCCCTCAAAAAGGAGCAACAACAGACATGATTGAGGATTTAGAATCAGGTCTCTCCCATTTTTCACAAATGATTTACAGCACTTATAATCGAGAAATTACGCATCTGGTGGGAGGAGGAGCAGCTGGCGGAACCGCCGCAGGGATGTTTGGTTTTTTTAATGCACAACTAAACCCAGGTTTTTCGTTACTAGCACAAATGACCGGATTGGAAGATATTCTATCTCAGGCCGACCTTCTTTACACCGGAGAAGGAAAAATAGATGCACAATCGCTCCATGGCAAACTCACTGTTGCTGTAGCCCGACTGGGGAAAAAATACCAAATCCCAGTGATCGGACTTGCGGGAAGTATTCAAGATCCATACGGTGCCCTTTATAAAGAGGGATTCACAGGTGTTTTTTCGATTCAAAAAGGACCAATGTCCTTGGAAGAATCAAAAGAAAAAGCCTTTCAGCTGCTTAAAGACACAAGCAGTAGAACAATGCATGTGTTTAGCCAGTTGTCTTCTTAAGAGGCATAAAGTTTTGCAAAACTCAAAATCCTAATTTTGTTAAGATCTTCACAAGAAAGTTTGAGTTAAAATAAATCGGGCTAATTTAGCTTTATGACTAGCAAAATTCATAACCCTTTAATTTATATAACCGAGATAATAGAGGAAAAGAAAGTAGTCAATACACTTTCTAAACATGAACAACTAGTACAGGGCATCATGCAGGTGATTGATGCGGGTAATTTACCAATTGGCGCACAAATGCCTTCAATCAACTCCATGGTCGATAGGATAGGTTTCGCCCGAAAAACAATAGTAAAGGCCTACGAAGAACTCAAGGAAAGAGGATTAATTGAATCCCAAAAAGCAAAAGGATATTTTGTTATTAGCAACAATACGGAAGTGGTCCAAAGAGTTGCCTTATTACTTTACGCTTTTCAAAGATTTCAACAAGAATTCTACGACTCTTTACGAGAAGAACTGGGTGAAAAAGCGCACATAGATGTCTATTTTCATCACAACAATAACAATGTTTTTGAAACCATTTTTAAAAATATTCAAGGAAAATATAGCATGTATATTGTAGCGCCTCTTATGCATGATATTTCGCATTCTCTTCTAAAGAGACTTCCCAAGCAAAAACTGATTATTGTTGATCGTTTTTTTGATTTAGGAACTGAATACACTTACGTTACTCAAGAGTTTTTTAATAGTACTAAAAAAATTTTTCAACGACATTTAGATAAGATCAGTGATTATCAAAATATAGTGTTATTCTACAATAACTATAAAGATTATCCTGAAGAAATACGCAACGCTTTTTATGAATTTATTCAGATAAATCATCTCTCAGGAACCACCATCAGTCGTTATTCTATCGAAGAATTAAACAAAGACACTTTATATATATGTTTAAGCGACAGTGATTTATGGCCTTTGCTTCGAGACAGCACCAAAAATGGACTAAAAATTTCAAAAGATATTGGAGTAATTTCTTTTAATGATCATATCGTAAAAGAAATTACTCTAGGTGGGATAACTACTATTTCTACTGATTTTAAATTGATGGGGAAACGAGTAGCCCACCTAATTCAAACTCCATCATCTGGGAAAATTATTATCCCTACTACTTCGACAGATCGAGGGTCTTTTTAATTTTTCACGTTTAAATCTTAAAATTATAAATTATTTTTTTAAGTTTGGGGAGACTAGCATAGTTTAGCATAGTAAATAAAACCAAACTTTTATGAAAAAACAAATGTATTATTTTATGCTGACGTTAATGATACTAATGTCTTCTAGTGGCTTATGGGCTCAGGAGACTGTTGTTAACGGATCAGTATCTGATGCTAATTCTCCACTTCCTGGAGTTACTGTCCTTGTGAAAGGGACAACAAACGGAGTAACTACAGATTTTGATGGGAATTATTCGATTAATGTAAGTGAAGGCGCTGTATTAGTCTTTAGTTACGTTGGCTTTGAAACGCAAGAAGTGACTGTAGGAACAAATGCGTCTTATGACATTACTTTAATGGAAAGCACAGAAGCTCTTGATGAAGTTGTCGTGACTGTTGGTTATGGAACTTCGATCAAAAGAGAACTAACGGGATCTGTTTCAACGATTAAAAAAGAAGCCATTCAAAATGTAATTGCAGGAAATCCAACTGCCTCGCTACAAGGAAAGCTTGCGGGGGTTCAAGTGGAAGCCTTTGGAGGACAACCCGGAGGTAGTACAAACGTATTTATCCGAGGAGTAAATTCTTTAAGTAATGCTGCTCCCCTATATGTGGTTGACGGTCTGTTTGTCGATAACATGGATTATATCAATCCAAACGACATTGTAGATATTTCTGTTTTGAAAGATGCAGCTGCATCAGCTATTTATGGAGCTAGAGCTGCAAATGGTGTTGTACTAATAAATACTAATCGAGGACAGAAGAACAGTGAAGTAGAAGTGACTGTCAGAACTCGTATAGGATTTGATACACCAAGTAAAAAACTCGACTACCTTAATGGTCAAGAATACACCAATTACCTCAACCAACGCTATGAGAATGACGGTGAGTCTACTCGTGTAACTTGGAATGGGGTAGATACAGATTGGCAAGAAGAGAACTTAGACCGTGCAGTTGTTGAAGAGGTAGGCTTTGGAATTTCAGGAGGTGGGGAAAACTCCTCTTTTTATGCTTCTGGAAATTACTTCAATCAAGACGGAATCTTAGTAGGCTCTGGTTTCAAGCGTATAAACTTTAGAGTGAACTCAAGATTTGAATTTGGGAAATTCACCCTTAGTGAATCAATCGGGATCACAGAAGGTAAATTACAAGAAAATAACTGGTTCGGATGGGATGGAGTATCCGTACCGACCTTAAATGTCCGTAATTCTGCCAACGAAGGTGGATTTGAAGCTCCTTCTCAAAACGTTCATGGACCTGGTGGAGTAAACCAATATGGACTTGCATCTTTGGAAAAAAATATGGTAACAACAAGGACCGTTTTTGGAAATTTCAAATTGGACTACCAAGTAACAGACGACTTAAAGGCTTCTGTAAACTTTGGTATAGATTACTTATCTAGAAATGCATTTCAATTTACACCTACCTATTTCATGAGTAATGTCGATGCTGTCTTAAATGTAAATCAACAAAATGATTTAACAGATTTCAGACAAGATAACGTCAATATTTTGGTAGAACCAACCCTTAACTACACCAAAGAGTTTGGAAATCATAAAATTGGTGCTTTAGTCGGATATACCTTCTTTTCAGAGAGTCAAAAAGGAAGTGGTGTTTATGGACAAGGAACACCCGCCAATTCTATCCAAACAATTAGTGCCCTACCAGCAAGTGATCAGCTGATCCTTTTAGGATCCAATAATTATGCTGGACTACGCTCTTATTTTGGGCGTTTAAACTATAATTATAAAGGAAAGTATATTCTATCAGCTACTGTTCGTCAGGACGAATCTTCAAGATTTGACCGTGATAATCGTGCTGGAGTATTTCCATCTTTTTCAGGAGCTTGGAATATTAGTGATGAAAGTTTCTTCTCTTCCAGTAAGATTAGCTATTTCAAACTCAGAGCTTCTTATGGAGAATTGGGATCTTACCCTGATGTGTTCTATCCAACACAATCGGTATTCTTGGCCAATCAATCCAACACCTCATTTGCGGGGTCGCTTGCGCAAGGATTAGCCCAAACAACTTTGGCCGATCCAAGCTTAGTATGGGAAACAACAAAAACTTTCGATATCGGTTTCGATATGTCGTTTATGGAGGATTCATTTTTCATCACAGCTGATTACTTTTCCAAAAGTATAGAAGATGTATTGGTAGCGATTAATGTTCCATCTACTACTGGGGTAAGCTTACCTGTTACTAGAAATGCAGGAACCTTAATCAATAAAGGATTAGAATTAGATTTCCGCTACAAAAAGACAAGTGGAGGGATTTCTCATGCAATCGGAACAAATTTTGCCTTTAACCTTGAGAGCAAAGCAGATGAAATTCCAAATCCAATTTTAGGTCCTGCGATCGATGAAGACCTTCGTGTAGTAAATAGAACACTTTCAGGGCAGCCTATCGGTGCCTACTATGGATATTTAGTAGAAGATAGAGTGAACCCACAAACGGGTGATTTTGTACGTGTGAGCGACGAACAACAAGTGATTGGAGACCCAGTACCAGATTTTACTTATGGAATCAATTATGGGGCTACCTATAAAAACTGGGATTTAAACCTTGCCTTTAATGGTGTACAAGGAAATGAAATTTACAACCTTTCAAGATACTACAGTATTTTATGGCAAGATGGTGGTAGACTTAGTGAGGTTTCAAATTCGTGGACTCCAACCAACACAGATACCAATATTCCTAGAGCGTCAATTTCGGATGCCGCTGGAAATAAGGCTCCTTCTTCCTTCTTCGTTGAAGATGGATCTTACTTTAGATTGCGAAACTTAGATGTCGGATATACTTTTGACAACGGTGCCTTTGGTGTCGATTGGGTCAAAGACGTTCGCCTATCTTTAAATGCTCAAAATTTATTTGTTATCACAAATTACAGTGGATATGATCCGGATGTAGCTTCTACAAATGGAGGTCGAGCAAACAGAAATACGGGTGTTCCTGGGCTTAGAACCCCTGTAAATCCACTCTTAAGTAGAGGATTAGATGCACGAGCTTATCCTAATGCAAGAACAGTAATGTTTGGCATTCAAGCGACATTTTAATATTAAAGAAATATGAACATGAAAAAATTAATACAGATGACCTCTAAAATGGCTTTGGGCTTGTCACTGCTTTTTGTAGCTGCCTGTGCAGATGATATTTTAGAGCAAGAAAATAATAATGCCACCTCGACAGGAAACTTCGGAACATCTGTTGAGCAAGTAAAGGCAGCCGTAAACGGGGCTTTTCATCCGATTACAAACACATTCTTCTGGGGGCGAATTGTCCATACAGGTGCTCTTTTACGCTCCGATGAATTTAACATCTTCCCTTTTGGAAGTAATACTGCCATGTCCACTTTCCAAGGAAGTCCTGGCGATCGATGGGCAACTGAACCTTGGCAAGAGCTCTACAAATCTATTGCAAGATGTAATAATATCATCTCTAATGTAGACGAGCAGGGGATACCAGACGCTACTACAAGAAACGGTTTGGTTGGACAAGCGTATTTTTTAAGAGCCTTCGATTACTGGTATCTTCTTAATCTATATGGCAGCGTACCGTTAATTACTGAGCAACCAGACTTAGATAATTTGTACGTTGAACAAGCAACAAAAGCTAATGTTTGGTCTCAAATCATCTCAGATTTAGAAAGAGCTGAAACCCTGTTGCCAGCCAGCTGGTCGGGTGCTGATTTAGGTCGTCCAACATCTGGATCTGCTACTGCACTCAAAGGGAAGAGCTACCTATATCAAGGAAACTGGTCTGCTGCTCATCAAACATTAGCAACACTCGTGGGAAGATATAGCTTACTCCCAGCAGCACAATATGAAGATAACTTTAGCACAACCAATGAAAACAATGCAGAGTCTGTCTTTGAACTACAATATCTCGGACAAGAGACCTTTGTATGGGGGCAAGATATACCAGGAACTGGTAATATGGGGAATTTTCATATCGATTACGCTCCTCCTACGAAATCTCCGGATAGAAGCCATTTAGTTAATCAATGGCTTCGTGACCTATACGAAGCTGAAGGTGATGTAGTCCGAAGAAATGCATCTTTGGTTTATAACTATACAGGTGCTCAAGGATATGGTGGGACTGATTTTGCTACGGATTTCGCAACAGATATTCAGGTTGCAGCTGATGCAAATTTACCTGCTATTTTCACAAAGAAATATGCCGGATTAGATATTGGAACTAGAGATCAAGTTGATTTCCTTGGAACCAACGTTGGAAATAATTGGAGAATTATTCGATATGCGGATGTCTTATTGATGTTGGCTGAAGCCTTAAACGAGGACGGAAGAACTTCAGATGCTGTTCAATACATAGACATGGTAAGAAATCGTGCGGGCATTTCACTTATTGCCAATACTAATCCTGGAATCTCTCAAAGTGATCTGAGACAAAAAATCATCAACGAACGTGCAATGGAATTGGCCATTGAGGGACATCGATTTTTTGACTTAGTTCGCTGGGGACTTGCGGATGAATATTTAGGGGCAAACTCTTTGCATGGAACACATCCTAAATCACTTAGTGGTGGAGTATTTGAATCAAATAAACACGAGTATATTTGGATTCCAAATTCAGAAATGGATTCAAACCCTAATTTAGAGCAAAATCCTGGCTACTAAAGAATTATATTACAGGAGTTAGTCCTATTTAAAGAGCCAAACATTATTTTCAATTTTGTTTGGCTCTTATAAATTTATTCTTGTTCAAAACGCATGTACAGATCATTGATTTTAATTCTCTGTTTACTAGCATTTTTAGGGTGTTGGGATGGAGTGCTAGAAAAAAAACCTGTCTTGATGAAGATGGTTAAAGATTCTGGAATAAACTTCAACAATAGAATTACTACTAATGAAACGGTAAACCTCCTTAACTTCCAATATTGTTATAATGGGGGTGGAGTAGGAATTGGAGATTTCAATAATGACGGCTTGCCAGATGTTTATTTATCCGGCAATCAAGTCAGTGGGAGGCTATACCTCAACCTAAGTGCATTTAAATTCAAAGACATTACAGAGTCTAGTAATTTAAATACAGACGCTTGGCTAAATGGGGTTACTGTCGTCGATATCAATTCTGATGGCTGGGAAGACTTGTATCTTAACGTTGGAGGAGCAGACTGTAACAACGATTGCAAAAATCTACTTTTTGTTAATCAGGGCCTCGACGATGACGGTATCCCCTATTTTGAAGAACAAGCCAAGGCCTATGGTTTAGATGAAGGTGGATATTCACAACAGACTGTATTTTTTGATTATGACAACGATGGCGATCTCGATGCTTATATCCTAACGAATGGGAATGTTCGTTTTGATAAAAATTCTCCAATGCCCAAACGATATTTCCCAAATGAATTAAGAGATATCTTTTTAGAAAATAACTTCAATGACAGTTTAAACCATGTCTTTTTTACGGATCGAACTAAACAAAGTGGTATTCTACAAAAGGGTTTTGGACTGGGATTGGGGATTCACGATTTTGACAACAACGGATTGATTGATATATATACAGGCAACGATTTTATTACCAATGATATTTTATATATGAACTATCGTAATGAAGATGGTTCATTTTCTTTTAAAGATCAAGCCAGTAAATATCTCAAACATCAAACTTTTAATTCTATGGGGTTAGATATTGCTGATTTAAATCAGGATAATATTCCAGAAATCATGGTATTGGATATGCTGCCGGAAGATTACAAACGACAAAAGGAAATGTTGGGGTCCATGAATTACGACAAATTTGAATTAGCCCTAAAGAATGATTATATCCCCCAGTATATGCACAACACCTTGCAACTTTCACAAGGGGCTAAACCCAACGGAGATTTAGTTTTTAGTGAGGTTTCGTTTCAGACCAATGTGGCTAAAACTGATTGGAGTTGGGCCCCTTTATTTGCCGATTATGATTTGGATGGAGACCTAGACCTTTACATAACAAATGGTTATGGAAAAGACATTACAAATCTTGACTTTATCAATTATTCCAAACAAAATAATGTCTTTGGCACCCAAGAAACTAGAAATGCACAACTCAAAAAATTAATCGATGAGCTTGAAGCAGTAGAATTAGCGAATTACTACTTCGAAAGTAAAGGGGGAACACGGTTCGAAAAAAAAGATTTGTTTCCCGCTCAAAAATCACTTTCCAATGGTGCTGCCTATGCAGATCTAGATCTTGATGGGGATTTAGATATGATTGTTAATAATATTAATCAGGAAGCATTCGTATTTGAAAATACAATAGAACAAACAAAACCTAACTTTTTAAAAGTTAAACTTCAAGGAACTAAACAAAATCCCTTTGCAATTGGTGCAAAAATTACACTGTGGAATCAGGGTGTAAAACAATCTCATTTTCAATCTCGAATAAGAGGATATTTATCCTCTGTTGAATTAGGAGCATTTTTTGGAATTAAGACTCCTACGATAGATTCCCTTGAAATAATATGGCCTGATGGAAAAACCAATCGTTTTTTCAAGGTGGAAGGAAATAGAACTCTTACCCTAAATATTGAAAAATCATTATCCAAGCAAGCTCATGATTCAATCAAAACTTTACTGGAAAATAAATCGGAGCTCCTACCCTATGTCCATCTAGAAAATAAATCCAATGATTACTTAAAACAACCTTTACTAAACACCCAGCACTCCAAATTTGGACCTGCTCTCGCAACTGGCACAAGTACTAAAGGAGGTAAAAACTTACTTTTTATTGGAGGAAGTCACGGGGAAAAAAGTCAAATATGGGAACAGAACAAGAAAGGAACATTTACATTAATCGATCAGCTCGAAGGTGAGGCCTACGAAGACACAGATGCAGTCTTTGTTGATTTGGATAATGATAATGATTTAGACCTGATTGTAACAAGTGGTGGAAACCAATACCCTAAGGGACATGAACTCTACCAAAATCGTATCTATTGGAATGAGAACAATACATTTTTAAAATCACCAATCCAGATGGATTTACTACAAAATAATAGTTGTATACGTATAAGTGATTTTAATAAGGATGGTCATCCCGATTTCTTTTTTGGAAGCAATATTGTACCCTTAAATTATCCAAGTATTCCCAAACAAAGTCTCGTCAGTTGGGTGGACAACAAGTTTGTGTCGTTGAAGGTTGAAGGATTGGAAGAAATTGGCATGGTCAAAGATGCTATTTGGGTAGACTATAACAACGATGATTGGCAAGACCTAGTAATCGTAGGGGATTGGATGGAAATCAGTTTTTTCAAAAACGAAAATGGAAATTTATCCCGAGATACTGCTCAAATTCTAGACCAAGAAGGGAATACTTTACTTACCCATGGATGGTGGAATAGTATCGCTTCTGGAGATTTTGATCACGATGGAGATCAAGATTTTATTATCGGAAATAAAGGATTGAATAATTTCACAAACCCTACCCAAGAGGAGCCGATCTACATTTTCACTGAAGATTACGATACTAATGGAAGTATAGATCCCATTATGGCAGCATATGCTAAAAGGGAAAACACTAAAGCATTATACCCGCTCCAATCCAGGGATGATATCATGCGTCAACTTCCAAAGCTCAAAAAAGATTTTCAGTCCTACAACGATTTTTCAAAAGCTGATTTTATCTCCCTATTAAATATCGATGAGTTAGATAAAAAAACCTTGAAGGTCACTACTAGCGCATCCGTAATCATTGAAAATATTGGAGAAAATAAATTTAAGCTGATTCAACTCCCTGAAGCTTGCCAAGTAGCCCCCATAAATGATATTCTGATACAAGATTTTAATGGTGACCAAAACTTGGATGTATACTTGGTGGGTAACGATTATACTGCCGAAGCTATCTATGGAAGATATGACGCATTTTATGGACTGCTTTTAGAAGGAACCCCCTCCATGAGTTTCAAGACACTTTCTTTAGCTCAAAGTGGCTTTTATGTCCCCTATCAATCTAATACAATTGTTGCATTAAAAAACAACTCCCAGTCAACAATAGTTGTAGGTCAAAACAATAATAAGCTACAACTATTCGAATACATATTTCAAAATGAATAACGACTTAGAAATAGAAAGTGAAATTTCAATAGAGGTTTTGTCAAATGACAATTCCCCATTTGGAAACCTCCAAGAATTATCGAATAATGAAGGTTTATTTGTGTATAAATTCTCCTATCATGAATCTGATAATTTTATACCAAAACCTCTTAAAATTCAAATGAAATTTCCAGCGCTTGATGTGAAAGGCGTTTGGAAACCAACAGCTGATTTCTCTAAACGAATTGAAGCCGATTGGGAATTACAGACCCTAGAATCGAGAATTTCCATAGACGCTCCCCTTATGACTTTATTCGGGAGCGACGATGGCAACCGATTCACAGTGGCTTGTTCAGATACAGTCAGTAAAATTGAAATGTCTGTAAAATACAGAGAAGAAGACGATCATTTTTATGCCACTATTTATCTATTTTCGGAAATACAGTATCCGCTAAACTCATACAGTATTGATTTACGTTTTGATTTTAGACCTATTCCGTTTTACGAGGCCATCAAAGAAACTGTCCAGTGGTGGGAGAAAAATATAGGGCTAACGGCTTTAGAGGTGCCCCCAATTGCACTTGAACCTTTATATTCTTCATGGTATCAATTTCATCAAAATTTAGATGAATCCCTCCTTTTACGAGAATGTGAAATTGCGAAACAACTTGGCTTTAATGCTTTAATTATTGACGACGGATGGCAAACAAAAGACAATAATCGGGGATATGATTTTACCGGTGATTGGGAAAGCAAGCGATTTGAAAACATAGCGTCTTTAGTCGATAAAATTCACGATATCGAAATGAAAGTTGGCTTGTGGTTTTCAGTTCCTTTTTGTGGGAAAAAATCAAAAGCATATCGTCGCTTTAAGGGTAAATTTTTAACGGAAAATCATCGTTGGGCACCTGTTTTTGATCCCCGTTATCCCGAGGTTCGGGACTATCTGGTTGAAACTTTCACCAATGCGGTTAAGCAATGGGATTTAGATGGTTTAAAATTAGACTTTATCGATGATTTCAAAGCTTACCCCGATACATGCTTTGATACTGATGGAAAAGATACCCTGTCTATTAATACGGCAGTAGATAAACTCTTAAATGCTATTGTCTGTAAGTTAAAAACTATAAAATCTGATATTTTCATTGAATTTAGACAAAAGTATACTGGACCAAGCATGCGAAAATATGGGAATATGCTTCGGGCTTTCGACTGTCCCGGAGATTATACCATGAATAAGGTTCGCATTACAGATATAAAATTATTGTCAGGAAATACTGCTGTTCATTCAGATATGGTCACCTGGCATGAAGAAGAAAAATTAGAGGTGGCTGCTCTGCATTATATCAACACATTGTTTGGTGTTCCACAAATTTCTATTTTTTTAAATCAAGCCAATGATGATCATCTAAAAATGATTAAGCACTACAATGATTACTGGAAAAAAAATCGTGAGGTTTTACATTCAGAAAATTTTGTTCCAGAATCACCTATGGAAAATTATCCCATGCAAAGGGCAAAAAAGAACGATAAACAAATAATTGCTGTTTATGCAGATAAATGGGTACTACTTGATGCTAAAGAACAATACGTAGATATCTTAAATGTTAAATCTACCGAAAAACTAGTGTTGGTAGGAACCGAAAGTATTTTAAACTATAAGTACTCGATAAGGAATAGTAAAGGGGATTTATGTACTCAAGGAGAATTGGTAGTAGCCCATAAAGGTGAAGTATTAACCGTTCCTGCTGGAGGGATGATACAAATGGAACGAAAAGTTTAAATGAATGATTATGAATACTGGAATTGGAAATTTTGACCTTATAGTAGTCGGGATATATTTTTTTTGTATTTTATTAATAGGCCTTTATGTCGCCCGTTCAACAAAAACCTCAGAGGATCTTTTCTTAGGTGGTAGATCTTTTGGCTGGGGTCTTATAGGTTTATCTTTATTTGCATCTAATATTTCTACATCTACGATTATTGGACTTTCTGGTGCAGCTTACAGTTCTGGAATAGTTCAATCGGTTTATGAGTGGATGACAGGGATTCCATTAATTATAGCTGCGCTGATCTTTATCCCACTCTATCTTAATTCGCGTATCACTACCATTCCTGAATTTTTGGAATTACGCTACGATTATCGATCCCGTAAATTTTTCTCAATTATCACCATTTTTACGAGTATAGTCGTTGATACTGCAGGAGGTCTGTATGCAGGAGCCATTGTTTTAAAAGCTTTTTTCCCAGACTTAATTATTTGGCAAACAACTCTTTTACTGGCTTTAGTCGCTGGTATATATACTGCCTTTGGTGGTTTAAAAGCAGTAGTATATACCGATGCGATACAAGCTGTAGTATTAATCATTGGGTGTTCGACACTCAGTTATTTTATGTTTGAACAACTTGACTTTTCTTGGACTAAAGTTGTCCAGAATGCACCACAGGATTTTTTATCAATAGTCCGACCTCTAGATGATTCGTCCCTTCCATGGCCTGGATTAATTTGTGCGGTACCGGTTTTAGGTTTTTGGTATTGGACGACTAACCAATACATTGTCCAACGGATTTTGGGTGCGCGAGATGTCAATAATGCACGCTGGGGGGTCATTTTAGCAAGCTTTCTGAAGATTATTCCATTATTTATAATGGTCATCCCTGGCACCATGGCAATTGGCCTATTTCCGGGGCTTGAAAATCCAGATCAAGTATTCCCAACAGCGGTAATTAACATCTTACCAGCTGGTCTTATCGGGCTTGTCTTAGCTGGTTTAATATCGGCCATCATGAGTAGTGTAGATTCCACCCTCAATTCGGCCTCTACTTTATTTGTTATTGATTTTATCAAAACTGCTAAGCCGAATATTTCTGAAGTTGATATATTAAAGTACGGAAGATATACGACTCTTTGCCTGATGATATTAGCCGCCGTTTGGGCTCCCATGATAGAAAATTTTGGAGGTATTTGGTCTTACTTACAACAAATGTTTTCAATCATTGTACCCCCTATTGCTGTTATATTCTTAGTTGGAGTATTTTACAAAAGAGGTAATAAAGAGGGGGCTTTTTGGACCTTGATTTGTGGAACTTTATTGGGTCTATTGATTTTTATCTTGGGACAAATAGGACTATGGTCTCTCCACTATACTTATAATGTCGGTATTATGACGTTAGTCTCATCCATTTTGTTTGTGCTAATTAGCAAATATACTAGTCCTCCGAATATGAGCAGAATTCAAGAGTTCTCCTATCGTAAAGAACTAATTACGCAATCCACTCAAGGACTCTCTTGGTATGCCAACTATATTGTTCAAATAGTATTACTCTTGTTTTCTATTGGACTCATTTTGATCCTTTTTTGGTAAATGCTTAAAAACCAACCATGTGTCCAGTTTCTAAAATCATTTTGTTGAAGTTCTACCACAATTCGATCCCTAAACTTGTAAAGACAATTTTATAATGAATACATCCCCAGATATCATCATCAAATCTCCTGGTAGAATCAATCTGATAGGGGAACACATCGATTACAATGGAGGTCATGTTCTTCCAGCTGCAATAAACCTCAAGGTTACCCTAAAGTTTTGGAAAACAGATGGACATTGGTGTAAAATACGATCTGATCAGGAAGGTGAATTTTCCATTGACTTACATCAGCCGATAAGGAAAGGTAAAACCCAGTGGGAGAATTATCTGAAGGGAGTTTTATATGGATTTTTGAGCATCAGCCGCGAAAAAATAAAAGGATTTGAATGTTCTATTTCCAGCGAGCTACCCATAGGGGCCGGAATCAGTTCCTCTGCAGCACTTGAGTGTGGCTTTGCCCAAGGAATTAATACCCTTTTTAACCTTCAGATAACCGATAGAACTATAATCGATATTTCCCAAAAAGCTGAACACCATTTTGTAGGAACAAAATGCGGTATTATGGATCAATTTGCCGTCATGACAGGGGAAAAAAACAAACTTATTTTACTTCATTGTGAGACACTTGAATATCGCCTGATCGAAGCTAATATTTTTCCATATAGCCTCGTATTAATCAATTCTAATGTATCCCATAATTTGGCTAGTAGTGAATACAATAAACGAAGAGAAGAATGCAATGAAGCCCTTGCTCTAATCCAACAGAAATATCCTGAATATAAATTTTTATCAGATGTACCGGTTCGCATAATTCACGAAATGCAAGAGTCGCTCCAAGAAACACTATTTAAGCGTGCATTATACGTGTCTCAAGAAAACAGCAGAACATTACAAGTGGCAGACCATATCCAAAAGAAAAACATAAAAGAAGTAGGTACTCTGATGTACCAAACACATCAAGGACTTTCACAAGACTACCAAGTCAGCTGTCCAGAAATAGATTTTTTGGTTGATTTTACCAAAGATTATCCTCAAGTTGTTGGGAGTAGAATGATGGGCGGAGGCTTCGGAGGTTGCACTATAAACCTCATTGAACATCAATATGTCGACCAATTTATCCCTTTGATTACCGAAGCATATAAAAATACCTTTAATCTGAACGCTACCCCGATTCAAGTAGATATTTCAAATGGAGTTGAAGCAATTAAACCTTGAAACTTATGGACTTAAAAAACACTCCTCACAGGAGAAAAAATATACTGACTGGTGAATGGGTATTGGTTTCACCCCATCGCACGAAAAGACCTTGGCAGGGAAAAAAAGATAAACCTCAAGAGTTGAGTCAACAGAATTATGATCCTAATTGCTATTTGTGTCCAGAAAACGAGCGAGCAGGTGGCAAGAAAAATCCAAATTATACCGGACCCTTTAGTTTCCAAAACGATTTTGCTGCACTTTTGGAAACACCAGAATCAAAGATCCAGCAGGGATTGCTATCTGCTGAGAGCGAATCTGGAATTTGTAAAGTAATTTGTTATGCACCAGATCATTCACTCACTTTACCTCTAATGGATATTGAAGCAATTGTGGAGGTCATCCATTTGTGGCAAAACGAATATCAAATTTTAGGGAGTCAGAAGGAAATAAATCACGTTCAGATTTTTGAAAACAAGGGAGCTATAATGGGTTGTTCAAATCCTCATCCCCACGGACAAATTTGGGCTCAACGCTCCATTCCTGATGAAGTCCAAAAAAAAGATACTCACCAAAAAAACTATTGGGATAAACACAAAACAAGCATTTTAAGTGACTATTTACAACAAGAATTAATTCTTAAAGAGCGAATCGTTTTAGAAAATAAGTCTTTCGTTGCATTGGTTCCATTTTGGGCGACATGGCCCTACGAAACCATCATAATTCCAAAAGTACACTTGTCTTCAATCGTAGAATTTAATCAAGAGGAGGTTTTCGATTACGCCTCTATATTAAAAACCCTTACGATCAAATATGACAACTTATTTCAAACCTCTTTCCCTTACTCTGCTGGTATACATCAGGCACCGACCGATAATCAAGACTGTAGTCATTGGCATATGCATATGTCTTTTTATCCTCCGTTGCTACGTTCCGCTGAAGTGAAAAAATTCATGGTGGGCTATGAAATGTTTGCTAATGCACAAAGGGACATAACTGCTGAAATTGCGGCACAACAACTGCGAGAATTACCCACAGTTCATTACAAAAATTCACTTTGACATGTCTTAAAATCAAATCGGTAAATTTTTGGATGTTATCTCTGTAGGACGTGTTTCTCAAATTTTATCTAACTCTTCTGTGTCTGTAAAAAAAAACATCCTCAAATCATTGGCTTTGTAGCCCTTCGGGAGCCTTTTTTAAGGTCATAGAGTCATACATTAAAACGACATAAAACGCACTCTTAAAACGTACTTCATGAAACATATTTTAGCCATCGATGCCGGAACGACCAGTTCTAGAGCCATAATTTTTGATCGTCAAGGACAAATACAAGCATTAGCTCAACACGAGTTTGAACAATATTTTCCACAACAAGGCTGGGTAGAACACGATGCAGATGAAATATGGGAAACCCAACTAAGAGCAATCCAAGAGGTATTAAAAAACCCTGAGGTTGATATCAACCAAATTGCAGCTATGGGGATTACCAACCAACGGGAAACAACGATTCTCTGGGATCGAAAAACAGGAATTCCTATTCACAAAGCTATTGTTTGGCAAGACAGAAGAACTGCAGATATCTGTCATAATTTAGCTGACAAAGCCACTATTTTCTTAGAAAAAACAGGCTTAATCCTTGACGCTTACTTTTCGGGCACTAAAATTAAGTGGATTTTAGATGGCGATCCCGAATTACGTCAACGGGCAGTCGCTGGAGAATTAGCATTTGGAACGGTCGACTCTTGGCTTATATGGAAGCTTACCGGAGGTCGTGTACATACCACAGATCTTACCAATGCTAGTCGGACCTTACTTTATAATATACATACTTTAGCTTGGGATACTGAACTGTGTTCGCTACTCGATATTCCGATGCAAATTCTTCCAAAAGTGGTAAGTAGCTCTGAGGTAGTAGGACATACAGATCCGCAATTATTTGGAGCTGAAATTCCGATTAGTGGTATTGCAGGCGATCAACAAGCAGCTTTGTTTGGGCAGTTGTGTTTGGCTCCCGGAGATGTTAAAAACACCTATGGAACAGGCTGTTTTTGCATCATGAATACGGGAGATGAAGCTGTTGCTTCTCAAAACAAAATGTTAACCACTATTGCGTGGCAATACAATGGAAAAGTTTCCTATGCTCTAGAGGGGAGTGTTTTTGTGGCTGGAGCTTTAGTACAGTGGCTGCGCGATCAGTTGCAAATGATTGGTACAGCAGCAGAAATTGAAGACTTAGCCCAAACAGTTGATGACAACGGAGGAATAACAGTGATTCCTGCTCTGGCAGGTCTGGGAGCTCCTTATTGGAAACCGGAAGCTACCGGTGCAGTTATGGGAATTACCCGAGGAACTCAAAAAGGACATATCGCCCGAGCATCTTTGGAAGCTATAGCACTTCGTACCCGTGACATTATCATTGAAATGCAAAAAGATGCTGGGGTGGATTTTACCTCCTTAAAAGTAGACGGTGGAGCAAGCAACAATGACCTCCTGATGCAAATTCAATCAGACCTATTACAAAAGCAAGTCATACGACCTCAAACAACTGAAACTACCGCCCTAGGTGCTGCATTTTTTGCAGGTTTAGCTGTCGGCTTTTGGAAAAACGAAGAAGAACTTAAAAATATATGGGCTACCGACAAGATTTTTGAACCAAGTAACCCATCAACTAACGACCAAACAATTGATCTCTGGAATAAGCGTATAAGTTCCATAATCTCAAATAAATGAATCGAAAAGCATCTTTAAGAAAAGTAAGTTCCCGAAAAAAAGCTTGGGACATTGTTATCATTGGAGGCGGTGCCTCCGGTCTTGGGGCAGCTGCAGATGCTGCCAGCCGGGGATATAAAACACTTCTGTTGGAAAAGTATGATTTCTCCAAAGGAACTTCATCCCGCAGCACAAAGCTGGTGCACGGTGGTGTTCGCTATTTACAAAATGGAGATATCTCCCTTGTTATAGAAGCTCTAAAAGAGCGAGGAATCATGCGTAAAAACGCTCCACATTTGGTACAGGATCTCAGTTTTGTTATTCCATCGTACGACTGGTGGAACAGTCCATTCTATGGGATCGGATTAAAGGTCTACGATATGATGGCGGGGAAATTGGGTTTAGGTCCCTCAACACTCCTTAATCGTGAAGAAACCATTAATCTCATCCCTAACGTAAAAAAAGATGGCCTTCGAGGGGGTGTAATTTATCACGATGGACAATTCGACGACGCTAGAATGGCTGTTAGTTTGGCTCAAACAGCAGTAAATCATGGAGCTAGTTTGATTAATTATTGTGGAGTGGTAGGTCTTAATAAAGATAATGATCTGATTACAGGGGTTCGGGCTAAGGACGAGCAAAGCGGTGAACTTTTGGATATTTCAGCCAAGGTGGTAATTAATGCAACAGGTGTTTTTTCAGACGACATTATGCAAATGGATCAACCCAAAGCTAAAAGGCTAATTAAACCTAGTCAAGGAGTGCATGTCGTTTTGGAGAAGCACTTTTTAGACAGTCCCCATGCCATTATGGTTCCCCAGACTACAGATGGCCGTGTCCTCTTTGCAGTTCCATGGAACGACTATGTCGTGGTTGGAACAACCGATACGCAAATGGATGAAACATTGATTGAACCCCTCGCTTTGGAAGAGGAAATAGAATTTATACTGGATAACGCAGGAGCCTATATGACTGTTCCGCCAAAACGATCCGATATCAAAAGTATTTTTTCAGGCTTACGACCGCTGGCTGCTCCGGATGATGATGCCGCAGCAACTAAAGAAATTTCACGTCACCATAAAGTTACTGTCAGCACTTCAGGTCTAGTTAGTGTTTTAGGAGGCAAATGGACAACCTATCGTAAAATGGCGGAAGATATCATAAATACTGCTCAGTCGGTTGGTGGACTCCCCGAACGCGCATGTATTACCCAAAATCTCCCTATCCATGGATATGACTATAATTCCGATTGGTCCGACCCTCTGCATGTCTATGGTACAGACGCAGAAAAAATACGATCCATCGATCCACAAGGGAATGACTCTTTAAGTAAAGAGTTGTATGTATCCCCCAATCTAGTGCGTTGGGCAATTCGGGAAGAGATGGCACAAACAATAGAAGACGTTTTGGCTCGAAGGAGTCGTGCTTTATTCTTAAATGCGGAAGAAAGTGTAAATATCGCTCCTCAAGTGGCTCAAATTATGGCGGAAGAAATGGACAAAGATGCCGATTGGGTCATCCATCAATTGAAGGAATACGCACTAGTATCAGCCTCCTACCAGATAAAAGAGTAAACACAATTCATTTAATCTTCTAATTTTTAACATTTTTATGCTCTATGACATTTTAATTTCATCTTAGTGATGTCTACCGTTGAATTAAATAATTTGAATAAGGTTAGGAACAAAAAAATCAAAGTACTTTTTTTCCAGTTTCTTTAAAATAGTTCTGAGTTTCAACTTTTATGTTTTCGTCTTGTAACCTAAAAAATGTTACTTTTCCACCCTGAGATATTTTTCAAATTAGACAAGCAGTGCCAGGTCTTTACCCAGATTTGGAAGTTTCTAAATGTAAAGTTGATTCCCAAGGACCATATCCTTGGAAAAATCAAAAGAAAAAGCCTTTCAGCTGCTTAAAGACACAAGCAGTAGAACAATGCATGTGTTTAGCCATTTGTCTTCTTAAGAGGCGTGTGCCACTATCTTTAACTAACCTATTAAAGATCAGTAGAAGGAAAGTTAGGTAGTTCCTACTCCTTTTTGGTTTTTACTTTTACAGTAATTTTCTTCTCTCCATTGTCCCCCTTGATGATGTCGATATGCTCGATATTCTCGACCGATTCAAGCTCCACTTCATCTGCCAGACCCGGAGGTGGAGGTGGAGGAATTACAATAATTCTTTCTCCCTCTTCGCCAACTTTGACCTCAGGTATAATGATCGCTTTATCCCCATCTATCATTATATCATGGGGCTTATCGTGATGTGCTTTCATCATCGGACAAGCCGATGGGTGTTGACTGTTTTGTCGACCAAGGCTAAAACCCAATAATCCGAAGATAACGGCCGTTAAAGTGATGATAAACCAGTTTTTATTAAGAGATTCCATCGTGTTAAATTTTGAAAGTACAAGTTAAACAAATCTTGATATTGTTAATGTTATTAAGCTCTAATTCCTATGAATTAAAAACAGTAGTCGCCAAAAACTTCTAATTTGTCACACATAAATTAAAACACTAAAAAGATGAAAAACATCAAAGATTTAACCATGACAATTTTTGCATTTGTTGGCTGTATTGCTTTAACAAGTGCTTTTACGAATCCTTCTGAACCCAAAAAAGTCTACGAATTTGAAACAATCAGTGTAGTTGAATCTCTGATTCAAAATGGTTTGGGTCGTTCCAGAATGATTTCCGGAACAGAAACTGTTAATTACCGTGAAGCCACTACAATTCGACTCGAAGACGGAAAAAAAGAAAAAACAGATAAAAAAAGATCAGAAATTCGAACGAAGACTTTCGAAGAAACCAAACTCCTGAACTTTTACAATGTTGCAGGGATTAGATTTAATAATATCGCAACCAATGATGCCATGGTAAAGGCAAAACTCAATGAAATGTCTTCGCTCGGATGGGAACTTGCTTTTGTGACTTCAGGCGTGGAAAGTGCAGATAAAGAAAGAGATGCTATTTTCATTACCCGTTATCATTTTAGACGCGAAAAATAAGTGTCACAAAACTCCTGCTAATTTTCTACTGTTGAATGAAACTTGCAGCCCAGAGAGCCATCCGTCAGTGCTATGGGTCACATGTAATAGGCCTTCTGTAGTTGAGTTAAAGCATAAAAAAAGGGATTACAGTACTGTAATCCCTTTAAAAGCAAGTTGGCCCACTAGGGCTCGAACCTAGACTCTTCTGAACCAAAATCAGACGTGTTGCCAGTTACACCATGGGCCATTGCGGATGCAAATTTAATTGTTTTTTAAAAAATAGCCAACCCTTAAGAAAATTTATCCATGCCTAAATGAACCCCTCAAATGCGAGCGCCCAACTTGAGGCAATCATCCACTAATTGTATAGGGCTATGCTGGATTAATGTGTAATTTAGTGGGAAAATTTTTTGAATGGATCGTCAGCGATTTAGCTTTTGGAATAGAATTACCGGCGGTAGTGTTTTTGGTATAGCACTAACCACTTTTTGGATGACTGTAGAACCAACCGCAAGTTTTTGGGATTGCGCGGAATATATCGCGACTTCGGCCAAACTTCAGATTGGACATCCTCCCGGAGCTCCCTTTTTCCAAATGATGGGCGCATTTTTTTCCATTTTTGCCTCTTCGCCAGAGAATATCGCCTACAGCGTTAACCTGATGTCGGTCTTTTCAAGTGCTTTTACCATCCTCTTTCTCTATTTAACCCTTAGCCTACTCCTCCGGAAACTGCCAAATTTCCAAAACCTAAACGACCCATTTTCTCAAATATCCTTCTTCGGAAGTGCAGCGCTCGGCGCTTTGGCTTTTTGTTTTTCGGATAGTTTTTGGTTCAATGCTGTAGAGGCAGAAGTTTATGCGATGGCCACTTGTCTGTTGGCTCTTTTATTTTGGCTTGGACTGCGCTGGGAAGCGGATATGGATGAACCCTATGGAGACCGATGGTTGCTACTGATTGCTTTTGTCATCGGATTGTCTTTTGGCGTTCACTTTATGGGTCTACTGACCATCCCCGCCATCGGGATGATCTATTATTTTAAAAAATTTCCCCATCCGACCCTTAAAGGGTTTTTACTGGCCAACATACTTTCAGTAGCGGTTTTGCTATTTATTTTTAAACTTCTCTTACCGCTGACACTCGCCTTTTTTGGTGAGTCGGAAGTCTTCTTTGTCAACACCTTTGGCATGCCTTTCAACAGCGGGACTATCATTGCTGGCATAATTATTCTGAGTATTTTTATTTATCTACTGCGACTCACCCGTTCACGTTCGTGGATTCAATCCAATACGCTGGTTTTATGCACCTTATTCTTGCTCTTGGGATTCTCTTCATGGATCATGATCCCCATTCGGGCAAATGCCAATACGGTTATTAATGAAAATAATCCGGCCGATGCAAGGCAATTATTGGCCTACTACAACCTGGAACAATATCCTGAAACTCACTTGTTCTATGGCCCTATGTTCTCAGACATTTATGCTGGGCAAGACGAACTTGAACCCTATGTAGACGAAAAACCCAAGTACGAACAAGACGCAAAAACAGGCAAATATGTGATTGTCAACAACTGGGAAAATGCGCGTATAAACTCCAACGCCAGACATAGAGGTCTACTTCCAAGACTGTGGAGTACGGAACATGCCGGAAATTACATGAATTTCACACAGCCTTTAGATTTCCAAATCGCTCCGCAATTCCGCAATTCAGAAGCTCTTCAAAAACGCGTTAATGAATTTCGACAGGAAGCTGCCGAAGGGCTGGCAGATGGAGAAGCTTACCATCAATTTTTTAAAACCCTTGGGCCTTATCTAGAGATTGAAAAACCGAGTTTCTGGAGCAATCTTCAATTTCTATTTAACTACCAAGTCAGTTATATGTATTGGCGCTATTTCATGTGGAACTTTGCCGGTCGTCAAAATGATATTCAAGGCGACTACACCGTGCTCAGCGGCAACTGGCTCAGCGGCATTCCATTTATAGACGAAATACGACTGGGCAATCAAGACCAACTTCCCTCCGATGCCTTAAACAACAAAGCCAGGAATACCTATTATATGCTCCCCCTCCTACTCGGGCTAGTTGGATTTTATTTTCTCTACACCCAAGACCCGAAACGCTTTTGGGTATTATTGCTCTTTTTCTTGTTTACTGGCCTTGCCCTTAAAGTATATTTAAACGAAAGGCCCTTCGAGCCTAGAGAAAGAGATTATGCTCTGGTGGGATCTTTCTATGTCTTTTCTATCTGGATTGGTATGGGCGCCTTTGCCCTCGCACATAAAGCAGGGGATTGGCTCCGCCAAGGAGTGGCTAAGCCTGCAATACTCGGACTTTGCTTTTTGGCAGTGCCCCTTCTCATGGCTGCAGAAAATTGGGACGATCACGACCGCTCTAACCGCTTCACCGCTCAAGCTGTGGCTAGAGGTTACCTCAGCTCCATTCAAGAAGATGTAGGAGCGATGATTTTTTCAATCGGAGATAACGACACTTTCGCCTTGTGGTACGCTCAAGATATTGAGGGATATAGAACAGATGTACGCACCATTAATACTAGCTTATTCGCGACCGATTGGTATATCGATCAAATGAAACGAAAAACCTACAAAAGCGAACCCATTCCCTCACAAATTCCGCATAGTCGTTATGTTTATGGGACCCGCGACTACATCAAATACGAAGCCATCATCGATAGTGTCCGATGGGACATTAAAGACTTTGTGAATTGGGTGAGTTCGGATCATCCGAGAACCAAATACAAAACTCTGATTCTTCAATCTGGAGGAGATCCAAATCAATATCCGAAAGGCACCCAGGAGATGGTCTATTACCCTACCAATAAGTTAAGAATCCCTGTAAATAAAAAGAATGTCCTAGAATCCGGATTGGTAAAGGCAAAAGATGCAGATCTCATTGTGCCATATATCGATATTGATCTGCCCGAATCTGGTATCACCAAAAACCAAATGATGATGTTGGATATCATCGCCAACAACGACTGGAAACGTCCGATATATTTTACGGGAGGAAGCTATGAAGCTTCTGAATATATCTGGATGAAAGAATATTTAGAATTGGAAGGTTTGGTCTATAAACTGGTCCCCATTCGAACAGAATTGAGTAAAAACAATCCCTATCTGTTGGGACGATTAGATAGCGATCGGATGTATGCTGCCGCCATGAATTGGGACTGGGGAAACAGTCAAGACCCAGCCATCTATCACGATCCTGAAACGAGAAAAAACAGTATTACCTATCGCTCTAATTTAGCCCGTTTGTCCGAACAGCTCATCAATGAAGGGGAAGAGAAGAAAGCGATGGAAATCATTGACTTAGCCATAGAAAAAATGCCTATAGACTACTTTGGCTATTACAGTCTTTTGGTCCCATTTGTGGATGGCTACTACCGATTAGGCGCAGCAGAAAAAGCGCGAAAGCTCTCTGGGCAATTGGCGCAAAAACATGTCGAGCGACTCAATTACTTCAACAGCCTTTCCCCTGAACTTCAATATAATTTAGGACAGGAAATCATAACCGATATCGAGCGTTTTCGTACAGTCCTTGAAGCGACCTTGGCCCACAAAGACCGTATACTTCTACAATCGCAAATAGACCTGTTTGTTGAGGCCATAGAACCTTTTAGCTACCTCTATGGGGATTTTGATTTTTACGCGCCTCTTCGCGATGTTGCGGAAGGTTACTATTGGGCGCAACAACCTCAAAAAGCACAAGCACTGTTGAGTAAAATCGCCGATGCTTTTGAAGGGCGCATGGAAATTTATGCGGGAATTTCAGAGAAAGCTAGAGTCTATTATATGGATCGGATCAAATCCGATATCATCGAATTTAGGCGAGTCGTTTTTATTGCACAACAAAATGACACAGCAAGATTCGGAAAAACCTTAGAAGAACGCTTTAACCGTAGTCTATCTTTTATGACGGAGGAGGAATTTGTCGGAATGCCTAAAGATGGTCCTGCAATAAAGTAATCAGCGTATTGGCATCCTGATCTCCGCTCTGACGCCAAACCATCTCATTGCGCTTGTAAATCATCAGGGTTGGTAGGACTTTAACACGGAGAGCAGTTGCTAGCTTTTGATTTTTATCGATTTCAATTTTGATCACCTTGGCTCTATCGCCCAGAGCCGCAGCTACATCTTTTAGTACGGGGTGCATCTGTATGGACAGATCATCTAACTGCTTGTAAAACACTAATAAAAGTGGGATTTGTTCGTCCAGTAGCTCGCCAAACTTTGACATAGGATAGGCTATTTATTAGGGTTGTTGAACAAATGTAATCAAAATTTTGTGCTCTTTTAAGTTCTTCGAAGTTCTAAAAGAGTGATTTCCGGCCACATACCTACTCTTCCCGGATAGGCCAAATACCCAAATCCACGATTAACATGAAGCCATTGACCTGCTTTTTGGTAGAGGCCTGCCCATTGTTTGTAACGCCACTGTACCGGACTCCATTTAAACCAGCCCGGGATTTCAATCCCGAATTGCATCCCGTGCGTATGGCCGCTTAGAGTCAGTTCAAACGGCAGCTTATGCGGAATTACTTCTGCTTCCCAATGAGAGGGATCGTGACTCATCAGTATTTTAAAATCATCGGGGCGTATCTGGGCGGTTGCCGCTTCCAGATCACCCGCTTTTTTAAAGCCCCCTTTTCCCCAGTTTTCGACGCCCACAATTGCCAATCGATCGTTGTCTTGTTCGAATACAACAGCCTCGTTACACAATAGTCGGAAACCCATCTGCTCCTGCAAAGACTTCAAATGATCTAAATTGGCGACTTTATCTTGTGGGCTTGGCCACGCGACATAGTCCCCATAATCGTGATTTCCCAAAACAGAAAATTTTCCCATCGGCGCGCTGAGCTGCTCCAAAGCATTTACCCATGGCTCTGCTTCTATTGCTTTGTTGTTCACCATATCGCCGGTAAACAATATAATATCGGCCTGTTGTTTTTGTATGAGCTCTAATCCGTATGCTACTTTAGCTGGGTTGTCGAAACTTCCAGCATGAAAATCAGAGATTTGAAGGACCTTTAGACCGTCAAAAGCGGTAGGCAGATTCTCGAAATTCAACTGATAATGAAGAACTTTATAATTATACCTCCCCTTAAACATTCCATAGAGTAATGCCCCAAAGGGAATGGAAGCCAACCCTAAAGCCAGCTGGGCTAAAAACTTTCGTCGTGAGGGGAATAATTCTGTGGTCGATCGCTGAGTTATGAATCGGTAAATGGCTTGGGGCAGTCGAAAGACATCTTCCGTCATTAAAAAGAATAAAGAAACCATCTGAAAAGCGAACAGCGCAAAAAAGACGCCCATTACATAACTCATTCGCCTATTGATGCCTTGCGATTGACTCTGTAACTCAACTACCTGATAGATCAGTGCGCCGTAAATTATGACCACCACAGCAATGTAGATCAACCAAAGCCAGCGGTTTTGGGTTAAGGTACGGATGAGCTGGAATACATAGTATTGGAACAATAAGGTAAAAGCAAAAAATAGAAATAATCGCATGATTAGGATTTAATTCCTCCCAGTCGGTCGGAAAGTGTTTTGGCCTGCCCATCAGACAAACTCGCAACAAAGCAACACACTTGCAATAAGGTGGAATAGTGGTCTGCTTTGGGCAATTCAAATTGTTTGGGTATATGACGAAGCAGAAGCCGGTCGTAATTCGTTTCCGTAGCATTCATAGCTCTGATGGCGGCTGGGACGAAATTTTCGAGCAATCTACTAATCACCTGATAGCCTACAATTTCTTTTTCCATGACCTCATCAGACTTGTAAATGCGCCGTACGCTTAGACTTATAATGTCTTCTATCTGTGCCTGATATCGACTTTTATCTGTTAAGGCAAAGGGGTAAGTGCCTTGTAGAATTTCGGACTGATGGTCCATAAATACGCGAACACTGTCTTCAATTAAACTATGAATCGCTAAGGCTCTTAGGTAACTAATTCGTTGTGGTTTATATTGCAACTGACTGTATTTCTGCTGATCGATCCGATCGCGAACCAGATTCAGCAGATACTCTAAAGCATAATCTTCTGAGATCCACCCCAAATTTATTCCATCTTCAAAATCGATGACCGTGTAGCAAATATCATCTGCAGCTTCCACTAAAAATGCTAGTGGATGTCTGTAGCAACCCTGTGGGTGCTGTAGACCCAATTCTTGCGTCAATTCTTGAAAAAAAGGAGCATCAGATTGGAAAATTCCAAATTTTTTCTGGGCGACATCTGTAGAGGAAGCTTTCGGGAGGCTCATTTTAGGGTATTTAATAAAGGTCCCTAAAGTAGCGTAGCTTAACCGGAGCCCACCCGGAGCACCTGGAAGAGATTCCGTTAAAATTTTAAATCCATTGGCATTGCCTTCAAAGGCGCAAAGGTCTTGCCACTGACTTGGATGAAGCGCCTGTTCGTATTGTTGGCCAGCACCTCGGCTAAAAAACTCACCAATTGCTTTTTCACCACTATGTCCAAAAGGAGGATTCCCAATATCGTGTGCCAAGGCAGCAGCGGCTGTAATCGCACCAAAATCATCTGGAGTATAGCCGTGTATTTTCTGAAGGGCAGGATTCTTGTCCAAAATTGCTGCCCCTGCCAAACGTCCTAAACTACGCGCCACAACAGAAACTTCTAAGCTATGGGTGAGTCGAGTGTGGACAAAGTCTTTTTTAGAAAAGGGAATGACTTGGGTTTTATCCTGTAAGCTCCGAAAAGCTTGTGAAAAAACAATACGGTCATAATCGACTTCGAATCCAGATCGCAATTCGTTTTGCTCTTTTCGCAAGCGCTTGTATTGGTCACCAAAGCGCTTGAGTGATAAAAGTTGTTCCCAATCCATAACGGATCAAAATTAGAATTTTATCAGTCGCCATCCCAATTATATCCAACAATTGGAGAAAAGTCGTGTTAAGGCTGTGTTAAGCCGTTCAACCCTGCTTAACAAAAGCTTAAAAAAAAGAGGACCATCGTTAACTTTTTTCTAAAGCCCCGACCCGATGCTGAAAATATATTTGCAGCAAATAATGTTTAAAAATGAAAACCTTCTTTAAATCCTTAAGCTTAAGTCTTCTAGTTCTGGGAACTGTTGCATGCGAAGTTGAAACAGAAATAGTAGAAGTTTTGGTTACTTCTGATACGGCAGACGGAAACAATCCTGGAAATGGAAACAACAACCGTCCTACCACAGATCAGACCCACTCAGGAATCATCACAGCAGATGAGATTTGGTACAACGATGTCGTTCACTTCCTGGAAGATAAGGTTGTTGTCAACTCTGGTGTTACCCTCACCATTGAAGAAGGGACAGTCATCAAGGGGCTGACCAGTAGCGATGTTGAAGATGCCGCTGCGCTGATCGTAGCACGAGGTGGAAAATTAAACGCTATTGGTTCTGCAGATCATCCGATTATTTTCACAGCAGAAGACGATCCAATATTCGCTAATCAAACCTATCCTAGTCAAGCTAATCGCTTAACAGCAGCTGATACTGGGCTATGGGGAGGCATCATAATTTTGGGAAATGCACGATGCTCCTTTAAAAACAATGTAACTGAGCTTCAAATCGAAGGAATTCCTGCTTCGGATACTTACGGTCTCTACGGGGGAACAAATGATTCTGATGATTCTGGAATCATCAAATATATTTCTATACGACATGGAGGAACAAATATCGGTGCTGGAAACGAAATTAACGGACTTACCCTAGGAGGGGTTGGCGCTGGAACGACGATTTCTAACATCGAAGTATACGCCAACCAAGACGACGGAATCGAGTTTTTCGGTGGAAACGTAAACCTTACCAATGCTGTCGTATGGTCTCAAGGAGATGATGCTTATGATATTGACCAATCCTATGCTGGTAATATTTCTAATATCGTCTATATCGCTGGAGAGGATTCCGACCATGCTTTTGAAATTGATGGTCGTGAAGGATCCGCTCTTTCTCCTGAAAGCCGTAATAAATTTAGCATCAGCAATGCTACAGCTAAAGGGCCAGGAAATGCTGCAGAAGGTAGAGAGATGGTAGATTTTAGAAGTTATGCCGTTGGATCTATAACCAATTCCTATTTTTTCAATTTTGGAGTTGATGCCGATATAGAATTAGATGGAGACGGAACAAAATACACTTCTGTTGTAGATGGAAGTTCTAAAGAAGTAGGCGATAAAGTAGCCAACAACCCGGTTATTTTTGATGCCTATCAGGCAGGAAACTTGATCTTTAGCAACAATGAATTTAACAATTCTATCGGAAAAACATACAGTAGTATTTTTTCAATTAAGTGGAGTGTTCCTACTGCTGCAACATCTGACAGTAATGGTGCTTTTGATGCATTTGACGCCAATATTTCTAGAGATCCTTCGACCTCTACTGAAGCAACATCGATTGCAGCTGCGCTAACGAAACTACAAACCGAAAACGCTTCTATCAGTACTCCTTCAGAAGGTATGGGAGCCGATACGAGCAACTTTCAGTGGACCTTAGCCTACACCAGCGGAACTCTAGACTTTTAATCCAACCAAAAAAATTTCCTTCGCAAAAGGAATCACACCAATATTTTAGATATGCGCAAGTTTTTCATTCTTTGTTTAGCCGTATTTCCCTTAGGAATGATGGCACAAAGTGGGTACATAAAAGGTCTAGTTCAAGACAAAGATTTTCAAGAACCTCTTCCTTTTGCCAATGTGCTAATAGAAGGTTCAACGGAAGGAACAACCACCGATTTCGATGGTCTTTATTCTCTTGAACTCGCAGAAGGAACTTACACCTTAATATTTTCCTTTGTCGGATATGAATCTGTCCGTGTTGAAAATGTGAACGTAATAGCTGGAGCAACAGAAGAAGTTAATCTGAGTTTGGGCTCAGCTGCTCAGCAAATGGAAGAGGTCGTTGTTACGGTCCAAGCATTGCGAAATTCTGAACAAGCCGTTTTAGCTGTCCAAAAAAAATCGGCCAATCTATTGGATGGGATTTCTTCTCAAAACTTTAAAAAAATTGGGGCGAGCGACTTGGCAAATGCCATCAAAAATGTCCCGGGAGTTTCGGTACAAGGCGGAAAATATGTCTATGTACGGGGTTTAGGAGACCGTTATACTAAATCTATCCTTAACGGAATGGATATTCCTGGATTGGACCCCGACCGAAATTCTATCCAGATGGATATTTTTCCATCTGGCATTATCGATAATGTTATGGTATTAAAGTCGGCTACTGCCGAATATCCTGCTGATTTTACGGGAGGAATTGTCAATATCGTCACCAAAGATATTCCATCCCAAAAAAATATGTCATTTTCCTATTCGATGGAATACAACCCTCGGATGCATTTTCAATCCGATTTTCTAAAACAAAACGGCTCGAATACTGATATTTTTGGTTTTGATTCACGAACACGAAATCTCCCTATCTCTAGTGAAACAGAAATTCCTAATTCCTCTCAAGGGAACCCAGAATTAACACGTTTAACGCAATCTTTTAACCCAGAGTTAGCTCCAGTTCAAACGACAAGTCCCTTAAACTTTAGTGCCTCTTTTAATTATGGGAATCAATTTCAGATTGGAGACAAGCAGTTTGGTTTAGTAGGCTCAATCGCCTACGATAGAGACTTTGAATATTACGACGATTTCGAAGCTTCATCTTACATAAAAAACACCAATGACATAAACGATTTCAATCTACTGACGAACAGAACTCAAGTGGGAGAAATAAGTACCCAAAATACTTTACTTAGTGGGCTATTAGGGCTTAGTTTAAAAGGTGAATTATCAAAATATAAACTGAATGTACTGCACTTACAAAACGGAGTGTCTACAGCAGCTAAATTCAGAGAATCAAGTTTTATCTATGCTTCTAACACTTTAGTAAAAGATGTTCTGGATTATAATCAGAAATCGGTTACCAATATCCTGCTTACAGGAAAACACTACTTCCAAGAAGGAAGTTTAACTGTAGAATGGAAACTTTCCCCCTCCATAAATAAAAACTACGACAAAGATATTCGTGTTACTCCCTTCCGAATAGACGATGGAGGATTTGAAATCGAACCTAGTGAATCGGGAGATCCTTTGCGTATTTGGCGCTATTTAGATGAGGTTTCTTATGTCAGTAAAGTAGATGCTGTAAAAGAATTTCAGTTATTCGAACGCAATGCAAAATTTAAAGCAGGGTTGTTCCGTTCTTTAAAAACTCGGGATTTTAATATCGAAAACTTTTTAGTGAAAATTAAACGTCGTAGTCAGTTCGATTTTTCTGAAGGCAACCCTAATTCTCTGTTTTCGGATAGTTATATATGGACGGCTGCTTCCAATCAAGGGACTTATATCGCTCGTGGGTCAGGTGACTCCGATCAATTTTCTAGTGCACAGATCAACTACTCTGGATATCTTTCACAAGAATTTCAACCCATCGAAAAACTTCGGGCCATCATCGGGCTTCGAATCGAAAACTACAGACAAAAATTTAGAGGAATCGATCAGAACGGGGTACAAATCAGAAATCAAACCATTATCAATGAAACCGATTTCTTCCCTTCTGTAAATCTTGTTTACAGCAGCAATGACAAAGTGAATTTACGTGCTTCTTTTGCACAAACCGTTGCTCGGCCATCCTTTAAAGAAGTCTCTAACGCTCAGATTTTTGACCCTTTAAACAACCGATTTTTTATTGGAAATCTCGATTTAGTCCCCTCTTACATCAATAACTTTGATCTCCGCTATGAGAGGTTTGACAATCCCGGAGAGATTCTAGCCGTTAGTGCATTCTATAAAACCCTTAAAGACCCCATTGAATTGGTCACCTTTAGTGCCTCTGCACCCGATAACTTCACCCCTCGAAATATGGGGGAAGCCACTGTTATTGGTGCAGAAATTGAGGTTCGTAAAAATCTTGGCGTATTTGCCGATGCCTTGAAATACTTTAACCTCAATTTTAATGGATCCATTATCGATGCAGAACTCAAAATGGACCAATCGCCTGGAGGAGAATATGAATCTAGAACTGAAGATGGTATTGTGCGCGAGGGAGAAACGGTTGCTACTACTCGTGACCTTCAAGGACAATCCCCATTCTTAATCAATACAGGAATCAATTATTCAAATACTGATTTGGGAATCGATGCTGGATTGTATTTTAATACACAAGGACGAACCTTACAAGTGGTCGGAATTGGAGAAGTTCCAGATGTATATACCATGCCGTTTAACAGTCTTAACTTAAACGCTAGTTATACGTTTGGGGAACTGAATAATAATACAATCAGTCTGAAAGTTAAAAACCTTTTAAACGATGATCGTTTAAGTCAATTTATTTCCTACGGAGACGAATCGAAAATATTCTCGAGGCGTTCGTTAGGAACGGCCATCAGTTTGGGCTATAGTTATAAATTTTAAACTATATTCGAAGAGGCTCCATTGAGCCTCTTTTTTTTTGACGTATTATGGAAAGCTATTATTTGGGGTTAATCGTACTGCTATCGTTACTAGCCGTAGGAGATTTAATTGTAGGTGTAAGCAACGACGCCGTGAACTTTTTAAATTCTGCCATTGGCTCAAAAGCCATTTCATTTCGCAATTTGATGATTTTGGCAAGTATAGGGATCCTTTGCGGGGCTGTGTTTTCCAGCGGAATGATGGAAGTGGCCCGTAAAGGAATTTTTAATCCTGGCGCTTTTTACTTTAACGAAATCATTAGCATTTTCTTGGCCGTGATGATGACAGACATTCTCCTTTTGGATTTTTTCAACTCCTTTGGAATGCCTACTTCAACAACCGTTTCAATTGTTTTTGAACTGTTAGGTGCTGCGGTCATTATGTCGATCATAAAAATTGTAGATGCTGGGAACGATCTCAGTATGCTCGGCTCGTATATCAATACTGAAAAAGCAGCTCAGATCATATTGGGGATTCTGCTCTCCGTTGTGATTGCCTTCAGTATTGGAGCTTTTGTTCAATGGCTTACTCGTATGCTTTGGAGCTATAAATTTGAAGAAAAGTCGCCTCTATGGAGTGCTCTTTTTGGAGGGATCTCTCTAACGGCTATCACCACTTTTATTCTGATTAAAGGAATCAAAGGAACTCCTTTTGCAAACTCATCTTTTGAATTGCTGGGCGGGCAAACCATCCTTTCTTTTTTAGAAGGGGAAACGGTGATCGTTAATGGAAGCTTATTCCTTTTTTGGTTTCTCCTCTCTTGGTTACTTCAAGGGTTTTTAAGACTCGATATTTATAAAGTGATCATTGGTATTGGAACATTTGCATTAGCCTTGGCCTTTGCAGGAAACGATCTGGTCAACTTTATTGGAGTTCCTATTGCGGCCTTTCAATCTTATGAAGCATGGCTCTCCAGTGGAATGCATCCCGATTTTTACGAAATGAGTGCTTTGGCCAAAAAAGTCCCTACCCCCAGTAGTTTTTTACTGTTATCTGGTGGGATAATGATTGCCACTTTATGGACGTCTTCAAAAGCGCGTGCCGTTGTAAAAACATCGATAGACTTGTCGAATCAACAAAATACACGGGAACGGTTCAAGGCCAATTTTCTGGCGCGTCAATTGGTGAATAGTGCTCGCTTTTTTAATCGAGTTTTTGTAGGAATCACCCCAAAACACGTATTGCAAAAAATCGATAAAACCTATGCCGCTGATAGTGAAGTCGTCGGAGTAGATCCGGATGCACCTGCTTTTGACAAATTGCGCGCTTCAATTAACTTGGTAGTTGCTGCGGTGTTAATTTCGTTTGCAACCTCTTTAAAACTGCCCTTATCCACGACCTACGTTACTTTTATGGTTGCTATGGGAACATCATTGGCCGATCGGGCGTGGGGTGCCGATAGCGCTGTCTACAGGGTAGCAGGAGTCATCAATGTTATTGGAGGCTGGTTTTTCACGGCCTTTAGCGCCTTCACCTTGGGAGGTATTGTTGTATTTGCCATTCACAAAGGAGGGATTTGGAGTATAGGGACTATACTGTTTATAATTCTCTTCATTTTGCTTAAAAACTATCAAATTCACCGAGCACGGAAGCGAAAAGATGTCGCCCACGAACGTATTCTAAGACTCAAAAATCAGAATACTACAGATGTTATTCACGACAGCGGTCACAGCATTGCTGCAGTGATGCAAACAGTCATGACAACATATGGCTTAATGGTTCGAGGACTCACCACTTACGATTTAGCACCTTTATGGAGCGCTAAACGTGAGAGTAGAAAACTCAATCGAGAGCTAGAAGAATTACGCAACGGTGTCTTTTACTTTATTCGAAGTATAGACACCCAAGAAACCAAGGCCGCAACGTTCTATGTCAACCAACTGGGGGCGCTACAAGACGTGAATGAAGACCTTTACTATCTTACAAAGCTCACGCATTTACACGTCTACAATAGCCATCAGAAATTATCGGAAGAACACATCGAAAACTTAATGGATTTAGAAGCATCCCTTCAACGACTTCTACAAGAAGCAAAAGAGGCATTTGCTGCCGGTACCGATGATTCAGAATATCAGGATGTTTTTGCCCTTAGAGCAGACATATACCGTCTGCTAGATGAAAAGGTTGAGTGGCAAATCGAGCAAACAGCACGTTATGAAAGCAGCCCTAGAAACGCATCGCTTTATTTCAACATACTGCTTAAAACCAAAGATTTGGTGCGCAATCAGTTTGAATTAATCGATACGTTCTATTCGTCTGTTAAAAATAGATAGGGGAGACTATTTCTCCACATAGGATTCCTCGTAGGCAAATCGCAAATAAGATTGTTTTTGATTGGCTTTATATTCCACTTGAATCAATCCCTCTTTTTGCCAGAATAGCCAAGTACCTTCCTTTTGGCCGTCAACATAGCGCCCCTGCATGACTAATTCTCCTTCTGAATTGAAGGATTCCCAAATGCCATGGGGTTTATTTTCTTTTAAATAACCGCGTTGAGCTACATTGCCATTAGCGTGATAATCCTCGTAAACCGTTGTTTTTTCTTTTTGCATTATAGCGCTCTGTGGGCTTTGAGCAATGATACTGGTCATAAAAAATAAACTCAAAGTACTTAAGAATAATGTCTTCATAATTCAGGTTTTTAGGATGAATATAATTCAAAGGTACACAATTTTTTTGAGTTACATAACATTCAGTTAACATTAGCGTAACATTGAGGTGGGTTAAGCCAAAAAAAGAGGGCCTGATTAGGCCCTCTTCTATGTAAATGTTAAATGAATATTAAGACCCACACATGAGGCAATCGTCATCTTCACTTTCGCGGGATTGCTGTAACATTTGTCTCAATTCTTGAGGGCTCATAGGCTCTACCTGAACGTTTTGCTGGGCAGAAGGAGTTTGGGTGGCTGCAGCAGTAGTGGTCGCTTCAACCGGCGCCGCCTTTTTTGTGTTGTCCAAAGTAAACTTAATGGCATCCACGGCTGCTTTGGTACGTAAATAATACATTCCAGTTTTCAAGCCAGACTTCCAAGCATAGAAGTGCATAGACGTGAGTTTTGCCATTGTAGCTCCCTCCATAAACAGGTTTAAAGATTGCGACTGATCAATGAAATATCCTCTTTGACGAGACATATCAATGATGTCTTTCATGCTCATTTCCCAAACGGTCTTGTAGAGTTCTTTGATATCATCTGGTATCCCATCGATATCTTGAACTGATCCGTTGTTCATCATGAGTGCTTGTTTCATGTCTTCATTCCACAAGCCCAACTGAACAAGGTCTTCCAATAAATGCTTGTTAACGACAATAAATTCACCCGAGAGTACACGACGGGTGTAAATATTGGAAGTGTAGGGTTCGAAACATTCGTTATTCCCTAAAATCTGTGAAGTGGAGGCGGTAGGCATGGGTGCTACTAATAATGAGTTGCGCACACCGTGCTCTAGCACTTGTTCTCTTAGGGCTTTCCAATCCCAACGACCAGAAAGTTCGTCGTCGGAGATTCCCCAAAGATTGTATTGGAACTCTCCTTTGGAAATCGGTGAACCTTCATAGGTTTCGTAAGGACCGTCGGCTTTCGCCTCTTCCATAGAAGCTGTAACTGCAGCAAAATAAATTGTTTCAAATATATCCTGATTGAGCTGTTTGGCTTCCTCTGAAGTAAAGGGCAGACGCAGTTTAATGAAAGCGTCGGCAAGTCCTTGCACGCCTAGGCCAACTGGGCGATGTCTAAAGTTAGAGTTTTTTGCCTCTGGAACAGGATAGTAGTTCCGATCGATTACTCGGTTGAGGTTCTTGGTTACCCTGACGGTTACGTTGTAGAGTTCCTCATGATTAAATGCCCCGTCTTTTACAAACATAGGAAGGGCAATAGACGCTAGGTTACATACGGCCACCTCGTCAGGAGAGGTGTATTCTAAAATTTCTGTACACAAGTTGGAAGAGCGGATCGTTCCTAGATTCTTTTGATTCGATTTGCGGTTAGCCGAATCTTTATACAACATATAGGGAGTACCCGTTTCGATCTGCGACTCTAGGATTTTCTCCCATAACTCACGAGCACGGACAGTTTTGCGTCCTTTTCCTTCTGCCTCGTATTGGAGGTATAATTTTTCAAACTCATCGCCATGGCAATCGTAAAGACCTGGGCACTCATTCGGACACATCAACGTCCAATCGGTATCCTCTTCGACTCTTTTCATGAATAGGTCTGGCGTCCACATAGCGTAAAAAAGATCGCGAGCACGCATTTCTTCTTTTCCGTGATTCTTTTTTAAGTCTAAAAAGTCATATATATCGGCATGCCATGGCTCTACATAGATGGCGAAAGAACCTTTGCGCTTTCCACCTCCCTGGTCTACATAACGGGCAGTGTCATTGAAGACGCGTAGCATGGGAACAATTCCATTGGACGTTCCGTTTGTCCCGGCAATATAGGAGCCCGTGGCTCGAATATTGTGAATAGACAAGCCTATCCCACCGGCCGATTGTGAAATCTTTGCCGTTTGTTTGAGGGTGTCGTAGATGCCGTCGATACTGTCGTCCTTCATGGTCAGTAAAAAACAGGAGGACATCTGTGGTTTTGGTGTACCCGAGTTAAATAAAGTAGGGGTGGCGTGTGTAAAATACTTTTTCGACATTAACTCGTAAGTATCCACTACAGCATCCATGTCGTCCAGATGGATCCCGACCGCAACTCGCATCAGCATGTGCTGTGGGCGCTCTACTATACGTCCGTTCAACTTTAATAAGTAGGAACGCTCCAATGTTTTAAACCCAAAATAATCATAGCCAAAGTCGCGGTTATAGATGATACTTGAATCTAAAAAATCGGCATTTTTTTGGATGATTTCGTGAACTTCATCCGACAATAAGGGAGCTTTTTTATTGGTCCGTGGGTTTACGTAAGTATACAGATCATGCATGGTCTCCGAAAACGACTTTTTAGTGTTTTTGTGCAAATTGGAGACAGAGATACGCGCCGCTAACTGAGTGTAATCTGGGTGAGTAGTCGTCATACTTGCTGCGATTTCAGCAGCCAAATTATCCAACTCAGATGTGGTGACGCCGTCATAGAGCCCTTCAATAACACTCATCGCTACCCGCACGGGGTCTACCATAGGGTTAAGACCATAACACAACTTGCGCACACGGGCAGTGATTTTGTCGAACATGATGGGCTCTTTACGGCCATCTCTCTTAATTACATGCATATCAGTTTATATTTTGCTTCAGGTAGGTATATATGAATACGTAGAGTATTCTAATCGAAAAGGGGACTCATGGGAATTACTGACCCTTAAAAGTCAGCATCCATGGAAAATTTCGTCTCGCTCGTTTCTTTGTTCAGAACACCCGCTTTTTGGTATTCCCCAACGCGCTTTTCAAAGAAGTTTGTCTTTCCTTGAAGGGAAATCATGTCCATAAAATCGAACGGATTTGTCACGTTGAACTCTTTCTCGAGTCCTAACTCCACCAAGAGGCGGTCGGTTACAAACTCTAAGTACTGCGTCATGAGTTTAGAATTCATCCCGATCAGACTAATCGGAAGAGATTCTGTAATAAACTCGCGTTCGATATTAAGAGCATCGATAATGATTTCACGAATTCGTTCTGCAGGCACCTTGTTCACGAGGTGATTGTTATGAAGGTGAACGGCGAAATCGCAGTGCATTCCTTCATCACGAGAAATCAACTCATTAGAGAACGTTAGGCCGGGCATTAATCCGCGCTTCTTCAGCCAGAAGATAGAGCAAAAAGCTCCTGAAAAGAAAATTCCCTCGACAGCAGCGAAGGCGATTAAACGTTCAGCAAAGGAGTCGGAGTCTATCCATCGGAGGGCCCAGTCAGCTTTTTTCTTAATTGCCGGAAAAACCTCAATGGCTTTAAACAATTTTGTTTTTTCTGCTTCGTCTTTCACATAAGTGTCGATCAACAAAGAATAGGTTTCAGAGTGGATGTTTTCCATCATGATTTGAAACCCATAGAAAAACTTGGCTTCGGAATATTGAACTTCATTAACAAAGTTCTCCGCCAGGTTTTCATTAACGATTCCGTCAGAAGCGGCAAAAAATGCTAAAATATGCTTGATGAAATAGCGTTCGTCATCATTGAGTTTAGAACTCCAATCGGTAAGGTCTTGGTGTAGATCAATCTCTTCAGCTGTCCAGAAGCAAGCCTCCATTTTTTTATACCACTCCCAAATATCGTGGTGTTGAATAGGGAATATGACAAAGCGGTCAGCATTATCTTGAAGAATCGGTTCTACAGCAGCCATAGGTTCTAAATTTTATGATTAATGTGTGTTTTTCGACACCAACAAAGATTGAAATTATTCGCTGGAATTGAAAGGTCAACTTTTCCACAAAGGACCCAAGTTTTTAACAAAATATGGGGAGAAAAGAAGCTTAAAAATACAGAAAAATGCGGGGAAGTACTGCTATTACTGAGCTCCCCGCTTATGGAGTTCAGCAGCTACTCCCTCTAGGTCGTCGTACCAGCGCTGTCCAAATTTTCGAATCAAGGCAGCCTTAGTGAATTGATATATCGGCATGGCTTGTTTTTTCCCTAAAGCGCAAGCAGCAGAACAAATTTGCCAACGGTGATAGTTAACCGCCTCGAAAGAAGCGTATTTTTGGATACGAATAGGGTACAAATGACATGAAATTGGCTTCAGCCAATCTACCGCTCCATCCTGATAAGCTCTTTCAATCCCACAATGTGCTTTCCCTGCGGCATCGAAATAGGTGTAGGCACATTCTTTGCCTTCCACCAAGGGCGTTTCCCACTCACCATCTTCTCCTTTTACATAGGGTCCTTGTGCCTCTAAAGCGGCTTTCCCTTCTGGAGGCAAATACGGATAAACAGCCTTGTATATTCTTTCCAAGACCGGTAGCTCTGTCTCTTCTAAGGGTGCGCCAGCACTTCCTTCTACACAACAAGCTCCCTTACAGGCCTCTAAATCACACATGAATGCTTCTTCCAAGATTTCTTCAGAAATCAATGTTTGATCCAGTTGAAACATATTTAACAGCGGTTGAATTTTGAGGCCTAAAATACAGCATAATTAAGGATTATATCGGCTTTCCTTCTACCTTTGTACTATGTTTAATGTCAAAGAGATAGTTACAGCTGGGATGATACTCTTCGCTGTAATTGATATTGTGGGAGGACTCCCGATCGTGATAAGTCTGCGGAACAAGGTCGGACATATCCAATCCGAAAAAGCTTCGCTCGTCGCAGGACTCCTCATGATCGCTTTTTTGTTTATTGGGGAGGAAATCCTCAATCTGATCGGAATCGATGTGAACTCCTTTTCAGTAGCAGGGGCAATTGTTATTTTCTTCCTGGCCCTCGAAATGATTTTGGGGATCACCCTCTATCAGGATGAAGCGCCAAGCACCGCTTCCATTGTCCCCTTGGCCTTTCCAATTATTGCTGGGGCTGGGACATTGACGACTGTCTTATCTCTACGAGCAGAATTTGCAGTACAAAACATTATCGTTGCCATAGTCGTGAATATCATCATCGTCTATGTCATGCTAAAAAGCTCCAAAAGCATTGAACGCTTTTTGGGAACTTCTGGGATTGGAATTGTGCGCAAAGTTTTTGGGGTAATCCTAATGGCTATAGCTGTTAAACTATTTGCGACAAATATTCGCGTATTATTCAACACTTAACATTACACTATGAAAACAACGCTTTGGATTTTTTTAGGGCTGTCTATTCTCATGATAGGGTTTAACCTCTTTCAAGTGGATTGGAGCGCTCCATTTACACGACAAAATACAGTCGCATGGATTGGAGTGTTAGCCTCCGCTTCGGCAACTGTGTTATTGTGGATGCTTAAGCTTTCCAAAAAAATTGAAGAAAAACATTCCGGACGTTAAGGGAGCATGCCCGTATGGTCGAGCGCTGCCTGAATATAAGGATCCGACTGATTGATAATCTGCGTATAAAGCTCCTCTCCGTATAGCTGTAGGGCAATATATGCCCGTATGGTTTGTTTTAAAAGTGTTTCATTTTCAATTGAAATCGGCACATTGAGTTCTTCCGTATACGCTTGAAAGCCATCGACCCAAAAATCAGGATTATTGAGTTCTGTTGTCAATAGTCGTTTAACAGTAAACTTTTTTCGAAGGGTCGGATTTTTATCGAATTGCAAAAAAACAAAACGATTCACCAAATTTGAACGGAGTAAAAAATTATTCCATTCCTGATCGATGGAATTGTTATTGGGAACAAAAATATCGGGGACTATCCCTCCACCTCCATAAACCGTTCTCCCTTTAGGAGTTGTGTATTTTAAGCTATCGTTTAAGGGAATCTTATCGGGGTCTTGTAATTCTCCTGAATCTCTTCTCCTGTCTAATTCAGCAAAGTATTGATCGTGATCTGCTCTTTCATACGGGCGTTGAATAGACCTTCCTGTTGGGGTATAATAGCGAGCAATGGTTAGCCGAACGACATCGCCACCGCCCAAAGGCATCTGCTGTTGCACCAATCCTTTTCCGAATGTTCGCTGTCCTACTATCCATCCTCTATCGTTGTCCTGAATAGCGCCGGCAACAATCTCACTGGCAGAAGCGGACTGTTCGTTAACAAGTATATAGACACCTGGTTCGGTGATGGGGTCTTCTCCTTCAGCATGGTACCATTCTTCTTGGCCATTGTTCGACTTTACTTGGACAATCGGCTGATCTTTCGCCAAGAAAAACTCTGCCATGGAAATGGCAGGGTCGAGATAGCCCCCTGGATTATCCCGTAAGTCTATCAGAATTTTTCGGGTACTTTGTCCAACATATTTCCGGAGAGCTTTTCGAAACTCAGTCAAAGTCGTTTGCGAAAATCGATCGACTTTGACATAAGTATGCAAAGAGTCGATGGCATAGGCCGCATTAACGGATGGCAATGGAACTTCTCCTCTTTGCAACTCCAGATCAAAAAGAGAATCTTGCTGTTTCCGATAAATCTGTAGTCGTACATCCGTAGCCTGACTATCCTTCAGCACGCCAATAATGGATTCACTGGACAAGTTTTTATTGTAGAGAGTGTCCTGATCGGCCATCAATATACGATCTCCGGTCTGAATTCCCGCCGCTGCACTGGGGCCTCCTCGGAGTACTCGAACAACCGTCACAGTATCGCGAAGCATGTAAAAACTCACGCCAATCCCAACGAAATTACCTTGCATGTCTTCTGCAATTAAGCGTTGCTCTTGAGCAGGAATATAAGATGAGTGCGGGTCGAGGCCATCCACAATTTCTTGAATGACATGCCCTACGAGGCTATCGGTGTCAATGGGCTCCACATAGGATTGCTCGATATAATGCAGCAACCGATTCACCTTTTCCACTCCATTTGTCGCTTGTGCTTTGGACATGCGATTCTGACGCATCCCTAAGCTAAAGCCAACGAGCAGCGTCAGGAGTAATAATAGTATGGAGGTTACTTTTTTCAAACAATATTTTAGGCTAAATGTACAACTTCCACTCCAGCTTTTTGTAAAAAGTCTACCCCACTTAAATCTTTGTAAGCATCCCGATAAACTACGCGTTCTATCCCCGCTTGATGAATTAGTTTACTACATTCACGACAAGGAGACAAGGTTATGTACAAAGTTGCCCCGCGACAAGACTGGGTAGAGGAAGCTACTTTAAGAATAGCATTCGCTTCTGCGTGCAATACATACCACTTGGTGAAATGATCTTCGTCCTCGCAGACATTTTCGAAACCCGACGGGGTCCCATTGTAGCCGTCTGAAATAATCATGCGATCTTTTACAATAAGTGCCCCCACTTTCTTACGCTCGCAGTAAGAGAGTTGCCCCCAAATGGCTGCCATTTTCATGTAAGCCTGATCGTATTGATTTTGTTTGTCTGTTGTCATTTATACACGTTCTAAAATCATCCCTAGAGCTTGAGAAAAAATCATAGCTCCCCCAATCATCGACCAATACTTCGGCTTGATTCGGAAGAGTTGAACCCCGATAAAACCGAGGATTAAGACTGCTACTACTATACAGATTTGTGCAACTTCAACGCCCAGAGCAAAGGAAAAAAGGGCCTTTTCAGCGCTGTCTTGTGGAATCATCATTCGAAAGTAACCACTGAAGCCAAAACCGTGAATCACACCAAACACCAAAGTAATAATCGTATACAAGGTGGGAAGTTTGTTGTTTTGTTGATAAGCCATTAACGGGAGGCAACTCACAGCAATAGAAATCGGTATCAACAACTCTATTGCATAGGGCGAAGGGTTCCATCCGAAATAATAATTTCCAATGAGCGAAGCCGTATGTCCTACTGTAAACAGCGACACCCACCACAAAAGAATTTTCCATTCCTTAAGCGTGTACGGCAATACTAAAGCACTGATAAACAACATATGATCTATGGCCGAGAAATCTAAAACATGCTCGACGCCTAACTGAAGGTAGATCCAAATTTCATTCATGTAGAGGACTTAAAAGTTATGTTTGTTCTTTAATGTTTCATAGGCTTCTTGCACTTGCCTAAATTTTTCTTGAGCTCCCTTAACCATCGCAGGATCTTTACTCCTGAGGCGATCGGGGTGGTGTTTTTTAACCATCATTCGGTAGGCTTTCTTGATTTCATCGGCAGTAGCATCCGGAGACACCTCCAAGATTTTATACGCCTGGTCGGTGTCCTTGACAAACATGGCTCGTATACTTTCGTAATCTGGAGTTCGTATACTAAATGCCGCTGCAATTTGTTGTAGCTTCAGCAATTCCGCATCACAAACGTTACCGTCGGAATCGGCAATCCCAAAGAGAAAATGTAGCAATTGTAAACGAGTAGCATACTGCGTACGTCGATTAAAAAAGTCGGTCAGGGTGGTTAATTTTTGTTTTTGCTGTTTTGTTTCAGCATTAAACTGTTTAAAAATTTGCTGTGCATGATCTGCTCCGTATTGGGCCACAAAGAATTTTCGGACAAAAGCTAATTCCTCCCGGTGAGCCTTTCCATCGGATTTGATGATGATGGCCGAAAGCGCCAATAAATTTAACTCAAATTCTAATGGAGCAGCCCGATTCCCCAAAGGCACGCTATAAAAGGAACCGCCTTCCATTCGGCTGAATAAGGAACCGATAAAGTAGCCTAAAAGCGCTCCTGGGAGTCTAAAAAAAACGTAGCCAATGAGGGCTGTTATCCAAGGAATCATCATGTCTATTTGGAAGTCTTTAAAATCATATATAGCCTCAAAAATACCGATTTAATTTCCTTAGAATAGTTATATCTTTGTCAAAAATTTAAGCTTATGTATCCACCGGAATTAGTAAAACCCATGCGGGAAGAGTTAACAGCAGTAGGATTTTCAGAACTATTTTCGGCTGCTGAGGTAGAATCTACACTGGCAAAAGAAGGAACAACATTAGTGGTTGTGAACTCTATTTGTGGTTGTGCTGCTGCAAATGCTCGCCCTGGGGTACGATTTTCATTGACCAACGACAACACCCCGGATCAGTTAGTTACTGTATTCGCAGGAGTTGATGTAGAATCTACGAACGCTGCTCGTGATCGCATGCTTCCCTTCCCCCCATCGTCTCCTAGTATTGCACTTTTTAAAAATGGAGAGTTGGTTCATATGATCGAAAGACATCATATCGAAGGGCGTCCTGCAGAACTGATCGCTGAAAACCTCAAAGGAGCATACGATACGCACTGCGCATAAATTTAGCTTTTGAAAAAAGTCATAGCCTACCCCCTTTCGGTCCTCTACTACCTCTATTTTGGATTTTTGCTGTGTTTTTTTCACTTGTTACAGGTTTTGGCACTTCGGCTGATCGGTAGAGAAACGCATAAAAAAGTAGTAGATTTTCTCAATTGGTTGCTCATGGGTGCATTTGGCATCCTAGGAGTGCGCTATCGAGTACGTTCGTCCGAACTTCTCCGTCAGGGACAATCCTATATTTTTGCGGCCAACCACCAAAGTACATACGATATTCCTCCGATGATTTGGCATTTGCGAAAATACCACGCCAAGTTCATCTCTAAAAAGTCCTTAGGGAGTGGTATTCCAAGTATTTCCTATAATCTTCGCCACGGCGGGCATTTGCTGATCGATCGTGGAAGCCCTGCCGAAGCCATCGCGCAGATCAAAGATTTTGCACAAGAATTACAACGAAAAAACTATTCCTGTGCCATCTATCCAGAGGGAACACGAAGTCGTTCAGAAACCCCAAAAAAATTTCACAGAAGTGGTCTTCAGGTACTGATCGAAAATATGCCGAAAGCCGCAATCGTTCCGATTGCCATTCAGCACTCTTGGAAGTTAGCCACTCAAAATTATTTTCCTTTTCCTGTAGGTATCCGCATCGAGGTGGACATCATGGATCCCATTTCAACAAAAGATAAAAGTGCCGACGACTTAATCGATGAAACAGAAGCCATCATCCAAAACCGCTTAGCAGAATTGGCTAAAAGTTAGGTTTGCGTTTTTCTAAAAAGGCAGACACCCCTTCATCAAAATCGGAAGTGCCGAAGCAAGCCCCAAATTGTTCTATTTCAAATGCAAAGCCAGCCGCCTTACCAGCTTCAGGGTGATTTACAGCCGCCAATGCAGCCCCTAATGCTGAGGGAGCATTTTTTAGGATCTGCTGACAGTACTTTTGCGCTTGCTCCATTAGATTTTCCAAAGGAACAACGGCATTTACCAAACCCCAGTGAAAGGCTTTTTCAGCATCGATCATTCGGGCAGTCAGAATTAATTCCAAGGCTCTTCCTCGCCCCACCACTTGGGGTAATCGTTGGGTTCCTCCATATCCTGGAATCAGCCCAAGGCTCACTTCCGGAAGACCCATTTGCGTATTTACCGAGGCAATCCGAATATGACAAGCCAGAGCCAACTCCAAACCTCCTCCCAAGGCATAGCCATTGACAGCAGCAACGACAGGCTTAGGGAAATTAGCGATCTTATCGAATAATTGAACTTGCCCTTGCTTTGCTAAGGCTTGACCTTCAGCCGCCGATAGATCTGGGAAACCTCCAATGTCGGCTCCTGCCACAAAGGCTTTAGAACCACTTCCTGTAAGGATAACTGCACGAACAGTATCGTCTTTGCGAATGGCGTCGAAAGTTTGGGCCAATTCTTCGATAAGAGCCGAATTTAAAGCGTTCAATTTTTTTTCACGATCAATTCGGACGATTGCAACTCGATTGCTCTTTTCAAGGGAAATAAATGTCATTCTTTTTTAGTTTTAAGGGGAAGCGTAATGTAAAAAGTAGTCCCCCGATTTGCGGTTGTTGTATATCGAATATTGCCCTGATGCAATTCAATTATGTTTTTAACGATTCCTAAACCTAAGCCCATACCTCTGGTTTTGGTGGTGAATTTAGGATCAAAGATCTTTTCTTTCACTTCTTCTGGAACGCCAATACCATTGTCTGTAATTGAAACCACTACCGATCGAACCTGCGATTCTATACGGACTTTTATTTTGGGCTTTCGGCCTGCTGGCATTGCCTGCAGGGCATTTTTAATCAGATTGGTGACTACCCGAACCCATTGGGTGCGATCTAAAGCCACTGCTACTTCTTCAGCATTGGTAAAAAAGCTGATTTGCCCTTTGTCGTATATCTGAAGTGCCACCCGGGTAACTTCCACCAAATTAACACTCTTCGGCTGTGGTTTAGGTAAGGTAGCAAAATCCGAAAAAGCATTGGCTACATTACTCATCGTATCGATTTGTTCGACCAGTATCTGTCCAAATTCTTTTAAACGTTCAGAGGCATCAGGCGCTGAGGGGTCGAAGGATTTTTCAAAGCTTTGCACGGTCAGCCGCATAGGCGTTAAGGGATTCTTAATTTCATGAGCAACTTGCTTGGCCATTTCTTGCCAAGCTTGTTCCCGCTCCGTCTTCGCCAATAATTTTGCGCTTTCTTCCAAATCATCGATCATCTTGTTGTAGGCATTGACCAAACTGACAATTTCCTTGCTCCCACTGGTCAGCTCAATTCGCTCATTCCGCCCCATAAGTGCTGTCTGGTCCATCTTTAATCGGATACGCTCTAAAGATCTGGTTGCAAATCGAGAAATAAAGTAGGCCAATAAAATGGCGATGAGAAGCATCAGAAGATAAATCTGATATAAGCGTTGTAAAAAAGTGTTTAATTCATTTTCGGAAAAAGAAACATCCTCAAAATAGGGGTAAAACAAAATTCCATAGGGAACACCTTCGTCTGTTTTGAGCATGGAGTAGGAAGCCTGGAAATTTCCGATTTCCGTTTCATTTTTTTCTAAATAGCGCTCGTCTGTACTGTTGCGTATTTTTTGCGCTAAATCTTCCGGTAAACGATAACCGTTGGCGATGACCTTTAAAGGGAGATAGGTCGTGAAAATCGGGGCGCCTTCCAAGTCGAAGAAAGAATACTCTACCTTGTGAATTTTGGTAATATCTCTAAATTCTTGGATGTAGTTCGTCCAAAACGTATTGGGTTTTTCTAACAAATCATATCGATTAACCAAAGTATTCAAATGGCTTTTGATTTGATTTTCCTTTCGATATAAACGAAAAATATTGTAATCGCTCGATTGGTTATCGTATTGCAAAAGTGTGGCCAGTAAGATCAATAGACAAGCCATAAGCAACAGCATAACCATGGACACGAAAATCCGAGCACGAAGCGAAAAGGACCTAAACAACTTCAGCATTAAGACTCATTTTTTTGCCGCCAATTTTTGTACAATCTAATCCCCAGCATCAATAGAATGGAAAGACCTACCAAGCCCACTAGGCCAAACACCCAATGAATGGTGGTTTTTAAAATCACTAGAAAAACAATCGCAAAAAGGATGAGCGTTGCCCCTTCATTCCAAATACGCATGTAGTAGGCGCTGTAGGGTAAGATCCCCTGCTGCATTTGCCGAAACATTTGGTGGGTTTTAAAATGATATAAAACCAATAGCACAACAAACCCCAGTTTAATTAACATCCAATGTTGGGTCAGCCATGAAGGCATTAGAAACAACAACCAAAGGGCAAAAAATATGGCCAAAATGGCCGACGGCCAAGTAATGATAAACCAAAGTCTTTTGGCCATCAAGGTAAATTGTGCTTGTAAGATTTCTTTAACTTCTTTGGGCTTTTCAGCAGCTTCCAAATAATAGATGAGCAATCGTGGCATGTAGAACAAGCCTGCAAACCATGTGATGACAAAAATTAAGTGAAGTGCCTTGATGTAGTTATAAACCACAGTATAATTTTTTGCTTTCGCTTAAAAATACAAAACTATATGGTTTGTGCTGCTGCTCTTGCGCGATATCGTCGGATTTCAAGCCATAAGAAAAATGCTGTGACAATGGTCGCCAGAAAATCCGCAAAAGCAAAAGCCATCCAAACCCCTTTTTGGTTGTACCACAAGGGCAAAATATACACCAAGGGAATTAGGAAAAAGCCCTGTCGTGTTAGGGTAAGTAATAATGCTGGGACAGCCTTGCCAATGGCTTGGAAATAGGCAGCGCCTATCAGCTGAATACTGACGATAGGCATGGCGGCAAAAACCCATATAATTGCTGAAGACGCTTCAGTTATCACCCCTATATCGTCTGTGAAGATTACTGGGATTTGGTTGTTAAACAAGACTATTAATCCAAAAAGAAAACAAGACAGTAAACACGCATAGGTCAAAGCAGTTCGAATAACTTCAATGACACGGTTGGTGTTTTTTGCACCGTAATTATAGCCCGCAATAGGAACAAACCCTTGTGTGATTCCCAATATGGGGAAAAAAGCAAAAATGAGCATTCTACTTAGTACGGCATAAACGGCAACCCCTGTTTCTCCGCTTAAATCAAAAAGGATATTATTGATCAGTAAAATACTGATACTTACTGTTCCCTGACGAGCCAATGTGACAAACCCCAAAGCGATCATTTCTTTGATGATGGCCCACTTCAGTATAAAATCTTTCAGCTGGGGCTTTAGTTCTGACTTTCCTGAAGCAAAAAAATAAACGATATAAGCCAAACAAACCCCATAGGAAATCGAGGTTGCCCAAGCAGCTCCGTACATCCCCCAATCCAAAAATTTGATGAAAACGACATCTAATAACAAATTTGAAATGGACGGTAACATCATTGCGTACATGGCGTATTTGGGTTTCCCTTCCGCGCGAATGGTATTGTTGCCCATCATACACAATCCAAGTAGGGGAACTCCTGCCAGTACAATGATGTAGTAGATGCGCGCCAAAGGATACAGGTTCCCTTTACCTCCAAATGCGGGAATGAGATTTTCCATATACACAAAACCAAAAAACACGAGGAGACTAATCGTGGTCAAGGTCAAGGTAATCTGATTTCCGAATGTATGAACTGCCGTGGAGAGCTCTTCTTTCCCCAAGGAACGAGAAATAATGGACCCTCCACCAATTCCGATAGATAGTCCTATGGCTGCAATAAAAAATGACACTGGCAACACGACATTGATAGCGGCGATCGCATCAGCTCCAATCCACTGCCCAACGAAAATGGTATCGACCAAAATATTGAGGGACATCACTAAAACGCCAAGAGAGGCAGGAACTGCTTGTCGAATTAAGAGTGTATTGATGGGGTCCGACCCCATCTTTGCAGCGGCATTTTTCATACGGTAGCAGGCTTCTTGTGCGCCCACTCATCGATCCAACGACTTAAGGTATTAATCCAATCCGGCTGATCGTTTAAACACGGAACCACATGCAGATGTTCTCCTCCTTTTTCTTCGAAATCTTCGGCTGCTTCCATCCCGATTTCTTCTAAGGTTTCCAAACAGTCCGAAACAAAAGCAGGTGTTACAATGGCCATTTGTTTAGTGCCCGTTTTTGCAAATTTTTCTACTGTTTTATCGGTGTAAGGCTTCAGCCAAGGGTCTAATCCTAAACGAGACTGAAAAGAAGTCGAAAAACTCCCTTCTTTTAACTCCAAATATTTGGCTACTTCTAGGGTAGTAATTTCACATTGATGACGATAGCAATAAGCATGTGCTTCAGAAGGGGTGAAACAACACTTCCCATCCATCTTACAGTGCGATTTTGTGATATCTGATTTTCGGATATGTCGCTCTGGAACTCCGTGATATGAAAATAATAAATGCTCCCACTCCTTGTCTTTCAAATAGTTTTGTATGGAGTTAGCCAAAACACGGATATAGTCCGGGTGCTTGTAAAACGGGGGGAGTATGGTAAAATCAAGATCGGGAAAATGTTTGTCACGAAGCTGTTCCGCCAAAACAATTATCGTTTCGGTAGTGGCCATTGCAAACTGTGGGTATAAGGGGACCAAAAGCACTTCGCGCACCCCTTTTTGGTACAATTCCTCTAACCCTGAATGTATACTCGGATTTCCGTACCGCATGGCTAAGCTCACTGGCAGTTCTACTTTTTGCTGAATCCCGGCCTGCAGTCGCTCGGATAGAACAATCAGAGGGGAGCCTTCCTCCCACCAGATTTTTGCATAAGCTTTGGCCGATTTTTTTGGACGCGTATTTAGAATAATGCCCTGCACCAATAAGGTTCGCAAAGGCTTGGGTAGGTCTATTACCCTTTCGTCCATTAAGAATTCATTTAAATAGGATTTTACATCCTTCGGATCTGTAGAATCGGGAGACCCTAAATTAACCAACAACACCCCTTTCATTTCGCAAATTTTTTACGAAGATAAAGACATTAGATATTTCTTGGGGGTTGTCCCATATTTCTTTTTAAATGCAGCAATAAAATGGCTTGAGGTACTGTACCCCAGTTTCAAACCTACTTCGTTGACGTTGTGTTGCTGAGCATTTAACATCCGTCGGGCTTCCTCCATTTTATGGTCCAAAAGATAGCCATAGACTGTATCGCCATACAATTGTTTAAAGCCTTCTTTTAACTTCTTAAGGCTCAACCCAATTTCATCAGCCAATTCCTGCAGACTCGGTGGCTCGGCCATGTGCTCTAAAATTATCGTTTTAGCTTGTCGAATTTTTTGAACATTGGTTTCATCCGCTAAAAAAGGACATTGCTCTACGGCGGTTTCTGCATTCACATTAAAATACAAACTCAACAACTCATATACTTTTGCCTTCAAATAGAGCGGAAGCATACTGGGATGAATTTTAGAATAAGCCATTTGTTTGAGAACAACCATCATGGCGGGGCTGATTTCTTTTGAATGGTAATACTTTTTAGAAATATTTGTGGGGCTTAAAAAAGAAATATGCTCCGCGTCTTGAGAAAATAATTTGTGAAATTTCTGAATGGAAATCAACAATATCAGAACCTCCGTATCTGTTTGCATCTCAACGTCTATTGGCAGTACCAACTGAGGGTTGTAGAGTAAATTACTGCTAGAGGCGGTTAAGCGTTGGATATAATTGCCCTGATGATAGGAAAATACGGCTGAACCACGGGTGCAAAAATGGAATTGTAATAAGGTTTCCTGCACTGCGTGGGAAAAGACCTGCTGACAACTAGCTGTGTTTTCTGCATGTAAGATTTTAAAGTCCTCTTCATCACTTAAAGAAATAAATGCCCTTTTGTCGTTGTTTTTAGACATATAACACTTTTTTAATTTATATTCATTCTAAATAAAAATGTTGATTTTCGCTGAGATTTTTCAACAATGATATAAAAGTACAGCTTTTGACACTAAAAGAACTTTTAGCGTTGTTTTTTGATTTAAGGAGCCCTTATTTTTGTAGTGGATTTTAGGCGTATTTATGAATCAAAATACATTTGATTTTGCCTGTATAGGCATAAGCTATAAAGAAGCAGACACCCAAACCCGTGGTCAATTCAGTTTAAGCGAAGGCGTTATCGACCAATTATTGGAAGAAGCCTTGCGGTGTGGGATTTCTAACATGCTAGTGCTGAGTACTTGCAACCGTACAGAATTATACAGCTTCGATGCATCATTACTCCAACTCAAGGAATTGTGGATGGCGTTTACGACTGGCCATCGTGGACAGCTAGAGCAATTGGCCTATCAGCATGTTGGGGAAGAAGCGCTTCATCATTTGTTTCGGGTGGGTACTGGACTGGAAAGTCAAATTCTAGGGGATTTCGAGATTATCAGCCAGATCAAAAAAAGCTTTTACGTCTCCAAGGCCAAGCATCTGGCCGATGGACAAATGGAGCGGCTCATCAATAGCGTAATTCAAGCCAGTAAGCAGGTAAAAACGGAAACAGAAATTTCTTCTGGAGCCACCTCAGTAGCCTTTGCGGCCGTACAATATATCCTTCAGAATTATGCTCCAGACGATTCCCGAACCATCGTTTTGTATGGCACTGGGAAAATCGGTAGGAATACTTGTGAGAACCTCATCAAGCATCGACCAAAAGACAGGATAATACTCCTGAACAGAACTTTGGAAAAGGCGGCAAAACTCGCACAAAAGCACACGCTGGAAATTCGACCTGTAGAGCAACTTCAAGAAACTTTGCAAGAAGCCCATATCTTGATCGTTGCGACAGGTGCCCCAGAACCGACTATTCGCCCTGAGCATTTGGAAAACGACCACAAGCTCCTTGTCCTAGACCTATCTATCCCCGCAAATGCATCTCCTGAAATAGCCGAACTGCCGCATGTAGAACGCATCGACGTAGATCAGTTGTCAAAAATTACTGAAGCTAATCGGGCAGAGCGCTACAAACACTTGCCTCAAGCAGAAAATATCGTCGAAGCAAGTTTCCAAGACTTCAATATTTGGCTCAAACAACGGAAGTTTGCTCCTTATCTAAAAAATATCAAACAGATGATCATGGAGCATCTGGAAACACATGACCCCACTTCAGGAAAAGAGGAAGAACAAAAAGAATTTTTGGCTCAAAAAATAACTGGTAATGTAGCTGCCTACCTCAAAAAGTCGCCTCATAAAACAGAGGAGCTGTACAATATCCTCCAATCCATCTTCCAACTCGATTATCATGAATAAAATTTGGCGGATCGGTACTCGAAAAAGTGAATTGGCGCTTTGGCAAGCGCGAGAAGTTTCTACAGCCTTAAATCGGATCAATGCTGAAAATGAGTTGGTGAAAATTGAGAGTACCGGTGATCAAAATCTAACGCAACCCCTATATGAAATGGGAATACAAGGGGTGTTTACTAAAGAACTAGACATCGCTTTACTAACGGGCGAAATAGACATTGCCGTTCACAGTCTCAAAGATGTCCCGACCCAACTAGCCAAAGGAATTGTTTTGGCTGCAGTACTCCCTCGTGGAACTGTTCATGACATACTCGCTTACTCCGACAAATACCCAGCAGAGGAAGTTGCTACTATTGCCAGCGGGAGCATCCGCAGAAGAGCCCAATGGTTGCATAAATACCCGCATCATAGATTCGACAATCTGAGAGGAAATGTTCAAACTCGCCTGAGAAAATTAAGAGAATCGGATTGGGGCGGCGCCATTTTTGCTGAGGTAGGATTAGAGCGTTTGGGGCTACTTCCAGAAAAATACAGCGTATTGGACTGGATGATCCCTGCAGCTGCTCAGGGAGCTGTAGGTGTCTGTATTCGGGTAGGAGAACAAGAATTAATGCACTTGCTACAAGAACTGAACTGCAGAAAAAGTTGGCGATCGGTTCAAATGGAACGCCAATTTCTGAGAACTCTAGAGGGAGGATGCAGCGCACCTATTGGCGCTTGGGCAAAACCCCTTCAACAGGGATGGCAGTTCCGAGGAGGTCTGTTTTCGCCAGATGGATCTCAAGCCCTTACTGTTGATGAATTTATCGCCCAAGATGCCTGGGAAAGCGAACCCCGACGAATAGCAGAAAATCTGCTGGATCAGGGGGGAAAAAAAATAATGGAATCCTTAAAGCACTGATGCGACTTCTCTCCACAAAAATGCTCGATTATTCCTTGAAGGAGCGGATTTTATCGCTTGGATTCTCTTTGATCGAATTCCCCTTTATTGCTATCGAACCGCTGTCGTTATCCGAAATTGAACTGAAGGGATCGACCGTCATATTCAGTAGCCAGAATGCTGTTGAACAAGCTTTTCGACACAAAAAATTAGGGGCGCAAATTCAAATTAAAAAATGTGTGTGTGTCGGGTCCAAAACACAGCTGCTCCTAGAGCAATACAACATTCAGGTCCAGAGCTGTGCACAGACTGCAGATGATCTAGTTCAATATTTCAATCCGGAAGAAACCTACAGTTTTATCTGTGGTAAAAGAAGGCTGCCAAAAATTGAAAAAGCTCTGGCAACACTTCAACGTCCATGTCAGATCATTGAAGTTTACGATACACATTTAACGCCAAAGACCATACAAACAACAATCGATGGACTCTTATTTTTTAGCCCATCGGCCGTAGAAAGTTATTTTTCTGTCCCTCAAAATACTACTGGGCCTGCTTTTTGTTTAGGCCCATCGACCCATACGACCTATCAAAAATTTGGTTCTCATGGCATTCTATCCATCGCGCCGAATGCCAATGGAATGCTGGGAACCATTCATCAATATTTTAAAAACTTATGATCCAAAACGATTTATTTCTTCGTGCACTCAAAGGTGAAGCCGTCGACCGCCCACCGGTATGGATGATGCGTCAGGCAGGACGTTATCTTCCAGACTTTATGACCTTAAAGCACAAATATGATTTTTTTACACGCTGCCAAACCCCTGAATTAGCGACCGAAATCACGCTAATGCCTATCGATCAGATTGGGGTCGATGCAGCGATTATTTTCAGCGATATTTTAGTGGTTCTGCAGGCCATGGGAATCGAGGTGGAAATGAAAGATGGTGTGGGTCCGTGGATCGAAAATCCTATTCGTCGAGTAGAACAATTGGACCAACTCGAAATCCCGGATGTTAACGATCGTCTTTCTTATGTCATGGAAGCACTTAAAATGACTAAAAAAGCTCTTTCGGGCCGAGTTCCTTTAATCGGGTTTGCGGGATCCCCATGGACTTTGCTGTGTTATCTTGTGCAAGGGCAGGGATCTAAAAATTTCGATCAAGCGAAAGCCTTCTGTTTTACTCAGCCTGAAGCCGCTCACCAGATATTACAAAAAATCACAGATGTCACGATTGCTTACCTAAAGGCGCAAGTACTGGCTGGAGCAGACGCCGTTCAGGTATTCGACTCATGGGGAGGCTTGTTAAGTCCTTCCGACTACCATCTGTTCTCGGCACCTTACATCCAACAAATCGTAGAAGCGCTTAAACCTGAAATTCCCGTCATTGTTTTCGGGAAAGGCTGTTGGTTTGCCCTCAGAGAAATGAGTCAATGGGGAGCATCTGCTTTGGGAGTGGATTGGACATGTAGTGCTGAAAATGCTCGTTACTTATCGGGCGGAGAAATCACCCTACAGGGCAACTTTGATCCGTCGCGCTTGCTTTCGCCCATTCCAACCATTCAAAAAGAAGTTCGCCAAATGATTAAAGCCTTTGGCCAGCAACGCTATGTCGTTAACTTAGGTCACGGAATACTGCCCAATATTCCTGTCGATCATGCCAAAGCCTTTGTAGACACTGTTAAATCCTACGCCTAGATGAAGACCTCATTTAAACCTACCTTTTATCCCTTTATAGAAGGGCTACAAAATCAAATTTGTTCCGCTATTGAAAACATCGACGGCAGTGCAAAATTCCAAGAAGACCTTTGGAAAAGAGCTGAAGGTGGTGGAGGACAAAGTCGAATCATTCAAAATGGTGCAGTTTTCGAAAAAGGGGGTGTTAATATTTCAGCCGTACACGGTGCTCTACCGCCCAGTATGCAACAATATTTTGGTGTAAAAGAAGCTGACTTTTATGCGACCGGAATTAGTTTGGTGATTCATCCCAAAAATCCCTTCGTCCCGACTGTTCATGCAAACTTTCGCTATTTTGAGCTTTACAACAAACAAGGCAATATCGAAAAACAGTGGTTTGGTGGTGGTTTAGACCTCACGCCCTACTATTTGTTTCAAGAAGATGCCATCCATTTTCATTCCGCCTGTAAGGCTGCTTGCGATGCTCATGACCCAAACTTCTATCCGCTTTACAAAGAAAAATGTGATCAATACTTTTGGAATAAACACAGAGAAGAAGCGCGTGGTATTGGGGGCTTATTTTTTGACTACCTACAAGCAGATGGCTCTAAAAGTATGGACGACTGGTATAGCTTTGTAACAGGTGTGGGAGAAAAATTCTTAGACGCCTACATCCCTATCGTCGAAAGGAGAAAAAATACCCCTTTTACGGCTCAACAGCGCGATTGGCAGGAAATCAGAAGAGGGCGATATGTAGAATTTAATTTGGTACACGACAAAGGAACCCTTTTTGGGTTAAAGACCAACGGCCGAATCGAAAGTATACTGATGAGTTTACCCCCACATGTCCAATGGCGATATGACTATCAGCCCGAAGAAAATAGCCCAGAGGCTGAACTTGTGGATATCCTTAAACATCCAAAATCTTGGGTTTAAAGTTTTTCGGCTAACTTGAGCTTCACAAACCTTTAATTCTATGGGGACTTTAGATACATTATTTGTTTTACCGCTCCTGATTATTTTTTCGTATCTGTTTGATGCATTTGCGAGAAAAACAAAATTCCCCAGCGTGATTTTACTGATGGGAACGGGAATTGCACTACGCGCGCTTACCCAAAGCTTTGGCTATACTCAATTCTCATTCTTGGATAATCTTATCCCTGTCTTAGGAACGATCGGTCTTATTTTAATCGTCTTGGAAGGTGCCCTAGAGTTAGATTTAAAATTGAACAAATTAAAAGTTATCCTAAAAGGCTTTTTGGCAGCTCTGGTCTTATTAGTCGCCAATGTCATCATCCTTCGTTGGGGTTTTGAAGTTTTTCTAGCCTACGACCCCCAACAAGCATTGATCTATGCCATACCCTTGAGTATCATCAGTAGTGCTGTGGCTATCCCTTCAGCCGCAAACCTGATAGATACTGAAAAAGAGTTTGTCGTTTATGAATCTACTTTTTCAGATATTTTGGGCATTATGCTTTTCTACTATGCAATTGGGCAGGTCGAAAAACAAGAAAGTCTTTTGGGCTGGGAGCCTTTGGGGAAATTAAGTCTCCAAATCGTCGGTATTATAGTTGGATCCGTAGCCATCAGTTTTGCCTTATTATGGCTGATTAAACAAATAGAACATCAGGTAAAGTTCTTCCTAATTTTAGCTTTGCTGATTTTAGTTTATGCTCTGGGTAAATATTTCCACTTACCGGCACTCGTTACCATATTTATTTTTGGTTTGTTTTTAAGCAACAGCCAACAGCTACTCCCCTCCTTTCTCAAGTCTCAACTCTCCGAAGAAGAAACAGCAGAAGAACTGCACGAATTTCATTTGCTCACTGCGGAATCGACCTTTATCGTTCGGACATTTTTCTTCCTTTTCTTTGGGTTTTCTATACCGCTGAGTAATTTCACAGCACCCATGCCCTACTTAATCGGTTTACTGATTTTAGGGGCTATGTTTGGTCTACGATATTTATATTTTATGTTGACTCAACTGAAGATTCGCCCCGGGGCTTTGGCATATATGGCTCCTAGAGGCTTGATTTCTATTTTGCTTTTTCTACAAATAAAAGACCTCGACTTTTTAAAAGCATTTAAAACCGGACTCAACGAACAAGAACTACTCGTGGTCATTCTATTCTCGATGGTTCTTATGACCTTAGGAACTGTTGGTAAGTCCTCGGCGACAGACCCTGCGGAAGAAAATCTCGAGCTGCCTACAGAACCTTTAGAAGAATTAACCGACGACGATGCACCAGAATTATTGATTGAACCCCCGCATCAAGAAGAAAACTCAAGTGATGAAATTTCCTGAATTTAGAAACAGACGCTTGCGGAGCTCAGCTGCATTGCGCTCCATGGTTGCAGAGCACCATTTATCTACCGACGATTTTATCGTCCCATTATTTGTAGTGGAAGGCAAACATATAAAGGAGGAAATTCCTTCCATGCCCAACTACTATCGATACAGTTTGGATTTGTTGGAACAAGAAGTCCTCCGACTTTGGAACAAAGGACTGAAGGCTGTATTACTATTTGTTAAAGTACCCGACGAGCTCAAAGACAATCGGGGAACCGAGGCACTTAATCCAGAAGGGCTAATGCAAAGAAGTATCCAAACCATTAAGGCTGTTGCCCCGGAAATGGTAGTCATGACAGATGTTGCTCTGGATCCCTATTCCAGTTATGGCCACGATGGCATTGTCGAAAACAATACCATTGTCAACGACCCAACGATAGAGGTACTGTCACAGATGGCACTGAGCCATGCACAAGCAGGGGCAGATGTTGTCGCCCCAAGTGATATGATGGATGGAAGAATTCGAGCAATCCGATCCGTTTTAGAAGAAAACCAGCTGCATCACACCGCCATTTTAAGCTACACAGCTAAATATGCATCCGCTTTCTACGGCCCTTTTAGAGATGCATTAGATTCTGCACCAGGTTTTGGAGATAAAAAGACCTATCAGATGGATCCTGCCAATCATCGTGAAGCACTATTGGAAGCACAAACAGACATAGAAGAAGGAGCTGATATTCTCATGGTGAAACCAGGGGCTGCTTACTTGGACATTTTAAGTCTTTTACGACACAAAACTCAGCACCCATTGGCCGTATATCAGGTAAGTGGTAGCTATGCAATGCTACAGGCCGCCGTAGCACAAGGGTGGCTAGACTATGCTCCCGTGATGCTCGAGCAATTACTTGCATTTAAACGCGCTGGTGCTCAAATGATCGCTACTTATCACGCAGAAAATGCAGCCGATATCCTCAATCGTTAGTGGAGGGACGCGTCACCGACCAGCCCAACTGACGAAGTCGATTCAATTGTGTGGTAGCGTTTGTCCCCAAACTAAAGTATACACTTGGCTTACGGTCACGTTTAATTTCTAAATAAGGGCCTTGAAGTTCATTTAATAGAAGGTGAACTTTTTTACCACTTTTTACACGAAACTTTCCCTTACGCATATGCTGAGTGGCGAAGCCATTGATCCGTTTTGTGAGTGGTGGCAGCCGATTGATCTCAAAAAGTTGAGGGGCTTCCTTTTTGGAAATTTCAAGTCCATACATACCTGAAAATTTCAACTTATCACTACTGATTTCTAATGTATTGTCTTGGTAACCATAGACCAGTAGACCAGCGACAGCTACCAAGACTATAACCAACAGCCATAGGCCAATTTTCGCTTGCTTTTGGATATCGCTATTCGATTTTCCATAATAGTTTTGCATGCGGGGAATCAGATAAATATAGCCAAGCATTGGCCCAAGGGAGACCGTAAACATGGCTGCATCTTTGTAATTAACAGCATAGAGAATTAAAGCCAATCCCGTGCAAAAACCGCCAACCTTTAGGTGGAAATTCCGCAATTCTTGAAGCAGACCTTTAAGGTCTACTGCAGCTTGTTGTTCTTTAGACATTGTATTAAATCCTGAAAGCAGTTGAGGAGCGTTGCCCTCTGTAATGATTCTTGGGAAAAATGTCATAAAAAGACCGAATCCTATAATAAAATACAACATTGCTGTTATTTTGTTTAACTTTATAAGTTCTAATACAAATTTTTTTTGAAAGACAACGATCAATATATCATATCAACTCCACTCGGGAATATCGCATTAAAAGCAAATTCTTCGCATGTTACGGGGCTAAGATTTGTCGAACAAGCTGTCAGTGACAAAAAAAACAATTCTCCTATTGTTCAACAAACAGAAAAACAAATTGAAGAATACTTCACAGGGGAACGCAAACAATTTGATCTGCCTTTGAACCCGGAAGGTACAGAATTTCAAAAAAGAATTTGGTCGTTGTTGTTAAAAATTCCGTTTGGGAGTACCCTTTCTTATTTGAAGTTGGCCCAATTATCTGGAAATGTAAGAGGCATTCGGGCAGTAGCTGCTGCAGTCGGTAAAAATCCGATTTTAATCCTTATCCCTTGTCACAGGATTATTGGAAGTAATGGAAAAATGATTGGTTATGCTGGAGGAATCCAGCGAAAAGAAAACTTGCTGAATTTAGAGAAAGTAAATCCTCAGAAATCATTATTTTAGGGAGTTTAAGAAACATCCTATTTCGTTTCAATTAACCTGAAGACAAGAAATGAAGAAAACACTACAAATTTTGGGTAGTTTATTGGTGGCCTTGTTCGCTTTAGTTTACATCTCAGATTACAGCTACTTGCTAAATGCTATTCAAAAAATATACCTGACAGGCCATACAACAGCTTATCTGTCGGATTACGAGCGTTTCGACAATCGTATTATCCCACCATCGAATCAGCCTCAACCATGGCCAAAACACACTCTATTCAATGAATTAGAGGCCTCTGAAGAACTGGAAAACTATCATAAAACTACCGGTACAGTCGCTTTTCTACTGATTAAAAACGATAGCTTACTCTACGAGAAATATTACGAAGATTACGGACCATCGAGCAAAAGCAATTCTTTTTCGATGGTCAAGAGCATCGTCAGTGGACTTTTGGGAAAAGCAATCCAGGATGGATACATCAAAAGTGTAGACCAAGCCGTGAAAGATTTTATACCTGAACTCAAAGGGCCCTATGCAGATGTAGTGACAGTAGGCGACTTAGCCACCATGTCATCTGGGCAATTGTGGGAGGAAAATTATTACGGCGTCTTGTCTGTAACTACTGAGTCTTATTTTACTGCTGATCTGCGATCATTGATTTTAGAACAACCGATATCGGAACAACCCGCTCAAGGTTTTAACTACAAGAGTGGAACTACTCAGCTGTTGGGAATGGTGTTGGAAAAGGCAACAGGAAAAACATTATCGTCTTATTTCTACGATAGCTTTTGGCATCCCATGGGAGCCGAAAAAGAAGCTTATTGGCAACTCGATAGCGATGAAAACGGTATGGAAAAGGCCTATTGTTGTTTAGCTTCAAACGCTCGAGATTTTGCCCGTTATGGGAAGCTCTTTAAAAACCATGGTCGTTGGAATGGTCAACAAATATTAGACTCTGCTTATGTTGCTCGATCCGTGAAGCCTCGTTTTGAAAAAGATTCTGAATACGGCTATGGCTGGTGGTTGGAAACCTACAAAAATCAATCGGTCTATATGATGCGAGGACATTTAGGACAGTATGTTATTGTCTTCCCAGATCTCGATCTGATTGCCGTTCGCTTGGGACACCAAAAGGGAGCTAAAATTGAAGGAAATCCATTTACGCAAGACATTTATGAGTATATGGATGCAGCCATGGAAATAAATGCCCATGCTGGAACGAATACGGCGAAATAATATTCTTTTTCTGGATATCGAAACGGTTCCAGAAATCCCTCAGTTCAATGACTTAGATGAGGAAATGCAACAGCTTTGGGAACAGAAATCGGCCTACCAGAGAGGAGAAGTGGCCGCTAAAGACTTCTATGAAAGAGCTGGAATTTGGGCTGAGTTTGGAAAAATTGTCTGCATTTCGGTAGGCTATTTTGTGCCGGAAAGTGAAAATTTTAGAGTTAAATCATTTTTTGGAGAGGAATTAAGTTTGCTCAAAGACTTTAAAAACGTACTGGAAGAACACTTCTCTGGAAGACAACACCTGCTTTGTGCTCATAACGGCAAAGAATTTGACTTTCCCTACATCGCAAGACGAATGGTGATTCATCAGCTTAAAATCCCACAAAAACTAAACCTATTCAACAAAAAACCGTGGGAAATTCCACATCTGGACACTATGCACCTTTGGCGCTTTGGCGACTTTAAGCATTTTACGTCTCTTAAACTCTTAACCAAAATTTTAGGTATTCCGTCTCCTAAAGGAGATATCGACGGCAGCCAAGTGGCTCATGTCTACTACATCGAAAAAAATATAGATCGAATTGTTACCTATTGCGAAAAAGATGTGGTTGCGGTAGCACAAGTATTCCTGCGCTACAGGAATGAACCCCTCTTAACCGAAGATCAAATCGACTATCGATGAGCCAAAATCCGTTGCTACACCTGGAGGGATTGTGTATCCGGTCGTCGGAGAAAGAATTGATTCAACCCCTAGACCTACACATCGATCAACAAGAGGTAGTTGCATTGGTGGGAGAATCTGGTAGTGGAAAATCCCTTACTGCACTTAGCCTGATGGGGTTGCTACCCCCGCAGTTAAGCTGGGAGGCTAGCGCTCTAAATTTTGGAGGAGCATCCTTGCTAAATTTGGATGCTAAGGCATGGCAAAGGATCCGTGGAAATCGTATCGGAATGATTTTTCAGAATCCTCAGTCGAGTTTAAACCCTGCCCTACGCTGCGGCAAACAACTGCTTGAAGTTTTACAACAGCATCAGCCACAAATCGAGGGTTCCCATGAAGAACATTTACAACAGACCCTTCTAGATGTTCAGTTAGCGGATACCGATAGAATTCTGAAAGCCTATCCTCATCAACTCAGTGGGGGACAAAAACAGCGACTGATGATCGCCATGGCCCTACTGTGTCAGCCAAAACTCTTAATTGCCGATGAACCCACAACGGCTTTAGATGTTACCGTACAGCAACAAATATTAGCATTGCTGAAAACACTGCAGCAAAAATACGCTATGAGTTTGCTGTTTATTTCACACGATCTTAATGTGGTTAAACAATTGGCCGATCGAATCATGGTTCTGCAACAGGGAGAAGTCGTCGAGCAGGGTGCTACAGCAAGCTTGTTCAACTCCCCCAAACATCCTTACACCAAAGGATTACTCAATGCTCGGCCACCAGTTAAAGGGAGACTAAAGCGGCTGTTCACGGTTCAGGATTTTATCGAGCAGCAAGCAGAAGGTATATTTGAAACCAAAGAAGAACGACAAAAAAGGCTTCAACAGTGCTATCGTCAGTCTCCAATTTTAGGAGTAGAACAACTCTCCAAGACCTATATTAAACAGCGTTTTTTCAAAAAGAGCGACAGTGGTTTTCAAGCGTTAAAACCCATTAGTTTTAACCTTTTCCCTGGAGAAATTTTGGGCATAGTGGGGGAGTCTGGCAGTGGAAAAACTACCCTGGCACGTTGCCTGATAGGACTAGAAGAAAGCTCCACCGGTCATATCCACTATACAGGAGAAGCGACCGAAATTCAATATGTTTTTCAGGACCCTTACGCAGCTCTACATCCGCTAAAGCGTATTCGTTCGACCATTATCGAGGTGTTAAAACAAAAACATCCAAAAAAGACAAAAGAAGAATATGTACGAATGGCATCTGATCTATTAAACGATGTAGGTCTCCCAGGACATTTACACCATCGTTGGCCACACCAATTATCTGGAGGACAACGCCAAAGGGCTGTCATCGCTAGAGCCCTGGCGATGGAACCGAAAATACTGATCTGTGATGAAGCAGTTGCCGCCCTAGATGTTTCCATACAGGCCCAAGTACTCAATCTACTGAACGACTTAAAAGATCAATATCAGCTCTCCTATTTATTTATATCACATGACTTGCACGTGGTTCGATATATGTCCGATCGGATTTTAGTCCTCGAAAAGGGTGAGCTAAGAGAGTTGGAAGAAGCCGATCGGCTCTATGAAAATCCTCAACACCCTTACACGCAAAAATTAATTTCGGCCATCCCTCATTAAGGCGAAGGGTCTGGAATACTGTTGTGTACTTTTTCAATCGCCTTCAGTACCTCTTCAGATAATTCTACCGCATGACTGTCTATATTTTCTTTCAATTGGTCCAAGGTAGTAGCACCAATAATATTAGACGTCACAAATGACCGATCGTTGACAAAGGCCAGTGCCATTTGGGTAAGCGACAGACCAGCCTCTTCTGCAATTTTTGCATAAGCTTCTGTTGCAGCTATGGCTTGCGGACTACTGTAGCGTGAAAATCTAGGAAAAAGAGTCAGCCGCCCTTTTTCAGGTTGTTGACCGTTTAAATATTTTCCTGTAAGCATGCCAAACCCCAAGGGAGAATAGGCTAAAAGTCCCATATTTTCACGATGACATATTTCCGAAGAACCTCCTTCAAATAGCCTATTCAAAAGGGAATAGGGATTTTGAACAGTGATCATACGAGGACGATCTGCATTGGAGGCTTCTAAAAATTTCATGATCCCCCAAGGGTTTTCATTCGACAATCCTACATGTCGGATATTTCCTGCTTTAACGTGTTCCTGAAGGGCGTCCAAAATAGCTTCAAAGTTCTCCTGCCATGGATCGTTGGGGGTATATACAAAACCTCGCTGACCAAAGCGCTGGGTTTGTCGTTCGGGCCAATGCAACTGATAAAGGTCGATATAGTCGGTTTGCAAACGCTTTAAGCTCAGATGAACGGCTTCGTCTATGTGTTCTTTTTTAAATGATAAATTCTCGCGGATATGCTTGGTGTAATCTCCTGGCCCAGCAACTTTGGAGGCTAAAATTACCTCCGATCGCTTGCCGGTTTTTTTAAACCAGGTCCCCATGATACGCTCGGTTTCTCCTTGCGTTTCTGCTGTGGCAGGAACAGGGTAAAGCTCTGCCGTATCAAAAAAGTTAACTCCTCGGTCTAAAGCATAATCCATTTGTTGGTGTCCCTCCTCTTCGGTATTTTGATTTCCGAAAGTCATCGTTCCCAAACAAATCTTACTCACCCGAACATCCGTGTTCGGGAGCTTCCTGTACTCCATGAAAAAATTAGTTATTGATTAATAAGATTGGTTATCTCATCCAAATTTGGGGTCAGAATAACCTCTATCCTCCGATTGATGGCCCTTCCTTCGGCATTGGAATTAGGGGCTATGGGTAAATGCTCTCCTCTACCAGCAGCGGTTAAGTTTTGCGGGAGGATATCATTATTTTGCAGTAATATTTTTACGATGGCTGTAGCTCTCTTGGTCGACAAGTCCCAGTTCCCCTCTAAGGGGCCTTTCCCCTGATAGGCTTGGTCGTCTGTATGGCCTTCAATTAACACACTAATATCCGGGTTTTGGGCGAGCACCCCTGCCAATTGTTCGAGGGCCTGTTTCCCTTCAGAACCTACCGTCCAGCTTCCTGAGCTAAACAGTAATTTATTCTCCATAGAGACGTATATTTTCCCATCTCTCTGCTCGACATGCAATCCTTTGCCTTCAAAACTCAAAAGGGCTTCACTAACAGCTTTTTTAAGATTATTTAATGCAGCTTCTTTCGCGGCTATTAATCGTTCCAATTCTTCTACCCGTGCTAAGTTATCGGCCAGTTGCTCTTCCTTAAGTCGAATTTGTTCCAAAAGCGTCTGACTTTTTTTGATACCTTCTTGAAGGGCGGAATCACTTTTGGTGAGTAAGGTATTGTATTGGCTTTCTAAGGAAGCTAAAGCGTTACTTTTTTGGACCAAACTGTCCTTGGTTTGCGCGAGTTGTCGATTCAAGTCTTCTTGCGTCTTCAGGACATCCGCTAATCGATTTCGGAGAGAATCGCTCTCCTTTTCAAGCGCGTTTAAATCCGCTTTCTGATAGGCATAACGCGCCTCTAGTTCGTTGAAGGTTTGTGTTGAAACACAGGCTTGAAACAGCCCTATGGCCAGTGCTAACAAAGCAATTTTTTTCATCCTTTATTCGATTCAAATGTAAAATTTACGCCTACAGGACAATGATCGGAATGCATGGCCTGTGGAAGCAAAAATGCCCTATCAAGATACGGAATTAAATTATCCGTGGCCAATGCGTAATCAATTCGCCATCCTTTGTTGTTCGCACGGGCATTGGCACGATAGCTCCACCAGCTGTATTGGTGTGGCTCTTGATTGAGGTGTCGGAAGGTGTCCGTGAATCCGCGCTTTAGAAATTCGTCCAGCCACTGGCGTTCTTCGGGTAAAAAGCCAGAGACATTTTTATTGCGAACAGGATCGTGAATATCGATCGCCTCATGGCAGATATTGTAGTCCCCGCAGATTAGCAGCTTGGGAAACTGCTGTTTGAGCTGATCTACGTAGTCCTGAAAAATATCCATGAACCCAAATTTAAATTCCAATCGGGCAGGATTGGTCCCCGAAGGCAAGTATAAACTAGCGACCGATAATTCAGGGAAATCTACCCGAATAAACCTCCCCTCATGGTCGATAGCAGCTATCCCAGTACTTGTAGAGATATGTAAGGGAGTTTGCTTGGTTAAGATAGCCACTCCACTGTATCCTTTTTTTTCTGCTGAAACCCAATAATGTTGATAGCCCAAAGCTTCAAAAAGAGCGGTGTCTACTTGATCGGGATTCGCTTTGGTTTCTTGTATACACACCACATCTGGATCGGCCGATTGTAACCAGTCCAAAAATCCTTTTTTCATAGCAGCACGAATGCCGTTGACATTGTAAGAGAGTATTTTCATAGAGGTCTAAGGTAAGTATTCCGTATAAAAATTACCCCCAGAAAGGGATTGCAAGCGGCATGTCCCACACACCCCAAAAATAGAAGCACTCACATTGGTTTGTTAAATCACAAACGTCTTAAAAGGGAACTAATAGAAACATCTTCCAGTAATCTAGAACGAAGATCAGCGATGGCTAAACGTTCTTGTTCCATTGTATCTCTCGATCGTAGAGTTACGGTTTGGTCCTCCAAAGTTTGATGATCCACGGTGATACAATAAGGTGTTCCAAGAGCATCCTGACGACGATAACGTCTACCAACGGCATCTTTTTCGTCATAGGCTGTTGTCATATCCCACTTTAAATCATCGATGATTTGGTTGGCAACATCCGGGAGTCCATCTTTTTTCACCAAGGGCAGAACTGCCACTTTTGTAGGCGCCAGTGGAGCCGGAAGCTTAAGGACTGTTCGCGCACTACCATCCTCCAAGGTTTCCTCCTGTAAGGCATTGGAAAAAACGGCTAAAAATAAACGGTCGAGCCCCACAGAAGTTTCTAAAACATAGGGGACATAGCTTTTGTTCTGTTCGGGATCGAAGTATTGTAACTTTTTCCCAGCGTATTTTTCGTGCGCTCCCAAGTCAAAATCGGTCCGTGAGTGTATCCCCTCGAGTTCTTTGAATCCAAAGGGAAACTTAAATTCTATATCACTGGCAGCATCTGCATAGTGGGCTAATTTTTCATGATCGTGAAAACGGTAGTTGTCTTTTCCTAAACCAAGCGCTAAATGCCATTTCAGACGTGTTTCTTTCCAATATTCGTACCAGTGCTGTTGGCTTCCTGGAGGAATAAAAAACTGCATTTCCATCTGTTCGAATTCGCGCATTCGAAAAATGAATTGTCGGGCAACTATTTCGTTACGGAAGGCTTTTCCCGTTTGGGCAATGCCAAAAGGGAGCTTCATTCGCCCTGTTTTTTGAACATTTAAGTAGTTGACAAAAATTCCTTGTGCAGTTTCAGGACGGAGATAGAGGTCCATGGCAGAATCTGCAGAGGCGCCCAACTGTGTTCCAAACATCAGATTGAATTGTTTGACATCCGTCCAATTGCGAGAACCCGACTCTGGACAAGCAATTTCGAGCTCCTCGATTAATGCCTTAACATCGGCTAAATCTTCTTTTTCCAAAGATTTCCCCAATCGCTTTAAAATAGACGCTCCTTCTTCCTGGTATTTTAAAACACGTGAATTCGTCGCTAAAAATTGGTCTTTATCGAAGGCATCTCCGAAACGTTTTGCTGCTTTTTTGACTTCCTTATCGATTTTAGCATCTAACTTTCCGACATAGTCTTCTACCAACACGTCTGCACGATAGCGCTTCTTGGAATCTTTGTTATCGATGAGTGGGTCGTTGAAAGCATCGACATGACCAGAAGCTTTCCATGTGGTTGGATGCATGAAAATTGCTGCATCTATCCCGACGATGTTCTGGTGCATTTGCGTCATAGCTTGCCACCAGTAAGATCGAATATTATTTTTTAGGGCCGCCCCGTTCTGACCGTAATCGTATACGGCACTGAGGCCATCATAAATTTCACTGGATGGAAATACAAAGCCATACTCTTTCGCATGGGCAATTACTTTTTTAAAAGTGTCGTTCTGTTGTGCCATGGGGCAAAAATAGCAGTTTTTAGCAGCCTTGACAGGAAAAAATGCTGTTGAAAAACAATTCTATGTTTTTTGTTAAATTCAAGGGTCACCAATCTACCCTTCCGATGTGGACCGCCATCTTAGATCTTTTCCTTCCCCCCATTTGTCCCATTTGTCGTGTTCATCTTCAGCCTTGGGAAAATACTATTTGTTTGCGTTGTGGATTCGAGCTTCCAGAAACACGCTATCATCTGTGGGCAACCAACCCCATGCAAGAGCAGCTTCAAAATATTTTTCCTGTTTTTCGCTCCAGTAGTTTGTTTTTATTTGACCAGCATGGAAAAGTGGCAAAAATGATTCATCAGATGAAATATCATCATCAAAAAACGATCGGAACCTATTGTGGAAATCGACTAGGTCATCAGCTGCGTGAAATCGATATTTTTCAGACCGTAGATATGGTAGTCCCTGTCCCGTTACACCCCGACCGCCAACGAAAAAGAGGATACAATCAAGTATTTTCATTTGGTCGCTCCCTGGCGACCCATTTAAATGCAGGGTTTAGCCCTGACTATCTTCAACGTATACGGAACACCCCACATCTGGCCCATGCCAATGCCCAAAAACGCAAAGCGTTAATTGCAGACGCTTTTAAGCTTAATCCACAACTAAGCCCTACTGCTGCTAAACACCTGCTCTTGGTAGACGATGTAATGACCACTGGGGCCACCCTTGCCGCTTGTGGAAAAGCACTGCGCCAAAAAAACTCCCCTCGACTTTCTGTTGCCACGATTGCATGTCGATTGGCTTAAGATTATTCGCTTATTTTTGCAGTGATGATGATCGCTATTAAGCACTTTAAATACTGCTGTTACTTTTTGGTTGTGGGACTTCTACTGATCGGTTGTGCCCGAAGAGGTTCCCCCACCGGAGGCCCTTTAGATTCGATCCCCCCTGTTTTGATCAATGCTTCCCCTAAAATGAGAAGCGTTAACTTTAAGAGTGACAAAATTGTCCTGACATTCGATGAGTTTGTCAAGTTTAAAGATCTAGATAAACAACTAGTGATTTCTCCCCCATTAGAAAAAAAAGCCTACACCATACGTCCACAGACTGGAGCTTCAAAAAAAGTTACCATCGAATTTCTGGACAGTCTACAAGCACTTACGACCTACACGATCAATTTTGGGGAAGCCATCAACGATCATAACGAAGGAAACATACTTCCCTTTTTTAGCTATACGTTCTCGACCGGAGATGAGATTGATTCTCTGGGACTCGGTGGAAAGATTTCAGATGGGTTGTTAGAAGTGAGTGAAGAATATGTTACCTTACAAATGTATCCATTGGTCGACTCTATCCCCAGAGACTCCATGCCCTATCTGATAAAACCTTTTTATGTGACCAGTACCTTGGATTCAATCTTCTTTGAATTTCAAAACCTTCGGGAGGGAACCTATGAAGTGATAGCGCTCAAAGATTTGAACTTCAATTATATCTTTGATCCAGCATCCGAAAAGATCGGATTTTTAAAAGACCCGATTCGCTTACCCACCGACAGTGTGCTTCATTTTCGAATGTTTAAAGAAGTATTAGCGTTTCAGTGGGCGCGACCTTTTTACATCAATCACAATAAAATTGGGATCGGATATTTTGGCGGCTTTGAAAAACGTCCGATTGAAATACTCAGCTCTGTCCCAGAGGGATTCAGATACCTGACCAACAGAGATCGCAAGACCGATACTTTAAATTTCTGGATCACAGAGCATGAAGGTTTAGACTCCCTTCAGTTAGGCTTAGCAGTGGCCGATTCCCTTCAGAAATTCACCGTTAAATTTCGCCAAAAAACAGCCGACTCATTGGTGGTTAGCCCTCTCCAAAAAGGAAAATTAAACCTTAGAGACACCCTTATCCTGAACATGAATCGCCCAGTTGTTCAGCTGGATTCCACTCATTTCCGTTTGGTCAATGTAGATACCCTTCCCGTACCCTTTCGGGTACGACTAGATGAAAACCACGATCGTTTGTATGTAGATTTTGAAAAAATTCCCAATGATCGTTATTCCCTTTCCATGACTCCCCAAGCGCTAACAGATTTTTGGGGAAGTACTAACGATAGCCTACAGTGGAATTGGCGCACGCAAAAAACAGATGCCTATGGCAACATCATTGTCCGGATGCCATGGGAATTCGACTGCCCATTTATCCTGCAACTTTTGGATGGAAAAGGGTTAAAAGTCATCCGAGAAGTATCAGAAGAGGATCCCTTCGGGACCTATACCTTCGACTATCTTTTACCAGGAAAATACCGAGTTCGCGTCATCGAAGACTGCAATGCTAATGGACGTTGGGATACGGGAAATTACCTACAAAAGATTCAACCTGAGCGCAGATCCTACTACCCTCCAGAATTGGAACTTCGGGCCAATTGGGATCTCAATGAACAGTTCAACCCATTTCAAAACGATCCCGATCCTGAAGAAATGGCAACTGCTCCCGCAACTGCTGAAGAGAAGCAGCTGAAAGCCTCGCAAAATACCAATCTCCCTCAATTTCGCTGATTTTTTTTCCTAAAGGATTATAGGCGGCTGAATGCCCCGGATAATAATTGCCTTTGGGGTCTGTTCCAGTTCGGTTAACACCAATCGTATAGGACATATTTTCGATAGCACGTGCCTGAAGGAGCGTATCCCACGCTTGGATTCTAGGGTTGGGCCAGTTGGCCGTAAACAAGAGGACATCATAATCGTCTCTATTTCGACACCAGACCGGAAAACGAAGGTCATAGCAAATTCGCAAGCATATTTTCCAGCCCTTAAAGGAAATAATCCCGTTGTTATCCCCACTGTGATAAGCATCTACCTCGCCCCCCATGCCAAAAAGATGTCGTTTGTCGTAATAGTCGCATTGTCCGTCGGCATGCGCGAGGATAAAACGATTAAAATACTGTTCTTCTTCACGGATCGCTAGGCTTCCTGCAATACCGATCTGATGTTGAACCGCCAACTGCTGCATCCAACGAACACTTTCACCAGACATCCTTTCTGCGAATTGTTGAGGTTGCATACTGAACCCCGTTGTAAACATTTCTGGGAGCACCACTAAATCGATGTGACCTGGAAGTTTTTCTAGTCGTTGTTCAATGGCTTTTTTGTTGACTTCAGCCGACTCCCAAGTCAGGTTCATTTCTAAGAGAACTATGTTTAAATCCGCTGGCATAAGTCCTTTCAAGGTAGCTTATTTTGTTTAGTTTTTGTCTAAAATTTTCTTGTATTTTGGGGTACACTAATTCAAAACAAACTCTTTGACACCTCCCTTATGTACTTCTGAACACCTGACAGGAAGTGAAATTTCATGGTTTGCCCCCATCTGTGATGGAGACGATGATTTTTTAGGCACCCGCAACCCCAAATACAAGAGCAATTGGGAGAATACTTCTGCCTTAGTTCGAGAAGTGGATCGCTATGGTTTTCGAAACATCCTTTGTCCTTCTTCTTATCAGGTCGGACAAGACACCCTGAGTTTTGCGTCTGCTGTTGCTCCTCTAACGCAACACATCAACCTTCTTACAGCGATTCGATGTGGGGAAGTACATCCTCCGATGTTAGCCCGCGCCATTGCTACTCTAGATCATATCTTAAAAGGACGCTTAACCATCAATATCATTTCCTCCAATCTACCAGGCACTGAATTAGATTCAGCTGCTCGTTATGCCAGATCTCGGGAGGTCATTGAAATTTTAAAACAATGTTGGACACAAGATTTTGTGGATTTTAATGGGGAATTTTATCAGCTTAAGCTTCCGACAGCTCCGGTTAAGCCCTATCAGCAAAACGGTGGGCCTCTCCTATATTTTGGTGGCTACTCTCCTGCCGGACTAGAGCTATGCGCCGAACATTGCGACGTTTATTTGATGTGGCCAGAAACAGAAGACCGATTGGTTCATCTGATGGACAAAATGCGAATGAAAGCCGCCACCTATGGCCGTACGGTCGATTTTGGCCTCAGGGTACATGTGATTGTTCGAGAAACAGAAGAAGAAGCTAGAACATATGCTGCTGGACTGATTTCAAAGCTAAATCTAGACACAGGAACAGACATTCGCAACCGCGCTCTAGATTCCCAATCGTTAGGGGTTGCTCGACAAAGCGAAATGCGAGAAGCTTCCGATAATGATTTTTACGTAGAGCCTCATTTATGGACAGGAATTGGCCTAGCACGTTCCGGTTGTGGTGCTGCTTTGGTTGGAAGTCCCGATCAAATCATTGCTAAAATCAGAAAATATCAGGCCTTGGGGATACGCTCGTTTATTTTTTCAGGTTATCCACATCGGCAAGAAGCAGACTATTTTGCCCGCTTGGTTCTCCCGCATTTGGAGACCGTATCTCTACCCCAAGCCTACGGCCGACAACCGCAAACACCCCCACTAACACCATTGGCCGAAGGCCCTCGACAGTAAAGCTTATGTGGGATATTATCATCGTTCTGGGGTATTTTTCACTGATATTTATCGTCGCCTTTCGAGGACGGCTGAAAGACAATACAGCCGCAGAAGCATACTTTTTGAATAACCGTAGTTTACGGTGGTACTCTATTGCATTTTCAACGATTGCTACCAATGTCCAAGGGTATCAGTTTTTGGGAATGATGGGCTCTGCCTATCTCTATGGGCTTGCCCAAGCAAGTCTAGAAATCAATGCAATCCAAGGGTTGCTAATGGCTGCTTTTATTTTTGTGCCGGTATTTCTCCGCGCACGAGTTACCACTATTAGCGAATATATTAAGCAACGTTTAGGAAAGAACTTAAGTTTGCTCTACTCCTTAGCCAATATCGGTCTGTTTTCGACCATTACCTTGGGGGCTGCCCTTTTTTGGGGAGCCTATGCCGCTGAACTTGTTTTCCAGGAAGCCTTAACCTTTATTCATCCGAACAGAATGGTCCGAATATTGACACTTATCTTTTTATTGGGGAGCTTCTCCGCCATCTACACCTATCTGGGTGGCTTGGGAGCTGTCGTAAAGACCGATATTATCCAGTTTGTGATTTTATTCATAGGAGGTATTGTTGTGCTGTATACGGCTATTGATACGCTAGGCGGGTGGGATCAACTTCAAGCAAGGACCCCAGAAAAAATGCATTTGCACCTGTCGGCTGCTCACCCGGTTCTGCCCTGGACACATATGTTAGGTCTCTTTTTTCTAAATATTAATTATTGGTGTGCCAACCAAACGGTCATTCAACGATCGCTCGCCGCTCGGTCTTTGGCAGACGCTCAGACCGGACTAATTGTGGGAGGACTTCTAAAATACGGAATGGCCATACTCATTGTTGTTCCTGGGATCGCCCTTTACGGGGTCTTAGGAGACAGCTTGGCAGAGCCCGACCAAGCTTTTCCCTATTGGGTGAATAGCTTAGCAGGTGGACTTAAGGGCTTAATCCTTTGTGGTCTTTTTGCATCCCTAATGAGTACGGTCGATTCTACTTTTAACTCCATCGCGACACTTTGGGCAGTAGATATCTACAAACCCTACCTGAATCCGGAAGCAACTGAAAAACAACAAATCGGAGCTGGCCGAAAAGCCATTCTCTGGAGTTTCGCATCCGCATTACTAATGGGGGGAGTATTGACCTATCTTAAATTCGAAAATCCAGAAGCAGCATTTACGCACACCCTTAACTCCTTAAGATATTATTTTAACTGTGGTTTTGTCGTCCTCATCTGTGTTGCTCTATGGAGCTTACATCCCAACAAAAATTGGGTGCTAGCCGCATTTATCATTACAGTCCCATTAAATATTGGACTTCAATTGGGGCTCCCCGATCTCAACTATTTTGTTCGGGCTTTTGTCGTCATTGCTGTAGGCTTGCTGATTGCTTTGGTGGGGAGTCGAACCCCATTAAAAGGGATGGAGAAGCTGTTTTTTAGCGGAGGTGTTTGGCAAAAAAGGGCAGGCTGGGCGTTGGCGATAAGCCTAGTATTGGTTCATATACTTTGGCATTAAAGCAGACGGTATTCACCAACTGATCTGATTTACAGAGGGGTGATGAAACGCGTTTCACTTGGACTTGAATTAACAAACGGTTAACATCAATTAGAAGGGGATCCATATAACTTTATACTCACCCTAAATTGATCCTACCTATGTTTCAAAACCTATCCATTTTATTTTTAAGCTTTTTCTTATGTATCGGAAAACTCGCTTCCGCCCAGGCATTAACCGTCTCAATTGAAAACATACAAACATCTCAAAAAGGGGATATCATTGTAGGGGTTTATAACAACTCCGAACACTTTACTACTATTGGAAAAGAAGTTATAGGAAAGTCTATAGCTGTCGCCAATAATGAAAAGGAAGTACTAACTTTTACAGATCTTCCTGCCGGAACTTACTCAATTGCTGTTTTCCATGATGCGAATCAAAATGGAAAACTCGATAAAAATTGGCTGGGGATCCCTAAAGAGGGCTACGGTTTTTCCAAAAATATCTTTGGTTCATTAGGCCCTCCAACATTTAAAGAAACCAATTTTGATTGGCACCCAAGTCAGACCCTTCAACTCAGTATAGGTTTAAAATATTAAACTGTTCCCAAATGAAAAATTTCGATGTAATTATCATTGGCGGAGGATTAGGAGGATTAACGGCAGGCGCTACACTTTCCCGTTTAGGGCGAAAAGTATTATTACTAGAACAGCACTACATCCCAGGGGGTTGCGCAACGGCTTTTAAACGCAAAACATACATCATGGAAGTAGGACTCCATGAAATGGATGGTTTACACTCCATGGATACCAAACAAAAAATCTTTGATTTTTTGGAGGTATGGAAGGGCATTAAATTTCTTAAAATACCTGAGTTTTTTCGAATCAAAGGAAAAGATTTTGAAACCACAGTACCACATGGAAGGGAGTCTTTTATAAAAACTTTGGGGGAACAATTCCCAGAGGACCGAAAAGGGATCGTTAAGTTGGTTGAATTAATGGAAGGAGTGTTAAGCGAAATCCCAAAACTACCGAGCGGATGGCTGTCTAAGTTTTTATTACCCATTTATCCTTTTCTATATCCGAATATCTATGAAGCATCCAGATATACCGTCGGTAAATGGCTCGACAAGTACATTACAAACGAAAAGCTAAAATTAATTCTTCAGGGAAATATAGGGTATTATGCCGATGACCCTTATCAACTTTCGTTGGTCTATTTTTCAGCTGCTCAAGCCAGCTATATCGGTGGAGGTGGCCACTATATTCAAGGAAGTTCACAGCAATTATCGAATTATTTAGCTACGGAAATTTGTCGTTGTGGAGGACAGGTCTTATTTGGAAAACAGGTTACAGATATACTGGTCAACCATAAAAATGTGGTTGGCGTAGAGTTTAAGGATGCCTTTAATGAAGCGATGACTCCCACTAAGGTGTATAGCTCTATGACGATTGCAAATGCGGCCCTGCCTTTGGTAAAATCTATGTTACCCCAAACACTTGCCCTTCAACTCGGGAAGCGTATCGACCACTTAAAAGCATCGTGTAGCCTGATCAGTATTTACATAGGATTCAAAAAAAATCTTCGAGAATTAGGGCTTAGACATTATTCCACTTTTTGGATGGACGATCATATAAATTCCCTCCAAGATGTTGGAGAAGCAAATAAGAGTGATAATTGGCATCAAAAGCCTTTTGTTTTTGTAGACTACAGTCAAATAGATGCAAAGCTTTGTCCGAAAGACGCATCGGTCGGAGTCATTTGTGCAGTCGATTACCTATCGAATTGGGAAAATTTATCTCCACAAGAGTATCAAAGAAAGAAAGAAGAGGTTGGAGAAATTTTTGTCAATCGCCTTCATGAATATCTCCCTGGACTTAAAGAACATATCGATTATTACGAAGTTGGAACACCCAAAACAATTCAAAGATATACCTCAAACCCCGAGGGTGCCCCCTATGGTTTTGCCCAATCCCTTTCGCAGTCCGGACGATTTAGAATTCCGATTAAATCTGAAATCAAAAACTTATACTTTGCTTCGGCCTGGAGCTATCCTGGCGGGGGGTTTACAGGAGCAATCATCAGCGGTTTTCTTTGTGGAAGAGAAGTTAATAAGGATTTAAAACATAAAACCGATGCTATTCCACCTATCGATGACGAACGCACTGTTGCGCTTGTCGGACGAAAAATAATTGCTGAAAATACGCTTGAACTAAGCTTAGAGAAACCCCCTCAATTTAACTATAAAGCGGGCCAGTATGCATGGGTACAAGTTCCACTATCCTCTGATATTTCCTTCGATCTTCCTGTTAGAGCCTTATCGATGGTCTCTCATCCGAATGAGCCACATTTAAAATTCGCTATGCGTTTGAGTCCAAGTGGATTTAAACAATACTGTGCTCGTTTGCAGAAAGGAGATCTGTTAACCATTTATGGCCCCGTTGGAACATTTAAGGTGGCTGCAAATAATTGGCCAAAGGTATTTCTAGTCGCAGGCATAGGAATTACTCCTATCGTGCCCTTACTTCAAGAACTCAGCAAAACTGTGTTAAAAAATGAAATCCATCTTTTCTATTGTAATTACACACCGGAACGGGCAGCATATCACACAACTATACAGCAATGGGATATTCCCAATTTTCATTACCATCCAGTATTCACTTCTCGAGACGGAAGGCTGAATAGAAAATCCCTTCATGGACTCGGCCGATCGCTTCACCAATATGAATACTATATTGTGGGCACCCGAGGTTTTGTTCGGTCCATGCAATCCTTATTGATGGATGAAAAAGTTTCCAAAGCACAGATAAATATCGACGACTTTGGATAGCGGATTAAAACTATCCTTTAAGACTCGCGGTGAGATATTCGCGATTCATACGGGCGATGTTTTCTAAGGAAATCCCTTTGGGACACTCCACTTCACAGGCGCCTGTATTGGTGCAGTTTCCGAACCCTTCCTCATCCATTTGCTTAACCATGTTTAATACACGATCGGTCGCCTCTACTTTTCCTTGTGGCAACAGGGCGTATTGAGAGACTTTGGCCGAAACAAAAAGCATGGCCGAGGCATTCTTACAAGTCGCTACACAGGCACCACATCCGATACAGGTTGCTGCATCAAAAGCTCGGTCGGCATCTCTTTTTTCGATGGGAATGGCATTTGCATCTTGCGTATTTCCAGAAGTATTAACACTGACAAATCCTCCGGCTTGTTGCACGCGATCAAAAGCAGATCGGTCGACTGCCAAATCTTTAATGACTGGAAAAGCATTGGCACGAAAAGGCTCTATTGTGATCGTATCGCCATCTTTAAACTTACGCATATGGAGCTGGCAAGTCGTCACCAAACGGTCGGGACCATGCGCTTCTCCATTGATAAACATGGAACACATTCCACAAATTCCCTCTCGGCAGTCATGATCAAAAGCAATCGGATCGATTCCTTCCTGCATCAACTGCTCATTTAGCACATCCATCATCTCCAAGAAAGACATGTCAGGAGAGACATCTGCTATGTTGTAGGTTTCAAAATTTCCCTTTGCATCTGTATTGGGCTGACGCCAAACCTTAAGTGTTAAGTTCATTTCTAATTATTTATAGGAACGTGTTTTAACTTCAATTTCTTCATAGTTAAGATCCTCTTTGTGGAGGATTGCATCAGAGGGCTTACCATTGTATTCCCAAGCAGAAACAAACGTAAAGTTTTCGTCATCTCTCAGTGCTTCACCTTCCGGTGTCTGTGATTCTTCGCGGAAGTGACCTCCACAAGATTCTGTTCTCTCTAGAGCATCTTTCGCAAAAAGCTCTCCTAGCTCCAGAAAATCTGCCACTCGACCAGCCTTGGCTAATTGCTCATTAAATTCGTCGGCTTTTCCAGGAACATTTACATTGGCATAAAAGTCTTCTCGTAATTCTTCTATTTCTTTTATGGCTTCTTTTAAACCTTTTTCATTACGAGACATCCCACATTTATCCCACATGATTTTTCCAAGCTTGCGGTGGTAGTAGTCGACTGAATTTTTTCCTTCGTTATTGATGAATTTTTCCAATCGCTCTCGCACTTCATTTTCAACAGCTTCGAATTCAGGTGTATCAGTAGAAATACTTCCTGTTCGGATATCGTTTGCCAGATAGTCACCAATCGTATACGGCAAAACAAAGTAGCCATCGGCCAATCCCTGCATCAGAGCAGAGGCGCCTAAACGATTGGCTCCATGATCGGAAAAATTAGCTTCCCCAATGGCATAACAGCCAGGAATGGAAGTCATTAAGTTATAATCTACCCAGACACCACCCATCGTGTAGTGTACTGCGGGGTAAATCATCATGGGCGTTTCGTATGGGTTTTGATCGACGATCTTCTCATACATCTGAAAAAGATTGCCATATTTTGCTCGGACGACATCCTGACCTAGTTTTTTCACTAAGGCAGCATCATTCTCATCTAATCCTTTGACATGGGCTTGCTCTTTTCCATATCGCTCAATGGCAGAAGCAAAGTCAAGGTAAACAGCTTCTCCAGTTTTATTCACGCCAAAGCCAGCATCGCAACGTTCCTTGGCGGCACGAGAGGCCACATCACGTGGTACGAGATTTCCAAAAGCCGGATAACGTCTTTCTAGGTAGTAATCTCTATCTTCCTCAGCTAAATCGGTAGGTTTCAATTTTCCTTCCCGAATAGCTTTTGCATCTTCAATATTTTTGGGGACCCAAATCCGTCCGTCGTTTCTAAGCGACTCGGACATCAGGGTAAGCTTCGACTGATGGTCGCCCGATACTGGAATACAAGTCGGGTGGATTTGCGTAAAGCAAGGGTTAGCAAAATGTGCACCACGCTTGTGGATTTTCCAAGCGGCAGAGACATTCGATCCCATGGCGTTGGTCGACAAGAAGAACACATTTCCATAGCCTCCTGAAGCGATTACAACCGCATGAGCGCTATGGCGTTCTAATTTTCCAGTGACTAAGTTTCGAGCAATGATCCCGCGGGCTTTCCCATCGACCTTCACAAGATCCATCATCTCGTGGCGGTTATACATTTTAATTTTTCCTCGACCAATTTGTCGATTCATAGCAGAATAGGCTCCAAGTAACAATTGCTGACCGGTCTGACCTTTAGCGTAAAAAGTTCTCGAAACAAGTACCCCTCCGAACGATCGGTTGTCTAATAAACCTCCATAATCGCGGGCAAAGGGAACTCCCTGCGCAACGCATTGATCGATAATATTGGCTGAAACCTCGGCTAAACGATGAACGTTTGCTTCTCTGGAGCGATAGTCTCCTCCTTTAATGGTATCGTAGAATAATCGGTAAGTAGAGTCGCCATCTCCTTGATAGTTTTTGGCTGCATTAATCCCTCCTTGCGCAGCGATAGAATGCGCCCGTCGAGGAGAATCTTGAAAACAAAAGGTTTTAACGTTGTATCCCAATTCAGCCAATGTTGCCGAAGCAGAAGCACCCGCTAATCCTGTCCCGACCACAATGACATCGATAAGACGCTTGTTTGCAGGACTCACTAAATTGATATTGCTTTTATGATTGTTCCACTTATCTGAAAGTGGCCCCTGAGGAGTTTTAGAATCGAGTGTCGCCATATCTTAAGCGTTTAAATGGTGAAAAATTGCAATAAATACAAATCCTAATGGAATCCCAATTGCAAAGGCTTTGGTTGCTTTGTTGATCGTTACCGAGTACTTATTATTGACACCCATCGACTGGAAGGAAGATCCAAACCCATGGAGTAAATGAAGTGCTAAAAAAATGAATGCTAAGCTATAGAGTGCAACTCTTACCGGGCTGTGAAATTTATGAACCAATTCTTCGTAGTAACGATTGGGGTCTTCGGGTAATACTTCGACATATTTGTAATTGATCTCAGGCACCCAGAAGTCATAGAAATGTAAGGCAAGAAAGGAAAGGACTACAATTCCAGAAAGGATCATATTCCGCGACATCCAATTGGCATTGGCTTGTCCTTTGTACACGCCATATTTCTGTGCGCGTGCTTTATTGTTTTGCAGTTCCAATACAAACCCCATCACGAAGTGAAAAACGACTCCAAAAATCAGTATGGGTTGTAAGACGAATTGCACGACTGGATTGGTTCCCATAAAATGGGATAGTTGATTGAAAATTTCAGCACTAACAACGGAAGACATATTGATGGTAAAATGCTGCAGTAAAAAAATAACCAGGAAGAGTCCTGAAAGGGCCATGGCTACTTTACGTCCGATGGAGGATGATGTAATTCCCATTTCAAATTCAATTAAAGCAATACAAAATTAGGGGATAGCCTTCAATCAAACCAATAGATTGCCCTGAAATTGATAGTTTAGATTGATTCTAGCATAATCTATCCCCTTGATTGTTTAAGGGTCGCCTAAACAAACCTTCCCATTAAAGCTGATTCTACTGAGGACCGGTAATTATCGTAATTCGAAAGGTTCAACAATCTCTTTTTTAGAGGTAGAAATTTTTAAATCATATTGTCCCTTGGTCAAATAAAAATGGCCATCTTCCGCAGCTTTTTCTTTGGTAGAGGTCGGTTTTCGCTGAAGGTTGTAATCAATAAAATTCAATCCTTTGTCTAATTGACCTGTCCACTGATAGATGGTTTTATTGCGTTTATGTTTAATTTCTGCTCGATAAGAGGTTGACTGATCGGACCATAAAACCCATTGAACTTTCGGCTCTTGAACTTTCGACCACGAGGTTCGACCACTTCCCCATCGAGCGCTAAATTTAATTTTTGGACGATCTAAGATGGTTAAATGCTGGGGTTTCCCGGCCTCCATCCACGCATGGATATTTTCTAATTGGGCGAGGTAAATCGAGCGCCCATGCGTTCCCACCACTAGATCTTTAGCGGCTGGCTGTATGGCTAAATCATGAACGGCAACTTGCGGCAATCCTGTTGTAAAGGGTTGCCATTGTGCACCTCCATCTACACTCACATAAGTTCCCATATCGTTTCCGAGATATAACAACTCAGGATAAACTGGATCTTCCCGAATAACGTTCACCGGACTCTGCGGTAATCCAGTACTAATTGGTTCCCAGCTTTCGCCAAAATCTTCACTCTTGTAGACATATGCCTCCATATTATCCCAGCGATAGCCGTTTAAACATACATATACGCGACCCTTCTGATGCTGAGAGGCCACCACCCTGCTTACCCACAAGTCTTGCGGAAAGCTATCACTTATTTTTTTCCAAGCTTCGTCTGGCTGCTTGCGGTATACAAAGCCGTCGTCGCTCCCCGTATACAACAATCCGAAAGCCAAAGGCGATTCACTTATAGTTGTTAAGGTACCATAGGCGACATTCCCTTTTCGGCCACCTTGCGTCAGGTCTTCGGAAATGGTTTCCCAATGATCTCCCTGATCGAAAGATCGATGCAAATGATTGCTGCCAAAATAGAGGATATCGGGGTTATGAGGACTGAGTAAAATAGGGGTTTGCCAGTTGAATCGATAGGGCGATTCTCCGAGCTCGTGTTTGGGTTGTATGGCTTTTGAACTCTTTTTAGCCAGGTCTAAACGACTGTAATTCCCAAATTGATACCCGGTAAATACTGTATTTGGATGTCGAGGATCGATTTGTATCTGCATTCCGTCGCCCCCCATGATACTGGTCCAAGGGTTATGCCCTGAACTTTGCCACCGCACTCCTTCTCGGCTGTTGTGTCGGGCCATCCACACACCGTTATCTTGCAAGCCGCCATAGACCTGGTAGGGCTCTTGTTGGTCGACTGCAATGGCGTAGAACTGCCCTACGCTAGGGCTGTTATTTTTCATCCAATGGGCACCATCGTCATAGGTAATATTCACCCCTCCATCGTTTCCATTGATCAAGTGCCCCGGGCGATTAGGATTAATCCAAAGATCGTGATGATCGGCATGTACATTCGATTTCCCGATGGAACGAAATGTTTTTCCGCCGTCATCAGAGGTTAGAATTGGTACGCCATAAATATAAATTTTATCGACATCAAAAGGGGCGACATGAATTCGCCCGAAGTAGTATCCGTAACTGTAATAGACCCCATCTAGATAATCGCTATGTGTTTTTTCCCAATGGGCACCCCCATCGGTAGATTTGTAGACCTCTGTCCCTATAACAGGTGTGTCGAACAACATGGCGTTGGCGTCTTCTAGGTATAGTGCTAAATCGATGGGTTTTATTTTCCCCTCACGAACCATATTTTTCACATTGGCCGCTCGGTATTTTTCATGAAACCCATATGTTTTTAAATAGGTGTTAATTTTGGTGTCGTCGAGTGCGAGAAAGGCCTCGGAGGTCATTTGTTTAAAGTCCTCTTTGGTTAAGGATTCAGAGGATGCTGACGACTCTTGTGGTCGACGGAATTGGTTGTCGTGTATAGCATAGAGTGTTTGAGCATCAAATGCGGCTAGACCGATACGACCCACCCCTGCACCTTGTGGAAAACCACTTTCAGCAAGACTAATGAGTTGCCATGATTGCCCCCCGTCTGTACTTTTATAGATGCCGGAGGCTTCTCCATCGCCATCAAAATTCCAGGCTTTGCGGTCCTTATCCCAGGCAGATGCATAGAGTATATTAAAATCATCGGGGGCTGCCACTAAATCGATAATTCCTGTCCGATTATTGATTTTTAAACGTTGCTCCCAACTCTTCCCTCCGTCTTGGCTTACATAAATACCGCGAGCATCGCTAGCCGAATAGAGCGGTCCTGTGACCCCCACGACCAACTGATCGGGATCCTTGGGGTTCACCAATATCCGTCCGATATGATGGCTGTCGGCTAAGCCGCGATGTTCCCAAGTTGCCCCGTTGTCTTTACTCATGAGGATGCCTAAACCTGCGTAGGAAGATCGCGAACTGTTGTGCTCGCCAGTGCCGACCCAAAGGGTTCGTTTTTTCCAATCGACCGTTAGTGCTCCTAAATGTTGGGTAAGGGCTTGTTCCGCAACAGAAGTAAAGCTAATGCCATTGTCGGTCGTATGCCATAGACCACCAGTAGCATAGGCCACATAAAATTCGGTTGGATCATCGGGGTTAACTTCCAAGGCGACTACACGCCCGCTCATAACGGCTGGACCGATATTGGAAAAAGGTAAATTTTTAAACGCTGAACTTTGTTGGGCCTTTTGGTGATTAACAGCAGCTGTTAACATAACTGAAGTTGGCTCTTGGGCAAAAGCTAGAACAGAACAAAAGGAAAAAATCGCTAGAATAGAATTTCTCGGTCGCATCATCAGTAGGGTTTTAGAAATTTAAATGTAGCCTTTTTTTAAAAAACGATTTATCTTCGGAAAAATCTTCATTGCTATGCGCTATCAACCGCTACCCGCTTCAGAATATATCCAGAACCGCAAAAATTTTATGGACGCCATGCTTCCGAAAAGTATAGCTGTTTTTAATTCCAACGATATCTATCCGGTCAGTGCCGACAGCACCCTCCCTTTTGAACAACATCGGGATATTTTTTACTTGACTGGGGTAGATCAGGAGGAAAGCATACTCCTGTTGTTCCCGGATGCTGTAGAACAACACCATCGGGAAATACTGTTCCTGAAAGAGACCAATACACACATTGCTGTATGGGAAGGAGCAAAACTCACAAAAGAGGAAGCCACCAAACAAACAGGCATAGCAATCATCTATTGGCTGCAAGATTTTGAGAAAGTATTTTTTGAATTAGCGGCTCAGTGCGATACGCTCTACTTCAACCGTAATGAGCACTACAGAGCGGCGGTTGAAACCCAAACCCGAGAAGATCGGTTTATCACGTGGGCACAAGAAAATTATCCTGCCCACCGACCCGCGAAAAGCAACCCTATTTTACAGCGGTTGCGTTCTGTTAAATCGGCTGCTGAGATTGCCCAAATTCAAAAGGCCTGTGACATTACGGAAAAAGGGTTTAGAAGAATATTAGGATTTGTCTCGCCTGGTGTTTGGGAGTATGAGATAGAAGCGGAATTTGCTCATGAATTTTTACGCCACCGATCGAAAGGGTTTGCCTATACCCCTATTATCGCCTCCGGCAATAATAGCAATGTATTGCATTATGTTGAAAACAATCAACAGTGTAAGGACGGAGATCTATTGCTGTTAGATGTAGGAGCCGAATACGGCAACTACTCTAGCGACATGACGCGGACCATCCCTGTATCGGGTCGGTTCAGTAAAAGACAGAAAGAGGTCTATGAAGCAGTACTCCGCGTTAAAAAAGAAGCCACTCAATTGCTGACTCCCGGCACCCTCTGGAAAGCTTATCACAAAGAAGTTGGTAAAATTATGACTGCTGAATTATTGGGCTTGGGGCTTCTAGACAAGGCAGACGTTCAGAACGAAAGCCCTGAACTCCCGGCTTACAAAAAATACTTTATGCACGGTACTTCCCACCATATGGGGCTAGACACCCACGATTATGGGCTTATCCTTGAACCCATGAAAGCTGGAATGGTATTTACGGTTGAACCTGGAATTTACATCCCAGAAGAAGGCTTTGGTATCCGTCTTGAAGACGATGTTGTCGTGCAATCGTCCGGAGCACCTTTCAACCTGATGAAGAATATTCCCTTGGAAGTAGAAGAGATAGAGGCGCTAATGCAAGCTTAATCTCGAACGGGAATAAGAATTTCAGACACCAGATCTGGCTCTTTTGTGTCCTGGGGGCTATTAACATAGACTTCCATCCCCGCATATTTTTTATGAGACTTGAATTTTTTACTGCGTTCATGCATCATAACGGCCGACCAAGCATTCCCTAAATGTCGGTAGGCTCCCTTGTGTCGAACGCCATAGACTTGTAGTGTCGGTAATTCGCCTACACTAAATTCCTCCGGCAAGGACTCAGGGATTTTTTTGAGAGGTACACAAGCAGTATAACGCACTTCGCCTTTTACAGGATCCCAACGGTGATACATAGAGAAGGCATGTCCTTGCTGTTCAGCAGCTGAATTTTTATCATGTACATACGACAGAAGTGCTTCGTAGTTTTTACTCATATGTTGGGGGAGCTCGTCGATGGGACAGCTGTTGCTGATAGCGATGTAATGTGTCGGAGAAAAAGCATGTTGCCCCATAAACTCTAAGCTAGAGAGTACTGTCTCTTTTTCAGCCAAATCTTTGATCATAAGCAAGCCTCTGTCGTAGTCCATCCCGATATATACTTGCATGGAATTTTTCATCCAAAACATAAAGAAGGGAATGCTGGAATCCATGACCCACGTGAGCCGTGTTCCGGAAGCGGTTTTATCCAAAGTGAAATATGTTTTCGCTTTCGATTTAAACGGTTTTAAAAAGAGTAAATTACAATGGATGTTGCCGGAGTCTTCGGCTTCGATTTCCATTTCGCCAGCACCAGTAACCGGCCCTTCCCAAGCATAGGATTTTCCATCAGCTGCAACCTTGACAGTCGCTTCTGGATCTGCAATTAACCAAGGCGACCAAGCTTGCCATGCATTAAAATTATTGATTAAAGAATGTACTTTTTCGGGGGCTGCGTGGATGTCCACGGAACGAGTAACGTGAATTTTGGGCATTTTAATTCAAATTGGTTAAAACAATGTAAGAAAAATATCTTATATTATTGGAACCCAAACCTTAAGCTTAAGCCCATGAAAACCTCTATACGACTAGCTTGTGTTATTTTTTCTGTTGGATGGTTGTGCCTTTGCTGTTCAGGAGATGACGAATCTATAGATGAGGCTACTCAACAAAATCTACTTTTAACACGTAACGATGAAATCTTATGGATCGAATCGGACAACAATTTGAATCCCTATCGGGTTCGCCTGAGAAACAATCTTGAAGATGGATTTATGATTGATGCCCTTTCTTGCCAATGGATCAAGGATGGAAACTTTACCTACAAAGGATTTTCGTCTCATACAACTATTCTTCAGCACACGGCTACTATTCTTGAATTGAATATTGTGAGTTCAAATGATTTTGCAGAGGTGGAACTGCATTACCGTATGGAAATAAGCGAAAATCGAATGAACTTTGAGCTCGATTCGAGTCATCCGGAAGTCGTTGCTAATTTTAGTGGTGAAATGACAAAATCGACACTACGGGCCGAAAACTTGTGTTCAACGAGTAATTAAACAGGCTTAGTGACACTTATCGCAGCCCTCTTTTTTCTTTTTTTGAGGGAATAGCCACTTCCGGAACAAATATGCCAATGCTCCAATCCCGGCAAAAGCAACAATGACAGCTTGCAAGTCTTTCATTAGCTGAGCGTTTGAAATGCTATCCATGCGGCCAAGTAGGCCAAAAGTGTCATCCCTATAAGTTGGTATAGAGGCCATTTCCAACTATTGGTTTCTTTTTGAACAATGGCCAAAGTACTCATACACTGCATGGCGAAAGCATAAAACAACATCAAAGATATCCCTGAGGCCAAATTAAATAAGGGTTGTCCCTGAGCGTTCGTTTCTTGTGCCATCCGCACTTTAATGGTTTCTTCTTCATCGTTCCCAACGCTGTAGATCGTGGCCAAGGTTCCCACAAATACCTCACGCGCAGCAAAAGAACTGATGAGCGCAATACCTATTTTCCAATCGTATCCCAGCGGACGTATCAACGGTTCTATCGTCTTTCCTAAAATTCCAATATAGGAATGCTCTAAACGAAAAGCGTTGATCTGATTTTGGAGAGAAGCTTCGTCTAGCTGTTCTTCTGCGAATTGTTCCGTCACAATCTGATCCGCATTGGCAAAAGTTTTCCCTGGACCAAAAGAGGCCAAAATCCAAAGGAGAATGGAAATCGCCAAGATAATTTTCCCTGCCTCAACGACAAAAGATTTTGTTTTCTCCCAAACCGTTATACCGACATTTCTCAGCAAAGGGATTTTGTAATTGGGCATTTCCACTACAAAATAGCTTTTATAGGGTGTTTTTAAAAAGTGTTGTAAGACCGACGAACTCACCAAAGCCAATGCAAATCCCAAAAGATAGAGACCCATCAGTACCAAGCCCTGATAGTTCATCCCCAAGAAGCGTTCTTCCGGAATCACCAACGATATCAATATCAAGTAGACCGGCAAACGCGCAGAACATGTCGTGAATGGGGTAACGAGTATCGTTAGCAAGCGTTCTTTCCAGTTCTCAATATTTCTAGTGGCCATAATGGCCGGAATAGCACAGGCTGTTCCGGATATTAACGGAATAACACTCTTCCCGCTGAGGCCAAAACGCCTCAACCCGCGATCCATTAAAAAGACCACACGGCTCATATAGCCCGTTTCTTCCAAGACGGAAATAAACAAGAATAAAAAGGCAATTTGTGGGATAAAAATGATGATTCCTCCTAGGCCGGGAACAATGCCGTTGGTAATTAACCGGGTGAGCAGACCATCGGGAAGTTTAGTCCGTAGGCTTTCACTCAACTGGGCAAAAGTGGCATCGATAAAATCCATGGGAATACTACTCCAGTCGTAAATGACTTGAAAAATGGTCAGTAGAATGACGAAAAAAATCACATAGCCCCAAAACTTATGCATCAGCACACGATCTAATCGACTTCTGAAATCTGTTGCCTGAGCGGGGTCTACCTTGTATGCTTTTTTGAGCACTTCATTGATGAGCTGATACCTTTTGATGGTCTCTTGCTGCTGCATTCTTTTCAAAGTTGCCTGAGATTCCGTTTTAAAGGAAGACTCTTCTTCTAATTTTTGGCGGTCTAGGTTGGCGAAGTTCACATCCTGGGTGATGACCAGCCACAATTTATAAAGCGACTGATTGGGGAAAGCTTTCGATAAACGCTCGAAATAGGTCGGATGAATTTTATCGATCGCCAGCAATGCGTCAGCCGAAATTTTTCGGTAGTTAAACAAGGCATCTTTCAGCTCTTCTATTCCCTCTCCGCTTCGGGAACTGACCAAAACAACTCGGGTCTTTAGGTCTGCTTCAAGGGAGTCGACATCCAACTGAATGCCTTTGCGCTGCATCTGATCGGCCATATTGATCACCAAAAGAGTTGGGATTTCTAGGTCTTTTATTTGGGTAAAGAGCAGCAAATTCCGCTTCAGGTTTTCTACGTCAGTAACCACTACGGCAACATCCGGATATTCTCGATCCTTTTTATTGAGCAGTAGTTCAATGACCACATTTTCATCGATCGAAGAGGCATTTAAACTATAGGTCCCGGGCAAGTCGCTGATGATTGCTTTAGTCGTGTGGTTTAATCGGCAAATCCCCGTTTTCTTTTCAACAGTAATCCCGGGATAATTTCCAACTTTTTGGTGAAGTCCTGTCAGTGTATTAAACAAGGAGGTTTTCCCTGTATTAGGGTTCCCGATTAAAGCAACATTGAGGGAGGTTGCCATAAACGATTAAATCTTCTCTGTTAAAGTAATGTGGCGGGCAGCTTCCACGCGAATCGCAAGATGTGCCTGATCGATTTTTAAATAAAGAGGATCGTTAAAGGGGGCTTTTTGTATTAAGGTTACTTCATTGCCTGGCAAACAACCCATTTCCATGAGTTTTAAAGGAATTTTATCGGTCTCTACTGCTTCAATAACTCCCTTTCCGCCGACTTCCAGTTGATCTAAACGACACATTATTTAGAATGATTTTAGATTTCAAAAGTAGGGATTTCCAATGGATTCTAGCCAACTTTTAGCAACTTATGGTTGCGGGTACTCCTGTTGAAGAATGCTGAGGTCTTGCAGGAGTTGTTGTATGGCTTCGGCATCGGTGCCGTCGTAATAGCCGCGGATGCGTCGATCGGGGTCTACCAGGACAAAGTTCTCTGTATGTATCATGTCATAAGGGCCGCCATCGCCATCGACTTTGGCCACCAGATAGGAACGTCGAGCCAAATCATAAATCTCTTTTTTGGGACCAGTCACCAAATGCCACTTTTCGGCAATCACTCCTTTTTCCTGGGCGTATTGCTGTAATTGCGCTACGGAGTCGATCTCCGGAGTAACCGTATGAGACAACAACAAGACTTGCGGATCGTCCATCAATTGATCTTGAATCATTTTCATGTGGCCTGTCATGATTGGACAAATGGTGGGGCAAGTGGTAAAAAAGAAATCGGCGATATAAATTTTATCTTGAAAGAGCTGTTGGGTGATCGTATCGCCCAGCTGATTGACCAACCGAAAAGGAGCGATGCGATGAAATTTTTTGAGATGCTGATAGCTGCTATCGACCAATTCAAAATTTACCATTGCCGGCTGATAGACTGGAAGTATGGGCTTTGGTTTTAGCGCATCGTAGAACAAAACTAGAATGATCGTTGAGATGCCTAAAAAAATTAGAATAAATCTTCGGTAAGCCTTGAAAAATTGACGCATAAAACATTTCTTAGGACAAAAGTAAGAGTTATTGGAATTTCCGGATAGGCTTCAGTCAGAATAAAAAAATAGGCTACTTTTGAAATCATAAAAAAAAGGAAACTATGACTCCATTTGCCATTAAAGCACTGCAGTTTTTAGCCAGTATGTCTCTTTTGATTATACTGCACGAATTGGGGCACTTTATCCCTGCTCGATTATTCAATATTCGGGTGGAAAAATTCTTTCTTTTCTTCGATGTAAAATTTGCGCTGTTCAAGAAAAAAGTAGGAGAAACCGTCTATGGTATTGGCTGGCTTCCGCTGGGCGGCTATGTAAAAATTTCGGGTATGATCGATGAAAGTATGGATACCGAGCAGATGGCACAACCAGCACAACCTTGGGAATTTCGCTCCAAGCCGGCTTGGCAGCGCCTAATTGTTATGCTTGGCGGAGTAACCGTAAACTTAATCCTTGGTTTTCTGATCTATATCATGATTATGTTCGTATGGGGAAAAACCGTTTTCTCCAATGCTGACCTCACTGCAGGCTTTAAGCCCAGTGAAAGTTTTTTAGCTCTTGGATTTAAAAATGGCGATGAAATTCTAAAAGTGGACGGGAAAAACCTCGACAATGTCATGGATGTTAACCAACATCTATTCCTAAGAGATGTTCGAACCATCGAAGTGAAACACAGCGATGGCAGCACTGAACAAATTGCCATTCCAGAAGATATCGGTCATCAAATGTTTCGTTCAGGAGACCTCTTTCCCTTAGCGCCTCTTTTTCCCGCACGAATCGATAGTGTAGTCCCCCAATCGAGAGCAGCTATTGGCGGACTGCGCCCGGGAGACCTAGTGTTGGCTATCAATGACCAACCCATACTCGATCGGCAGGCATTGCTGGAAGAAGTGAAGAAAAACAAAACATTTATGACCCGCTTTAAGGTGCAAAGAGGAGATCAAATAGAAAACCTCAATATTAGCCCTACAAACGAAGGCACTTTTGGATTTTACACCCTCAACAGGACCATCCCCTACAGAAACAAAAGCCTAAGTTTTGGAGAAAGTATCACGGAGGGGATCGACCATGGCTACTGGATTTTACATGATTATGTCGCGCAATTCCAATATATCTTTACCGCCAAAGGCGCTTCCCAGCTGGGTGGGTTTGGAACGATCGGAAATCTCTTTCCTGCCCAATGGAACTGGAGAGGTTTTTGGTATACTACCGCGCTTATTTCTATCATATTAGCGTTTATGAACGTACTGCCCATCCCTGCCCTAGATGGAGGCCATGTGGTGTTTTTGCTCTATGAAATGGTCAGTGGTCGACCCCCACACCAGAAAGTACTGGAATATGCCCAAATGTTTGGATTTCTATTACTACTGAGTTTAGTCATTTATGCCAACGGGAACGATTTGTATCGACTCATCAGTGGAGCATAACTTCTGAACCTCAAAAAAGTGTGCTATATTTGAATTAAACAACCAAATATGAAAAATTCACGCATCATTCCTTTTGTTCTTTTCGGGTGGCTCCTTTCCATCTCTGTTAACGCACAAGAAAAACAAGTGAAAATTGTTGACTTCATTGAGCAACATCAAGGTTTTGAAGAAAACGATGAAGGGGAAATCGTTCCGATTAATATCAAAGAGATCAATAAGAAAATTCGCTTCTTTATCGAGGAAAAATACGCCAATGTAGAGTATACGCGAAATATTATTTGGGACTCTTACCAGACTTTTCTGAGTCCTTTCGATCGCTACCACTACCATACTTTTATTTCTCAGGTAAAGGTCGAAGAAATTAAACGACTCAAATATTTAGAGGTCACCTATGACCCCCTGACAGAGAAGGTAAACAGCAGCTTTGTTTGGAATGAAGAGCAGTTAGAATTCTTCCCTGAAGAAGAAATCAAAGAATTGGAAGAAAAAGAATAATAAATTTTTTAAATCCCCAACGGGATTTTTATATTTGCAGCCCAATATTCCTCCTTAGCTCAGTTGGTTAGAGCATCTGACTGTTAATCAGAGGGTCCTTGGTTCGAGCCCAAGAGGGGGAGCCATCTTAGAAAAGCCATCGATTTTCGATGGCTTTTTCTTTTTTTGTTAGGGTTTGATGCGGTTGCAACTTTTAAGATTGGGAGCCCAAATTCAAAATTCAAACATATCACGATCAAACAGTTTAACGGTATTTACAGAAACGGTTATGAGGTTCCGTTTTTTTGTTACGTCATGTAGAGGTGTTCAAGATAATTTTGCTTTCAAATAATATTGATAAAATGGCTAACAAGAATTTAATTTGGTGTAATCCATCACTATTTGAAAAAGATTTAACGGGCAAAACCTACATAATCACTGGGGCCAACTCAGGAGTTGGTTTTGAAACAACTCAACAGCTCATTAAGCAAGGGGCACATGTGGTAATGGCTGTAAGAAGACCTGACGCTACAATTGAAGTATCAAGATCTTTCGAGTCTCTAAAGGGTAGTTTTGAGATAATTCAATCTGACTTATCTAACCTCGAGTCTGTTCGTTCTTTCGTAAACGCTTTCAAGGCTAAGCACAATAGATTAGATGGACTCGCATGTAATGCAGGTATGGTAAACATGAAAAATGAGCCTATTTACACTTCTGATGGATTTGAGATCACAATGGCGGCAAGTTTTTTTGGACATTTCTTAATGACCGAGTCTTTGATCGATCTCCTTAAAAAAACAGAAGGGTCCCGCATGATCATACTTTCTTCAGTAGTACACGCAGGAAGCCCTAAAAACAGATATCACGTTCATCTTGAAGACCTCCATTGGAAGAATAGAAAGTATAATAATTTTGCCGCATATGGTGAGGCAAAAGTTGCTTCTGTTCAATATGCAATGGAATTAGCAGAACGTTTGAAAAACGACGGAGTATCTACTTATTCGATTCATCCTGGCTGGGCTCGTTCCAACTTTGGAAAAGGTGGTGGTGCATTGATGGATGGACTTTTAAAAGCATTAACCCCTATTTTCTCATTAATTGGATTTAGTGACAGTAGCTGGGAAAGTGCACAAACTTCACTGCATTGTTTATTATCAGACGATGCCTCGAAATACAGTGGTGAATACTTTAGCCAGCACAGTGTTTTGTATCGAGATAAAGAGTGTAAAAAAGGAGGTTGGCCAATGAAATCACCCAATCCACATGCTCACGATATGAAT
>JBMHCX010000005.1:0-361877 GCA_049889695.1 Flavobacteriaceae bacterium | reverse complement strand
TGAAGTCCCTGATATAGAATCAGTCAATGGATCAAAGGTCGCATTCCCTAAACCATTCGCATTAGTACGATAGAGTACCGTACCGCCTACTCGGAATTCATACGACTGACCGCCACCAGCCGTAAAGGTGATGTCGTCTCCACTACATATCGATACGGAAGTAGGAGCATTGGTTCCACTGACCTGTAGTGTCGGTACTAAAGTACTGGTCAAGGTGATGGAAACTACTGGACTCGTAGCTTCCTCACACGGAACACCATTAAAGGTACCAATCGTAACACGACGATATTGTGTATCCTGTGTTAAAGGTGCAGTGAAATTATAGTTGCTACCCGTAGCACCACCAATGACATTAATAACTGTCGCAAAATTATCAGTGGAACTCTCCCAACGATAACTAAAGGTTCCTGAAATTATACCCGTCAAGGAGGCAGAACCTGCCGTGACATTTAAAATTGATGCAGGAATCTCATTTGGACAAATCGTTTGTGTACCACTTATTGTTCCAGCATCTACTCGATTGATATATAAAGTAAAGGTATCCGATACCAAACAGCTACCTGTTGTACTCACCTGAACACTGATTGTAGCTGTAGATAGGCCAGTGAAATTTGCAAATGGAATAGTTAGTGTATTGGTAGATGTTGGCAAGCCGAATTGTGATCCATTTATACTCCACGTATACGTTGCGCTAGTGACAGATGTAACTGTCAGATTAACATCAGAATTTTGACAAACGGTGTTAGTAGTGTCGACAGTCGATAATAATATGGTAGGTGGAATATCAACAGTGACTGTCACAGAAGCAGAAATAGCAGAACATGCGTCAGGATCAACTGTTCCTGAAGCAGTTAGTGCTCTATCGTAAGCGATGACATCTACTACATCGTTGTTCAATAAAGTATAGCCTGCACTACCAGAAATCACATCAGTTAATGGATCAAATGTCGCTGAACCGCTTCCGTTAGTCCTGTATAAAACTGTTCCACCAACTCGGAATTCATAGGACTGACCGCCGTTAGCTGTAAATGTTAAATTGTCGCCTTGGCACAAGCTTGTCGTGGTTGGTGCATTCGTTCCATTCACTCTTAATGTCGAGGAGAAAGATGCAGAAACAGTTACTTCTATAGCAGGAGAAGTGGCTAATTCACATGAAACTCCGTTTAGGGTACTAATGGCTACACGTCTGAATTGTGTTGTTTGAACTAACGCAAGAGGTTGATAATTAACTGTAGTGACTCCAGTATTTGAAATATCGGTAATGAAATTATCCGTAGAACTTTCCCAACGATAACTGATTGTAGCTGAAGCATTAAAGGAAGTAGCAGATGCAGTGCTTGTAATTTGTGATGGAGTATTTCCCTGGCAAATTGTTTGTGTCCCAGTAATTGTTCCTGCGGAGGTTATTGAATTCTGGAATAACTCAATAGAAACGGAAGTTGTACATCCATTAGGTGTTTCAATATCAACACTTAATTCAAAAGGATTCGGCAGCACTCCTGTTGGTGAAAAAGTTGCAGAGTTTTGAACATTGGTTGTCGTTACGGTAGCAGTATTTATACCGTTAATTTTAAAACGATATGTCGCTCCGGTAATTCCACCAGCTGTGGCGGTAAAGTTTACTGCGTCACCGATACAGATGGTGTTATTTAGAGCAGAGGAAGTTAAAGTCCCATTGGGTTGGGCGACAACATTTACAAGTACTTCTGAAGATGTTGTGGAACATCCTCCCTGGTTCAACAGATCATAAACAATTACAGTTACCCGATCGTTATCATTGATTAAACTGGAAGCATCGAATACAGCCGTGGTCAAAAGTCCTGTTGCGTTAACAAGTGCTTGTGAACTACCATTAATTCGAAAATCAAATGATCGTCCCCCGGAACCTGTAAAAATTAATGTACTACTCTGACATATAGTAAGTGTAGTTCCCGAACCTTGGTTAGAAGTAATCCCAGCCGCTGGTGAGGCAGCAAATTGTACTCTGACAGAATTAGAATTAACTTCACATGTTACACCATTTCTTGATCCAACTACCTGTCTTCTGTAGTATCGAGTTCCTGGAGATAACAGAGTTGTAGGTTGATAGTTAGCATTCGTTGCACCAAAAATATCTGTAAATACGATGTCATCTGTTGAAATTTGCCACTGAAAATCTCCGTTCCCGGCTAAAACACCATTAATCCTAGGAATGACTGATGTCGGTGAAGTAACCCCCTGAAGTAAGGTGGGTAAATCACCTTGGCAAACTGTTTGTGCCCCTGTAATTGTTCCTGCCGGGGTAATTGTATTTTCAACTATAGTAGTAGTTACTGATTGATCAAAACAACCACCACTGTTGAATGCCTGAACAAAAATAGTTGCCGTTCCTGATATCGTTGAGTTACTTATTGTAAAAGTGGTGCTTGTACCTGTCTGTGCAATGATATTATTAAAATAAAAGTCATAACGAGTAGGTGAACCTGTCGAAGTAGCCGTAAAGACTGTAGTGTTAGTAGTGTCATCAAAACAAACTGTATTTGATGGTCTGTTCGATGAGAGAGTAACATTTGGTATTGCTCCTCCACTTACCGTAATGGTAACTGTATTACTGTAAGATTCACAGGTAGCACCATTGAGTGTACTGATGGCAACACGCCTGTAAGCTACTGTTGAGGACAGAACGGGCGGATCGTAAACAGCAGTTGTTACTGCAGGGGAAATAGGACTCCACGTTGGTGAAGACCCAGCAGTACTGGATTCCCAACGATAAGTGATAGTTCCTGAAGCATTCGATGAAGTAGGTGAATTAATATCAGAAAAAGGTGGGGGATCAAAGCCAGAACAGACAGTTGTACTTGCAGTAGCAATCTGATTGGAACCTGTAAAACCATTGACACGCATAGTCAACGGAATATCTAGGAAGCATCCTGTTCTGTTAAGATCGGCGAAAATACGGACCATAATCACCTCTCCGTCTGCTATGGTAGTACTTGGTGTGTAAGTTGTTGCAGTTGATGAAAGGGAATTCTGGGCAACTCCACCCTTGAAATAAAGGAAACTTGGAGAAGTAACACCCACTGGATTTGCGGTAAATGTTGGTGTATCACCAATACAAATGACATTATTTACATATCCTGATGTAAAAGTACCTGAAGGGGTGGGCCCAGTATTGACGGTGATGGTTACAATATTAGACTCATAAATTCCAGATGGTGCATTACATTCAATCCCGTTTAACTCTGTTGTAACCAATCTACGGAAGCCAGTCGTCGTAAATAAAGTTGGTGGGTCATAATCTGCATTAGTAGCTGATAGAATATCATTCCATGTTGCGCCGGTACGGGATTGCCATTGATATTTTAATGTGGCACCATTAGTAGGTGATGGGGATGGGGCTACATTAGTAATAGGATCAGGATTATCGCCTCCACATATAGTGGTAACTGCAGGAGCAGAAATTGCATTGGTTCCAGTGGCTGTATTGACCCGGACTGTGAAGGACGCTTCATTCTCACATCCTGCTGCTGAAAAGACTTTAACAGTAATTTCATCTCCATCACGTAGACTTATACTCGAAGATGCCGTATTTAAAATATTTGTGGTAGTCGTTCCTCCCGTAATAGATGTACCGTTTCTATAAAAATGGAACAAAGTAGCTGAGGAGTTAGCTGTGAAAATCACATCCTCTCCTTCACAAATCACATTATTGATTGCTGGAACAATATCGGTAGTCAAAGTAACCGATGGAGCTGTATTTCCGGTACCACCGATGGTAATCGTAATGAGATTTGACTCGTATAAGGTTGAGGTCGGAGTACAAGTAACATTGCTGGCAGTGGAGGTCACTAATCGACGATAGACATAACGACCATCACTAAGAGCAGGTGGATTATAATTTACCCCAGTAGCTCCATTAATTGTAGTCCAGGAAGTCGTTGTAGGTGAAACTTGTTGTACTTGCCAACTGTAATTAAAGTTAATATTAGATAATGTAGATGTAGGTATACTCGTACTTTGAATTACTGAAGGATTGGCGCCCGTACAATAAGTAGTTGTCGCTGTTCCAATTTGATTCGTTCCGGTTATTCTATTCAGACGTAAAACTAAAGCATCTCCATCTGCTTGACTTGTAGCATCATCACATCCAGATGTCGTATTGGATACCGTCACATTTATGATCATTGTGTCCGTAAGAATTACAGAGGAATGGGATAAGTCAAGTACTGATCCGCTTACAGCAGCTGCGGGCGCAGGTGAAGTTGTAACACCATCACTAATCGTAAATTGGTAGGTAACCCCAGTAGTTGGGAAAGCTTGAATCGTTGGTGCTGCATCTTCACAAATAACATTGTTTGTAACTCCATTAGCGACTAGTTGAGCAATAGGCTGAGCATTAACGACAACTATCACAGGCGAGGAAGTAATAGAACAACTACCATTATCAATAATAACGGTTACAGAGTCTCCGTTGTTGAATGTACTTGATAGAACTCTACTAGCTCCTGGCCCTTGGACTGTGTTTCCGTTGACTTGGAATTCGTAGGTAGCAGAAGCTACATTATTTGCTGTAAAAGTTATCGACTCTCCATCACATACATCCGCTGAATCCGTAAATGTCATCGTGGCTGTGAACGAAGTGTTCACGATATAGCGTACCGTATTGGATACGTAAGGTGCAGAAGTATCATCACAAGAAGTACCTCTTAATTCTGGAGTTGCCAGTCGTCGATATTCTGTTGTAGTCTGAATATTTGCTGGAGGATCGTAAGTTGGTAATGTAGCAGCAAATATCGTTGTCCATGTAGTTGAACCGGCTTCCCGTCTTTCCCATTGATAATCTATAGTGGCACCAACTGCAACGTTTGTAGGAACTGCAGTAGACTGAATCTGTATTGGGTCATCTCCCTGACAATAGGTTAATGTGGTTGAAGTAATCGTATTCGAGCCGTTTAATCCATTAACATTGACCGTCATAAAGAAGTCACTAAAACATCCGCTTCCGTCAGCATTTTCGTAAACCCTTACCTGTACAGTATCTCCATCGGAAAAACTTGTAATTGTATGTACAGAGGTTGTTCCAGGACCTAGTACTCTGCTGCCATTATACAAAAACTCAAAACCATTTCCTGTAGAGCCTGAAGCATCGAAGGAAAGGCCTTGGCCGGGGCAAAGAACGCTGTTCGTAACAGTTGAAGAAGTGCCTGTTATGGTTGCAGTTACCAAGGCAGTTGGCGCGGTTCCAGCACCCATGGTTATGGAAATAACTCCAGTTGCGGGCTGCTCACAACTTACCCCATTAAGCTCTATTGTCGTAATACGTCTAAATAAATGTGTTCCACTTCCTAAAGAACTTGGTGGATCATAGTTAGCAGAGGTAGCATTCAAAATATTCGTCCAAGTTACAGAACCAGAAAGTTGGTTCTGCCATTGATAACTCAATGTTCCTCCATTAACAGGAGTAGTTGTTCCTGTTGAGGTTATAATTAATGGGTCTGCACCGGCACAATAATCTGTTGTAGCCGTCGTAATTGAATCTGTACCACTTACATCAATGACACTAATCGTTCGTGTTACAGTATCTGAACATGAACCATTTGAAACTACGACTGCTACGGTAGTTCCATGGGTCAAGGTAAAAGACGTATTTGCTGTTATCAGTTGATTCCCATTAAGTGCAGCTGGAGTTACAACTTGAATATTGTTAATATAGAAAGTATAAGATAGACCTGTAGGAAAAGCTGTAAATGACGGTAATTCACCAGCACAAATCGTGTCTGCAGTAACTCCATCGCCAGACAAGCTTGCTGACGGTGTGTTGAAAACAGTCATATTAATTGGTCCGACTGTAGAGGAACAAGTTCCTAAACGAATAACTACAGATACTGCATCTCCGTTATTAAGTGTGTCTGTAACAAATGTGGAAGATGCACTAGCTGCTTGGGCAGTAACGTTATTAATTAAAAACTCATAGGTAGCGCCTAAGGGTCCATTAGCGGTAAAAGTAACGGAATCACCACTACACAAACTTGAAACAGTTGAGGTTAACGTCCCTGTGGGTGCTGGCGAAACTGTTACTCGAGCAACATTGGATTCATAATCTGAAAGAGTAGTACTACATAGCAGACTGTTATAGGTTACACGTACCAAACGACGGTAATCGGTTGTTTGGGTAACTGTTCCCGGATCATAGTAAGCCAGTCCATATCCACTAATCGTCGTCCAAGTAGTTGTCCCAGCAGGTCGTCTTTGCCAGCGGTAAGAAACTGAACCACCACTAAGTGTGGCTGTTGGTGTAGATGCAGCGGTAATTCTTGTTGCTGTCCCTCCATCACATATGGTTTGGGAAACATTACCAATTTGATTAGTCCCTGAGATTGTATTGACAAAGATTGTTACTGTAACAGAAGCAGAACATCCGGAGCCATCAGCATTTTCATATACCTCAACGCGCAGTGGATTTACACCGACAATGGAATTAATTGTCTCAGAAGAGTTGGTAGTAATAATTCCTGTGATTGGAAAATTATTTGAGGTAAAAAACTGATAAGCACTCGCACCTACTGATCCAGACGCGTCAAGGGTAATAAAGTCACCTACAGCCAATGGACAAGAAACATTTCCATTTAATGGATTTCCATCACTATCTAATAGGGTCAGGGAGGGAGTTAAAGTAACAGGACGCTTTTCAACAATATTAGAATAAGACTCGCAATCGACCGTATTAATTGTAGAAACAGCAACCCGTCTATATTCTGTATTAGTTGAGACACTGGTCGGTGTGAAATTTATACCTGTTTGTCCAAACAAATTTGTCCAAGTGACAGTACCGCTCGTACGTGACTGCCAGTAAAAGGTAAGATTTCCTGTTGCCGTTGGTGAGTTAACATCGGTGATTGTACTGATCGCAGCTCCATTGCATAAATCTTGATCTCCAGCAATATCGTTATTCCCAGTGAATTCGTTCACACGTATAGTAATCGTTGAGTCGTCTTCGCAAGAACCTCCTCCAGCATTAGAGATTACCACTCTGATCTGAGCATTATCTGTATATAATGAAGAAGTAACTGTCGCAAAAGTGATTGTAGTTGTACCCGATGTAGGCCCTGCGATAGGAGTAGGATTACCGACAACATACAAAGTATAAGTTGGCGATTGAACATTTGAAGCAGTCACCTCAAAAGTAACAGCATCATCCGGACAAATCGTGTTATTTACTGCCGAAGTAATTGTAAATGAATCAATTGATGGTTCGTCATATACAGTAACTGTTACGACATTTGAAATCTCTTCACAAGTTGTTCCATTGTGTTGAGACACGAAAACTCTTCGATATGATGTTGTAGTAGTTATCCCAGTAATACTGATAGACACTGCATTTGAAGATGGGATTGTATTCCATGTACCTCCAACATATGATTCCCATCGAAAAGAATTATTAGAACCTGATAAAGAACTAGTTGGTGTAGCGACAGTAGATAATATATCTACATTTTCGCCGGCACATACAGCAGCCGGAGATAAAATATTATTTGTCCCTGTGATCTGGTTGAATCTAAAAGTCTGTGACACCTCTTCAAAACAGCTTGTCCCTGACACCGAATAGGCTCGGACAGTAATGATCGTATTATCGCTGGATATTGTAGATGTATAGGTGTCAGAAGTAGAGGATTGAACTGTAGAAGTTGTTGTAGTTGTCGGATCGTATTCTAAAAATTCAAACCAAGTTGCTCCAGTACTGAAAGCCTGAATTACAACATCATCCGCGGAGCATAAGGTTGTGTTTGTCGGAGTTAGACTCAAACCAACAACTCCAGGCGAGTCGTTTACAGTCAGCGTGACTGTATTGGAATAATCGTAACAATCTTGACCACCAAAAGAACTAATAAATGCTCTTCTAAAGGCTGTAGTAGTCGTAATACCCGTATAGGATAAAGATTCAGAAGTAGTACCTGCGCCTGATAAATTAGCCCATGCACCTGCATTATATATTTGCCACTGATAAGAAGTGGTTGCAGCACCGATCGTTGCAGTTGGTGTTAAATTCGATGTAATCACAAAAGCATCACCACTACATATCGTAGCAGGTGAGGGATTAAGCACTTGGTTGTTCCCAGTTATATTATTGAAACGGAATGTGCGCGAATCCTCTTCGTAACAAGTTGTGGTAGAGTCGGTGTAAGCCCTAACAGTAATAACCGTATTATCTGCATTGATAGTTACAGTATATGTATTTGAAGTAGAGGATACTAATGTGGTCGTTGTAATCCCCGTGAAACGCAAAAATTCAAACCAACCAGCTCCAGTACTTGAGGCTTCCATGCGAATATCTTCTGCAGAACAAACAACCGTTTGGTTTGGATTCAAAGTTAATGCAACTGTTGAAGGAACTTGTTCAACGGTGAGGGTTACTGTATTTGAGTAGTCTCGACAAACTGAGCTCCCAAACGTACTAACAAAAACACGTCGATAGGCAGTAGTGGTCGTAACACCGGTAGCAGATAGTGATTCGGATACCTGCCCAGCTACTATGTTCCATATTCCACCTGAATAAATTTCCCATTCATAGGTTACAGCAGAAGCACCAATAGTTGTAGTAGGCGTAGCATTACTACTAATCGTGAAAGAATCTCCACTACATATAGTTAATGGAGATGGATCTAAAATCTGGTTAACACCAGAGATTTCATTATACCTAAATGTTTCTGTTACCTCTGCATAACAGGTGGTTGAAGAATCTACATAACTTCGGACTGTTATTGTAGAATTATCGTTGATAATAGTTGCTGTGTAGGTGGCTGAAGTAGACGATTGCACAGTTGTAGTAGTCGTCCCATTAAATAACTGGAAGTGATACCAACCTCCTGTTCCTGATGCTGTTAAAACAATGTCTTCACCCTCACATATTTCATTTTGATTTGGATTTAAACTAACGCTTAGCGTTGGAACTTGTGTTACCGTTACTGTTACAACATTAGATTCTACATCACAATCTGTATTGGAAATTCGGTTGCGAATGATTCGTTTGTAGGCAGTAGTCGTGGTAATATTTGAAGGAGCATAAGCGGTTCCTGTTGCCGTTGCAATGGTCACCCAGGCTCCATTGCCAGCCGTGTAGAACTGCCAAATGTAAGTGGTTGTACCAGACACATTGGCGGTAGCCAGACCACCGTCTGTTAAACTAACGCCTTGCCCTTCACAAATAGATGTAGCCGAACTATTAATCTGATTTGTCCCTGTAAAATCATTTAAACGATAGGTCAACTGAGCTTCATCGTAACAAGAAGTAGCTGACGTGGTGTAATTTCTTACGATTATAGTAGTGCTATCCGTAGCGATAGTGGTGCTGTAAGTAGCTGATGTAGAAGACTGTAAGGAAGTAGTTACCCCGCCAACAGAAGACAAAAACTCAAACCAATTACCACTACCAGTAGCTGTTAGATTTAAAGTTTGTCCATCACAAATAATGTTGTCGTTGTCGTCATCTCCCAGGGTTACATTGGGAATCGCGGTAACAGAAAAAGTGTAATCGACTGAATCTCGATCACACGCACCATTATATACTCTTACTTTAACCTTTTCCCCATCGATTATATTATTAAATGTGATCGAGGTAGATGATTGAACTCCCTGAGACACCATGGGTCCACCACCGTTATCCCTGAAAAATTCATAATTGGTTAAACCAACCGGATCTGCCGTCAGGGTGATAGATTCTCCTTGACATATGATAACTGTATTGGTCACCAACAGAGTCCCTGGGGAGAACGAAATTGTTGGTAATGCTGGATCTGAAGTGATGGTTATAGAACTCGAATACGTCTCAACATCATTAGTTACATCTGTATCGGTGTAGATAGAAGAACTAATTGTGAAGGAAAAGGTAATGTTGGTTACACCTGCGTTAGACAGGGTGATAGCATTAGGCCCTGTTGTCGGCCAGTTATAACTATCCGTATCTCCTCCTCGTATACTACTACCACTAACGAAAGAAGTAACGTTAGAGATCGTTTTGGAAAAAGAGTTGGCTCCGCTTGCTGTAACTGTAAAATTAACGGTGTTTGTGGAGGTAAGCGTTAAAGTAGCAGCACCTGAGACATTTTCCAGATTGAGAGTGAAATTGGGAACAAAACCTTGACAATAAGCTGAAGAACTATTGTTCAAGACAATAGGATTCACAGTTCTGAATCCTAAATCAACATTCTGCCCATAGGAAGCAAAGGCCCCTATAAGCAGCAATAGCTGTACGTAAAACTTTTTAAATGTTCCCCCCACAGGAAATAATTTCGATATCGTTAAGATCTAAACGTTTGGTTATAGCTTTTAGTATATAGTGGATAAATAATTAGAGTTATCAACAACGCTTTAAAAATATATCCAAACATAAATCTCTTGTTATTCATGGCTAAATTAAGACATAAAGTTGAATTATGAAACAAAAAAATATATACAAATTCAACTTTATTAACATTGCTGCATTTCAATTGTTAATAAATATAGTAAGTAAATAAACCTTTGTTTTTCCCTAAGAGCAGGCATAAAACGCAAGGATGCATTATATTCGGGTCGTGCAAAAGTTTTTACTTTTTGGCTTATTAACAAGTACATTGGTTTCCTGTAGCTCTTGGCTTGAGACCCGAGTGTCCCACCGATTAGTCGAAATTGATTCACTGAGCTTTCCCTATGTATACTCCTACAATAAGGAGCCATTTAATGGCATTGTAGAGATTAGAAATGATGATGACTCGCTTCTGGAGGAAATGTATATCAGTGATGGCATCCAACAAGGGCCACACCGGATCTATGACACTACAGGCTACATCAAAGCAGAAAAAAACATGACCAATGGGGTACAAGACGGTATCTCAACATATTATCGGCCTGATGGTAAAGTCAGCCAAACACATGAATTCGTTCAAGGGCGCTTAGGCGGTAAAAGTATTTTTTATCACAAAAATGGAAAAGTCCGTTTGCTGATGCAGTTCAGTCCTTCTGGAAAAAAATCCGGAACTTGGTATGAATATGATCTGCAAGGAAATATTATAAAAGAAACCCATCATCCTTAAAATATAAAACACCAATATGAAAACCAACAAAATTTTAGCTGTCAGTATTTTAACATTATTGTTATACAGTTGTCAGGACAGTTCCAAGAAAGCCCCCTTCTCTACTATGGGCAGCATGGAGGAGTTAGCAGGACAATGGGAGTTAACAGAATTCACTTACCCTAACGTAGAACAGCGATATAAAGTCGGTGATACCGGTGGTAACGTTCATTATAAAACAGTCACTTTCGATTCAAACGAAAGATTTAATACCTATACAGATAGTCATATCGTCTATGGTTCTAAGTATATATATGTGATCAATAAGGACACAATCAAAGTAAAGTCGGGTTATGTCGATAAAGGAGTTTCCTTAGATCTTAAGCAATTTATATATGGGTTTAACGAAACCAAAGATCAATTAAAACTACAGAATCTAGCCACAGGAGTAACTGAATACTTCAAGAAGAAACCTTAAACCTCAAGAAATCCGTTGTCGAGCATCCAATCGTCATTATACATTTTCCCGATATAACGACTACCACTATCGTGCAATAGCACTACGACAACATCGTCGACTTTAAAATGGGAAGATAGTTGCAAAACACCCTTAATGGCTGCTCCACAGGAATTCCCTGCAAATATCCCCTCTTCGCGTGCTAGTTTGCGTGTATAAATTGCCGCGTCTCTATCGGTTACCTTTTCAAATCCATCGATAATATTGAAATCCACATTTTCAGGAAGTATGTCTTCTCCAATACCTTCAGTAATGTAGGGGTAAATTTCGTTTTCATCGAAAATACCGGTTTCGTGGTATTTTTTAAAAACTGATCCGTAGGTATCTATTCCCCAAATTTTTATGTTCGGATTTTTTTCTTTTAAATAACGACCTACCCCTGAAATAGTCCCGCCGGTTCCTACCCCCACCACAAAGTGAGTGATTTTCCCATCGGTTTGCTCCCAAATTTCTGGTCCGGTTTGTTCATAGTGCGCCTGAGCATTAGAAGGATTGTCGTATTGGTTAACATACCATGCATTTGGTGTTTCCTCTGCAATACGTTTAGAAACACTATAATATGAGCGTGGATCCTCTGGTGCCACAGCTGTAGGACAAACAACGACCTCGGCTCCAACGGCACGCAAAACATCGAACTTTTCTTTCGACTGCTTGTCTGTGGAGACACAAATGAGCTTATAGCCTTTGACGATAGCTGCTAAGGCAAGTCCCATTCCCGTATTCCCACTAGTCCCCTCAACAATTACACCGCCAGGCTTTAGTCGCCCATCGGCTTCAGCATCTTCAATCATTTTTAACGCCATCCTATCTTTGACAGAATTTCCTGGGTTAAAACTCTCGACTTTGGCCAATACGGTGGTCGGTAGATCTGCAGTAATTTTATTCAAACGGACTAAAGGGGTATTCCCTATCGTCTCTAATATATTATTGGCTATTTTCATACGTATGATGCAAAGATACACCTTACGCTAAAAGACCAGTACTATTTAGCTCACGGATATAAAGTCAATAAATCGGGTTGTTGGAGAATACGTTTATTTATCTGGTCCTGTAGCCTTATCGGAATTTTTAAACCTGCCTCTCTACCTTTGCGATACAGTTCTTCGAGCAAAACGATTTCTTCACTGTATTCCTGAAGTGCTTGATCTACCAATGCGTGATACTTTTCGCTCGTCAGATGAACAGAATGAAGCATCTGAAGGGATTTCAAAAACGCGTCTAACCCTATTTCATAGGAATCCAGAACGGGAATTTCCGACGGCTGGAGGGGAGGGTGCTCTATCGGCATACGATTGGGGTCTGCTGCGCCGGCGTAGGCAGCAACCACAGTCTTCCCTACACCCAAATGGTACTTCCCCCAACTAGGCGCAAACAATATCCGATCGCCTAGACGGACGGTGCATTCTCGGAACTCTACAATTAAAATTTTGCCGCGGACATCTCTGGTTCCAGTGACTACTTGACCGTTTACTTCAATCCCACTCTCAAAATTCAAACAGACTTTCTTTCCTTCAAAAATCCCAAACTCTTCCAATTGCGCGGGAGACATTTCTTCCAATGCAGGTGTGATTCCTTTCAAAGGTCCAAGTGCAGTTCCATATCCTTCCGGATGTGCAGAAGTGCCGTGCCCAATCAGTTCCTGATCGCGATAGCTCAGTGCCGTTGGCCCGGTGGTTTGCACATAGGCCAGTTCATCCTGATCCAATATATAATCTGTAAAGCAAGCGGTAATTTGCAAGCCACTACTCAATTCTATGGTCCCTAATTGCTGGGAATCAATTAGTTTTTGAACGCCCTCCACTCCACCTCGTCGGAGAGACATTGAATCCGCGAAGCTTTCGAGCACCACACTTAAATGAGCAAAATTTGGCGTCACAAATAAATGAGGCTGTGGCTGGGTTATATCAAAACCTTGGTGGACTGTTTCCAGACTTAAGGGAATTTTAGCAACCGATTTCTGAAGACAAGAATGACTTTCAGCGATGGAGGACAACAAACCTGCTCCATAAATTTTTGGTTGTTCTATAGCGCCTATCAATCCATACTCAACAGTCCACCAATGCAGATTGCGGATAGCCTGTAATTCTGAAGTTTGCTCTTCGCTTCGTTGTAGGTCTTTAATTTTTGTTTCAGCTTCCTTAACAGCAGTTACATCCGTACTGTTCATCTCTTTGAGTTGAGACAAATGCCGAATAGCTTCATACATCTCATAGTCATGGGTAGAGCCTATGGCTTTTGCGCCTAAGGCCCCAAAGCGACGCAGATATTCAGCATATTCTGCGTTGGCAATGATCGGCGCATGACCAGCAGCCTCGTGTATAATATCTGGAGCTGGCGTATAGGTCAGTTGATTTCTGTGTCGAATATCTGTTGCAATGACCAGCACCTGATAGGCCTGAAACTCCATGAACACCGCCGGAGGAATAAATCCATTCACCGATACGGCAGCCCATCCTATAGATTTCAGTATGCGATTCATCCCATACATATCTGGGATTTTATCGACGCCTATACCCGTTTGCTTTAAACCTTCTATATAAGATTCATGCGCAATATCTTTTAGGTATTTAATGTTCCGATGCATAACAAACCGCCACGTAGCTTGGTCTATAGCAGTATATTGATCGTATGGTTGTGGACTAATATATTGCCACAAATGTTTTGGGAGTCGTTCCAAAACAGGATTCAGGGGGATGTTTTGTAGGTTTTCCATAGGCGCATATAACCTTCAAGTTATGCATATTTTAGGACTTGAGCTGGGGCAATCTTACTCACAATTTTTACAGGAATCCACAAACATAAGGCACTGACCAATACCACAAATATATTTAGCCATAGAACATCCATAAATACTAAGCGAACAGGGGCTATTTCAACAAAATAAGTAGTAGGATCTAGCCGTATTAAGCCTGTGTATTTTTGCACTCCATACATCAATAACCCCAGGCCGTTCCCCCATAGGAGACCTCTACCCATGACCAATAAGCCATTCCACAAAAACAGTTGTTGCAAGAGGTTGTTTGGAGCACCGATAGCCTTTAAAAGACCCACCATTTTTGAACGTTCTAAAATTAAAACCAAAAGTGCTGTTGCTATGTTGACAATGCCAACCAGCAGCATCACAACAATGATAATCCATGTGTTAAAATCAAACAGTGCCATCCACTGATATAAGCTTGAAAAACGCTGCTTGAGCAGATGTACATCCAAATGAGAAGGAAGTCTTGAATAGAGTTGATCTGCCACTTCATCTGATTTTTGTCCTGCTTTCACTACCGCTGTCAGTCCGCCAATCTGATCACTCTCCCAACGATTCAGTTGCTGCAATAGCCCCAGAGAAGTAAATACCAGATGACCATCTATATCTGGAAAACCTGATGTATAGATACCAACCAGCTCCAGTCGTCTACTTTTCGGATACTGTGCTTTACTTTCAGCATCGATAAAATAAGCGCGAAAACGATCTCCAATATTTAATCCTAAACGATTGGCCATAGTCGAAGAAAGTACAATCTCTGCTCCTTCGGAGGGCTGAGTATTTAAAAAGCGTCCTTCAAAAGGAAACGACATAATCGCTTCGGGGGAGTAGGTCTCATCCACCCCCACAAATAGAGCCCCTTCAAAAAGTTCGTCGTGCTTTAAAACTCCTGCTCTTTTAATAAAGGGATAGGGCTCCTCTAAAGCAGGATTGTCTGTCCATAATTGCTTCAAAGTATCGTTCCATCGGAAGGGTATGGATGAATACTGAGCATTACCATTCTCAAATGGACTGACCTCTATATCCCCGTAAAACGCGGTGAGTTTGAGATGAATTTCTTCCTGAAGTCCGCGTGAGAAGGCAATAGACAAAAGCATCGTAATCATCCCAAGGGCAACAGCGATGGTCGCTATTTTAATTATCTGAGCAGATACCGTAATTTTACGATCGGATGTCGAACGCATTCTTTGCGCTAAAAAAAACGATAAATTGAATTTTGATTTAAGCATACCGACCCTCAAAAATAAACTATTATTCTCGATTTTGGGGGTTCTATCCTATGGCTTCTGTATCGGTCAAAGCCCTAAATTGGGAATCGAGCATACACAGCGATATTTTCCCCTGTTGGCAGGAAAAAAAGTTGGATTGGTGGTCCATCAAGCATCCCGTTTCGAACACTCTGCCGAGAAAACGCATTTGGTCGACAGTCTTCTACAGTCGGGCGTGGATCTCCATATAATTTTTGCTCCTGAACACGGCTTTAAAGGTACTGCTGATGCAGGCGAATACATACAGGACGGACGCTATAAGTCTATTCCAATCGTTTCGCTTTATGGCAAAAACAAAAAGCCACAACCAGAACAACTGGATCAGCTAGATCTGATGATTTTTGACTTGCAAGATGTCGGGACCCGTTTCTATACCTACCTCTCTACCCTACATTACATCATGGAGGCTTGTGCGAATGCTGAAATTCCATTGATTATCCTTGACCGCCCCAACCCTAATGGTCATTATGTAGATGGTCCCGTTTTGGACATGCAACATCAAAGTTTTGTGGGCATGCATCCTATCCCCGTAGTTCATGGGCTAACCCTTGGTGAAATGGCCCAAATGATCATTGGTGAAGAGTGGATCAGCACAGTACATCCCCTAGAACTAATTGTCGTTCCCGTAGAAAACTACAGCCATCAGACCGCTTACGCCTTGCCCATCCCCCCTTCTCCTAACCTTCCCAATGCTCAGGCAGTTGCGCTATATCCCAGCCTGTGTCTGTTAGAACCTACCGCCATAAGCGTGGGCAGAGGAACTTCTATGCAGTTTCAGATCTTTGGACACCCAGATCTACCAAAGACCGATTTCACCTTTACTCCCCATCCTAATATAGGAGCTAAACACCCTAAATTAAACGGACAAAAATGTTTTGGATGGGATCTAAGAGCTACAGTAGCTCCTTCAAAAATTGAGCTCCAATGGCTGTTAACAGCCTATCAACAATATCCAGATAAAGAGGGGTTTTTCCGGAAAGGATTCGATCGTATTGCGGGGACTTCGACCCTTCGAAAAGCCCTTTCAAGCGGGAAAACCGAACAAGAAATTAGGGTGCTTTGGGAGGTGCAATTGTCGGCCTACAAACAAGCGCGAAAAAAATATTTGATGTACCCCGATTAAACCTAAGGGATATTTAAGTATTTGTGGGTTTGCAAGGAAATTTTCCACTGAGGATTTTGCAAAACATAATCGACCATGAGCGGCATCATCTGCTCCCGACGACTCCATTCTGGCTGAAGATAAAGCTGGCAATCTGCCGAGACTCTTTGGGCAAATTTTTCAGCAAAAACAAAGTCCGATTTATTGTAGACAATCACTTTCAGTTCGTCGGCAATTTTCAAAGCCTCTGCTGTCGGTTCCTGATTCTTTTTGGGAGATAAACAAAACCAATCCCAATCACCACTGAGAGGGTATGCTCCGGAAGTTTCGATATGGATTTGCATTCCTGCCGCATGCAGGGCCTGGGTTAAAGGATTCATATTCCACATCAACGGCTCTCCCCCTGTTACGACTATTGTTTTGGCATATTTCGAAGCTTCCTCTACAATGCTAGTAATGGCTGTTGGTGGATGTAACTGTGCATTCCAACTTTCTTTTACATCGCACCAATGACAACCAACGTCGCAGCCCCCTATTCGAATAAAATAGGCCGCTGTGCCTTTGTGGTAACCTTCCCCTTGAATCGTGTAAAATGCCTCCATCAGTGGGAGTTGTTCTCCCTGCTCCACTTGTTGTTGAGTTGCTTTATCCATGCGGGGCAAATATACGGTATTGAAAGCGGAGAAAGATTTTATTTGTACCTTAACTAAAAATTGAAACGATGCCAGATGTACATCCTTTTCATTTAGCCATTCCCGTAGATGATTTACCGGCAAACATAGAATTCTACACAACTGTTTTAGGGTGTAGCACCGGTCGATCTTCCGATCATTGGATGGATCTGAACTTCTTTGGACATCAGTTGGTCTTGCACCTAGATGAACAACCCAAAAAAGAAAATGTCAAAAATCCTGTGGATGGGAAATCAGTCCCTATCCCCCACTTTGGTGTTGTTCTTCCTTGGGAAGAGTTTACAGAGCTAGAAAACCGATTAAAGGCAGCCAAGGTTTCGTTTATCATTGAACCCTACATCCGCTTTGAAGGACAGGTCGGAGAACAAAAAACAATGTTTTTTTTAGACCCTGCAGCCAATGCGATTGAATTTAAAACCTTTCGAGATATGAACCAATTATTCGCACACTGATGAGTGTCTCTCTACCACTAGACCAATGGTTTTTCAAGGTTTTTTCCGATAAAAATCAAAAGACAATTGAATCCTTAATCCTACGGCTATCTGTCTTTGGCTTCGTCCTGCATTTATTACTGATTTATGCCAAGCGCTTACAACTGTTTCATTCCCCATTTGAAGCACAGCTACTTAAGGATCCTATTTCCGCCATTTACACTCCCTTTTCAATAATTCTGATCTACGAGGTATACTTACTTGTTTACTATCTACCACGCTCTTTTACGACATCGGTCTCCAAACAATTCGAAATTATCTCTTTGATTATCATCCGTAAAATTTTTGCAGATATCCCAAGACTACAATTCAACGAATTTGATGCATTCAGCGCAGAAAACCTTCAGTTACTGTATGATTTACTGGGGATATTATTGCTTTTCTTTCTCATCTTTCTCTTCAATCAAAAAAGAGATAGGTTACCCAAACGAAAATTGAGTGATAAACTGCAACGCTTTGTCCGCGCCAAAAAAGGGGTAAGCCTAGTGCTACTTCCCATTTTTGTAGTGGTTTTATTATATAGCTTATCGCAATGGCTTTGGTTCGTTTTCAATGATCCTGAAAACCTCAGCCAAATAAATATTAACTACATTTTTTATACAGACTTTTTTACACTGATGATATTGGCAGATGTATGGATCTTACTGATTTCTTTTCGTTACACAGAACGATACAGTCAACTGATTCGGAATACTGGATTTATTATTTCCGCCATTCTCATACGCCTGTCTTTCAATACAACAGGCTTGTTTAATCTAGCACTGATTGTTTTCAGTGTGATTTTTAGTCTGCTAATCCTACGGATTTACTTGGCGATCGAAAATAGTGATGATACGAGCGCTACTGCGTCCTAAGCCTTTCTTTCGCAGGCCAGGAGAGTGTTTTTGAGTAACATTGCAATGGTCATTGGCCCAACACCTCCAGGAACAGGAGTGATGGCACTTGCTTTGGCAGCCACTTCTTCATACGCTACATCTCCTTTGATTACATAGCCTTTAGGGTGATTCTGATCGGCAACACGAGTGATACCGACATCAATGATTACAGCGTTTTCTTTGACCATATCTGCTTTTAAGAATTCTGGTATTCCAAGAGCAGAAACGACTATATCCGCTGTTTTGGTCAGTTCTTCAATATTCTGAGTACGGCTATGGGTTAGTGTAACGGTTGCATTCCCGGCCTCCCCTTTCTGACTCATGAGTATACTGATAGGTCTTCCCACGATATGGCTTCGTCCGATGACTACGCAATGCTTCCCCGAGGTTTCGATCTTATAGCGTTTAAGCATTTCCATGATCCCAAAAGGAGTCGCTGGAATAAAAGTGGGTAATTCTAGTGCCATACGGCCAAAATTTGCCGGATGAAAACCGTCTACGTCCTTGATTGGATCTACAGCCAATAGAATACGTTCCTCATCGATGTGCTTAGGAAGTGGTAATTGAACGATATATCCATCGATATCAGGATTCTCATTTAGGCGTTGAATTTCCGCCAAAAGAGATTCCTCTGAAATAGAATCTTCTAGACGAATAAGGGTAGATTCAAACCCTACTGCTTCACAGGCACGTACTTTACTCCCCACGTAAGTGAGGCTAGCACCATCGTTTCCGACCAGAACTGCTGCTAAGTGCGGCTTCTTGAGTCCGTTGGCCGTCCGTGTACTTACGGCAGCTTTAATTTCTTCTTTTAAAGTGTTGGAGAGTTGTTTTCCGTCTAAGATCTGTGTCATAATTATCGCATATTTTGCATCATTTGCATCAGGTGACGTCCTTTGCCTCCCTGCATCATTTTCATCATTTTACTCATTTGATTGAATTGCTTGATGAGCTGATTTACTTCTTGTATATCTCTTCCTGCGCCACGTGCAATTCGCTTTTTTCGACTACTGTTGAGCAATTGAGGTTTAGAACGTTCCTCTGGTGTCATGGATTGAATAATCGCTTCTATGTGCTTAAACCCATCGTCCGGAACATCTACATCTTTCATCATCTTATTGGCTCCGGGGATCATTCCGACTAAATCTTTCATATCTCCCATTTTCTTCACCTGCTGGATTTGTTGTAGGAAATCGTCGAAGCCAAACTGATTTTTGGCAATTTTTTTATTGATCTTTCGCGCCTGCTCCTGATCGAATTGTTCTTGTGCTTTTTCGACTAAGCTAACGACATCTCCCATCCCCAAGATACGATCGGCCATCCGTTCGGGATAAAAAATATCTAGAGCTTCCATTTTCTCCCCTGTCCCAACGAACTTAATGGGTTTCTGTACTACAGATTTAATCGATAGTGCTGCCCCTCCACGTGTATCTCCGTCCATTTTAGTGAGCACAACGCCATCAAAATTTAAACGATCGTGAAAGACTTTTGCCGTATTAACAGCATCCTGCCCTGTCATGGCATCGACGACGAAGAGTGTTTCTTGAGGTTTTGTCGCGCGATGGATGTTTTCAATTTCATTCATTAAAGCGTCGTCGACTGCTAATCGACCAGCAGTATCGATGATCACTACATCGCAATTTTGGGCTTTTGCTTCAGCAATCCCAGCTTTGGCAATAGCCACCGGATCTTTGGATGATAGATCCGCATAAACTGGTACCCCTACTTGGTCTCCTACTACTTTTAACTGTTCAATCGCGGCAGGACGATAAACGTCGCAGGCAACCAATAAAGGCCTTTTAGATTTTTTATTCTTTAAGTGGAGGGCTATTTTCCCGCTATGAGTTGTTTTTCCCGATCCTTGAAGCCCAGACATGAGAATCACGGAGGGCTTTTGATTGAGATTAATCCCTTCTGCCTGATCTCCCATAAGGGTTGTCAGCTCATCCTTTACAATCTTAATCAGCAATTGACCGGGTTGAAGGCTCGTTAGAACTTCCTGCCCTAGAGCTTTTTCTTTAACCGTATTAGTGAATTCTTTAGCAATCTTATAATTGACATCCGCATCTAAAAGTGCTCTTCGGACTTCTTTAAGCGTTGCAGCTACATTTATTTCTGTGATTTTACCATGCCCCTTGAGGACTTTAAAGGCCGATTCTAATTTGGTGCTGAGCTGATCAAACATACATTACAATTAAGCTGTAAAAGTAAAACGAATTATGTGGAGTCACAACCTTCATTGGGAATGCTTTGAACCAATTCGATGAAACAAAAAACCCATAACAACTACATGTGGAAAGGTGATCGCTGCTAAAAAAACAAAAAAGAGCGGTAAAATTTCTGTCAAATCCCATGCGACAAAACTCAATACGGCAACCAAGCCCACCAAAGCCATCAACCAGTAGAGAAATGACTGATAAAAATAGGACTTAAGAGAAGTCATAGAAACGCTTCCAAAGAGGAAAATCAGCTGGGATCGTAAAGAGGGCAAGGAATGAAAAAAACAAAAGTAAAACCCAAACGAAAACAGTAAGGTCGATCTAAAACTCAAAAGGGCCAAACACACCACCAGAAGCAATTCCTGAAGAGCATCTTGGATAGGAAGTGCTCTAAACATCCATATCAACCATAACAGTCCGCAACTACTTAAACCCCACCAAAAGGCATCGCTAGGGATATAGAGGCTTGTAATATTTTCTATGATCGATTGGGTTAATGAAATATGAGCACAAAAAATGATCGAAAATATAAGCCCTCCATAGGATACATAATAAAGGAAGGACAAAGAAGGTGACATTTTACTTTCAAAATGTTGCTCCCCGAAATGATAAGCACTCACAACAATAAACACCAACAAGGCTAAAGACGGGAGAGCATAAAATAGGAGACCGCCCAATAGAACGATACCTATATATATACCTATGTTTCTGTTTATGTTTTGACCGATTTTATTGAATAAGTGTTTAACGACACTTAAGTCATTGGCACCGTGCAATATACCTACAGTAACAATCATTAGTATGGCTAGATAATTTTGTAAATCAACCGGCATCAAGGTGAATAACAGTCCACTAATGATATAAAGAGCATGATTTTTTGTCATTCTAACGATTTGATTATAAATATATTGAAAGATTAATGAATGAAAAAACGAAGGTTTTATTTGATTTAGTTTAATTTTTTCTAAATTTACCTAAACAAAAACAAATAATTAATTCTATTATGGAAAAACTTTTAAGTCTTATCTCAGTAGCTCCAGCGATGGCGACTGACGATTATGTAGGGTTTACTTTCTTTGTCGGATGTATGGCAATGATGGCAGCTTCTGCATTCTTCTTTCTCTCCATGAACTCTTTTGACAACAAGTGGAGAACATCAATCCTTGTTTCTGGATTGATCACATTTATTGCAGCTGTACACTACTGGTACATGCGTGACTACTGGGCAACAAACGCGGAGTCTCCAACATTCTTCCGTTATGTTGACTGGGTTTTAACCGTACCATTAATGTGTGTTGAGTTCTACTTGATTCTCAAAGCAGCTGGTGCAACACAAAAATTAATGTGGAAGCTTATCTTTTATTCAGTAATCATGTTAGTAACTGGATACTTTGGAGAAGCGGTATTCACAACAGGAACAGGACCTGCTCTTTGGGGAGCTATTTCTGGTGCTGCGTATTTCTACATCCTATACATCATCTGGAAAGGTGAGGCGGCTACATTGGCAGCTTCTGCAGGTGGTGCAGTAGAAAGTGCTCACAAAACTCTTGTAAAATTTGTATTCATCGGATGGGCGATCTATCCTATCGGGTACATGGCTGGTACTGAAGGTTGGTATAGCGGAATCTTTGGGGGACTACCCATGGATGTTGTATACAACATTGGTGATGCCATCAACAAAATTGGATTTGGACTTGTAGTTTACAACCTAGCTGTAAGCTCTAAGTAATTTCCTCATGGGAAAAATTGTATGAAAAAGAATTAAAATCGCCCTTCGGGGCGATTTTTTTTTACATCTGTTCTGGCATTTGAATTCCCAACAATCCTCCTGCATTTTTAAGATTCAGCGCCACCGTCTGGGCCAGTATTAATCTGAATTGACGAAGTTCAACTGAGCTAGTCCCCATAATACTCACGTTTTGGTAAAAGGAGTTGAACAAGCGAACAACATCATACATATAATTCGCAATTAAGGCAGGGCTGTGTTGTTTTGCGGCCTGCTGAACAAGCTCCGGATATTCCATTAGTTGTTTAATCACCTCTTTCTCTTTTGGATCTAAAGCGGTGATCCCAGCTAAATCATAGGCTTCAAGCTGATTTTTTCTCAATAGTGAACAAATTCGAGCATGTGTGTATTGAATGAAAGGACCGGTGTTGCCATTGAAGTCGACAGAGGCCTCTGGATCGAACAAAATTCTTTTTTTAGGGTCAACCTTCAGAATGTAATATTTAAGTGCACCAAGGCCAATATTCTGATAGAGCGTTTCCTTCTGTTCGGACTCCATTCCTTCTAATTTCCCCAATTCTTCGGCTAATGTTTTGGCTGTTTGGCTCATTTGTCGCATTAGGTCATCTGCATCTACTACCGTCCCTTCTCGACTTTTCATTTTCCCACTCGGCAGGTCTACCATTCCGTAGCTCAAATGAAAAAGACGATCGGCCCAGGTATACCCCAAGCGCTTTAATACTTTAAAGAGCACTTGAAAATGGTAGTCTTGTTCATTTCCAACCGTGTAGACCATCCCATTTAGAGATGGAATATCAGCTACGCGCTGAGCTGCTGTTCCCAAGTCCTGGGTCATATAAACGGCGGTCCCATCGGAACGCAATAAAATTTTTTCGTCTAAGCCTTCATCGGTTAAGTCTATCCAGACAGAGCCGTCTGGTTTTCTGAAAAAGACCCCTGCTGAAAGACCTTTTTCAATAATTTCTTTGCCTAATAAATAGGTGTCACTCTCATAGTAGTAGGAGTCGAAATCGACACCCATCTGCCGATAGGTCTCATTGAAGCCGGTATAGACCCAATCGTTCATCTGGGCCCATAAAGAGCGAATTTCGGGATCCTGAGCTTCCCACTGCCGGAGCATTTCTTGAGCTTCCAATAGAATTGGAGCTTGGGCTTTTGCGGCTTCTTCAGTTAAACCATCTGCCATAGCAGCAGCAACTTCCTTTTTGTACTCCTGATCGAAACGAACGTAGTATTTCCCTACTAAAAAGTCTCCTTTCATCCCTGACGTACTTGGGGTTTCTCCTGCGCCAAATCGTTGCCAAGCAACCATAGACTTACAGATATGAATACCTCTATCGTTGATGATCTGTGTTTTGTGCACATTATTTCCAGCAGCCTCCAATATTTGAGCGACACTATATCCCAATAGGTTGTTTCGAATATGTCCCAAATGCAATGGTTTATTGGTGTTGGGAGAAGAATATTCTACCATCAGTGTAGGTGAATCTTCATGGGGCGTCAGATGTCCATAACGAGTATCCGTTGCGATTTGCTGAAGAGCGTCGATATATATTTTATCGGAGAGGCTCAGATTGAGGAAACCTTTCACCACATTAAAGGCCACTACTTCTGCTACCTCTTGCTGTAAATAGTTCCCTATAGACTCTCCAAGGGCCTCTGGAGCCATTTTCACTAGCCTTAGCAAAGGAAACACAACAAGAGTTAGATCTCCTTCAAAATCTTTACGGGTGGCCTGAAACTCTAGGGCTTGAACTTCACAGTCAAATTCCTGTGCTAAAAATGCGGTTATTTTTTCTTGAAGTAGCTGTTGTATCACGGATGAAAATTTTGCCAAATATACACTTTTATCAGGGGCTATATTTCTTTAGCTATAGCCGTATTTACTAATATTTAAACCTGTATCTTTCCGAGAAAAATGCTACGGAATGTCTCCTATAACGATCCCAAACTAAGGGCGTCGATAGACGCGAGTGTTGGCGCACCCTATTCACTAATGGAGCGCTTTAAACGAAAAGGAATAGGATCGAGTAAGCTAATCGTCAAACAGTGTTCCAAAGAGATCCATGCTCTTTTTGCTTTAGACCACAATAACAACAGTTGTAATATTGAAATGCGCCCTAACGGAATCATTGTCCGTTTTCGGAGTTTGTTAGAAACCTATGCTCTTGTAATCCCCTATTACAAACTTCAGCTCTACAAGGGTGAGGCCGACAGCTACACCGTTTATAGCGAGCATCATTTCTTAAGAATTCATGCCCGAAGCTCTTCCGATCATTCTTTTTTTCGGAAAATATTAAAAGAAAAGGCGACGCAAACGCCGCCTTCCATAGAAGATTTATAAAAATTACTGGCTTATAAGCTTCTTTCAGTGGCACCAGTATAGATCTGTCTTGGTCTACCAATAGGCTCTTTACGCAAACGCATTTCTCTCCATTGCGCGATCCACCCTGGAAGTCTACCCAAAGCAAACATCACAGTAAACATTTCAGTTGGAATTCCAAGCGCACGATAGATGATTCCAGAATAGAAATCGACATTTGGATACAACTTACGTTCCACAAAATACGGATCGTTCAACGCCTCTTGTTCGAGACCTTTGGCAATTTCCAGAATCGGGTCGTCTATGCCTAAGTCATTCAATACTTCGTCTGCTGCTTTTTTGATGATACGCGCACGGGGATCAAAGTTTTTATACACCCGATGACCGAAGCCCATCAGACGGAAGGGGTCGTTTTTATCTTTCGCTTTGGCCATGTACTTCTTGGTGTCGCCACCATCGGCACGAATAGCTTCTAACATTTCTAAAACGGCTTGGTTTGCCCCTCCGTGCAACGGCCCCCAAAGGGCTGAAATACCCGAAGAAACGGAAGCAAAAAGACCTGCATGTGAAGAGCCTACAATCCGGACAGTAGAAGTGGAACAATTTTGTTCGTGATCTGCGTGAAGGATTAAGAGCTTGTTGAGTGCATTGATAACCTTCTGATTTGGAATATAATCTATATGAGGCATCTTAAACATCATATGGGCTAAGTTCTGCTCATAATCTAATGTTGTATTGGCATAGTTTAACGGAAGGCCTTTGACCTTTCGGTGCGCCCATGCACAGAGGATCGGAAATTTAGCCATCAACAAAACAATCGCCTCATACATATCGTTTTCTGAATCGATATCTACAGAAGTAGGGTTAAAAGCTATCAGAGCAGAGGTCAAAGACGAAAGCACACCCATGGGGTGGGCAGACTTCGGAAAACTTTTAAGAATAGTTTTTAGGTCTTCATCTACTAATGATTCTCTGCGGATATCTGTATCGAATTTTTTGAGCTGTTGTGCCGTAGGCATTTCCCCAAAAATGAGTAGATAAGCTACTTCCAAAAAGGAAGCTTTCTCCGCCAATTCTTCAATAGAATACCCTCGATAACGCAAAATCCCTTTTTCCCCATCCAGGAAAGTAATACCACTCTGACATGAGCCCGTATTTTTATAACCAGGGTCATAGGTGATAAGACCTGTTGCCGACCGAAGGGTTTTAATATCAATTCCTAGCTCATTTTCCGAGCCCTGAACTAAGGGAAACTCAAAACTCTGATCTCCGTAGTTTAAAGTAACTGACTGACTCATATGCTGTTGTTTAAATTATTTAGATGCCTATATCGATTATACGTTAAATGCGTTCATACCGGGAAAAACCGCTTGGTGGTCGAGTTCCTCTTCGATACGAAGCAACTGATTATACTTGGCCATTCGATCACTTCTAGAGGCTGAACCTGTCTTAATTTGACCAGTATTGAGGGCTACGGCTAAGTCTGCAATAGTGTTATCCTCCGTTTCACCAGAACGATGCGACATTACTGCCGTATAGCCTGCACGGTGAGCCATTTCAACGGCTGCGATGGTCTCAGATAGGGTTCCGATCTGATTCACCTTGATGAGGATTGAATTTGCAATATTTTGGTCGATTCCTTTGGAGAGGCGTTCTACATTGGTTACATATAAATCATCGCCTACCAGCTGAACGCTATCCCCTGCTTTTTCAGTGAGTGACTTCCAGCCGTCCCAGTCGTTTTCATCCATACCGTCTTCGATAGAAATAATGGGATATTTCTTTGCCAGATCGGCTAGGTATTGGGCTTGTTCTTCACTGCTACGAACTGAAGCATCTGGTCCTTCAAAAATCGTATAGTCATACTTACCGTCTTTGTAAAATTCAGAAGCTGCACAATCCAAGGCTATTTTCACTTCACTATCCGGTGTATAGCCTGCATTTTTTACTGCCTGAATGATGGTGTCTAAGGCATCTTCTGTTCCTTCTAAGGTCGGAGCAAAACCACCTTCATCTCCTACTGCAGTGCTCAATCCTCTTCCCTTTAGCACTTTTTTAAGATGATGGAAAATTTCGGTTCCCATTTGCATGGCTTGGGAGAACGTTTCCGCACCCACAGGCATAATCATAAACTCCTGAAACGCGATAGGAGCGTCGGAGTGCGACCCGCCGTTAATGATATTCATCATGGGTAAGGGTAAAGTATGTGCACTCACTCCTCCAATATATCGATACAATGGCATTCCTAATTCATTTGCTGCCGCTTTGGCCGCTGCAAGGGAAACACCTAGGATGGCATTTGCTCCCAATTTTGATTTATTCGGAGTACCATCGGCATCTAACATCATCTGGTCGATCTTGTTCTGTTCAAAAACAGACACACCTACCAATAGCGGCGCTAAAGTATCGTTAACATTGGCTACAGCTTTCGAAACTCCTTTGCCCATGTAGGCATCATTCTCATCTCGAAGTTCAACTGCTTCGTGCTCTCCTGTGGAAGCACCAGAAGGAACTGCCGCACGGCCTAAAATTCCATTCTCAGTGATCACATCTACTTCTACCGTCGGATTTCCTCGTGAATCGAGAATCTGCCGGGCGTGAACTTTTAAAATTACACTCATGTTTTTAAATTCAATTGGTTTTATAATTGGTTAATAAGTCTTTAAACTGGTCGAACAAATAAGTAGCATCATTAGGACCCGGGGCTGCTTCTGGGTGATACTGGACAGAAAAACAATTGTGTCCGTCTACCGCTATCCCTGCAACGGTATCGTCGTTTAGGTGTAAATGGGTAATTCGCACTTTGTCGTGGGCTTCCGTCGCTGCTTTGTCGATCGCAAAACCGTGGTTTTGAGAAGTGATTTCTCCTTTTTTGGTTTCTAGGTTAATCACCGGGTGGTTGATTCCTCGGTGCCCGTTAAACATCTTGTAGGTCGATATGCCATTGGCCAAAGCAATCACTTGATGGCCTAAACAAATCCCAAAGAGCGGCTTTTTATCGGCTAAAATAGCTTTTGCTACTGCGATAGGGCCTCCTAGAGGTTGCGGGTCTCCAGGGCCGTTGGACAAGAAATATCCGTCGGGGTTCCATTCTTGTAAGGTCGCATAGGGCGTGTCATACGGAAATACTTTTACCTGAATCCCTCTGGAGGTAATATGGTTGAGTATATTTCGTTTAACACCAAGATCTAAAACGGCTACTTTTAGCGGCGCATCATCGTCTCCGAGGACGTAAGGCTCTTTTGTAGAAACTTTGGAAGCTAGTTCTAAACCTTCCATTGCTGGCTGATCTTGGAGTTGTTGCTGAATTTTATCTAAGGCATCTACTTCGGTTGTAATCGCGGCATTCATAGCTCCATTGTCGCGTATATATCGCACGAGTGCACGTGTGTCTACATCGGAGACAGTTAAGCGCTCTGCTGCCTTTAAATAGTTGTTTAAACTATCGTCGGCTGCAGGTCTGGAATGTGGATAGCTGAAGTTTTTACAAACCAATCCGGCAATTTTAATACCACTGGATTGATCATCGATGTCAGCTACACCATAATTTCCGATATGGGCATTAGTGGTCACCATGATTTGTCCAAAATAAGAGGGATCAGTAAATATTTCCTGATAGCCTGTCATTCCCGTATTGAAGCATATTTCTCCGAAGGAGGTACCTTCTAATCCGGTTGTTTTTCCTCGAAATTGGGTTCCATCAGCAAGCAGTAAAACAGCGGGTTTTCTTTCAGTGTACTTCATTTGGTTTCATGTAAAATTAAGATAAAAAAAAGGACAAACCACAGGGTTTGTCCTTGAGAAATAATGAGCCGAAAAACACCTTAGTGTTAGGCATTATGATCGGCAGAATCTTTAGCGTTATCAGCATTGACCTCCTCAGCAGTTGCTTCGGTTGTTGTCTCCTGAACCTCTTCAACTGGAGCTGCTTCTTTTTTCGAACGACCACGACGAGTCGATTTTTTCTTCGCAGGCTTTTCAGTCGAGTAGGTGTCATTAAAATCTACTAGCTCAATCATAGCCATAGAAGCATTGTCTCCTAATCGGTTCCCCATTCGGATGATACGTGTATATCCACCGGGACGATCACCTACCTTCTGGGCAACAGGGCCGAAAAGTTCGGTAACAGCGTATTTGTTACGAAGAGAACTAAACGCCAAACGACGATTGTGTGTGGTGTCGCTCTTTGCCTTTGTAATAATCGGTTCAACAAATACCTTAAGTGCTTTAGCTTTTGTAAGCGTTGTATTGATACGCTTATGCTCAATTAGACTGCAAGCCATATTGGCGAGCATAGACTTGCGATGGGCGGTCTTACGCCCTAAGTGCATTGATTTTTTTCCGTGTCTCATATCTGGACTTTTATGCGTCTAGCGCCTATTCTTTATCAAGTTTGTATTTGGATAGATCCATTCCGAATTGCAATCCTTTAAGTACGACTAATTCTTCGAGCTCAGTAAGGGATTTTTTTCCAAAGTTTCGGAACTTCATCAAATCATTCTTATTGTAGGAAACTAAGTCTCCAAGCGTATCTACTTCTGCAGCTTTCAAGCAATTGAGCGCTCGAACAGAAAGATCCATATCCGTCAATTTCGTTTTCAGTAATTGACGCATGTGAAGTGATTCTTCGTCATAGGTTTCCGTCTGTGCAATTTCATCTGCTTCTAGGGTGATGCGCTCGTCAGAGAACAATAAGAAGTGATGAATAAGCGTCTTAGCCGCTTCAGTTAATGCATCTTTTGGGTGGATAGATCCGTCTGTGATAACTTCAAACAAAAGTTTTTCGTAGTCTGTCTTTTGCTCCACACGGTAGTTTTCGATACTGTATTTCACATTTTTAATCGGTGTGAAAATAGAATCGATCGCAATCACGCCAAGTGCAGCATTAGGATTCTTATTTTCCTCCGCAGGAACATATCCACGTCCTTTTTCAATAGTGACCTCAAGGTTGAGCTGAACTTCTTTTTCGAGATTACAAATCACCAAGTCTGGGTTCAAAACTTGAAAACCAGAAATGAATTTTTGAAAATCAGAAGCTTTCAGCTGTTCTTGACCACCAAAAGAAATGGTAACTTTTTCGTTCTCTACCTCATCGATCTGACGTTTGAGTCGGAGCTGCTTGAGGTTAAGGATGATTTCAGTTACATCTTCAACTACGCCTGGTATGGTAGAGAACTCATGCTCTACTCCTTCAATTTTAAGCGATGTAATGGCAAATCCTTCTAAGGAAGAAAGCAGTACACGACGAAGTGCGTTTCCTACCGTTAAGCCATAACCTGGTTCCAAAGGACGGAATTCGAATTTGCCTTCGAATTCTGAGGAATCGATCATAATGACTTTGTCGGGTTTTTGAAAATTTAATATAGCCATAGTGCGTAATTGCTGATTTATTATTTAGAGTAAAGTTCGACGATAAGCTGTTCCTTAATCGCTTCAGGAATTTGTAGACGCTGTGGAACATTTACATAGGTTCCTTGTAGCGTATCACGATTCCAAGTTAACCACTCATAAACATTGCTGCTAGAAGCATCTAGTGATTCACTGATCACTTGAAGTGATTTCGATTTTTCACGAACACCGATTACATCGCCTGTTCGCAACTGATAGGAAGGGATATTCACGATATCTCCATTTACAGTTATGTGTCTGTGGGATACTAATTGACGTGCAGCTGAACGCGAACGGGCAATACCCAAACGGTAAACTACATTGTCTAAGCGTGATTCACAAAGTTGAAGAAGTACTTCCCCGGTAACCCCTTTGCTTCGACTTGCTTTTTCGAAAAGGTTACGGAACTGTCGTTCGAGAATCCCGTAGGTAAACTTTGCTTTTTGCTTTTCCATTAACTGAATAGCATATTCAGATTTTTTTCCACGACGACGGTTATTTCCGTGCTGTCCTGGAGGATAATTGCGTTTTTCAAACGACTTGTCCTCACCAAATATGGGTTCTCCAAATTTGCGAGCGATTTTTGTTTTTGGACCGGTATATCTAGCCATAGTTAAAAATTAAGTGTCGGACTGTGAATTAAGGTCTTTGATCCTTCGACAGTGATCCCCGACACGAGGTTAAAATTAGTAATTATACTCTTCTGCGTTTAGGAGGACGACACCCATTGTGTGGTAGAGGTGTTACATCCACGATTTCGGTTACTTCGATACCGTTGTTGTGTAAGGTACGGATGGCAGATTCACGACCATTACCGGGCCCTTTCACAAATACACGTACTTTTCGAAGTCCTGCTTCTTGAGCCACCTTAGCACAATCCTCTGCAGCTGTCTGTGCAGCGTAAGGAGTGTTTTTCTTCGACCCTCTAAAACCCATCTTCCCGGCAGATGACCAAGAAATGACTTCACCTTTAAGGTTGGTTAAAGAAATAATGATGTTGTTGAAGGAAGCATTGATATGTGCTTCTCCATTCGGCTCAACAACCACTTTACGTTTTTTACTAGATGTTTTTGCTTTAGCCATAATCTAATGCTTATTTAGTTGCTTTCTTCTTGTTCGCAACTGTTTTACGTTTTCCTTTACGCGTACGAGAATTGTTCTTAGTACGTTGCCCTCTTAATGGAAGACCTGCACGATGACGGATTCCTCGCTGACATCCGATATCCATCAGACGCTTAATGTTAAGCTGGATCTCCGAACGAAGTTCTCCTTCAATTTTGTATTGTCCGACAACGTCGCGAATACGTGAGATTTCTTCATCGTTCCAATCTGAAACTTTTTTTTCTTCACTCACTTTAGCAGCGGCGAGGATCTCTTGCGCACGGCTTTTACCAATTCCGAAGATATAGGTCAATGAAATAACGCCGCGTTTTTGTTTAGGTATATCTACCCCTGAAATTCGTGCCATAATTTATCCTTGTCTTTGTTTGAATCGAGGATTCTTTTTGTTAATAACATATAAACGTCCTTTGCGGCGTACAATCTTGCACTCCGGACTTCTTTTCTTTAAGGAAGCTCTTACTTTCATCGCTTTTGTTTAAAATCTATACGTAATCCTTGCTTTGGTTAAATCGTAAGGACTCATTTCTAATTTAACTTTATCCCCAGGAAGCAGTTTGATGTAATGCAACCGCATTTTTCCTGATATGTGGGCCGTTACAACGTGCCCGTTTTCGAGTTCAACTCGGAACATAGCATTCGATAATGCTTCGATAATTGTTCCTTCTTGCTCTATTGCTGCTTGTTTGGCCATAACTATGCTGTTCTACGGTTTTTACCAGACTTCATCAGACCGTCGTAGTGACGGTTCAACAAGTAAGAATTAACTTGTTGGATCGTATCTATGGCAACTCCCACTAAAATAAGAAGGGAAGTACCTCCGTAAAACAAGGCCCAACCTTGCTGCATCCCAATTACTTTCACAACGATGGCTGGAAAAACAGCCAATAGCGCCAAGAAAAGCGATCCGGGAAGTGTAATGTAAGACATGATGGTGTCTAAGTAATCAGAAGTTTCATTTCCAGGGCGTATCCCAGGAATAAAACCTCCGCTGCGCTTAAGATCATCAGACATACGATTCGTCGGTACAGTAATAGCTGTATAGAAGTATGTGAAAATGACAATCAATAATGCAAATACAATGTTATACCACAAACCAAAAATATCTGAGAAATTAGCTTGTAGCCATTGTCCAGCATTTGAATTCCCCATAGCTCCACCGATATAAGCCGGTGCAAACATAATCGCCTGGGCAAAGATGATTGGCATCACACCTGAAGCATTCAAGCGAAGTGGAATGTACTGACGGCTTCCCATGGCTGCTCTGTCTGAACTAGCCCCTTGCGTACGACGTGCATACTGGACAGGGATTTGTCGAACGGCCAACACCAATAAGATGCTCAACAGCACTACCACGACAAAAAGAACAAGCTCGATGAGGACTAGCATCAGACCTCCATTGTTTTCGCTTACACGTGAAACAACTTCTTGCGCAAAAGACAAGGGAAGGTTAGCGATAATTCCTACCATGATCAGCAAAGAGATTCCATTACCGATTCCTTTATCTGTAATTTTTTCTCCAAGCCACATCGCAAATATGGTTCCCGTCACCAAAATGATAACCGAGGATCCGATAAATAACGGACTGCGACCTAGAATAAATGCAGATTCTGGCACACCAAGGGCACTAAGACCGTATAGGTAGGCTGGTGCTTGAACAACACAAATAAGGATGGTGAGCCATCGAGTAATTTGTGTAATCTTCTTGCGCCCACTTTCTCCTTCCTTCTGAAGCTTCTGAAGATATGGAATAGCGATTCCCATCAATTGCACAACGATAGACGCTGAGATATAAGGCATAATTCCTAACGCAAAAATCGAAGCATTGGCAAAAGCACCTCCAGTAAAAGCATTTAGAAGACCTAGTAATCCGGCTCCACTCCCGCGAGAAGATAATTCTGCGAGCTGAACTGAATCGATGCCAGGGAGAACAATCTGGGCACCAAAACGATATACCAACAATAACAAAAGAGTTGTACCAATACGGTTACGCAACTCTTCGATGTTGTATATGTTTACGAGGGTGTCGATTAGTTTCTTCATACCCTTATAATTATTCGATCACAACAGCTTCACCTCCAGCCGCCTCTATAGCGCTTTTGGCAGTTGCCGTGAATTTATGAGCACTCACTTTAAGACCTGCTTTCAATTCCCCACGACCGAGGATTTTCACTAGGTCGTTTTTACCGGCTAAGCGAAGTTCGATCAGTTGATCGAGGGAAACTTCCTTACCGATTTTTTTGTTATCGGCAAGCGCTTGAAGAGTGTCCAGGTTAACACCTGTATATTCTTTGCGGTTGATATTTTTAAATCCAAATTTTGGAACTCGTCTTTGCAATGGCATTTGACCTCCTTCAAATCCGATTTTCTTCGAATATCCAGAACGAGATTTTGCTCCTTTGTGTCCACGAGTTGCTGTTCCACCTTTGCCGGATCCTTGACCGCGACCAACGCGCTTTGCATTTTTGTGGGTAGCACCCGATGCTGGGCTTAAATTATTTAAACTCATACTACTAGTTTTATACTTCGCTTACGCTTACCAAATGTTTCACTTTTTCTACCATTCCCAAGATGCTTGGGTTTGCTTCGTGTGTAACGGTTTTACCTATTCCTCTTAGACCCAACGCTTCTAGAGTCCTCTTCTGAGACTGAAGTCGTTTGATTCCGCTTTTGACTTGTGTTACTTTAATCTGAGCCATTTGTCTGAATTTAACCGTTAAATACTTTATCCAATGAAATTCCACGTTGCTTAGCAACTATCTCCGGACTTCTTAAACGCAAGAGTGCATCGAAAGTAGCTTTTACAACATTGTGTGGGTTGGAGGATCCTTGAGACTTAGAGAGTACGTTGTGAATACCAACCGCCTCCAAGACAGAGCGAACGGCACCACCTGCAATTACTCCAGTACCCGCAGAAGCAGGCTTGAGGAATACTCGTGCACCACCGAACTTCCCTTTTTGTTCGTGTGGAAGTGTTCCATTCTGAATAGGAATACGAACCAAATTTTTCTTGGCATCTTCTACCGCTTTCGCGATCGCTTCAGACACCTCTTTAGATTTACCGAGACCTTGACCAACTACACCGTTTTCATCACCGACAACAACGATTGCAGAGAATCCGAAGGCACGACCCCCTTTGGTTACTTTGGTGACCCGTTGTACGCCAACTAAACGATCGTTAAGCTCTAAACCTACAGGCTTTACCAATTCTACATTAGGATAATTCTGATACATACTAAATTTTTAAAATTTTAATCCCCCTTCACGAGCACCATCCGCTAAGGCCTTTACACGTCCATGGTAAAGGTATCCTCCTCTGTCGAAGCGGATTTCAGCAATACCTGCGGCTTGTGCTTTAGTGGCGATGGATTGTCCAACTTGAGCAGCTACTTCTGTTTTAGATTTTCCATCGAGGTCTAGACCTTTATCTCTGGAAGAAGCAGCAGCGATGGTTGTGCCATTGTTGTCATCGATCAACTGGGCATAGATTTCTTTGTTGCTACGGAAAACAGAAAGTCTGGGTGTAGTCGCAGATCCTGAAATGGTTTTTCGGATACGAAAACGCAAACGTTGTCTTCTGTCTGATTTTAATAATGCCATAACTATAAACTTTAGGCGGATTTACCCGCTTTTCTTCTAATTTGCTCTCCAACAAAACGAACACCTTTTCCTTTGTAAGGCTCGGGCTTTCGGAAGGAACGGATCTTTGCAGCCACCCATCCTAAAAGTTGTTTGTCGTGTGAGGTTAATTTAACAATCGGATTTTTTCCTTTTTCTGATACAGTTTCCACCTTTACTTCAGGAGCAATATCGATGAGGATATTGTGTGAGAATCCAAGTGCAAGATCTAATTTCTGCCCCTGGTTAGAAGCTCTGTAACCTACTCCTACCAACTCTAATTCCTTTGTAAAGCCTTTGCTGACTCCCTCCACCATATTGTTCACGAGAGCACGGTATAAACCATGCTTTGCTCTGTGGTCTTTAGATTCAGAAGGACGGCTAACGGTAAGTACGTTGTCCTGTATGTCGAAACTGACATCCGTATACGCTTGACTTAATTCTCCCAACTTCCCTTTAACGGTAATCGTATCGGGTTGAATGTCGACTGTGACACCTTCGGGAATTGTAATGGGATTTTTACCTACTCTAGACATAATTCAGTCGTTTATTAATGAACGTAGCATAGCAATTCGCCACCTACATTTTGTTGTTTTGCTTGTTTTTCAGTCATCACCCCTTTAGAAGTAGAAACGATAGCAATTCCAAGACCGTTGAGTACTCGTGGCATCTCTGTGGAGCCTGCATACTTGCGAAGACCTGGAGTACTGATACGCTGTATAGCCTTGATCACGGGTTCTTTTGTGAGCTTGTCGTACTTCAAAGCGATTTTGATATTCCCCTGACCATTGGTGGTGTCTTCGAATTTATAACTCAAAATATACCCTTGGTCGAAAAGGATTTTTGTGATTTCCTTCTTTAGGTTAGACGCAGGTACGTCTACTACACGATGTCCGGCTGAATTAGCATTTCGGATACGGGTTAAATAATCTGCAATAGGATCTGTAAACATAATTCGTTTGCTTTTAAGATTACCAGCTGGCTTTCGTTACACCGGGGATTAAACCTTTGTTTGCCATTTCTCTGAAGGTAACACGAGATATTCCAAACTGACGCATGTATCCTTTCGGACGTCCTGTGAGTTTGCAACGGTTGTGCATACGGATAGGCGAAGCGTTCTTAGGGAGCTTCTGTAAAGCATCGTAATCACCAGCGGCTTTTAGTGCTTTGCGTTTTTCAGCATACTTGGCTACAGTTTTTGCACGTTTCACTTCACGCGCTTTCATGGATTCTTTTGCCATCTTAATTCTTTTTAAAAGGTAAACCTAATTCGTGAAGGAGTGACTTAGCTTCTTTGTCTGTAGATGCGTTTGTCACAAAAGTAATGTCCATTCCTGCAATACGATTCACTTTATCGATATCGATTTCAGGAAATATGATTTGCTCGCGAATTCCAAGGTTGTAATTTCCTCGACCGTCGAAGCCATTTGCTTTAACACCAGAAAAATCACGGACTCGTGGTAGTGCAGCCGTTACTAGACGATCTAGAAATTCATACATCTGATTTCCACGTAGGGTAACTTTAGCACCAATCGGCATGCCTTTACGCAATTTGAAACTTGCAACGTCTTTCTTAGAGAGTGTTGCAACAGCCTTCTGACCCGTAATTTGTGTTAATTCTTCTACTGCATGATCGATTAACTTTTTATCGGCCACAGCAGCTCCAACCCCACGGCTGAGAACAATCTTCTCTAGGCGAGGAACTTGCATCACATTATTGTAGCTGAACTCTTCTTTGAGCGCTCCTACGATGCGATCTTTGTATTCTTGTTTAAGTCTAGGAATGTAACTCATGACTAAATAACTTCATTTGATTTTTTAGCATAACGCACTTTTTGTCCGTCTTCTACACGATAACCAACACGGGTAGTATTCCCATCGGCCGTTAGAAGGCTAAGGTTAGAAATATGAAGCGGTGCTTCTTTTTCATCGATTCCTCCTTGAGGATTTTGTGCGCTAGGCTTGTTGTGTTTCTTCACTAGGTTAACACCTTCAACAATGGCTTTGTTCTGATCGATCAGTACTTTCTGAACAACGCCTTCTTGTCCTTTGTGTTCACCTGCAGTGACACGAACTTTATCCCCTTTTTTAATTTTTAACTTTCCCATGATTAGATCTTATAATACCTCAGGGGCTAATGATACAATTTTCATAAACTGCTTGTCTCTCAGCTCACGTGCAACAGGGCCGAAAACACGCGTACCGCGCATCTCTCCAGTTGGGTTAAGCAACACACAAGCGTTGTCGTCGAAGCGAATGTAAGAACCATCGGGTCGACGTACTTCTTTCACGGTACGCACCACCACAGCGGTTGATACTTGTCCTTTTTTTACGGTTCCGTTGGGAGTAGCGTCTTTTACTGTCACTACAATTTTATCCCCTACAGAAGCATAACGCTTTTTGGTTCCTCCCAAAACACGAATGGTAAGGACCTCTTTAGCTCCTGTATTGTCTGCGACGCGAAGTCTGGATTCTTGTTGTACCATGTTTACTTAGCTCTTTCAATGATTTCTACCAATCGCCAGCATTTAGACTTGCTTAACGGGCGCGTTTCCATAATGCGAACCGTATCGCCAACATTACAGTCTTGTGCTTCGTCATGAGCGACATATTTTTTTGTCTTCAATACGAATTTTCCATACATAGGGTGCTTCACACGCTTCACTTCTGAAACGACAATGGACTTTTCCATTTTATTGCTGGTGACAACACCAATTCGTTCTTTACGCAGGTTTCTCGTTTCCATACCTTAGTCTTGATTTTGCGTTAGAGCCGTTTTTAAACGGGCTACGGTTCTGCGAAGCGCTCGTATTTGCAATGGATTCTCCAAGGGAGAGATCGCATGTGTTAATTGCATGTCGGAGAGCTGCTTTTGGGCTTCCGCTAACTTATCTTGTAAGTCCGCTGCGGATAAAAGTTTGATTTCTGATTGTTTCATGAGGTCAGGGTATTAAGCGGCGTAATCGCGAGCAATCACAAATTTAGTTTTAACAGGAAGCTTTTGTGCGGCTAAACGCAATGCTTCTTTGGCAACATCAAGTGGAACGCCTGCCACCTCGAACATAATACGTCCGGGCTTAACAACGGCCACAAAATACTCAGGTGCACCTTTCCCTTTCCCCATACGAACTTCCAAAGGCTTTTTGGTGATCGGTTTGTCTGGGAAAATTTTAATCCACAACTGACCTTCCCTTTTCATGTATCGAGTAGCGGCAATACGCGCAGCCTCGATCTGGCGGGAAGTAATAAACTTCGAATCTAATGCTTTGATCCCAAACATTCCATTGGACAACTGATGACCGCGCTGGGAAAGCCCTTTCATGCGGCCTTTCTGCGCTTTACGGAATTTGGTTTTTCTAGGTTGTAACATAACTCTGTCTTGTTAATCCTTTATTTTCGTCTGCGTTGGCGACCACCACCTTGGCCTTTATTTCCTCCGCCTGATTTTTTTGTCATTCCTACCAGAGGTGAAAGTTCACGCTTTCCGTATACTTCCCCTTTCATGATCCATACTTTAACGCCTAAACGTCCGTAGGTTGTATGCGCTTCAACTAAAGCATAGTCGATATCTGCACGGAAAGTGGATAAAGGAATACGTCCTTCCTTGTAGGATTCAGATCGAGCCATCTCGGCACCGTTCAATCGTCCTGAAATCTGAATCTTGATTCCTTCGGCGTTCATACGCATTGCCGCAGCAATGGCCATCTTGATGGCACGACGGTAAGAAATACGACTCTCGATCTGGCGAGCGATAGAAGCACCCACTAACTGAGCGTCTAATTCAGGACGCTTGATCTCGTGAATGTTGATCTGAACTTCTTTGTCTGTTAACTTCTTGAGCTCTTCTTTCAGCTTGTCGACCTCTTGCCCTGCTTTTCCAATGATGATTCCTGGACGAGCAGTTGTAATGGTTACAGTGATGAGCTTTAAAGTACGTTCGATAATAACGTTAGACACACTAGCTTTGGACAAACGTGCGTGAATGTATCGACGGATTTTATCGTCTTCTGCGAGTTTATCGCCATAGTTGCGACCCCCAAACCAGTTGGAGTCCCATCCGCGAATGATCCCTAAGCGATTTCCGATTGGATTTGTTTTCTGTCCCATATTAGTTTTCCAAGTTTGAAGCTCCGAGCACGAGAGTCACGTGGTTGGAACGTTTACGAATTCTGTGAGCACGCCCTTGTGGTGCAGGTTGCAAGCGCTTGAGCATGCTACCTCCGTCCACACGGATTTCTTTAACAAAAAGATTGGCTTTTTCTACATCAGCCTCTTCATTCTTCGCTTGCCAGTTTGCGATTGCGGAAAGCAATAGCTTTTCTAGACGACGTGAAGCTTCTTTAGGACTAAACTTGAGGATAGCCAAAGCATTGTTGACATGAGCACCGCGAACCTGATCGGCTACTAAACGCATTTTACGCGGAGAAGTAGGACAGTTGTTCAGTTTAGCAAAGGCCACATTTTTGCGGGCTTCTTTGCGGGCTTGAGCTGCGTTGTGTTTACGATTTCCCATGAGCCTTATTTTTTACCTTTATTCTTAGCACCGGCATGACCTCGGAAAGAACGCGTTGGCGAAAACTCTCCTAGTTTGTGTCCTACCATGTTTTCAGTTACATAAACCGGTACAAACTGACGACCGTTGTGAACGGCAATCGTTTGTCCAACAAAGTCTGGAGTAATCATAGAGGCACGCGACCAAGTCTTGATTACTGTCTTTTTGTTGTCTTCAATATTCTGTTGCACCTTCTTTTCCAAGCTGTGGTGCACATAGGGTCCTTTTTTTAGTGAACGAGCCATATCTTATTTTTTTCTACGTTCCACAATAAACTTATTACTCGCCTTTTTGCGATTGCGGGTACGATAACCTTTGGCAGGCACACCATTGCGGTTACGCGGATGTCCTCCAGAGGCACGTCCTTCCCCTCCACCCATGGGGTGATCAATCGGATTCATGGCAACTGGTCTTGTCCGTGGACGACGACCTAGCCAACGAGAGCGTCCCGCTTTTCCAGACACCAACAATTGGTGGTCGGAATTCGATACGGCACCGATGACAGCCATGGCATTTACCAAAATCAGACGAGTCTCACCTGATGGCATCTTCACAGTAGCAAACTTTCCTTCACGAGCCATCAACTGTGCAAAAGCACCGGCAGAACGTGCAATAGTAGCTCCGTTTCCTGGGGTAAGCTCTATACAAGAGATGATGGTTCCTAATGGAATTTTTGAGAGTGGCAGCGCATTTCCTACTTCAGGAGCAGCATTCTCTCCTGATTGTATTTGTTGCCCTACTTGCAATCCATTGGGCGCAACGATGTAGCGCTTTTCGCCGTCTGTATATTGCACAAGAGCAATAAATGCAGATCGGTTTGGATCGTACTCAATGGTTTTTACTTCAGCAGCGACATCAAATTTGTTTCGCTTGAAGTCAATGATTCGGTAACGACGCTTATGTCCTCCACCGCGGTGGCGAACCGTCATTTTTCCTTTGTTGTTTCGGCCCCCAGTACGCTTTTTCGAATCGAGCAAGCTCTTCTCCGGCTTATCAGTAGTAATTGCGTCAAATCCATTTACTACTCTAAATCGCTGCGCCGGGGTTATCGGTTTTAATTTTCTAACTGACATGTGACGCTATTATAAATTGCTATATAAATCAATGGAATCTCCCTCCGCTACTTGCACAATGGCTTTTTTAGTAGCGACAGATTTTCCGCGTTGAATTCCTGTTTTGGTGAAGCGTGTTCTACGTTCTGGCCCGTAATTGAGCGTTCGAACGTTTTCAACGGCTACTCCATACGCTGCTTCAACAGCTTTTTTAATTTCAATCTTGTTGGCACGTGTGTCCACCAAAAAGGTGTACTTGTTGTTCATTTCGCTATCATGCGTTGCCTTTTCCGTAATGATAGGTTTAATCAGAATAGCCATGACTTATTGCTTTAAGCTTGAAGTGATACTTGCTACGGCGCTTTCAGACAATATCAGTGTATTGGCATTGGCAATTCCGTAGGTGTTTAGTTCGTCTTTAGTGGTCACTTGAGCCTTTGGTAAATTTCTAGAAGAAAGATATACGTTTGCCTCGTTAGCATTGAGCACCAATAAAGATTTCTTGTCGGCAACACCAAGGGCCTGAAGGACCTCTGTGTATGCTTTTGTTTTAGGCGCTTCAAAGTTAAAGTCTTCCACCACGATGATGGCCTGCTCTGCCGCTTTTTGGCTAAGAGCTGAACGTCGGGCAAGACGCTTCACTTTTTTATTCACCTTTTGGCTATAATCGCGTGGAGTGGGTCCAAAAACGCGACCTCCACCTCTAAAGAGTGGGTTTTTAATGGAACCAGCACGAGCTGTACCTGTTCCCTTTTGACGCTTGATTTTGCGAGTACTTCCCACAATCTCTGCGCGCTCTTTAGATTTGTGTGTTCCTTGTCTGCGGTTAGCCAAGTGTTGTTTCACGTCCAAATACATGGCGTGTTGGCTGGGTTCAATCCCGAATACCGTCTGATCCAGTTCCGTCTTGCGGCCTGTCTCTTTTCCTTGAATTGATAATACAGCTAATTCCATTATTTCTGAACGATTACATAAGCGTTTTTGTGTCCAGGTACACAACCTTTCACTACCAGTAAGTTCTTTTCCGGAACTACTTTTAAAACGCGTAAGTTTTGAACTTTTACTTTTTCATTTCCCATCTGACCTGCCATACGCATTCCTTTGAATACACGTGCAGGATAAGATGCTGCTCCAATAGATCCTGGGGCGCGCAAACGATTGTGCTGCCCGTGAGTTGCTTGACCTACTCCAGCGAATCCATGGCGCTTAACAACCCCTTGGAAACCTTTTCCCTTAGAAGTACCCGAAACGTCAACGAACTCTCCCTCTTGGAAAAGATCGACCCCAACGGTATCTCCTAAATTTAATTCTTGATCGAAGTTTCGAAACTCAGCAACTTTTTTCTTAGGAGCAGTGTTGGCTTTCTTAAAATGACCGATCGCCGCTTTGTTACTCCTTTTTTCTGCCTTGTCATCGAAACCGAGTTGCACTGCATTGTACCCGTCAACCTCTTCGGTTCTGACTTGGGTGACCACGCATGGCCCAACTTCTAGAACCGTACAAGGGATGTTTTTCCCGTTGTCGTCGAAGAGGCTGGTCATACCGATCTTTTTTCCTATTAACCCAGACATGTTTATTTATTTAGTTATTAATTAATCAATTTTAAGTAGATCAGACTTTGATCTCTACTTCAACTCCGCTCGGTAATTCCAACTTCATCAATGCGTCGATGGTTTTGGAAGAAGAGCTGTAGATATCTAGTAATCGCTTGTAGGAACACAACTTAAACTGTTCCCGTGATTTTTTATTCACGTGAGGTGAACGCAATACGGTAAAGTATTTTTTGTGGGTCGGTAATGGAATTGGACCAGTAACGACAGCACCTGTTGTTTTTACCGTCTTAACGATCTTGTCAGCAGACTTGTCTACCAAGTTGTGATCGTACGATTTAAGCTTAATTCTAATTTTTTGACTCATATCACTTATGCGTTTTTACCTTGTACTTCGGCAATTACTTGTTCTGAAATATTGGATGGGGTTTCACTGTAGTGTGAGAACTCCATGGTAGAAGTAGCACGACCTGATGAAAGGGTACGCAATGAAGTTACGTAACCAAACATTTCAGATAGAGGCACTTCTGCTTTCACTACTTTGGATCCTGCTCGATCGTCCATAGAATTTACCTGACCACGACGGCGGTTTAGGTCTCCTACGATATCACCCATGTTTTCTGCTGGGGGCAATTCTTCGAGTTTCTTAATCGGCTCCATAATGACAGCTCGAGCTGCTTTGGCTGATTCTTTAAATCCAAGTTTAGCGGCCAATTCGAAAGAAAGAGAATCGGAATCCACAGGGTGGAAAGAACCGTCTTTCAAAGTAATCTTCATGGCATCCACCTCGAATCCAGCTAAAGGACCATTTTTCATAGAGTCCTTAAACCCTTTTTCTACAGATGGAATATATTCTTTAGGAATGTTACCTCCCTTGATTTCGTTGATAAATTCAAGACCAGTTTTTCCTTCTTCAGCAGGCTCAATCGTAAAGACGATATCGGCAAACTTACCGCGACCACCCGTTTGTTTTTTGTACACCTCACGGTGATTGGCCTGAGCTGTCAACGCTTCTTTGTACTCAACTTGTGGCTGACCCTGGTTGACTTCCACTTTGAATTCGCGTCTTAATCTATCCACGATAATATCCAAGTGTAATTCTCCCATACCGGAAATAACCGTCTGCCCAGAGGCTTCGTCTGTTTTTACCTGGAAGGTTGGGTCTTCCTCCGCTAGTTTGGCAAGCGCCATCCCTAGTTTATCCACATCGGCCTTAGTCTTAGGCTCAACGGCAATACCGATTACGGGATCAGGAAACTCCATACTCTCAAGGATAATCGGAGATTTTTCTTCAGAAAGAGTATCCCCTGTTTTGATATCCTTAAATCCTACTGCTGCTCCAATATCTCCAGCTTCAATAAAGTCGATGGAATTTTGCTTGTTAGAATGCATCTGATAGATACGTGAGATACGTTCTTTGTTCCCAGAGCGGTTGTTCAACACGTAAGATCCTGCATCTAAGCGACCAGAATACGCTCTAAAGAACGCTAAACGCCCTACAAAAGGATCGGTTGCAATTTTAAATGCAAGAGCAGAGAAAGGCTCATCAACACTCGGCTTACGAGAAATCTCTTCCTCTGAATTTGGATCTGTACCTACAATCGCTTCTTTGTCTTCAGGAGAAGGCAAGTAACGACAAACAGCATCCAATAAGAATTGAACTCCTTTGTTTTTGAAGGAAGATCCACAGACCATAGGAATGATACTCATATCCTGTGTAGCTGCGCGAAGGGCATTGTGCACCTCGTCTTCAGAGATAGAATCTGGGTCTTCGAAATATTTTTCTAAAAGCTGCTCATCGTACTCGGCAACGGCCTCGATAAGTGCTCCTCTAAGCTCTTCGGCTTCGTCTTTTAGATCGTCTGGAATATCGATGACATCGAACGTAGATCCAAACTTATCGTCGTGCCATACGATGGCTCGGTTTTTTACCAAGTCGACAATCCCGCGGAAATCCTCTTCATCACCAATGTTTAAAACAATTGGTACAGCGTTAGATTTCAGCATGTCTCGAACTTGTTGGCATACGCCCAAGAAGTTGGATCCTTGACGGTCCATCTTGTTAACAAATCCAATACGTGGTACTTTATAGTTGTCGGCCAGTCTCCAGTTTGTCTCTGACTGAGGTTCAACCCCGTCAACAGCACTAAATAGGAAGACTAATCCATCCAATACACGTAAGGAACGGTTCACTTCCACCGTAAAATCCACGTGACCGGGAGTATCGATTATATTAAACTGATACGGTTTAGCATCGGCGGTAGGTTGTCCCTGTTCGGTTGGGAAATTCCAAGTACAGGTAGTGGCAGCAGAGGTAATGGTAATTCCTCTTTCTTGCTCCTGCTCCATCCAGTCCATAGTTGCAGCCCCGTCGTGTACTTCACCAATCTTGTGGCTAACTCCCGTATAGAAAAGGATACGCTCTGTAGTGGTTGTTTTTCCAGCGTCGATGTGGGCCGCAATCCCGATGTTCCGCGTGTATTTTAAATCTCTTTTTGCCATGATCTTTTAATAGTATAGTAGTATAAGGTCAAACAGTTGATTAAAATCTAAAGTGCGAGAACGCTTTGTTTGCTTCAGCCATCTTGTGTGTATCGACACGTTTTTTAACGGCCGCGCCTTCTTCTTTGGCAGCAGCAAGAATTTCATTCGCTAGGCGAAGAGCCATAGACTTTTCATTGCGCTTACGGGCAAAGCTGATCATCCATTTCATCGCAAGAGAAACTTTGCGATCTGGACGGATCTGCATAGGAATCTGGAAGGTAGCACCCCCTACTCGACGGCTACGAACTTCAACGTGCGGCATCACATTAGAAAGGGCTTCTTTCCAGACCTCTAGAGCGGTCTTTTCATCGTCTTGTTTACGCTCGTCCACAATCTGGATAGCGTCATAAAATATAGTGAAGGCGACAGATTTCTTTCCGTCCCACATCAAATTGTTTACGAAACGTGTTACCAACTGATCACCGAACTTTGGATCGGGAAGTAAGGGACGTTTTTTGGCTTGTCTTTTTCTCATGGTTCAATTATTTTTTAGGGCGTTTAGCACCGTATTTAGAACGTCTCTGTAAACGGCCTTCTACACCTGCCGTGTCTAAAGCGCCACGAACAATATGATAACGAACACCCGGGAGATCTTTAACACGTCCGCCTCGGACCAATACTATCGAGTGCTCTTGGAGGTTGTGTCCTTCTCCCGGAATGTAGGCGTTTACTTCTTTCCCGTTGGTTAACCGAACCCGCGCTACTTTACGCATAGCGGAGTTAGGTTTTTTCGGGGTAGTCGTATATACTCGCGTACATACACCACGCCTTTGTGGACACGAATCCAAAGCAGCCGATTTACTCTTCTTGGCCATGGAAGCTCTTCCTTTTCTTACTAATTGTGCAATTGTTGGCATATATTCAAAATATAATTCCCCATAATTATGGGCGTGCAAATGTAGGGATTAATTTTTGAGAATCAAACCCCTAGAACAACATTCATCTATCTTTTTTTTTCAAGCCCCTTGTCTGGCGATCTTTCCTTGCTGCTGGCAGACGAAAATGATAGTCCTCCCCAGCGTATTTTTCGTGCATCATTGATTGATTAATATATAGTGAAGAACTATGTTAAATATTTAACTTTCAGCGTTTTAATTGTCATTTTCTTCACTTTTCTTTTGGAAAATATTGGGGAAACGTTCATCTTGAGATCCTCATTACTAACCCAAATCTTATGCTTATGAAAGTACACACCTATGCTTGGGGCATTCTATGGCTCCTTTTAGCACCCCTCAGTTGGGCACAAATGCGTAGCGGACAAGTCACCGACGAAAACAATCTTCCCCTGCCCGGAGCCTCCGTGATCATCGAAGGAAGTTCCCGAGGAACCACCTCCGATTTCGATGGGAATTATCAGATCGAAGCCCAAGCAGGCGAAGTCCTGCTCTTTTCCTATGTCGGCTATGCCGATCAGCGTATCACCGTCGGTGCTGCCGATCGGTATGATATTCAAATGAATTTAGACACCGCTTTGGAAGAGGTTGTTGTCTTAGGCTATGGAACACAAAACAAAAGTGAAATTACTGGATCCGCTAAACAGATCGGTAGCGATAAAATATCGCAATTTCCGGTGACCTCGGCAGATCAAGCCCTTCAGGGTAGAGTAGCAGGATTATCATTGACAGCAACATCTGGGGTCCCTGGTTCCGTACAAAACATATTGATCCGTGGTAGAAGCTCTATCACTGCAAGTACTGCTCCCCTATTCGTCATCGATGGGATTCCAGTGAACAACGGGGGTATTCAACAATCGACTGCTCGGTCGACTTTTTCTCCATTGGCCAATATTGATCCGGAAAATATAGAGTCGATTACCGTATTAAAAGACCCCTCTTCTACAGCCCCCTATGGAGCAAGAGGAACCAATGGAGTGATTGTCATTACCACTAAAAAAGGAAAAGAAGGTAAAACAGAAATGAACCTTACCTCTTCTTATGGCTTTCAGAATGATGCGATTGATGGTCCTCAAGTGCTCACTGGAGCTGAAAGAGAAGAACTTTATTACGAGGCTCTTTTCAACACCTATGGTGAATCTGAAGGGTTTACGTTAAGTGAAGCTCCTACCTTTTATATGAACAACATAAATATATTCGGGAACAGGTTAGCAGACTGGATAGAAAGAGGACGCCCGGAAACGAATTGGGCAGATATTATCACAGTTGATGATGCACCACTACAGACCGTAAATTTTTCGGCTAGAGGAGGAAATAGTAAAACAAATTTTCTGGCTTCCTTCGGATATATGGAGCAAGAAGCCACCGTTATTGGCTCTAATTTTGAAAGGTTTACAGCCACTTTGAATCTTAAGACAGCCCTTACAGATAACTTAACCCTAGAAATGAATAATAATGTAGGGTATGCAGAACAAGATGGCGTCTTAGAGCAAAGTGCTTATTTTGCTTCGGCCAGAGCCACCAAATATTTTGCACCGCCTATTTGGTCGCCCTACAATGCGGATGGCTCTTTAAATATTGATCGTCAAGTCGGAAGTAATTACAATCCCCTGTACTTAGCTCAAGAAGACATCGATTTGAGTCAGGCGTTGCGATTAACCAACAACACTCAGTTGGTGTGGCAAACACCTCTCCCCAATCTTACGGCTAAGGCTGTTTTTGGCGTTGATATGCAACGGATACTCTTAAAATTATATGCCAATAGAAATCATGGGGGGTCCGTTGATGAAGGAGGTACAGCATCTGTTGACTCTTTTGTTCGCACGGCCTACACCTATCAAAACTCATTGAATTATTTCAGGTCCTTTAATGATCATAATTTCGACTTCACCGTTTTGCAAGAATTTCAATTGAATAGATCCTTTGACCTTTCAGCAGATGGAGAATCCTTTGCAGCGGACGGTCTTCCAAATTTAAGTAGTGCTGGGACGCCCACAGATGTGAGTAGCACATTCCTGGATTGGTCCAATGCGGCGTATCTAGGTCTGGTCAACTACAATTACGCGGGAAAATATCTCTTTAACGCTTCCTACAGAAGAGAAGGGAATTCAAGATTCCCCACCGATCATCGTTGGGGGAATTTTTGGTCCGTTGGGCTAGGTTGGAATATGCATCTTGAGCCTTTTATGAATGGTATTGAATTTATAAATACACTAAAGGTCAGAGCTTCTGTAGGAACCACAGGAAACTCAGGTATTGGATTAAACACCTATCAGTCATCCTTGGGCTTTAGTTCTAACTACGCAGGATCGGCAGCCACATTTCCGTCGAGCTTTGGAAATCCAATCCTCCAATGGGAACTTGCCGATTCCTATGAAATAGGATTGGATTTTAGTCTCTTGAACAATCGTTTAGAAGGTTCATTTAATTACTATTTCCGTCAGACCAAAGATATGCTACAGGATGTCCCTCTCTCGCGCACCACTGGTTTTTCCAGTCAAAATCAAAATGTAGGCGTGATGGAAAATTCAGGGATCGAAATTGAATTTTTTGGAAGGATAATTGATGCTGCCGACTTTGGTCTTTCCATTGGAGGAAATATTGGCACCAATAATAATGAAGTTATTGAACTCGCGCTAGACGGAAATGGCGATGAGATAAATATCACTACTGGAACGCGGAAAGTCGAAACGGGCCATACCGTCTACGAATGGTTCATGGTCAGCTATGCTGGTGTTAATCCAGATAATGGGAACGCACAGTACTACACGGATGCTTCTAGAACAACAGTGACGGAAGATTTTAACAGTGCAGAACGAGTCTACCAGGGAGCTGGAGCTACTCCAACCCTCTTGGCCGGACTGACCCTTAACTTAGATTACAAAGGATTTTTTCTGAGTGCTCAAGCCAATTATTCAGGTGGACATAAAATCTGGGAAGATTGGTCGCGATATACCAATGGTTCCGATCGATTTTCAGTTGATTTATTTAATGGTTTAGATAAGCTTCTCGACCGTTGGCAACAACCCGGGGATATTACCGATGTCCCCAAAATGACCTACACCTTAGAGCCTTGGCGGACGCATAACCGCTTTCTTCACGATGGGGATTTTATTCGTCTGAGGGAGCTTACGCTAGGCTATGACTTCGATTCAGCTCTTGCTGAAACGATTGGAATGGATCAGATCAGAGTATTTGTTCGAGGAATAAACCTTTACACTTGGGTAAGGGATGATGATTTAGTCTACGATCCTGAAACCGAAAGCGATGGCTTTTTGGGATTGACCAATCCTCCCACACGAAACATCATACTTGGATTCAATTTTAAATTTTAAGGCCATGAAAAAAATCATTCTTTACACAACCATATGTCTATTATTCGCCTGTTCTTCGGACGACTTGGAACCCACCTTAGAGCAAATTAAGGATGTAGAAACGAGTATTAATAGTGTTCAAGACCTAGACGGTATCCTAAAAGGTGCTCTTAGTCGACTCACCCAATCAAATTACTACGGTCGCGATTTTATCATCACAGATGAAATTCGAGGAGATAATGTATTTGCCAATGGAAACTCTGGTCGATTTCAAACCCAAGGCGCCATGACCTATATCCCTTCCAACAATATTGGTATCTGGACACGCGCCTATTCTGTTATTGCTTCTAGTAATATCATCATCAATGTGAATATTGAAGAGCTGTCTGGAGATCGGGAAACAGGAGAAAACATTCAAGGACAAGCCCTATTTCTAAGGGCACTGGCTCACTTCGATTTGTTGCGGCAATACGGAACACAATATGCGGGTAGTGGATCTCAAGGAGTTCCCATCGTTACTGAGTTCAAAGGTGATAATTTGTTCCCCAGCCGTAATTCAGTCAATGAAGTAAAAGAAGCTATTTACAGTGACTTGGACGCAGCATTTAACCTAATGACTGATGAAATTAGCTCGGACAAACAATATCCATCCAAATATGCAGCAAAAGCACTAGAAAGTAGATTAGCCTTGTATTTTGAGGACTGGAGTAGAGCGGCTAATGCTGCCGCAACTGTTATCGATGCAGATGAATACACCATCGCTACAGCGACAGACTATGTCAATTCATTCAGTGTAGATAATTCTTCAAATTCCATTTTTGAGCTTGCATTTGACAATGTCGACAATCAAGGAATCAACGGCCTAGGCTATATCTACAGGGGAGTATCTTATGGAGATATAGAGGTACATCCAGAAGTACTCGAAATTTATGAACCAGACGATATTCGCCTTGATATATTCGGATACGAAGGTGATTTATTGCGAAATATGGGAAAATATCCGACACTTTTAGGGTATGATAATGTTATTGTTTTACGAATAGAAGAAGTCATTTTAAACTATGCTGAAGCACTCTTTGAACAAGGACAAGAAAGTGAAGCCTTAACACAGATCAACAAAATTACCGCTGCTCGAAATGCTTCAGCACATAGCTCGCTAACATCGGATGCTATTCTCGTGGAAAGACGTAAAGAACTCATCTTTGAAGGTTTTCGCTTTTTCGACTTGAGCAGAGCTGGTTTACCGATTACCAGATTCTCCCTTAATCAGAACATTGAAGCTACTATTCCAGCAGGAGATTACAGATATGCACTCCCTATCCCTTTAACGGAGATGGACGCAAATTCTAATATGGATCAAAATCCTGGTTACTGAAAAACAAAAACCCCTACTATATCAATGAAAAATAAGCCCCGGACTAGCTTCGGGGTTTTTTTATGTTGTATAGCTACCCCCATCTGACAAGGATAGCAAAATATTCTCGCTAAAATCCTGGTCATAATACACCTTCTTCCCCCCATTTGGATGCAAATAATAATTAGTCAATAATTATGTTAAATATTTAACTTTCAGTGTTTTAATTGTCATTTTCTTGACTTTTCTTTTGGAAAACATTGGGGAAACTTTCATATTGGGATCCTCATTACTAACCCAAATCTTACGCTTATGAAAGTAAACACCTATGCTTGGAGCATTCTATGGCTCCTTTTAGCACCTCTGAGCTGGGCCCAAGTGCGCAGCGGACAAGTCACCGATGAAAACAATCTTCCCCTACCCGGAGCCTCCGTGGTCATCGAAGGGAGTTCCCGAGGAACCACCACCGATTTCGATGGGAATTATCAGATCGAAGCCCAAGCGGGCGAAGTCCTACTCTTTTCGTATGTCGGCTATGCCGATCAACGGATAACGGTCGGTTCATCCGATAATTACAATATCCAAATGCAATCCGATACGGAATTGGAAGAAGTGGTATTGACGGCTTTAGGGCTGGAAAAAAGAAAAGATGAAGATCTTTCCTCGACTAGTGTTGTGGACGTAGGTCAATTACAACAATCCGGGGAATCTGGAATTCTACAAGGCCTAGCGGGAAAAACTTCTGGTATCAATATCACGCGTAACTCAGGAGATCCCGGCGCTGGTGCTTATATTCAAATTCGGGGGCAAAACACCATCTTGGGAAGTTCAAGCCCACTAATTGTCTTAGATGGCGCCATCATTTCTAATAGTAGTTTTAATCAAGGAGTTGGAGATGATATCGGCCAAGGAAGCACCTCTGGTGTAGTACAACAATCCCGACTAAATGACCTAAACCCAGACGACATTGAATCTATCTCAGTACTTAAAGGTGCTTCAGCAGCGGCTATCTACGGAACTGGTGCAGCGAATGGTGTTTTAGTCATAAAAACAAAAAGAGGAGCAAAAGGAGGTAAACAATGGAGCTTTAATGTTAAAAGTTCTATTTCTATTGATGAAGTCAATAGAGAATGGACCAAACAAAGTACGTACGGACAAGGTTCAAATGGAAACGACTCTCCTACTTCTTCACTGTCCTATGGCGGTAAAATTCGCAATCGAGCTGGAGGAAACGATGATGTAGACACTGGGTCTCCCATCTATTTTGTTTCCGATAGTGGTCGAACGTACTACCCCATCAATCAAAAAAATTCTAGAGAAATCTATAATCAGACTAATCGAGATGCAGTATTTCAAACGGGTTTGGTTTACGAAAATTCTTTTGGCCTACGCTATAATAGTGGAGATTCCTCTACTTATTTCAGTATTGCAAATTGGGACCAAGAAGGAATCTATAAGGGTGCTTCCGATTATCGGAGAACCACTATAACAATGAATAACGACACCCAATTCAGTGAAAACTTATCCCTTAAAATCTCTACCAATTATACCAGCATAGATTCCAATAGAATTCAGACAGGTTCCAATTTAAATGGCCTTTATTTAGGGTATTTAAGAACCTCGCCCGACTTTGATATAAGGGATTATAAAGGAACACATTTTAACGATGGTGTTTCAACCCCCAATTCACATCGATCCTATCGTCGTTATTTGGGTTCATTCAGAACTTTTGATGCAGAAAAAGGAACCTTTCAATATACTGCTCCGACCTATAACAATCCGATTTGGACAATCAAGGAGCAAAAAAATATCAATGAGGTACATCGATTCATCATCTCCCCTGAGCTCAAATATACTTTCAATCCCAATTTGAGCTTAACTGCACAATACAGTTTAGACCATTTTAACGATAATCGAGAAGACTTCTGGCCGGCTGGATCAGCTGGTGATGGAAGTCAAGGAAAATTTGAAGAGTTAAGGTTTACGGAATCAACAGAAAATCTAAACATCTACTTAAATGGTAACTATGACATCAGTTCCGCCGTTGGATTTTCGGGGATAATGGGACTTCAGAATTTCCAATACTCGCTTCGCGGAGTCTATGGGGAAGAAAGTTCATTTACAAATCCAGATGAAGCATTCCTAAACTTTGGTAATGCAACATCACAAAATTCAAATATAACCGACTACAGTCGAAAAGACAGAAAATCAGGTGCTTATGCTGTTTTGAACTTTGACTTTTGGGATGAGCTATTATTGGAATTGACGGGTCGAGCAGAATATCTTTCATCTATCCCAGACCAAGGACTAATTTTTTACCCATCAGCTTCCATTGGATGGGACTTTAGTTCATATGTTGATACCGGTGTTTTATCCTTTGCAAAAGTTAGAGCATCATACGGGGAGGTAGGGATTGAACCTGTACCCTATTCTACTCGAACAGTATTTTCGACGGGCGGAATTCGTTCTAGTTGGGGCGATGGTTTTGATGGATCGCTCTATGGAAACCCCCTCACTCGTTCTGATGCAAGGGGAAATCCCGATCTAAAGGAGGAACGTAAAAGCGAGTTCGAACTCGGATTCGATTTAAGGTTTTTCAATGATGATATATCTCTTTCTGCTACCTATTATAACAATGAAACCAAAGATGGTCTTCTCGAATTACCCACTCCTCCATCCAATGGATTTACAGAAGAATATAGAAATGCAGCAACCATCACCAATGAAGGACTTGAGATAGATTTTAATGCTTCGCTCTTGAACACTGATCGTTGGTTTTGGTCTATGAATTTAAATTTTACTACCAATAGAAACGAAGTGGAAAGCCTTTCTGGATCTGATTACTTTATTCTAAACGGTTTTACCTCCACTTCATCAGGTGTAGCCGAAGGACAACCTTTCGGGGTATTACGAGGAGGAGTATTTCAGCGAGACGCCGATGGAAATTTCATTCTCAACGACAAGGGATTCCCTATGGCTTCAACTGAAGACGACTTTGTAGGCGATCCAAACCCTAACTGGCGCGCTGGGCTTGGCACACAATTAAGTTATAACAACTTCACGTTTTCTGCTTTTGTTGAAACCTCTCAAGGAAACGATGTTTGGAACGGAACTGCAGGGGTACTTCGCTACTTTGGCATAGGTGCTGATACTGAAGTAGAGACTGTTGCTTCTAGAGATTTAATGAATGCAGATGGTGAGATCATTCCTGCTGGAACAACCTTTAGAGGTCGTGAAGTTGACTTCGGAGGCGGTCCCGTCGCCGTCGACCAAGATTGGTGGACAGGAAATGGGGGTGGTTTTGGTGATGTCTCAGAAGAAGCTATTGAAGATGCTTCCTGGGTACGCGTTCGAGAAATAACATTGAGTTACAATTTCCCGAAATCTTTGTTAGACCCATTAAAAATTAGCAGCATGCAATTGAGCTTTTCTGGAAGAAACCTCTTTCTTTTCACGGATGTGGAAAATTTTGATCCAGAGAATAACCTGACTGGATCCTCCAAAGGAAGAGGGCTAGAATACTTTAGTAACCCCGGGACCCGATCGTATTTAACCACTTTAAGAATCGCATTTTAATCAGATCGTTATGAAAAAATATACGTATATAACTCTCTTAACAATTCTCCCGCTCTTGAGCTGCGAGACTTACACAGAGGATCTAAATTCAGATCCCAATAACTTTAATAATTCGGCTCCCGAATTAATAATTGGTCAAGCGCAATTAGGTTGGATGCAGCTAGCGGAAAGCAATAGTGCTCGTTATGCAGGCATCTTCATGAATCACTTTACCGGAAGTGATCGTCAATATGTGACTCTCAATGGATATTCCGTAACTTCTGGGGAATTCAATGATATGTGGGACGACGCATATGTCGATGGTATAGCACAAGCTCAAGTTACTCAAAAAGCGGCCCTTGAAAATGAAAACACCAAATTAGTAGGGGTTGCTCAAATCGCTGAGGCCGCAATGTTCGGAGAAATGACCGCACTTTACGGAGACATACCATTCACACAAGCCAATAAATCAGATGAATTCTATCAACCCGAATATGACAGTCAAACTACTGTCTACAGTGGTGTTCAAAATCTATTGGATCAAGCAATAGACTATCTTGGAGAAGAATCGGTAAGCCTCTACGCAGGGAATCGCCTTTCAAGTGATGCGACCTGGGGGCAAGTTGCTCATTCCCTAAAAGCCCGTTATTTCTTACACACCAAAGACTACACGAATGCTTTAAGACATGCACAAATGGGAATAGAAGAAGGCGAGGATTTAATGGTTCTCCATGGAGAATCTTTAGAAAATAGAAACCTTTACTACCAATTTACTGTGGATGAAAGAGAAGGCTATTTAGATGCAAATGGGTCTTATTTATTCCAATTATTGGATCAAACAGATGATGTTGAAAGACGCATCACTACTCCAGGGGATTCTTTAAGGCTGAATTATTATTTTACGGGGACAACACTTAATGTTGAAAGTGATGGAGCATTTGGACAGACTACTTCGTTTCCATTGATTTCCTGGATAGAAGTTAAGCTAATCGCTGCAGAATCTCACTACAGAACAGGAGATGAATCAGCAGCAAGGGATGCCTTTAATGAAGTAAGGAATCACTTGGCAGATCGGTTTGATGGTGATTTTCCCACCACTGACTCAGGTGGAGAGGATTTGCTATTAGAAATCCTTGAGGAAAAATATGTCAGCTTAGTAGGGCAACTTGAACCTTACCATGATATTAGACGTACAAATAATTTATTGGATGTCCCACCAAAAACTGGGTCTACCATTCCTCAACGTTTCTTGTATCCTCAAGTGGAAATTGACAATAATCCTAATGTTCCAGACCCAATTCCTGGGCTTTACGATAAAACCCCAGTAAACAACTAAAACAAAAACCCAACTATATCCATGAAAATGCCCCGGACTTGTTTCGGGGTTTTTTTATTTGATCGACAGCTCTCCCCTTATAAAATGTGGACGTTAACATAATTTTAATATATTTGCCTTTACCAAAATTTATTAACTAATTTAATAACAAAACAAATGAAAAGCGTATTGCAAGTTTTGCTGTTGAGTGTTTTTAGCCTTAGTGTGGCTATCGCACAAAAAACAGTAACCGGTTCGGTACTCGATGATGCAGGGATGCCTCTGCCTGGAGCCACCGTTCTTGAACAAGGAACTTCCAATGGGGTAACAACAGATTTCGACGGAAACTATTCCATCGAAGTTGCTGAAGGTGCCACTTTGGAAGTGAGCTTCGTGGGCTACACAACTGCTACACAGCAGGTAGGTGCTGGCGACTCACTAAACTTTACTTTGACTTCCGACAACGAACTCGATGAGATCGTTGTATCAGCACTCGGGGTTTCCCGTGAAAAGAAGTCTATTGGGTACGCCCAACAGACCGTCGCTGGTGATCGTCTGGTACAAGCAAAAGACACCGACTTAAACGTGTCGCTTACCGGTAAGGTCGCTGGGGTACAAATGATCGGTGGATCTTCTTCTACTTTCGACGCTGGTTTCTTACGTCTTCGTGGGGAAACTGGAGTACTTTATGTAGTTGATGGTGTGAAACTATTTTCACAAACAGATGTGAACACAGACAACGTCGCTAATATTACTGTACTGAAAGGTGCTGCGGCAACTGCTCTTTACGGGGTAGATGCACGTAACGGGGTTGTATTAATCACAACGAAATCTGCGGAAAAAGGTCAGTCGAGCTTCTCTATCGACCACACAACGCAGATGACGAACGTTTCCATCCTTCCAAACTACCAAGACGATTACGGTGGAGGTTACTATCAAGAGTGGGATACTTTTACTTATAACTCAGCAACTGACCCAGCAGAATGGGCAGCGTTTAACGGAGACAGAATTCCTTACTACGCTGCAGACGAATCTTGGGGACCACGTTTAGATGGAACACAAGTTCGCCACTGGGATAGCTGGATTCCTGGTCACCCAGAATTCGGACAAACACGTCCATGGGAAGCCAATCCAGATAACGTACGTGACTTCTACCAAACAGCCATTTCCAACAACACTTCTTTGGTATGGGCGAAAGGTGGTGAAGACTACAGCATCCGTACGGCTATCCGTAACTTAAAGCAAACCTTGGTAATGCCAAACTCTGGTCGTGACCAAGTAGACGTAAACGTTCGAGGATCTTTCAACCTAACCGAAAAGATTGAACTTTACGCTGGAATGAACTATCAGTTCCGTGAAACTAAAAATAGCCCAACCAACGGTTATGGTGGACTCGGTTCTAACTTTAACCAATGGTGGCAAAGACAATTGGACATGGATCGCCTGAAAAGAAACTACTTCTTCGAAGGAAACTACTACAGCTGGAACGCTCGTTCTGCTCGTAATCCACGTCCACAATATTGGGATGCGCCTCACTTTGGCCCAGACAACAACTTAAACCTTCAACGTAAGGATGTAATGTTCGGAAACGTAGGAGCGAACTTTGATCTTGCTCCAGGGCTTTCAGCTAACTTGGAACTACGTCGTCGTTTCAACAACTATGTATCTAACGGACGTACGGCTTTCGGCGGTCTTGAATTACCAGCTTTCTCTGAAGCCTCTTCACGTTATATCCAAAACGAACTTTGGGGATTCCTTTCTTATGACAAGCGCTTTAGCGGAAACATCGATATGAACCTTAAGCTGGGTTACCAAATGCAGCAAAACCGTTCTAATCGAGTATCTGCTTCTACTGTCGGAGGTTTATCCGTACCAAATTTCTACAGCATTGCAACTTCTGTAGACCGTCCGAACTATTCGTCTACGCTAACGCAAGACAAACTTCAGTCGAACTTTGCTGCCTTATCTGTAGGATATAACAGTATGGTATACTTAGATGCCTCTTATCGTTTAGACTGGGGGTCTACGGCAAATGCAGATGCTAACCGTCTCGAAACACTTGGACTTTCTGCTAGTTTTGTTTTCGACAAACTCGTTGACTTTGGTGGATTATTATCTTTCGGAAAATTACGTGGAGGTTTCTCTCAGGCGCCAATTTTCCCAGGAGCTTACCAAACAACTACCGTTTATAATGTAGGAAATCCATATGGAACGAATGCTTCTTTCTCTGTTCCAAACACGCAAGCAAACCCTGAGCTTCTTGGAGGTACGCGCGATGAATTGGAATTAGGTCTTGAAATGCGTTTCCTTAAAGATCGTATCGGTCTTGATGTGACTTACTTCGATCGTAAAGACAAGCAATTGCCAGTGGCAATTCCTGTAGCTGCCTCTTCTGGTTTCTCAGGTCTTTCGATTAACTCTGGTCAAACATCCTCTAATGGTATCGAGCTTACGCTTAGTGGAACGCCGATCCAAACAGACAACTTCGTTTGGGATCTTTCTGTAAACTTTGCTACTTTAAACAAGCAGCAAGACTTTATTGCTGAAGGAATCGATACGCAAGTATTAGATTCTTGGGTAAGCTGGGGTGGATTGCAACTGCAAAACCGCGTTGGTGAAGAGTATGGTACTTTTGTAGGGCGCCAGCGTGCTACAGATGCCAACGGAAACTACATCCTAACAAGCTCTGGACGTTACACCTTTAACACAGGAGAAGTATTAGGAAACTTACTTCCTGATTTCACTGGAGGGATTGTATCGAACATGTCTTACAAAAACTGGTACATGAACCTTGGATTAGATTTCCAAAGTGGAGGTAATTTCTACACGACTTCTAACATGTTCTCTTACTACTCAGGACTACACGAAAACACAGCTGGACTTAACGACAGAGGAAATCCACTACGTGACGATCCTGCCAATGGTGGTGGTGTTCGCCGTCAGGGAGTTGATGCCGATGGAAACCCAGTTGATGTATATATGGAAGCCTCTACTTGGGGTGGAAGTTACTTCGGTGTACACGACGAGTGGTTATACGACGCTACTTACCTAAAACTACGTCAGTTGCGAATCGGATATCAATTACCACAAGATATGATTGCTAACACTCCATTCACAGGAGTAGACATCTCATTGATCGGAAACAACCTATTGTTGTTGTATTCTAAAGTAGGTCACGGAGGTGGATTAGATCCATCTGAGATTGAAGGTAGCGGATCTATCGCTGGTTCTTTCCGTCACGTTGAAGGAGGGCAGTTACCTCCAGCACGTACTTTAGGATTAAACGTGAAACTTAACTTCTAATATTAACGAATCATGAAAAAATATATTAATTATTTCGGAGGATTAGTGTTAGCAATGGGCCTTGCGGTTTCTTGTGACACTGTAGATTTCGGGGACGAAAACCTGAACCCTAATCAGCCTTCTACCGCTTCTACTGCGGCACTACTGACCAATGCGATTCGTACAATTCCTTCTCACGTAAGTGAAGTGAACGGAAACCTTATGGTGCAGTATATTTCTGAGATCACCTATACCGAGGACTCTCGTTACGAGCAGTTTGAATGGTCGTACGACGCATGGTATTCAGGTCCCCTGAAAGACCTTCAGGAGATTATTGACTTGAACGCTGCGGACCCAACTAAATATACAGGTGGGGGAACAACAGCTAACCAAATTGCTGTTGCACGTATTCTTCAAGCCTATTACTTTCATTATATGACAGACCGTTGGGGAGCTATTCCTTACAACAGAGATGAAATCTTGAAAGGAGCTCAAAACCTTAAACCAGCCTTTACTTCACAGCAAGACATCTATGTAGGTGCAGGTGGTTTATTTGATGAAATCGACGCTGCTCTTGCACAAATCGATGATTCAGGTTCTGTTAATGGAGATATCCTCTTCGACGGAAATATGGCGCATTGGAGAAAGTTTGCCAATACCCTTAAAATGGTAATGGCCCTTCGTATTGCTGATGTAGACAATAACCGTGCGCAAGCAGAATTCCTAGAAGCACATAATGCTGGTGTTATTGGAGCTGGAGAAAACATCCACTATCCTTACCTGACTGAGGACAACAACGATAACCCATGGCAAGACCGTTTCCAGACACGTGCTGACTATGCTATCTCAGATACTTTATTAGCGTTCCTACAAGCACATAACGACCCACGTATCCCTCACTTTGCTGAAACTAACCAAAGTGGTGCTTATGCTGGATGTCCTTATGGTGTAGACAATCCTAATGTATTACAAGCTGACCTCTCATTTATCACGCATGATATCATCCTTGATGGTACACAAGCAGGAGGAATGATGTTTAGTTATGCACAAGTGGCTTTTGGTTATGCAGAAGCAGCTAACCGTGGGTGGATCCCTGCAGCGGCGGGCGATGCAGCTACTTGGTACAATATCGGAATCATGGCGTCCATGGACCAATGGGGTGTAGATGCTGCTGCAGCACAAACCTATGCTACTGCAAATGCTATCACTGCACAGACCACTAACATCATGGATATGATCGCCTATGAAAAATACGTAGCGCTATTCATGCAAGGTGCTGAAGCTTGGGCAGAGTGGAGACGTTTAGACGCTCCTGCACTTACGCCTGCACGCGATGCTCTTAGCGGAAATGGTATTCCAAAAAGAAATGGATATGCGGCGATTACTCGTGAATTGAATGCAGATAACTACAATGCTGCACTTCAAATGCAAGGAGAAGGAGCCGATAACCAAGATCGTGCACTTTGGTGGGATAGAAACTAGTCCACTTAAATATGAATCAAGAAAAGCACCTATATTGTAGGTGCTTTTTTTTTTAACCCTATAGCAATGAAAAAACTAATCGTATGCAGCCTGTTGTGCTTTTCGTATACACTAAGCGCACAGGTAATGTCCATCAGTGAGACGAATATGTTCCGATCCGGGAATTTATTTCTGTCCGAAAATAATCGAAAGTATAGCAATATGGAGGGGACTCCCTATTGGAAAGATACTTTTGAAGGGGGAGAAATTCTCTTTGCCAGTGAACAGGTATTCGAAGGTAAGATTCGATATGATATTGCCGCCCAAGTATTCGAGTTTAAAAATGACAGTGGTCAAATCTATCAACTAGAGCCTTCGGAAATTCTTCAGATTGCCTATGGAGGAACCCAATTTATCCCTGCGCAGAAGCTTCGGATTGAAAGCGTTAAAAATCCGCCCACCTATTTTCAGGTAGTGGTCACTCCTGCCCCCTATGGTCTCTTGGCCGCGCATCGTAAAAATGTGGCTACCCCCAGAAGAGACGGTATTGCCGTACCCGGCAAAGCCCTCGATACTCAAAAAAACAAATGGGAAGATGAAGTGAATTACTACTTAGTCGTCGACAAACGCGTCATGAAAATGCCAAAATCAGCGAAATCCTTCAACAAAATATCAGCTTTTAACGGAATTGACTTTAAGAAGCTTCTAAAAGAAAATAGATTAAGTTTAAAAAAAGAAGAAGATTTACGGGAATTATTTCAGATTCTGAACTCTAGAGAAGATTAGATGATTTATTAGTAAATTTTTCTCTATATTGGGGGCTTCGTATATTAACTATATTTTAACAAAAACAAAAAAAGTATGAAAAGCTTGCTTAAAGTAACATTATTGTTCTTTATGGGAATCGGCTTAGCCGTTGCTCAGAAGACAATAACGGGTACAGTGACAGACGATCAAGGTCTGCCATTGCCGGGAGCTACGGTACTCGTTCAGGGAACTTCCAATGGAGTGGCGACTGATTTTGATGGAAACTATTCCATTCAAGCCAATGAAGGAGACACCCTCGAATTTAGTTTCGTAGGCTACGAAACCGTTACAATGATGGTCGGAGCACAAGATCAGTTAAGCGCAAGTCTTCAAGCAGCCAATGAGCTGGAAGAAGTTGTCGTGTCTGGTTACTCTACTGCCACCAAGGAATCATTTACCGGTACACAAAAAACCATTAAAGCCGAAGTATTAGAGGCCAAAAACGTGGCAAACGTTTCTCAGGCACTCGCTGGAGAATCAGCTGGTGTGACTGTCATTAATACTTCTGGACAGCCAGGTACAGTTTCTTCGATTCGTATTCGAGGAATTGGAACTGTAAACGGAAGCCGTGGACCACTTTACGTTTTAGATGGTGTTCCTTACGATGGACCTCTAAATGCAATTAACCCAGCCGACATCGAGTCAACAACTGTATTGAAAGATGCAACTGCGACAGCGATCTACGGAGCTCGGGGAGCAAATGGGGTAATCCTCATCAACACCAAAAAAGGTGGAAAAGGAACTACACAAATTAACGTAGACACCAAAACAGGGGTAAACTTCCGTTTGTTGCCACGCTACAGTACTGTAGAATCGCCAGAAACTTTCATCGGTTTAGTATGGGAAAACCTCTTTAATAGAGATTGGGCTACCAATGGTACTGACGCCAATGGAAACTTAGACACTGCCTATGCTCCTCAAGCAGAAGCATATGCCGATGCGAATATCTTTACTGGAGGTACTGGTATCGATTCTCGTTACAACATGTGGTATACGGCTGCAGATCCACTTGGAGCCAACCTCATCGATCCACAAACGCGTTCTGTAGTTCCTTCTGCACAACGTCTATACGATCCGGAAGATTGGGATGATTATGCTTTCCAAAATTCTATCCGTCAGGAAACCAACCTCAGCATCAACGGAGGTGATGAAAAGACACAATACTTTACTTCTTTTGGTTATCTAGAAGATATTGGATATGCTGTGAATACTGATTTTAAACGTTACTCTACCCGTTTAAACTTAACTTCTAAATTGAACGATTGGTTAACCGGTTCTATGCGTATAGGATACACTTACAGCGATTTTAACAATCCTGGACAATCTTCAGATTCTGGAAGCGTCTTCTGGTTTACAGATAATATTCCAGCAATTTTCCCGCTGTTTAAGCGTTACGATGAGTTAACCAACAACCTTGTACCTCAAGCAACACCCTATGAAGATCCTATCTACGGAGGATATCTGTATGACTATGGACTCGGACGAAGCTTTGGTGCATTAACCAACTCTATTGCTGATGCGAACTTAAGTACGCGTAACACACTTACGCACGCCTTAAACACCAACACTTCATTTAAAGTGGAGTTGGCTGAAGGGCTTAAATTCGAAACTAGCTTAGGAACTACGTACTCCAATGCAGCACGTAACTACAGAAATGATCCATTCTATGGACCAAACGCCGGACAAAACGGTTATATCTCTAAATCTAAAACAGAGGTCTTAACCACCAACCTATTGGCACTACTTCGTTATTCTCGTACTTTCGGGCAACATTCTGTTAGTGCATTTGCGGCGCACGAAGCGTATAGCTATTCTCTATCCACCATGAATGCCAACAAATACAACTTGGTAATTCCTGATGGGGTAGAACTCAACAATGCTGTTGTTGCTGGTTCACCTGCTACTTCCTATACCAATGAATACCGATTGGAGAGTTTCTTTGGTCAAGTGAACTACAGCTACAACGATAAGTACTTCTTCAACGGAACAATCCGTCGTGATGGTTCTTCTCGCTTCGTAAAAGAAAAGTGGGGGAACTTTGGTTCTGCTGGTTTAGCATGGTTAGTCTCTAAAGAAGACTTTATGGCGAGCCAAAATATCTTTAGCTCATTAAAGCTAAAAGCTTCTTACGGACTCATCGGAGAGCAAGGTGGGGTAGGATTCTATCCAGGATACGACTTGTTTGAGGTTCAAAACTTAAACGACGATATTTCTTTATCCTTCTCTACAAAAGGAAATCCAGAGCTTACATGGGAGGTTTCTAAACAATTCCAAACAGGTATTGAGTTTGAAGTTGGAAACGTCTTAGAAGGATCTATCGACTACTATGTTAAAAACACTGACGATCTCATCTTCGATCGTCGTGTTGGACCATCCTTAGGGTATGCTTTCTTACGTGTTAACGACGGAGCATTACAAAACCAAGGATTGGAATTTGATTTAACAGCACATCTAATCCAAAAGCAAAATTTCTTCTTAGACTTTACCGTGAATGGTGAAATGATTAAGAACGAAATGAAGCGTTTACCGATCGACCCTGCAACATCTGAGCAGAAAGTGATCGATATCAGCGGATCTTTTGGTCGTGCGGTAGGATACTCTATTTTCGACTTCTACATTCGTGAATATGCAGGTGTAGACCCAGACTTAGGAGTGCCGTTATACAACCAATACTACTTCGATGAAAACGGAAATGGCGCGTTGGATGCTGGTGAAGGAATCGAAAGTTTATTCGAATACCAAGACGAATTCCCAGACAGAGCCATCTCTATGGAAGAGACAACTTCCTATTCCTCTGCTACAAAGAAATTCGTCGGAAAATCTCCATTCCCGAAACTACGTGGTGCCTTCCGTTTAAATGCAGGATTCGGACAATTCGATATCAGTGCACAATTCTTGTATAGCATTGGTGGATATGCTTATGACTCTGCCTATGCTGGATTAATGCACAACCGTGCAGCAGGTGGAAACAACTACCACACCGATATCCTCAATCGTTGGCAAATGCCAGGCGATGCAACCGACGTACCGCGTTTGGATGGAAACTTTACGTCTAATGTAAACTCTACTTCTACGCGCTTCTTGACCAAAGCTGATTACCTTAACCTGAACAACGTTCGTATAGGGTATAGTTTCACTCAAGATCAACTAAAGAGCAATTTCCTCAGAGGAATCGATCTTTGGGTATCTGGAGATAACTTGATGCTCCTTTCTGCTCGCGACGGGTTTAACCCACAAACAGCAGAAACAGGAGGGTCAGATACTTACCGTTATCAACCTCTATCGACTGTTACTAGCGGTGTACGTATTAAATTCTAAAAATGAAGAAAATGAAAAATATTAAAAACCTTTTCGTAGCGCTGAGTGTTGTTGTAACACTAACAGCATGTGAGAAAGACTTTCTGGAAACACGTCCAACTGAATTAGTTTCGGCTACAGACATTCAGGAAGCTTCAGTATTGAATCCAGGGTTGCAAGCTGCAAACGTTGGAGGAATCTATGCCACGATGTATCAAGCTGGTTCCGGAGGAACAGGAGGCCACGACGATTTTGGTCACAAAGGCTATGATATCTACGGGGATATGTTGTCTGGAGATATGGTATTGGGAGCAATCATCTACGGATGGTACAGAACCATTACTGAGTTCCAAACAACGACAGACTTTACCTTTACCGATAACTACCAGGTATGGCGCTTTTACTACCGTGTAATCTTCGCGGCCAATATCGTTATCGACGGACTTACGTCTGAAGACCAACCTATCCCTACAAATGCGGAAGGACGTCACTATTTAGGTCAAGCCAAAGCCATGCGTGCTTGGGCATATTTCTATCTAGCTCAGTATTTCCAAGAGAATCCTGGGAACCAAAGCGAGGAGATCCTTCCTATCTACACCAATACGGCTCAACCCAACCAAGGACTAAGCAGTGCTAGTGATGTGTATGATTTAATTATTAAAGACCTTCATGTAGACCCCGATAATCCGGGTTCTGAAGCAATCAATTTATTGGATGGCTTCAATCGTTCTGCTAAAAGTGAAATCAACCAAGATGTAGCGCGTGGAATTGCCGCTTATGCATATGGTGCAAGAGGACAAGCTGGCGATTGGGAACAAGTAAGAGATCTCACTCGAGAAATAGTTGTCACCAACGGACTCGCGGCTAACTTAATGACAGCCACTGAGGTCGTATATGACTCGAATACTGGAACTGGTGGTGGATTTAACGACGCTAGCATATCCGGTTGGATGTGGGGTGTGGACCTTACCAACGACAGCGGCTTAGGACTCATTTCTTGGTGGGGAGTAATGGATGTCTTTACCTACAGCTATGCTTGGGCAGGAGACGGAAAATCTATCGACCTTGATCTTCGTGCTCAAATCGCTGCAGATGACGTTCGTTTAGGACAATTCCAAGGGGATATCTATGGACGTCCAGGGATGTTCTTACCTTACGGAAAGTTCTTCCACCCGAACAGAACAATCGGAGGACAAAGAGCCATTGATGCCGACTATGTTTACATGCGTGTAGCAGAAATGATTCTTTTGCATGCTGAAGCTCGGGCCCAACTCGGAGAAGAAACTGAGGCTAAACAAGTACTTCAACTTCTTATCGATAATCGTGTTCCTGCAGGAAGCTCTAGCTACGATCTTACGAACCTTAGCGGACAAGCCCTTAAAGACATGATCTATCTTCAAACGCGTATTGAGCTTTGGGGAGAAGGGAAATCATACTTAGCGATGAAGCGTAACCGAGCAACGATTACTCGTGGACCAAACCACTTGTCGAATGCTGGTAGTAGCTATAGCTTTGACGCTGATGAGTTGACGTTTGAAATTCCAGAATTGGAAATTCTAAACAACCCAGAAATTAGCAACTAAGCAGTCGCTTAACACAAATACCAGCCATGCTGCTGTTGATAAAACCCCGGAATTTTTCCGGGGTTTTTTTATGCTTAATATTTATCTACCTTTAGCGCAATGAGTACTACTTATATCTACGGGATTCGCGCTATACTAGAAGCATTAGAAAGCGAACAAGAAATTGAAAAAGTATACCTGTCACAACAGGTTAAAAGTCCACTATTTAAAACCTTAGAAGCGCAACTTCGCGCCAAAAGAATTAGCCATAGTTATGTGCCTACGGCACGTATGCATAAATTCAACGACCGCAACCATCAGGGAGCAGTCGCCAGAGTTTCTCCCGTGAAGTTTATAGTGCTCGAGGAACTGATTGAAAGGAGTCTCCAAACCACCAAAACTCCAACTTTTATCCTGTTAGATGGTTTAACAGACCCCAGAAACGTAGGGGCTATTTTCCGAACAGCAGCTGCTTTGGGAGTCAACGGTATTGTGGTGCCCCAAAGTGGAGGAGCTCCCATTAATGCCGATACGATTAAAACATCCGCAGGGGGTGTATTTTCAGTGCCCATTGCTCGCGTAGCCCATTTAAAAGATGCTGCTTTTTTATTCCAACAATACAAAATTCCATTGTTGGCCCTAACCGAAAAGGCATCGGAATCCATCTATAATCTTCCGCTGAATACTCCCATTGCTCTTGTTATGGGAAATGAAGAGAAAGGCATACAAACCGGTATCTTAAAATTGAGTGAACTGCAAGGACAATTACCAATGCCAGGACAAATGGCATCGCTCAATGTATCGGTTGCCTGTGGAGTTTGTCTATACGAGATCTATCGTCAAAGAAACGCATAATCTTATGTCTGCACCCTTAGCCGAACGTATGCGCCCGAAAAGCTTAGCCGAATATGTCGGCCAAGAGCATTTGGTCGGAAAAGAGGGAAGTTTTCGGCAGATGTTGGCGGCTGATACCCTACCCTCACTTATCTTATGGGGACCACCAGGGGTGGGAAAGACAACTTTAGCACAGATTTTAGCACAGGAAAGTAAACGCCCTTTTCACGCCCTTTCGGCCATCAATTCAGGAGTAAAAGAATTAAGAGAAGTCATTCATAGTGCCCAAAACCAAGGAGCGATATTTCAACAGTCGCCCGTAGTTTTTGTCGATGAAATCCATCGATTTTCAAAGAGTCAACAAGATGCTCTGTTGGGTGCGGTTGAAAAAGGGACCATCACCTTAATCGGGGCTACGACAGAAAATCCAAGTTTTGAAGTCATTAATGCATTGCTATCGCGCTGCCAGGTATATACCCTCAAGCCCTTAGAAGAAAAGCAATTGTTGGAGGTTTTAAAGAGTGCCCTAGAGACCGATCCTATTCTTCAAAGACGCTCGATAGAATTAGCTGAAACCCAAGCCCTGATACATCTGTCTGGCGGGGATGCCAGAAAGTTATTGTCGCTCTTAGAATTGATGGTTCTCAGCAGTCCTGAAAATAAACCCCTTCGAATTACAGACGCTGGGGTGAAGGAAATGACCGCTAATCAGCCCCTAATGTTCGATAAAAAAGGGGATTTTCACTACGACATTATTTCAGCCTTTATTAAATCCATACGAGGTTCAGACCCTAATGCGACCGTCTATTGGCTAGCGCGTATGATCGAAGCAGGAGAAGATCCAAAATTTATCGCTCGACGGATGATCATATCCGCAGCTGAAGATATTGGAAATGCGAACCCCACAGCTTTGGTACTGGCCACCAATACGTTTCAGGCCGTACAAGCAGTAGGGTTTCCGGAGGCCCGGATAGTATTAAGTCAATGTGCGCTCTACTTAGCTACCTCGGCTAAGAGTAATGCAGCCTACCTCGCCATTAAAAACGCCCAAAAAATGGTCCACGAAACGCAAAACCTCAACGTCCCCTTACACCTGTGTAATGCTCCAACAGCATTGATGAAAAAAGAAGGAAAAAGCTTAGGTTATCACTACCCTCACGATTATCCCAACTCTTTTGTTCCCCAACAATACTTACCGGATGATCTGTCCGATGAAATCTTTTACAGACCGGGCAATAATCCGCGGGAAGCAGATCACTTAAAGATGCTAAAGGAGCGATGGAAAGACCGCTATGATTATTGATAATTGCTTAGTGTTTCCTCCAATAGAAGGGTGAAAATAATATCAGGACGGTAAAGAGTTCCAGACGACCGATCAGCATTAAAAAAGTCGCCCAAAATTTCCCAATCAAAGGGAGTGCTGCATAGTTTGCACTAGGTCCAAAAGCTCCCAAGGCGGGACCTACATTCCCGAGAGTGGAAGCTGCCAAGCCAGCAGAAGAATCGAAATCCAGCCCTAAAGCACCAAAACCTAAGGCGCCGATAATAAAGGAAATCATGTATAAGATAAAAAAGGCGAGGATGGTATAGGTAATATCGGTATCTACTGTTTTGTTGTTATAGCGAACCTGAATAATTGCATTGGGATGTAGGGCGCGCTTAAATTCTAAAAAACCATTTTTGATCATCAACAGATGACGGACGACCTTGATCCCTCCGGAAGTAGACCCAGCAGAACCGCCTAAAAACATCAGACCAAAGAAAAATAGCGTCAAAAATCCACCCCAACTGGTGAAATCTGCCGTTGAAAAGCCAGTTGTCGTCACCACGGCAACCACTTGAAAAAGGGCATGTCTAAATCGACTCTCTAGATAGCCCCATGGCTCAGCATCGACAAAATGTGACTGATCGGCTTGAATCGCAGTCGAAACAGCATAAATAAAAGCCAAAGCAGTAAAAACACCGAGGAAAGATACATAGGTCTTGAATTCGTCGTCTCTAATAATCTTGTCAAACTGCCCTGTAAACGCAAAATAACTCAACACAAAATTACTGCCCGCAAGAATCATAAAAAAAGTGGTGATATACTGAATCCATGGAAAGTCGTTCCAATGGGCAAGGCTTAAGTTTTTTGTTGAAAACCCACCCGTGGAAAGGGTACTCATGGCATGATTGAGGGCATCGAAAAGGCTCATCCCGCCCGCCCATAACAATAGAGCGTTAAGCGTTGTAAACATGACATAGATCAACCATAATCGTTTAGCAGTATCCGTAATCCTCGGGTGCAATTTGTCGCTACTGGGTCCTGGAGCTTCTGCCGTAAAGAGCTGCATACCTCCGATCCCCAGTAGAGGAAGGATGGCTAGGGCCAAGACAATGATTCCCATCCCACCGATCCAATGCGTTGTACTCCGCCAAAATAAAATTCCAGCGGGGATGCTTTCAATATCCTTGAGAATTGTTGCGCCCGTTGTGGTAAACCCAGACATCGATTCAAAAAAGGCATCGGTAAAACTGGGAATTGCCCCACTGAATAAGTAGGGAAGAGTACCCGACAGACTCATCAGTAACCATCCCAGGCTCACGACCATATATCCATCTCTTTTGGCCAGCTGTCGGTTGTTATTTCGGCAACTTACCAAAAGAATTCCCCCAATGGCCATAGTGGTAAAGGCAGCCATGAGTAAGGCGAGCGTTTGTTGGTCTTGCATGCAAAAACTAGCAAGCGCAGACAGCAGCATAAAGCCACCATTAAAGCAGAGCAAAACCCCCATTAAATAACCAATAATCTTCGGATGAAACATCTTATAAAAATAGACTTTCGATACGTTTAATGGCCTTGGGTAGACAACACACCACAACGCGATCGCCCGATTCAATTTTATAGTCTCCTAAGGCGATAATTCCCTTGCCATTTTTAATGACTCCCCCTATGGTCGCTGTTCTGGGAAAATCCAAATCGCGAATACAATAATTGACGACCTTGGAATGGGGTTGAACTTCAAATTCTAGGATCTCCGCATTTAGGTTGTTTAAAGTCGTCATATCCAAGACCTCTCCCCGACGTATGTAGCGGAAAATCGTATTGGCCGTTAGTAACTTTTTATTGATCAATGTATCGATACCGATGGATTGCGATAAACCGAAATAATCCATGTTTTCCACCAAAGCAATGGTTTTGTGGACCGACTTAGATTTAGCCATTAAACAGGACATAATATTCGTTTCGGAATTATGGGTCACCGCAATAAAGGCATCCATATTTTCAATGGCTTCCTCTTCTAATAGCTCTACTGTCCGCCCATCGCCGTGAACGACCATGGCATTGGGTAACTGATCGGCTATTTCCATTGCCCGATTCTTGTCCTTTTCGATAAGGGTGACGTTAAATTTTTTAGCACTGAGCAATTCTGCGGCGTGCAAACCTATATTCCCACCCCCTAAAATCATAACATTCTTTATTTGTGTATGACTTTGGCCGGTGAGCTTTAACAATTCAGCTCCCCCTTCTTCAACAGTGATAAAAAAAGCGTGATCGCCCTCCTCAAAAACGGTATCTCCGCGAGGAATCATGGTAAACTGCGTTCCCCTTCTTTGAATAGCAATGGGCATAAAGTGCACATCGGGGAAGATAGATGCAGCCTGCTGAACAGACTTTCCGACAAAGGGAACACCTCGCCCGATAGTAGTTCCTAAGAGGTTCAGGGCTCCTTCTTCAAAAACATAGCTATTGGTGAAAGCGGACTGATCCAGTAGTCGTTCGATCTCATCACAGGCCAAGCTTTCGGGAGATATAAGATCATCGATCCCAATGGCTTTAAAATCAATTTCTGTTGGTTGGGCCGCTAATTCAAATGAGGAAATCCGCGCGATAGTCCGCTGGGCTCCTAATTGTTTGGCAAGAGCACAAACAGTAATATTCATAGACTCCTGGGACGTTACCGCAATAAATAAATCGGATTGCGCAACGCCAGCGTCGGATAATACAGACAAGGAACTTGCATCCCCCCGTATGGTCTTAATATCTAAATGTGTTTCGGCATAGTGGAGGCGGTCCTTCTCCGTATCAATGAGCGAAATATCAAGGGCTTCATACGACAGTAACTTGGCCAAGTGAAAGCCTACCTCCCCTGCACCAGCGATAATAATTTTCATGAGTATACAGGAAAAATAAAAGAATTGAACCTTTTCGACGGGTGAAGACCTACGAATTTGAAATCTATTGATGTCATTTATCTACCATCTGAAATCGTTCTCAAATATAGCCCCTTTTCTGTATATCCTGCTAATTGCCTACAGGAATGCTTTATATTTGCAGCCTATGAAAGAGCAAGTAAAACCGTATGCCAGCGAGCAAACTTCTAAAAAAGTACAGGTTCGCCAAATGTTTGATGCCATTTCCGATCGTTATGACAGTCTTAATCGAGTAATTAGTTTTGGGATCGATATTCGTTGGCGAAACCATCTCATTCAAAGGGTATTGGATCAAAACCCCAAAAAAGTGTTGGATGTCGCTACGGGGACGGGCGATTTAGCCTTGTCTTTGGCCCAAAAAAACAATTCGATCGATATTGTAGGTTTAGACCTATCTCCCGGTATGTTGGACTTAGGGAAAGTAAAAATCGAACAAGCTCAAAAATCAGAACAGATTCAAATGATCCTTGGCGACTCGGAAGCCCTTCCCTTTGAGGACAATTCTTTTGATGCTGTCATGGTGGCCTTTGGCGTTCGGAATTTTGAAAACTTAGACCAAGGGCTTCGTGAAATTTTACGTGTTTTACGGCCGCAAGGACAACTAACAATTCTCGAAACAGCTGTACCTCAGTCTTTTGTGTTGCGAATGGGCTATCGCTTTTACACGGCTGGTATCATGCCACTGATCGGTCGGTTGTTTTCCAGTGATAAAAATGCCTACAGTTATCTCTCCGATTCAGCAGTGGCTTTTCCCTGCGGGGCTGACTTCAACAATATTTTAACCAAAAATGGGTTTATATCTGTACAAGACTTTCCCCAAACCTTAGGGGTGGCCTCTATATACAGTGCATATAAACCGTAACATAGTCGTCCTTTTATGTCTCGCATGGTCCTGTACCAAACTATGGGGGCAATATCCTACTGTTCGTGAACGGGTAATAAACCTTCCCGTTTTCGATGAGCGATTTCTCCATTATGGCTACTTTCTAGGGGTTAACCAATACGATTTTAAGTTTCAATACACTGCGGACTTCTACAACGATCGCAGCATGGGTTATACCGATCGAGCAGACATAGAGGTCGAACAAAGTATGGGCTTTCAAGTAGGTCTTATCGGAGACATGCGTCTTGCTTCTTTTGCAAACCTAAGGATAGAACCCGGACTCTATTACAACCAAAGAAACCTTAAATATCCCGAAAACTTCGGTTTAGACGAAGAAGTTGATCGTTTCAGAGAAGTACGCTCTACCAATATTCGCTTGCCTTTAGTATTAAAACTTAGCGCAAAAAGAATCAATAATTTTCGTCCCTTTGTCTTGGCCGGAGCTGCCCTTGAATTCGATTTATCCTCTAATGAAAAAAATAAAGATGATAATGCCAGCGGTATTTTCCGTACGACAGCACAGAACACTACCTACGAACTAGGCTTTGGCTTTGATTTCTATCTCTTCTATTTCAAATTTTCACCCTCCATTCGAGGCATATTCATGCTCAATGACCAACTCGTACAAGATACGCCTCCGAACGACGCGACCAATAATTGGCGAAGCCCCTGGACAGGATTCTTAAAGCAGATGCAAACCCGTGCGGTAGTCTTGACATTTACCTTCGAATAAGCTTAAAGGGCTCGGAAATGAGCTAAAATAATAGCTGTAGCTGAAGCAACATTGAGGCTATCGATTGCACTTGAAGCATCGTACTTTGGGATGGTGATTTGATGGTCTAAACAATCAAGAAGATTTGCAGAGATACCATGAGATTCGCTCCCCATTAGCAGTATAGCATTTTGTTGAAGTGGAACATCGGATAAGGACGTTCCTTCCAGCAATGCCCCAAAAATCGGTAACTGAGCACTCGCTAAATAGTCATCTAAAGAGGTGTATATACATGAAACGCGGGCAATCGACCCCATACTAGCCTGCACTACCTTAGGATTGTAGCAGTCGACCGTATCGACTGAACAGACCAACTGTGAAACACCAAACCAATCGCAAAGGCGAATAATGGTTCCTAAATTTCCAGGATCAGAAATAGAATCCAATGCTACCACCAAACCCTCCGTAGGAAGATTTTTAACTTCAGGCATTTGAAATACCGCAAAATAAGGACTGGGGCTTTTTAAAAATGTAAGTTGTTCCATTTGTGCTTGGGTGATGAACTCGGCCCCCCACTTCGGAGTTGTTGCAGTGCTATATAAAGCCACTAGTGGATAGTCGGTAGATAGCAATGCTTCAATATTTTTTTCCCCTTCAACAACAAAAGATTGGTCTAAAAGTCGATATTTCTTTTGCTGAAGTTTTTGAAATCGTTGGATTTGTTTTTTGGTCAGCATAGAAAAGGCTTAATTTTGAATAATCGTCCAGCGTTTACTGCATTGAAAACATTCATAACAAAAATAGGGTTAATTCTTTTCGTCGTAGGATTCTTTCAACGATGCAGTATTACCAAAAAGATTCCTGACCAACAGCAATGGTTGGAACGCATAGACTATCGGGTGAACGATCTTCCAACAGCTGAACGCAAATTAAAGGTCCCCCCCAGCGACTACCAACCAAACGCAAAGCTATTAGGAATTCCTTTACGGGCACTTACCTATCAGCTGGTCAGCGAAAACTCTGACGAAAAATTTCAATCTTGGATCCAACGCCGCCCTAAAAGGGCTCAGCGACTAGAAAAGTGGCTATCCAAGAAACAAATCGATGTTTTAGGGCGCTACCACAATAGAGGTGTAAGCCTTATTCATCAACTGGGAGAAAAACCCACACTAATCGACTCTAGTGCTATTCAAACCCGAACAGAAGAACTACAACAATTCTACAAAGGCTTAGGGTATTTAGACGCTCAAGTAGACTTTCAGGTCGATTCTGTAGCCCCAAAAAAAGCAGCTTTAGCTTTCGATATTACAACCAACAAACAATACTATATCGGGCAGTACACCACAGAGATCGAATCCGATGCATTGGATAGCCTATATAAAATTCCTGAAAACACCCCCCTGATCCGAAATGGACAAGCCTTTGAACCTCGTTTACTGGAATTGGAACGCAAAAGACTGATTCAATTTTTTAGGGATAATGGAGTCTATAATTTTCAGAGTCCATCGGTTCGCTATCAGGCAGCTATCGATAGTCTTGGACAAGACAACGGCATCGACCTCACCCTGAAGGTAAGCAACCTCCAAATCAGAGCAAACGACACCCTCATCACTCAAGTATACCACACCTACCCGATCAAGTCCATCGCGGTTTATATTGGAGATAACAACAATGCGCAGACCTTCTACGATCAGGATAACATCAGTATTCACGCCCAAGGGAAATTGCACTACAAGCCACAAGCCTTGTTGAGAGGGCTATTCATGAATCCTGGGGATCTATATAGTGACAGCGACAGGAATTTAAGTTATCGCTACTTTTCAAAGCTGCAGAATTTCAAATATCCGAGTATCGGTTACCGCCTCCACCCAGCGGACAGTAGCCAGCTCGAAGCACAAGTATTCTTAAGTCCCAAAGAACGATTTTCTTTGGGTTTCGATTTAGACGTCTCCCATTCAAATATCCAAGATGTTGGTATAGCTCTGGGGACCAATACCCAAATTCGAAATACCTTTAGACGAACCGAAATATTCAAATTTCAAATTAAAGCCAATCTTGGCGCTTCACAAGATTTAGGCACCCAAGAAAATCAATTCTTCAATCTTTTTGAACTAGGAGGAGATCTTAACTTAAACCTTCCCCACATACGATTCCCGTTCAGTAAGAAAGATTGGATCGATCGAGCCTCTAACCCAAGTACTCGTGCCTATGTAGGATTAGGTTTACAACAAAATATTGGGCTCGATAAAGAATTCTACCGTATCGGTTATGAGTACAATTGGCAGCCAAGACCCGAACTAAAAATTAGCTGGAAGTGGTTAGACGCGCTCTACGTCAATAACAGAAATGCCGACAACTACTTTAACGTCTATCGCAATAGCTACGAACGTCTGGAAACCCTGGCGCAAAATTATCCACAGGATGCTTACTTTGACGAAAATGGACGTTTAACCATCCCGGCAGGAGCTAATCTGTTCAGCGCAGATGTCCTTGAAGGAAGAAGCGCCCTACCGGAAGATTCCGAGGATTACAGGTCAGTGTTAAACATTACAGAACGGCAAAATAGACTCTCTGCCAATAATCTGATCTTGGGAAATAGCCTAAGTATGTTTTATTCCACGAAACAAAATCTGCTGGATGAAACATTTTGGCAGCTCCACCTAAAAACTGAACTGATTGGCAATCTATTGCATTGGGGGATGGAGCGCTTTGGTGGAGATCGGGACGAAAATGGCTTTTTTGTGATCGATGGTGTCCAAGCCTCTAGATATGCTAAAGCCGAACTAAACTACGTCCGACATCTGCGTTGGGGAAAAACCATTTGGGCCTTCAGAGCTTTTGGTGGCCTAGCACTTCCCATCGGCAATGCCAATTCAGTTCCATTTGCCCGATCTTTTTTTACGGGTGGATCAAATGAAAACAGAGGTTGGAAAGTGTATCAGTTAGGTCCAGGTAGTTCCGACAACAATAACGAATTCAACGAAGCCAATATGAAGTTGGCTTTTAACGCTGAATGTAGGTTCGATATTTTTGGTAAACTCAAAGGTGCATTTTTTGCAGACCTCAGCAATATTTGGAATGTTCAAGACAATGTTACCAATCCTAAAATGCGATTTGACGGCTGGCAAGATCTCGACGAATTGGCTTTAGGAACAGGCTTTGGACTACGCTATGATTTCGACTTTTTTGTCTTTCGACTCGACACTGGCTTTAAAACCTACAATCCTATTTATTCCCGAGGCGAACGCTGGGGAACCGATATGAAACTCAACAAAGCAGTTTTTAATATCGGAATTAACTATCCCTTTTAAGGAAATCGTTTAATTTTGCCCAAAACTAAATTGATGATGACGAATTTCCCCGCCGGTGTACTTACTGGTACCCAAGTGCAAGACGTATTTAAACTAGCAAAAGAAAAAGCTTTTGCCCTACCAGCCGTAAATGTTACTGGAAACAATACCATAAATGCTGTATTGGAAACTGCTGCAGAACTCAATAGCCCTGTAATTGTTCAGTTTTCCAACGGAGGCTCTCAATTCAATGCTGGAAAAGGCCTTTCGAACGAAAATCAACGTGCTGCCATTGCAGGAGGTATTGCTGGCGCTCACCACGTGCATCAGCTAGCACAGGCCTATGGAGCTCGTGTCATTTTACACACCGATCACTGTGCGAAAAACTTACTTCCATGGATCGATGGACTCCTCGATGCAAGTGAAGCACATTTTAAGGCTACCGGAAAACCGCTTTATAGCTCTCATATGATCGACCTATCGGAAGAGCCTTTGGAAGAAAATATTGCGCTATGTAAAACTTATCTTCAGCGCATGGAAAAGATGGGGATGACCTTAGAAATTGAATTAGGGATCACTGGAGGAGAAGAGGACGGCGTAGACAACACTGATGTTGACAGTTCTAAACTCTACACCCAACCGGAAGAAGTTGCTTACGCATTTGAAGAACTGCGACAAGTTTCTGATCAGTTTACTGTAGCTGCAGCTTTCGGAAATGTCCACGGCGTATACAAACCTGGAAATGTAGTGCTAACGCCTAAAATTCTTAAGAATTCTCAAAGCTATATCCAAGAAAAATACAATTTGGGGCCAAATCCAGTTGATTTTGTATTTCACGGTGGTTCAGGATCATCGCTGGAAGAAATCCGTGAATCCATCGGTTATGGAGTTATTAAAATGAACATTGATACGGATCTTCAGTTTGCTTTTACTGCAGGGATCCGAGACTATATGCTCGACAAACAAGACTACCTAAAAACTCAAATTGGAAATCCAGAGGGTGCCGATGTTCCCAATAAAAAGTTCTACGACCCCCGAAAGTGGCTGCGCCTAGGAGAAGAAAGTTTTAAGGCCCGCCTTAAACAAGCCTTCGAAGATCTAAACAATGTAAACACTTTAGCTTAGGCTAATATTTTTTATACATTTAAACTTTAAATTGAATTTAAATGTCTTGGTTTAAGAGAAGTGAAAAGGGGATTCAAACCCGAACAGAAGAGAAGAAAGATATTCCAAAAGGACTTTGGTATAAAACACCTACGGGAAAAATCATAGAAACCCAAGAACTGGCCGATAACTTTTATGTATCTCCAGAAGATGACTACCATGTCCACATTGGCAGTAAAGAATATTTTCAAATTCTATTCGATGACAATGAGTTCGAAGAACTAGACGCTGGTCTAGAAGCAAAAGATTTCTTAAAATTTGAAGACACGAAGAAATATAAGGACCGCCTGCAGGCTGCTCAAAAAAAATCGGGTCTTAAAGATGCTATTCGAGTAGCGGTTGGGCCATCTAAAGGGAAAGCCTTGGTGGTGGCTTGTATGGACTTCCAATTCATTGGGGGCTCCATGGGCTCTGTCGTCGGGGAAAAAATTTCTCGAGCTGTAGATCACTGTCTAGAAAAAAAGCTCCCCCTGCTGATCATTTCCAAATCAGGAGGTGCTCGAATGATGGAATCAGCAACCTCTTTGGTACAGATGGCTAAAACCTCTGCTAAGTTAAATGCCCTCAGCCAAGCTGGGCTGCCCTACATTTCTCTTTGTACAGATCCGACTACTGGGGGAACAACGGCATCCTTCGCCATGTTAGGAGACATCAATATCGCTGAACCCAAAGCACTCATTGCTTTTGCGGGACCCCGCGTTGTTCGAGACACCACTGGAAAAGACCTACCCGAAGGTTTTCAACGCAGTGAATTCCTCAAGGAAAAAGGCTTTATTGACTTTATCGTCCACCGAAAAGAATTAAAAAATCAGATCAATCTGTATATAGATTTAATTCAAAATCAGACGATTCGGGCCTAAGCCTGGAGTCGCTATCAAAAAAAACGTATCTTTGCCCCGCTAAATAAGCGTACATAAAAATCATTTAAACAATATTGGAATGTATTTATCTAAAGAATCAAAAGCAGAAATTTTTAAAAAACACGGTAAATCCGAAAAAGACACTGGTACTCCAGAAGGACAGATAGCGCTTTTTTCTTACCGTATCGAACACCTTTCCAATCACCTTAAATCCAACAAAAAAGATTTTAACACTGAACGTTCGCTCGTTCGATTGGTAGGGAAAAGAAGAAACTTACTAGATTATCTAAAAGCGAAGGACATTGAGCGCTATCGTGCGATCATTAAGGAACTTGGCTTACGTAAGTAACAATAAGAGCACTCTGGAAATTAATTCCTGAACCCTTAAGTTTTTCATTGGTTGCCGCAACACACAACACTTTGGTTAACCCTTAATGAAAAACATGACACCAAAATCATTTACACAAGAAATCCATCTTCCCGATGGTCGCACAATTAGCCTTGAAACAGGAAAATTAGCGAAACAAGCTGACGGATCTGTCGTTGTACGTATGGGAAACTGTATGCTTTTAGCAACAGTGGTCTCTGCCCGACAAGCGTCGCCAGTCGATTTTTTACCCTTAACGGTCGACTATCGTGAAAAGTTTGCTGCAGCCGGGCGATTCCCGGGTGGCTTTTTTAAACGAGAAGCACGTCCTAGCAACGAAGAAATCCTGACAATGCGTTTAGTCGATCGTGTTTTACGACCACTATTCCCAAAGGACTACCATGCAGAAACACAACTGATGATTCAGCTGATGTCGCATGATGAAGAGGTAATGCCTGATGCGCTAGCCGGTCTAGCTGCCTCTGCCGCTATCCAACTTTCAGATATTCCGTTTGAAACGCCTATATCCGAAGTTCGCGTAGCTAGAGTCGATGGACAATTGGTCGTTAATCCGTCCAAAGCTCAATTGGCAGCGTCGGAAATAGACATTATGATTGGTGCCAGTGCAGACTCGGTTGCTATGGTGGAAGGGGAATTTGATGAAGTATCTGAAGCTGAAATGCTAGAAGCTATCAAATTCGGACACGATGCCATTCGACAGCAAATTGAAGCGCAAGTGGCTTTAGCCCAGCAGATCGGTGTGAAAGAAACGCGAGAGTACGAAGAAGAACGCAACGATGAAGCACTAGAAGCTAAAATTTTGGAATTGGCGTATCAGAGCTGCTACGACATCGCAAAATCAGCCAGTTCTAAAAATGAGCGTTCCGAGAAATTTAGCGCACTAAAGGACAGCATCAAGGAATCTTATTCAGAAGAAGAGCTAGAAGAATTTGGAGATCTGATCTCAAAATATTTTGGCAAAGCACAAAAGAAAGCTGTGCGCGACCTGGTCCTCAATGAAGGTATTCGACTAGACGGTCGAGCAACGGATGAAATTCGCCCAATTTGGTGTGAGGTAGACTATCTTCCATCGACTCATGGTTCGGCAATTTTTACCCGAGGTGAAACACAAGCTTTAGCGACAACCACTTTGGGAACCTCGCGTGAAGCCAATATTATTGACTTACCCACCGAGCAGGGAGAAGAAAACTTCTACCTCCACTATAACTTCCCTCCTTTTTCTACTGGAGAGGCAAGACCCCTGAGAGGGACATCTCGCCGTGAGGTAGGCCATGGTAATCTAGCTCAACGAGCCCTTAAAAAAGTAATGCCCGACGATTGTCCTTATACTGTTCGTGTCGTTTCAGAGGTACTAGAGTCCAATGGTTCTTCCTCTATGGCAACTGTTTGTGCTGGAACCATGTCGCTTATGGATGCAGGGGTACAAATTAGAAAACCTGTATCGGGTATTGCCATGGGATTAATTAGCGATGGCGACAAATACGCCGTCTTATCCGACATACTCGGTGATGAAGATCACTTAGGGGATATGGACTTTAAAGTTACCGGAACAGAAGATGGTATCACCGCATGTCAGATGGATATTAAGATCAAAGGTCTATCCTACGATATCCTGACACAAGCGTTGGAACAAGCCCGAGTCGGTCGCTTACACATCCTTGAAAAGCTAGTAGAGACCATTGAAAATCCTGCTGAAAAGGTGAAAGCCCACGCGCCGAAAATGGTTAAAATCACGATTCCAAACGAGTTTATCGGAGCGGTAATTGGACCTTCTGGAAAAGTTATTCAGGAGATGCAAAAAGAAACTGGCACAACCATCGTTATAGAAGAAGAAGGAGATGTCGGTGTAGTTGAAATCTTAGGGGTTGAACAAGAAATGATCGATGATGTTATTCAAAGAATCGACAACATCACCTTCAAGCCTCAAGTAGACGAAACTTACCAAGTAAAAGTGATAAAACTCCTTGATTTTGGAGCTGTTGTAGAATTTGTTCCTGGAAACGAAACACTTCTACACATCTCTGAGATTGCTTGGGAACGTATCGAAAAAGTGACAGATGTCATCAATTTAGGCGACACCATAGAAGTAAAATATATGGGGATCGATCCTAAAACGAGAAAACAAAAAGTATCCCGAAAAGCGCTTTTGCCACGTCCGGAACGAAAAAATCGTCCGCAAAAGCCAAAAAAGGAATAGTTTTTGATAGGAGATAGTGCTCAGGGTATGAATTAAAGGTATTAATATTTAGATGAGACAATTAAAAATCACCAAGCAGGTTACGAATCGGGAAACAGCTTCCCTAGATAAGTACCTGCAAGAAATAGGTAAAGTAGACTTAATTACCGCTGAAGAGGAGGTAGAATTAGCACAGCGCATTAAAGCGGGCGATCAGATCGCATTAGAAAAACTGACCAAAGCGAATCTTCGTTTTGTCGTTTCGGTTGCTAAACAATACCAAAATCAGGGTCTCACACTTCCCGACTTGATCAATGAAGGGAATCTAGGGCTCATCAAAGCGGCTCAGCGTTTCGATGAAACAAGAGGATTTAAGTTTATCTCCTATGCTGTTTGGTGGATTCGGCAGTCGATTCTTCAAGCATTGGCAGAACAATCGCGCATTGTTCGCCTTCCCTTGAATAAAATTGGTTCCATCAATAAGATTAATAAAACCTACGCCTACCTAGAGCAAGCTCATGAAAGAGCCCCTTCAGCTGAGGAAATTGCGAAGGAACTTGACATGACCATTAATGACGTTAAGGAATCTTTAAAGAATTCTGGACGTCACCTATCTATGGATGCTCCTTTAGTCGAAGGAGAAGATTCTAACCTATATGATGTCTTAAATACGGAGGAATCGCCAAACCCGGATAGAACGCTTTTACACGAATCTTTAAGAACAGAAATAGAACGTGCGCTTGAAACGCTAACTCCTCGTGAGGCAGATGTAGTCCGTTTATATTTCGGCTTAGGGAATCAGCATGCTATGACGCTGGAAGAGATTGGAGAAACTTTTGACCTGACCAGAGAGAGAGTTCGCCAAATCAAAGAAAAAGCGATCCGAAGGCTGAAGCATACCTCCCGTAGCAAAATATTAAAAACTTATTTAGGCTAATATCAAAAGCAACCCTTTATGGGTTGTTTTTTTTTATATTCATTCCAATGAAATCTACAATTATTGCACCCTCACTCCTAGCCGCTGACTTTGGAAACCTTCAACGCGATTGCGAAATGGTCAATCAAAGTGCAGCAGATTGGTTCCATATAGATGTAATGGACGGCGTTTTTGTTCCGAATATATCATTCGGTATGCCCGTGTTAAAGGCGATACAAAAGCATGCTCAAAAACCATTGGATGTCCACCTGATGATTGTAGACCCGGACCGATACACCAAAACTTTTGCTGACCTAGGAGCAGCTATATTAACGGTTCACTATGAGGCTTGCACGCATTTGCACCGAACGCTTCAAAATATCCGATCGAATGGGATGAAAACTGGAGTAGCACTGAACCCGCATACCCCTGTAAGCGTTTTAGAAGATCTCCTGCCAGAAATTGATTTGGTATGCCTGATGAGTGTGAATCCAGGATTTGGGGGACAATCGTTTATTGAACGTACCTACAAAAAAGTAGCTCAGCTCAAACAAATGATCGTTGACCAAAAAACCAGCACTCAAATTGAAATCGACGGTGGAGTGACTTCGGCTAACGCAAGCGCTTTGGTCGAGGCTGGAGCAGATGCTCTAGTGGCCGGAAGTTTTGTTTTTGGAAGTGAGGACCCTGTGGCTACCATTGCGTCCTTAAAAGCGGTATAAATGACACCTAACCATAAAAAAAGGGAGCTAATTGCTCCCTTTTTTAGTTTAAATAAAATGGTGGTTTATTTCTGTTTAAACTGAACTCTTCGATTCTGTGCGCGTCCTTCAGCTGTTTCGTCATCTCCGATAGGATTCGCTTCTCCAAAGCTCACAACTTCTAATCGTTCGGCTGGAACCCCTAATTCGATTAAGTAATCTCGGACAGCCTCTGCACGTTGTTGAGATAATTGAAGGTTGTACTCCTCGTCTCCATCGGAAGAGGCATATCCTTCAATAATTAGCTTACCGTTAGGATTTTCGTCTAGCAATGCCTTAATTTTTTCGAGCGTTTGCTGCGGCTTTTTCCCCATAATTCTTGCGCTTTGAGCGGGGAAATTGATATTACTCCCAAACTTATTCAGGGTACTCATGATTTCGTTGGATAATGGAGGACAGCCTTCATTTTCGACTGTACCAGCTTCTTCTGGACATTTGTCCTGCTCATCAGGCACACCGTCTTCGTCCGTATCTGGCAGCGGGCAACCGTTGTTGGATGCAGGTCCAACCTCTTCTGGACACTCATCTATACCATCGTGAACTTCATCCATATCGCTGTCTGGGCAACCACTCATCTCGGTAGGACCAACAACATCAGGACATAAATCGTCTTTATCTGGCGTACCATCGCCATCACTATCAGGACATCCTTTTAACTCAACGGAACCGGGCTCTTCTGGACATTCGTCTTCATTATCAGGAATGGTATCTTCATCCGTATCCGGACATCCGTCGTATTCTTTTAAACCTGGCAACTGAGGACATTTGTCTTTTTCATCGATGATACCATCTTTGTCAGAGTCTTTGGCTCCAAATAAATAATTGACTCCTAGTGTATGATTAAAGTGGTCTACTCCAAAACGCTCATATGGATTGTTAAAAGTAGATTTGATCCCCAACTTAAATCTTTCAGCCAAACGAATATCGATTCCAATCCCTCCACTAAGCATTTGTGAAATATTTTTGGAAAGGATTAAGCTGGAACTGGTTTCTTGATCGACACTAGCGTATCCCCAACCACCAGATATATATGGACTTATCTTTTTGTCTTGTAATGGGGAAAACTTAGCGAATGCACTCGCGGAATAGAAAGGAAATTCAATGTTTTCTAAACCATCGACCTTGGTAATCAGGTTAACAGTTCCCTCAACTCCTACCGATAATCCGCCCTTGATACGGCGGCTTAGGCTGATCGTTGGTCCACCAAGATTCCAGTGATCTCCAACGTTGAGAAAATCGTCAAATATCTCTCCTTGCGGCTGAATTCTTCGAGAGCCTTTCTCACCAGCGCTCGATACATCAATGGCAGATGCACTCACAGAGATTTGCCATGGATAGGTTGAATTTTGCGCTTGCAAAACCCCACCTGACATCAACAAAACAATTAAAATTTTGGGTAGTATATTTCTCATATTGTCACGTTTGTGCTTAGTTTATAACTCAAATATCGCTGGTTTAGTATATTGCGTGTCGATTTAATTTTCTCCTGAAGCAGAGGATAATTAAAATTACAAACTAAATTCTACAAATCAATTGAATATGAACAAATTAAGTAGATTCTTTTACATTGCTTTCGGCTTATTTATTCCTTTTATTGGTGTAGGGCAAAATCACAAACAATCTCCTTGGCATATCGTAGCCGACGAAATCGATCCGAACAATTATTACGGGATCACTGTGGCAAATGGGATGATAGGGATGGTTTCTTCTCCTCAACCGCTTCAGGTAGATGAAGTGATCCTCAATGGGGTATATGACTATTATCAACGAGGAAGAGTCAGTAATATTCTCAAGACGTTTAGTCATATGAATATGCACCTAGAGGTAGATAACAGGCGTATTGGTCCCAAAGATGTTGAGGGCTATGAGCAAACCCTGAATATGAAAGAGGCCTCTTTAATAACACAGTATTCTATTCCCAGAAAAGCAACTGTCAAGCAGGAATTAATTGCCTTACGCAATCTTCCTTTTTCAAGTATGGCAATCGTTGAAATAACAGCCCTGGCAGATATCGACATTCGACCCATTAACTTTATCCAAGCACCCGATCATTTGTCTGATGTTCGAAATTATTATGCTGAAATCGACAGACCGCATGTGCTTATCCCGCTGATGACCTCTGTTGCAAAAAGCCCAGGAGATAAAACAGTGGCTACTTCTACAAGCTTTATTTTCCCTGAAAAACACGGGTATGAACCCAAGATTATCCATGAAGATTGGGATTACAACATGCACCTGATGAAATTTAATAAGTCGCTCAAAAAAGGGGAAACATATCGTTTTGCCCTTGTAGGATCGACCATGGCTTCAGTCCATAATAACGATCCGCAAAATGAAGCTGAACGACTCACCTTATATGCCAAATTAGAAGGTATCGAACGCTTGTTAACTGCTCATCAAAAAGCGTGGAATAGCTTATGGGAACACGATATTCAAATTGAAGGAGATTTGAGATCTCAAAGAGCTGTTCGTTCCGCTTTATATCACCTCTACTCATTTGCTCGTAAAGGAACCGCCTATTCACTCTCGCCCATGGGACTATCGGGACTGGGCTATAACGGACACGTTTTTTGGGATACAGAACTTTGGATGTATCCTCCCCTGCTGGTGCTGCAACCCGAGATTGCAAGATCGTTATTGGAGTATCGTTATGAGCGCTTAGATGCCGCAAAAGCAAATGCTTTTGCCCACGGCTACGACGGGGCAATGTTCCCTTGGGAGTCGGCGGAAGATGGTTCTGAAGACACCCCTATTTGGGCCTTAACAGGACCTTTTCAACACCATATTAGTGCCACTGTCGGATGGGCTTTCTGGCAGTACTATGCCGTTACACAGGACCAAGACTGGCTTCGAACAAGAGGTTATCCTGTGTTAGAGGAAGTAGCAAAGTTTTGGTGTAGTCGAGTGGAACGCAATGGCCCACAGCAATACGACATCAACAATGTCATTGGTGCCAACGAATGGGAAGAGAACATCGATAATAATGCCTTTACCAACGGAATGGTGAAAACTGTTTTAGAATATGCGAGTTTAGCAGCAGAAGCACTTGGTAAAAAAGCGGATCCAGATTGGAGACACGTTGCCGAAAATATCCCTATTCTTCAGTTTGCTGACGGGACTACTCGGGAAAATGCAACATATGATGGAAGGACCATAAAACAGGCTGATGTAAATCTATTATCCTATCCCCTAAAAGTCATCCAAGACGAAAGTGCTATCCGAAGAGATTTAGACTACTATGAATCTCGTTTCTCGCCTGACGGCCCCGCGATGGGACAAGCAATACTTTCAGTCCTTCACAATCGCTTGGGGGATAGCAAAAAAGCGTACCAAGTATTCGAGAAGAGCTATCAACCCAATGAACTCCCCCCCTTTAATGTACTCGCTGAAACGGCTGGAGGAACCAACCCTTATTTTGCCACTGGTGCTGGAGGAATGCTACAAGCTGTTTTATTCGGATTTGGCGGCTTGGACATAGACGTCTCGGGTATACAGCAAAAAAATCCGACACTCCCCAAAGCGTGGAAAAGCTTAACACTTAAAGGGATCGGAAAAGACCAGCAAACATTTACAATCACCCCCTAATGCATATTAACACTCGTATCATGCGACTCAGATCAATCGCGTTTATCGCTCTCCTTAGCCTAGGAATCGTTGGCTGTAAACAAGAAAAAGAACTTCCTAAAATTCAGGTAGAAACTCCTGAAAATCTTTACGGGGATTTATTTTATGCCGTACAGACACAAGAGGTCTTTCCCGACAGTAAAACTTTTGTCGATCAAATTCCACAAGTATCGCTATCGGAAATAAAAACCGCTTTCGAAAACTGGGAAGATCGGTCAGTTGAAGGATTGCGAAAATTTGTAGACATCCATTTTGAACTGCCTAATCCAGAGGTAAACTTCCAATCGGATAGTTTAGCAATAGAAACGCATATCCAAAAACTATGGTCTTTCCTTAAAAGAGAACAACAAACACCCAAAAGTGGAACTTTAATAGCACTTCCCAACCCCTATATTGTTCCTGGAGGTCGATTCAGAGAAGTATACTATTGGGATAGCTATTTTACAATGTTAGGTTTGCAACAAGACGGTGAAATTGAGACCATACAGCATATTGTTGATAATTTCGCCTATTTAATCGACACCGTTGGCTTTGTCCCCAATGCCAATCGAACGTACTATAAAACACGATCTCAGCCTCCTTTTTTCTCCTTAATGGTGGGTATTCTAGCGGAAGAGAAAGGCTTTGAAATATGGAGTAAGTACAAAGAAGCATTAGTCGGTGAGTATAACTTTTGGATGGAAGGTATCAAACGATTAAACGAGGATACTTTAGCCTATCGTCGAGTGGTGAAAATGCCAGACGGAAGTATTCTAAACCGTTATTGGGACGATGCCGACACCCCAAGAGCTGAAAGCTACCGAGAAGATGTTGCGACGGTTGCTGCGGCGCTTGCGGAAAATCCCCAACTGAACAAAAACGAAATGTATCGTCATCTGAGGGCAGCAGCAGAGTCGGGTTGGGATTTCTCTTCACGATGGATTCGTCCAGATGAGGAAGGGAATTTCCCTTTAAAAAATATTCATACCACAGAAATTATCCCAGTAGATCTTAACGCTCTGTTATTTCACTTAGAGCAACGACTCACTTTGGTATACCATATCGAGCAAAATTTAGAGCAAAAAGCGTTTTATTTTAAACGTTCCCAAGAGCGACTAGCGACTGTCCGAAAGTATTTATGGTCAGCTGAACAACAATTTTTTATGGATTACGACAGCAGCACTCAATCGCATACCCCAGTGGTGTCCGTTGCAGGAATGTATGCACTAGCCTTTTACATGGGAACGGTCCAACAGGGGGCTGAAGCAGCAAAAACATTTGCTCGAGAGCTACTTAAACCCGGAGGTGTCGTCTCTACACCGCATATCACCGGACAGCAATGGGATGCGCCCAACGGTTGGGCACCACTTCAATGGATGAGTATTCGCGGACTGAAACAATACAACCAATTCGAATTAGCCGACCAGGTCAGCCAGCGATGGATGGGACAAGTGAGAAATGTGTATCAGCAAGAATTAAAGCTCGTTGAAAAATATGATGTGCTCCAACTCGATCGCCCAGCGGGAGGTGGAGAATACCCCAATCAAGACGGCTTTGGCTGGACCAATGGTGTTTTTCAAAAACTGAATGCCGAATATTTATCGCAAGCAGCAAAAACCCAAGAAAAAGAATAGGAAAAAGACCCAGAGTCGAAGCGGTGAACTATGCGGATAAGGTTTTTTTTGGGACTCTGGTTTTTGGGTACTCTATTGTCCCAAGGGCAGGACTTAGCCGAACTTAGTGCAACGGGAGATAGTTGGTATTGTATAGGAACTGCTCAGGCTATCGTTTCTTCTTTCGAGATGGAACAAGGCACGGAGCCTATATTCATCATCAGTATTCAAATTAGTGAAGGTTACGAAAAAGGAGCCGATGAATTGTTTTTAATCGAAGAGCACTCAAAATTTAGAGCTCAATGGGACGCCAATGAAGCAAAACTAAGTTTGCTTCGACAAGCTGGAACGATTGTCAGTGACGCGGAATATGAAGCACTAATCCAAGATGTTGTTTTTCGATCCTCCAATCCCAACCCCAGTGGTATACGTGTATTTTCCATCACAATTGGTTTAACGAACTACCTTCCAGCGACGGGACACTACTATGAGTTTGTGCAAGACACCAATGTTCTATGGACGGAGGCCCTTGAAAAAGCTCAATCCAGGAGTTTTTACGGGCTTCAGGGATACCTTGCCACCCTTACCTTACCCGAAGAAGCGACCCTGGTAGGAGAACTCAGCTCGGGTACTGGATGGATCGGAGGGTCGGATCGGCAGGAAGAAGGCGTATGGCGATGGATGGCCGGTCCGGAAGCAGAACAGGTCTTTTGGGATAATGGAGAGCGTGTTGGCTACTCCTTCTGGAACTCTGGAGAACCCAACAATCAGGGAGGTGATGAACACTATGTCCATATTACTGCCGATAATGTGGGGATTGTAGGATCATGGAACGACTTACCCAACCAAACAGCGACCAGCGGACCCTACCAAGCGAAAGGTTATATGGTGGAGTATGGCGGTATGCCCGGCGATCCTGAACTCAATATCTCTACAAGTAGCCAATTGCGAATGCCCGAAATAACCAGCTTTACCTTGTTTAAGGCGTGCACAGAAGTACCGGTCGTGCTGACAGCTACTGGAAATACAGGCGAGGAACTACTTTGGTACGACCAGGAAGAAGGAGGGAGCCCTTTATACATTGGAAATGTTTTTCAACCCACCATCAGCACCACCACTCAATACTGGGTCGAAGCACCTACTCCCGGTTGTTCTGAAGGGCCACGCGTTGCAGTAGAAGCCGTCATTTATCAACGACCCATCTTAAATCAGTCGAGCTTTATTGTTGAACAATGCGATAATAACGGTACGAACGATGGTATTACTCAATTCAATCTTCGTTCATTTGAAACCATTCTAGAAAACAATTCACAATATCAATTTAGATATTATAGATCGCCTCAAAAAACAGCCCAAAACGAGATTCAATTACCGACGCGTTTTCAAAATCAATCCTTCGAACAAACAATATATGTCGACGTCATTAACAACTTTGGCTGTGCCAGTCCAGCAGAGATTGTCCTAAAAGTAGGCGCTAGTAGAATAGACAATAACTTTCAGCAACAATATTCAAGGTGTGAAACGATCTCTAAAACGACCCCTCGTGGAATCGAAAGTTGGGACAGTAGTCCTTTTACAGACATGGTGAGGCTTTTAGTCGAATCCGATACTAAATACCAAGAACAAAATATTTCCATCGGCTTGTTTAGGAATGAAGCAGATGCATTGCTACAACAAAATAAACTCGACTATACTGCTGAGAATTTTTCTTTCTTGATGGATGAACCTTTTGAGCAACAAATTTGGGCCCGAGTGGACAACCTCAGTCTAACGGAAGTTCAATGCATGGGGATAGGTGCCATTGGAACTTTACAAGTAAACTCCTATCCTAGCTTTGAACGGTCAGACAACATCACCACTATTTGTGCGAATATCGGCGCTGAGTGGATTGAGGTGAGTTCTACCACTAGTATGAGCTATCGCTATATTTGGTACAAAGATGGCCAGATCTTACCGCCCACCAATCCCAATGATACCAGTCGACAATTAATTGACCGGGGCGGACAATATGAAGTATTAGGCATAGACGACACAAATGGGGGTTGTGAAGCACGTATTCAATTTACTATTGAAGAATCCACACTGGCCGATATCACTTTGGAAGACCTCACGATAAACGACCTTAACGACAAGAATAACACCTTAACTGTAGACAATAGCAGACTGCAAGAAGGGGATTACAGCTTTGCTATTGACCGTCCTGATGGTCCCTTCCAAGATGAACCTTATTTTGAAAATATTTTACCCGGTATTCATCGATTGTATATCTACAGTACTGATGACTGTGGCACTATTTTTATCGAATTTTCAGTGGTAGGCTTCGACACTTTTTTTACCCCGAATCAAGATGGGTTTAACGATCATTGGAACATTTTGGGAGTCAACCAGAATTTCCAACCAGGAACCAAAATTTTCATTTTCGATCGAACAGGTACTTTACTTCACCTATTAGACCCCCTATCTGAAGGCTGGGACGGAACCTATAATGGCCGGCCTTTACCAGCAGACGATTACTGGTTTCGTATTTATTTTGAGGACGGTAGAATTAAACAAGGACACTTCAGTCTAATTCGAAATTAGCATGAGACTACTATACAGCTTATTGCTATTTATTCTTTCGACGGAAATACTTCTGGCCCAGGAAGACCTCCCCCTCTATCAGGACTATCTAAGTGAGAACTACTATGTTCTTCACCCGTCTATGGCAGGATATAACCTGACGGGCCTTCGTATCGGAACAAGCTTGCGTAAGCAATGGTTTAACCAAAAAAATGCCCCAGCGACCCAATTGGTTAGTGTGGAATATAATCCCAGTCCTAAAAATGGTTTAGGCTTGTTATATTTTAACGATTCCAATGGCTACAATGCTCTTCAAGCGGTCTATTTAAGCTACAGCTATCGGATCTATTTCAATAATGACTTTTGGAATACACGCAGGTCATACCCGACTAAAAATGACAATATCAATGAATTACTTTTTGGGATTAGCGTAGGACAAATTTCTCGTAATTGGGACCGATCGCATATCGATCCGGCCAATTATGACCCGCTGACAGGTATCGATGTTCCTAATTTCAATGATTATCTAACCTTTGATGTAGGGATCGGTTACTTGAGTACAAAATTTTCGATACAAGCTACGGTTAAAAATCTGGCGTTTAGCCCCCTTAAAACGAATCCTTATCTGGATTTAAACAGTTTGTATAAAGTTCGCTTTCAAAGATATATTTTAGGAATGCAATATGAATTCTATACCCTTAGTGGTTGGAACTTTGAGCCCTCAATATTGTATCAGTATGCTGAACAAAACCGACAGAACCTGCTAGATTTGAATTTTAAGATCTTCCGTATCCTTAAAAATGGACGCTTGTGGGCGGGAATTTCTTATCGTCGGAACGACATTAGCATCCCCTATCAAGTCAATGGAGAAAGTTTTAGTCAAGAATTAAATGTGCTGAGCCCATTGTTGGGACTCAACCTGCGTAAAATGTCTTTTGCCTATTTTGTCACGACAACTACAGGGGCAGCGACTCTACTCCCTCGAGGGATCCATACACTCCATTTAATCTTCCAACTGTTTTAAGGAAAATCCTATACAAACAGAATGATGATGGTTAAAACCAAGCCCGCTAACGAAAAGTAAAGTCCTTTCTTAAAGATGGAGGAATGCGGCAAGAACATCCAAAAAGAGGAAATCACAAAAAACAGTAAGGATAGACCAAAGAATATATTCAACCAATAGATAGGACTTTTGGTCGTTGCCTTATGGAGTTTGGTCATTTTTTCCATGATAAAAGGCAATTTTTTGGTCGTGTATGTCGCCTCGCCTGTTGTTCGATTATAGGACCCTCCATTCTGAAAATAAGCCATATCGCCATTTTCTTTATCAAATTGAAGTTCCTTTATCTTTAAGGCTTTTCCCAACGCCTCACTATCCAGTTGGGGGGCAACAACCACCTCAACAGCAACCTCCTTTTTAAAGGTGTCTGTTTTTCTAAAAATTAACACTATGCCACTCAGGGCATATACCGCCATTACCCCGGCTAGAAAAAAACCGAGGTAACGATGGTAAGTTCTCATATAATAATGCGTGTCCTTTTTCATGAAAATCAAGGAGATATGACGTTAAGCTGCGTTCTGCTTCTTGATGAGGTTTAAGGCAGAACCTTCTTTAAACCATTCTATTTGCTGTGCATTATAAGTATGCTCTGCAAGGATTGTATCTGAAGTACCATCGGCATGTATGACTTCAATTGTCAGAGGTTTACCGGGAGCGAAGTCTTGTAGATCAATGAAGTTGAAAGTATCATCTTCCTGAATTAGATCGTAGTCTGCTTCATTTTTGAAAGTAACACCGAGCATTCCTTGCTTCTTGAGATTTGTTTCGTGAATACGGGCAAAGGATTTTACCAATACAACACGTACGCCTAGGTGTCTTGGCTCCATGGCAGCATGTTCACGGGAAGAGCCTTCTCCGTAATTGTGATCTCCAACGACTACCGTGGGAACCCCTGCCGCTTTGTATGCTCGTTGAACGTCTGGTACCCCACCATATTCTCCGGTGAGTTGGTTCTTCACAAAGTTCGTTTGTTGGTTAAACGCATTGACGGCTCCAATCAGACAGTTGTTAGAAATATTGTCTAGATGGCCTCTAAATCGCAACCATGGTCCAGCCATCGAAATGTGGTCTGTAGTACATTTCCCATGGGCCTTAATCAGAAGTTTAGCACCATTGATATTTTGGCCATCCCAAGGAGCAAACGGAGTTAACAATTGCAGTCTTTCTGAACTGTCTTTTACATTCACCTCGACAGCAGACCCGTCTTCCTGAGGAGCTAAATATCCATTGTCTTCTACATCAAATCCTTTAGGGGGTAGTTCCATTCCCTGAGGGGCGTCTAACATCACCTCTTCTCCATCCTGATTGATGAGCTTATCGGTCATAGGATTAAAATCTACACGACCCGATATGGCGACAGCAGCAACCATTTCTGGTGAAGCCACAAAAGCATGGGTATTCGGGTTCCCATCCGCTCGTTTCGAGAAATTTCGGTTAAAGGAGTGGATGATAGAATTTTTTTCTTGCTTATCGGCACCTTCACGCGCCCATTGTCCAATACAAGGACCACAAGCATTGGTAAATATTTTTGCGTTAAGCTCTTCAAAAATTCCGAGCAATCCATCTCTTTCTGCAGTGTAGCGCACTTGTTCCGATCCAGGGTTAATTCCGAATTCAGCTTTTGTGATCAGCTTTTTGTCTACGGCTTGCTTTGCAATTGAAGCCGCTCGAGAGAGGTCTTCGTAAGAAGAGTTTGTACAGGAACCTATCAGTCCCCACTCCACTTGAAGGGGCCAGTCATTAGCTTTGGCTTTCGCATTCATTTCATCGACTGGCGTGGCCAAATCGGGCGTAAATGGACCGTTTAAGTGTGGTCTTAGTGCGCTCAGATCGATTTCGATCACCTGATCGAAATATTGTTCTGGTTGAGCATATACTTCTGCATCGGCTGTCAGATGTTCTTTAACGCTATTAGCAGCGTCGGCGACATCATCTCGACCAGTCGAACGTAGATAGCGCTCCATAGACTCATCATAACCAAAGGTAGAAGTGGTTGCACCTACCTCGGCTCCCATATTACAAATTGTTCCTTTTCCAGTACAAGACATGGACTTGGCACCCTCTCCAAAATATTCAATAATAGCGCCCGTTCCTCCTTTTACGGTTAGAATACCCGCTACCTTGAGAATAACATCTTTAGGGGCAGTCCAACCGTTGAGTTTTCCGGTTAATTTAACCCCTATGAGTTTAGGGAATTTAAGTTCCCATGGCATTCCTGCCATCACATCTACAGCATCTGCACCTCCAACACCAATCGCCAGCATGCCTAACCCACCAGCGTTTACTGTATGGGAGTCTGTTCCGATCATCATTCCGCCTGGGAAAGCATAGTTTTCCAAAACGACTTGGTGAATAATTCCAGCACCTGGTTTCCAAAAACCGATACCGTATTTATTGGATACTGATTCTAGGAAGTTAAACACCTCTGCAGAAGTTGCATTGGCAGACTTCAGATCTACAGAAGCCCCTTCCTTGGCTTGAATCAGGTGATCGCAATGTACGGTTGTTGGCACAGCGACCTTGGGCTTCCCAGCTTGCATAAACTGTAATAAAGCCATCTGAGCAGTTGCATCCTGGCAGGCAATACGGTCGGGAGCAAAGTCCACATAATCCGCACCGCGACTAAACGCCTGATCGGGCATTTTGCTCCACAAGTGGTTGTATAGTATTTTTTCACTGGCCGTGAGCGGTCTACAGAGTAGTTCTCTTGCCGCCTGAACATTCCCTTCTAGTTGGGAATATATCTTTTTGATCATTTCAATGTCGAAAGCCATAATATCAATTTTGGTTTGGAAATTCAAAATAACGAAAAACCCCCCAATATTCAGAGGCTTAATCCATAGGTTTTCATCATAATGTTATAAAAAAGTAACATCTGTGTGCAAACCATAGGAAAAACATAAATTCTAAAAATTATTCTCTTGATTTGTTGTATTTATCAACCGCTCAGACACGGATATAGAACAAAAAAGCCATTCACAAGGAATGGCTTTTGAAATTTAAATTTTAGGGTAAAAAGGTCTACCAGAAAAACGCGTAAAGACCGGCCAGTACAATCATCAGCGCAAAAGAACCGATATTAAAGGTGGCGGAAGTATCGAAGATTCCTTTGTTCAATGGGATACCATTCGGATCGTTCTGTTCTTTATTTTCACGAAGGCTCACAACAGCGATTACCACCATCGATAAAAGGGCGGTGATTCCCATCTGATCCAGAAATGGAAGCGTCGGGAAAAGTCCTTCTATTCCCGATCCGGCCATCCAGCCTTTGGGCCCCACTTTAAAGAATAAAGCAATTGGGATCGATGCAAGGGCACCATAGATAGCTCCTTTGTTGGAGGTCTTTTGCCAAAATAGACCCAATACGAAAACAGCCAAAATACCTGGGCTTACTACACCGGTATATTCCTGTATGAATTGGAAGGCTTGGTCGATACCTCCTAGAAGAGGTGCCATGATAGTCGCAATAATTAGGGCTACAAAAGCAGAAATACGTCCAACGTTCACCGTTTGTTTTTCATCGGCCGATGGATTGATCAATTGCTTGTAAATATCCATCGTGAAAATTGTCGCTGTAGAATTGAGCATCGAGGCCAAAGAAGAGACAATAGCCGCTGCCAAAGCAGCAATGGCGATTCCTTTTAAGCCAGTAGGTAAAAATTGCATTAACCATGGATAGGCTTTGTCTGCCGCTCCGTCGGAAGGCATATTAGCCATCCCGGACTCCCCTAGAGTTCCCAGTAAACTTGGATCGTTCACGATAACATAGGCTGCAATTCCAGGGATTACAACGATCAAAGGAATAATCATTTTTAGACCAGCCGCAAATAGAATTCCTTTTTGGGATTCTTCTAAGGATTTTGCCGCCAAAGTTCTTTGAATAATGTATTGGTTAAAGCCCCAATAGTAAAGGTTGGCAACCCACATTCCACCGATAAGCACCCCAATTCCAGGAAGGTTCATATACTCCGGATTAGATCGGTCTAAAATCATATCGAATTTTTCGGGAACGGCTTGATAGATCGTTGATAAGCCCTCCATAAATCCTGCTCCTCCAGAAACGGTATTCAGTGCCAAATAGGTAGTCACAAGGCCTCCCAAGACTAAAACAACCACTTGAATGATATCTGTCCATGCGACTGCAGACAAACCACCATATAAAGAGTAGGCTGCTGCAAAAGCGGCCAATCCGATGACTCCAGTTAGCATATCTATCCCCAAAATAGTCTGTAGTGCTAAACCTCCTAGGTAGAGAACAGAAGCTAGATTAACAAAGACATATAGTCCAATCCAAAATACCGCCAAAATAGTTTTTAACTGACTAGAGAAACGTTTTTCGACAAACTCTGGAATCGTGTAGAGCTTTTTCTCAATGAAAATGGGAAGAAAAAATTTCCCCACGATAATCAGGGTAAGTGCCGCCATCCATTCATAGGTCGCTATGGCTAGACCAACAGCAAATCCCGAACCTGACATCCCAATAAATTGTTCGGCCGAGATATTTGCCGCAATTAATGAAGCTCCAATTGCCCACCAGGGGAGCGATTTACTGGCCAAAAAATAATCCTCTGCACTTTTCGTTTCTCCTTCTTTACTTCGGGAAACCCATAAACCCACACCTAAAATGACAACAGCATAAAGCGCAAAAACAGCATAGTCTAAGGTGGTAAAACTTGTATTCATTTAATTAATCGTTAAGTAAAAGGAATGGCCAGTGCAACAGAACACTGCTTATGCCTCCATTTGGTTTCAGTCGCAAAATAGAAAAATTTAAAGAATCGGCTCCATCGGAGAAGTCATTTGTTGGAAATGGATCTCGAATACGGAGGAGAAAATTCTAAATTCTATTATTTTTATGTCCTGAATTAATCTTGGGGATTCAAAAATGAACATGAAGTTGGAGCACTTTCTTAAATGTCGTCCTATTTTAAAGCATCTAATGCTTCTGTTATTTTGCAGTACCCTTGCTCAGCCTCTCCTGGATTGGCAGCATCGATTTGAGGTAGACTCCATGACACAGATGGAAGCTGACAACCATTCCGACACCGACAACAAAGAAAAAGAAGAGGAAAAAAAAGAGGATAAAAACCAAATTGAAAGTATCTCTGCCGCTAGTGCACAAGGGACTTTTTTTCATACAAAAATCAATCGCTTAGATCTGTCCCAAATGATAATGAGGTTTCCTGAAATTATAACCCCACCCCCCCAAGCCTAAGTCTTTTCTATCCTTCCCGTCTTATCATAATTAGCTTTAAATTTTTCAATAATCTTTAAAACAAACATGACTATGTTTAAACATATAAAATCAGATTTACCTGCAAGTATAGTTGTCTTTTTTGTAGCTCTTCCACTTTGTTTAGGAATTGCTTTGGCCAGTGGGGCTCCCCTTTTCTCTGGACTTATTGCTGGAATTGTTGGGGGAATTGTCGTCGGTGCCTTGAGTGGTTCGAGCGTTGGGGTAAGTGGGCCTGCCGCTGGTTTAGCAGCTATTGTCCTCACAGCTATTGGAACCCTTGGTGGATTCGAAAATTTTTTACTAGCAGTTGTCCTCGGTGGGCTTATCCAATTAATTTTTGGTTTGCTAGGCGCAGGAATCATTGGCTACTATTTCCCGTCTTCTGTCATCAAGGGGATGCTAACAGGGATTGGTGTCATTATCATCCTCAAACAAATCCCACACTTTTTTGGCTACGATGCTGCTCCAGAAGGAGATTTATCGTTCGCTGGTGCCGGTGGAGAAAATACCTTTAGTGGAATTTTTAGTGCCCTAAATCACATCAGCCCAGGATCGACTCTAATTGCAGTCGTGGGACTTGGAATTCTCCTCCTATGGGAAAATGTACTCGCTAAAAAAGGGAAAATTTTTCAACTGATTCAAGGACCACTTGTTGCGGTCGTCGTGGGGGTAATTTATGTCTTTGCTACACAAAATAATGCGCAGTGGGCAATCTCTAACAACCACTTGGTGAGTGTTCCTGTCCCAGAAGATCTGGCTTCTTTTGCATCTAAATTTACCTTTCCCAACTTTGGAGCGATTAGCAACCCTCAAATTTGGATAACAGCTTTCACCATTGCTTTAGTCGCTAGTCTGGAAACACTCCTTTGCGTAGAAGCTACTGACAAGCTCGACCCCGAAAAGCGAGTAACCCCTACCAACAGAGAATTGGTCGCTCAAGGAACCGGAAATATCTTTTCTGGGCTTATTGGTGGATTGCCGATCACCCAAGTGATTGTTCGAAGTTCAGCTAACATTCAATCTGGTGGAAAAACTAAATTATCCGCGATTATACACGGCTTCTTCTTGTTAATCTCAGTCATGACCATTCCTGTTCTTCTGAATAAAATCCCACTATCTGTGTTAGCTTCCATATTATTCATTGTTGGATTTAAACTGGCCAAACCATCTCTATTTAAAAAAATGTATCAGTTGGGATGGAAGCAGTTTGTTCCATTTATCGTAACCATTTTGGGAATCGTATTTACCGATCTTTTAATTGGAATAGGTCTTGGACTTATGGTGGGTATTACGATCATATTGATTAAGAGTTATCAAAATTCTCACTTCCTGCACATCGAAGACCAAACCGATGGTAAGAAAACGGTAAAGATGACTTTAGCAGAAGAAGTAACCTTCATCAATAAAGGGGCGATTTTACATGAATTAGACTTAATTCCAGAAGCAGCCGCTTTAGAATTAGACGTCACAAAAACTCGGTACTTAGACAACGATGTCATTGAGATTTTGGATGACTTCTCCATTAAGGCACGCACCAAAAATATCGATGTAAAGATTATTTCGGAAAGAGGGGAATTCAAAAATCCTGAGATGATTAGCCCGATTTTCTTACAACAGAAAAGTGCTTAAACTTTTTCTGAGATGATCCATCCTAAAAAGCTCCCTTGGGAGCTTTTTTTTTGGATTTAAATAACACGACTACATTCGTTGGACTCTAACTTGACTTTATACACGAATTTTTTATTCCACAAGTTTATCTAAATTGAGGTACTTAATTAACAGTCATGAGAAAAGTTCAGGTTTTATTATATCTAGGGTTATTCATTTCTTGTCAAGCACCCCAGCCAAAAAGTATTCAAGCGGCAGTAGTGTCGGCACGTATAGAGGCTTCTGAGGCAGGAAAATGGGCGATGCTCCAAGGAGGTAATGCCTACGACGCCATGGTAGCTACCAGTTTTGCACTTGCGGTCGTCTATCCCGTTGCCGGGAATATTACCGGTGGTGGATTTTTTGTTTATCGTTCTGCTGATGGGGAAGTAGGTAGTTTAGATTATCGGGAAATGGCTCCATTAAAAGCTTTTAAGGAGCTCTATCTTGATTCTGATGGGAATGTCATTCCTAAAAAAAGTACCCTTGGAGGAATGGCGGTAGGGGTTCCTGGAGCCGTAGCAGGAATATTGGAAGTTCACAAAAAAATGGGGAGCCTCCCTCTGGAACAACTTCTACAACCGGCAATTGATTTGGCCGAAAAAGGCTATGTTGTGACTGAAAAACAAGCCCGAAGCTTTAAACGGTACAGAGCGTTATTTATTGAGCTAAATGGCCCAGACACCTTTTTTGGAAGGAATTATTCCGCTGGGGACACCGTTGTGAATCCTGCTTTAGCAAGAACCCTTAAATCCATTGCTAAAAAAGGAAATGCAGGGTTTTACGAAGGATGGGTTGCAAAAGCGATGGTACAAACCACCCAAGCAAGTGGAGGAATATTAAGTTTAGAAGATCTTAAGCAATACAAAGCCCAGTGGAGAACACCCGTTCAGTTTACGTATAAAGATTTAAATCTGATTTCAATGGGACCTCCTTCTAGTGGTGGTATTTGTTTAGCGCAGATGATGCAAATGATAGAACCCTATGACATTAGGTCTATGGGACATAATAGTCCACCTACGATGCATCTTATGGTGGAAGCAGAACGTCGTTCTTATGCTGATCGGGCACACTTCCTTGGAGATCCAGATTTTGTGTCTATCCCACAAAGGGAGCTCTTGCTTAAATCCTACGCACAAAAGCGTATGCAAAACTATTCTCCAAAGCAAGCAACCCCATCGTCAGAGGTCTCCCATGGGGATATCTTAGTTGTGGAAAGTGATGAAACAACTCATTTTTCTATCGTAGATGAAGAAGGGAACGCAGTTGCTGTCACAACCACCTTAAATGCGGCCTATGGATCCAAGGTTTTCGTGGAGGAAATCGGTGTATTTATGAATAACGAAATGGACGACTTTAGCAGTAAACCGGGTAGTCCCAATATGTTTGGGCTAACAGGCAGCGAAGCCAATAGTATCGCTCCCAAAAAACGAATGTTAAGCTCCATGACGCCAACTATAGTCGAAAAGGATGGGGACTTGTATATGGTAGTAGGAACTCCAGGAGGATCTACGATCATCACTTCTGTTTTTCAAACGATTTTAAATGTCTACGAACACCAGATGGATATGCAGTCGGCGGTAGATGCTCCTCGTTTTCATCACCAATGGCTTCCGGACAGGGTTGTCCTGGAACCCGACAGTTTTGACGATCGAGTCGTTGAAAAACTCCAGTCCAAAGGACATACTGTGGAAGCAAAATACTCACGGGTCATTGGAAAAGTGGATGCGATCCTCAAAAATGAAAAAGGTCATTTAGAAGTGGGAGCAGATTCTCGAGGCGACGATGCCGCAGCAACATACTAGTTGAATCGCAAATAAATGACAACAGCCGTTTGCTCTCTTTCACATTCTCTACTCAACTCTACAGATTCGTAGAGGAGAGATGCTCAGTTCAGGTCGAATATTTAATTTTAAACGGTTGCCGGTTTAAGCGTGTTAGTTTCGATAGTTTAAGGCCGGAGATCGATCTCCCAATAAAGGGATGTATTTGAAGTCCTTCCCTCGTATGGCTTTAAATTCTTGTTGAATACTTTGAATCATATCAGGATTTTCAAGCAGTTGCATTCCTGTAAGAGACAAAACTTTGGCAGCAATCATCATTCCCTTGATACCGATAGAGGTCCCACCTGCAGCGACCGCTTGCCAACTGTGCGCAGGGGTTCCAGGAACCCATGTCGCTCCTCGAAGTCCAGCAGTAGGAACCGTATAACTCACATCCCCCACATCTGTAGAACCTCCAGCCTTGGCATTTACATCATAGGGGGCTACTCCATTGACGTAGGTCAATTGAAGTGGTTTTCCTAGAGTATTAGAGATCTCTTTGGCAAATGCGAGTTCCTCATCGGTGTAGGTATATCCACCGATTTCCACCAAATTCTTGTGTACCATTTTTTGAAAAGTCGGAACATGTAAAAGATCATGTGTACCTCCAATCATTTCGTAATCCATCGTTGTCCCCGTTCCAAGTGCAGCCCCTTCTGCGGCCTTTACAATACGGTCGAAAAGTGCAATAACCTCGTCTCGCTTAGGGTGGCGAGAGTAGTAATAGACTTCTGCAAAATCGGGTACTACATTGGGGGCCTCCCCACCACGCGTAATCACATAATGTATTCGCGCAGAAGTGTCCATATGTTCCCGCATTAAGTTGGTCATGTAATTCATCGCTTCTACTGCATCTAGAGCAGAACGACCTTCTTGTGGCGCTCCTGCAGCATGGGCAGAACGCCCATAAAATCTAAATTTAGCAGACTTATTCGCTAGTGCAGGACGTGGATTAGCCGAATTTTCGTCATCAGCATGCCAATGTAAGGCAAGGTCAACATCGTTAAAAAGACCTGCACGAGTCATATACACCTTCCCTGACCCACCTTCTTCGGCAGGACAACCGTAAAAACGAATAGTTCCTTTGACTGCATTATTTTCAATAAACTGCTTTAAGCTGATCGCCGCTGCTGCCGATGCAGTTCCAAATAAATGATGCCCACAAGCGTGTCCTGCACGCGTTTGATTTGAAACCTTATACGGTAGCGCTTTTTGCGAAAGTCCTGGCAAAGCATCATATTCTCCTAGTATAGCGATTACAGGACCTCCGTTATTATATTCTGCTATGAATGCTGTTGGAATATCTGCCACACCCTTCTGTATTGTAAATCCTGCTTCTTCAAGCATTTGTTGTAGCAATGCACTACTTTTCTCTTCCTGATAGCCCATTTCGGCATATTCCCATATCTGAAGGGCTACTTTTGCATAAGCTTCCTGTGAAGCATCTATAGCTGACAGTTCTTTTTTGTATTGACCAAAACTGTTAAAAGAAACAAGGAAGAAAAACAATAACGAATACTTTTTCATGAATTGTGTAATTTAAAGGTGGTTAAACGATCTCCCTTAAAGATATTAAATTCTCAAAATATTAGTGAATGGTATTGGTAGAGTTGATCGTTCAGAGATTGTTTACTTAGATTGGCAACCCTTGACACAAAGTGCATGAAGAAAATTTGTTTTAGCGGTATATTCGTTGTGCTCATCTGTATTCTAGGATGTAACCGCCCTGCAGAGGATTCAGCCAACCCATGGAAAGATTATGTAGAATTCCGAGAAGGCAATTATCCCTTGCTACTAATTGCTCCTCATGGTGGAGATCTCAAACCTCAGTGGATCAACGATCGAGATTGTGAGAATTCGGTCGTTACTCAAGATCAATATACACTCGGAATCGCTCTGCAATTAGAACAGGAACTTCGAGCATTAGGGATTCAACCCTATGTTGTTTTAGCTAAAATACACCGGATTAAAATCGACTTAAATCGCTCCTTAGAAACCTCGCATTGTGAGGATGATAGCAGTAACGATTTGTGGCAATTGTTTCACAGCCAGGTAAAACACTATCGAGATGCAATTATTGAGGAATTCGGAAGGGGTTTAGTCATTGATATTCATGGCCATGGACACCCCAATCAGCGAATCGAATTAGGATATTTACTAACGAGTGAACAATTGAGAGATCTTCGCCAACAAGATGCTTACACCCTACCCGAGAATACTTCGATCAACAGCCTAGTAGAAAATCATCCTGAACAGTTATCACTTTCCGATATAGTGTTCGGCGACCAAGCGCTAGGGAGTATGCTATCCTCTAGAGGATTCCCTACTGTGCCTTCCGCACAGGACCCTGCCCCCTTAGCCACAGAACCCTTTTTCTCTGGCGGAACGAATACCAAACTTTATGGATCCAGGTCACTTAATGGGGTAGACGCCATTCAGCTCGAGCTCAATCGACAAGGACTGCGTGAGACAAGTGCTGATCGGGAGCGATTTGCCAATACATTTGCCCAAATATTGAGCGATTATATGCTCTACCACTACGCTGATACCGTGCAACCCTAAAGCTTCCCGAAAACAATTTCGTCGGCAATTGCTTGGCATTGCAGAGCCGTCTGCTTTTCGACGATGAAGTAGAATATTTCTTTGTCCTTTTTGAATTCACTGGAAATCCTTCTCTTAAAACCTTTAGAGGATAGTCCGCTGACTCGACTAAAAATTACACAAGCTGCTAAATAACTTCCGATAGGATTAGGATGTTTTTGGTCGGATGTAAAAAGTGACTGCTCCGGATAGCGTTCTTGAAATAAATCAAATGCTCGGCCGACCGGAAGAATCAGAATATCTGATGAAGGCCTTATTGAAGCAAGTGCTACTTCAATTGGTTCTGATGACCCTAAGGATGAATTCTCTATTTTCAAATTAGGATATTGCCAGGTAGCATAGAGGTACTTTTGGGCGCTTTTCGAAGAAAGGTCAAGGATTTTGTTCAGATATTTTTGTGTGGAATCTAGCGCAGTGATTGGATAAGTGCTGTGCTCTTGTATGATAATATGTTGATACCTTTTCCTTTTCAGTTTTTTTGTTGTCCTCAAGCCTTTTTCGCTCTCCCAATGTTGCTTCAGCGTGGCACCACTGGCAGTAGATTGGTGAACTTCCCAGTTAAGTCCCTTAGATTTGGCTAATTGCTCAATGGTAATCGGCAAATTGTAATAGAACGTAAAACTATTACCAACCATGAGAACGTGCTCTTTCTTTTGGGCACTTCCCACAAAAGAACATATGCATAAAACCCAAAGAAAAAAGCTATTTCTCATCTTGAGGGTAATAAGCAGCAGTTCCCTCCCAGTCGGGGTCCGCTGAACCCATCCATGTTCCATTGATATTAGCAATGGCATGAACTCTTCCAAAACGGGCGGGCTCATTTATTGTTTTAATGGGTAACTGAGGCCCAAGGAATTTAGCATTCAACTCTTGAACACCACTGTGATTTTCGACCCATACGCTGTCCTGATAGGGATATACTCGGGGTAAAGATAAGGCGGTGTCTAAGCCGTGCTTTTGTCGTATATATCGATCTGTAACTTGTGTAATTGCTGGAACGATTCTGCTGCCGCCTGCAGCGCCAAGAGCGAGGATAGTAGTACCGTCTTTTTCAATCAAAGTAGGAGAAATATGAGAATTTGCTCGATCGCCAGGTTTATACTTTCCCAAATAGCCTCCCAGGGTAACCGCATATAAAAAGCCAAGTCCTTTGGTAGCTACTTTAGACCCCATATTAGGACCTATGGTCTGGGTGAGTGCCACTACATTCCCCCACTGATCTGCAGCAGTCAGATGTGTCGTATGTCCATCTACCGCTGTCCAGGAAATAGGCATATCGTCTATTGGAAGAAATTCCTGCGGCTGGTTATCCTTGATCTGTTGGGCCCATTTAGCCGCCTGTACATATGAAATGATAGAATCTAATCGGGTAGAATCCTTTTGCATTTTTCGGAAAGTATAGGCCAATTCTGTAGCCTTCGCATGTTTATATGCCCATTCATTCTCGTCTTTGGAAGTTTTCAGATGATCTAGGATTTGTAAGATTTGAATAGTGATAGCTCCATAGGAAGGTAAATACAAGCTATAGATATCATGATTTTCAAAAGAGCCCTGTAGAACAACACTCTCTTTAGCTTGGTAATTCTTTAAATCTTCCAAAGTGACCAATCCACCCTTTTGCTGAAAATCCGCTGCCATTTTTTGGGCAATTTCTCCTTCGTAAAAACCTGCCTTTCCCTTGGAGGCAATAGACTGAAGTACTAGTGCGAGATCCCTTTGCACCAATTTTTCGCCCTCTTGATAGCTAATAGAATCTTGTTTTAAAAAATGATGTCGGGTTCCTTCAAACTCTATTAGTTTGTCCAGTACCTTTTGTTGTCTTTTGGCTTCACCGGGTAACAACTTAAATCCATCATTTGCTAAACGTATTGAAGGACGTATAACTTCTTTTAAGGATAGGTTACCTTTCTGATCGTGTAGTGCCAGAAGACCAGCAACTACTCCAGGAATGCCAATAGTTGGATAACCGTAAGAAATTTTTTCCTCTCCTTGTACATAATTCATAGGCACTTCTGTTGAAGCGTCAACACCGGCAATATTTCCATCAGAAGATTTGTAAATGGCCTGTAGCCTACCTCCTAAACCGCTCATACTGGGCTCTACTACAGCTAACGCAAAACCTGATGCAACTGCAGCATCAAAGGCATTTCCGCCATTTTGATACATTTCAATTCCAGCTTGGGTCGCCAACGGATGCGCTGCAGAAACAGCATTATTGGTAAAAGGCTTTGATGGCTCTTCTGCACATGAAAAGAGACACCATACTAGACTAAACACAAAATATTTAGAAAAAAAGGAAGGGGACATAACGAGTTATTTGAATTAAAAAAAGGGCTTATATAAACATATAAGCCCTTTGAAAGTATGAATTATTTTACTGATTTACAGACGTTTTTTGGAAAATTCCTGGGTCTTCAGAAGGCGCATTCTCATTTGAAATTAATTCATTTCGAGCATATGGCATTCGTTCAGGCTTACGCGTATTATCAGCGCCGACCATAACATACGGTACAGCGATAGAACTGTCTGATTTTCGCAAGCGACGTGCATCATTGAAAGGCATGTGCATACCAAAACCAGAGACATAACGCTCTTGCATGACTTCTCTCAGGAAAGCATTATCTGCCGAAATGTTGTCGGGGTTTTCAATTCCTCCCGGTGCAAAATCTGCTGCAACAAAAGCTGCGTAATTGCGCGCTAAACCGGTAAAATTTTCATTCAGATTTCCGCCACTATTTAACCATGCACGCACATCATTTAAGTGCGATAAGCCAGCGGCAACTCCCCCAGCACGTCCTGCAGCTTCGGCCATAATCAATTTATTTTCGAAGAAAGTAACCATATTCTGAGGTTCACGCTCTTCTATAATTCCAAGATTAGAGGATCCGGATTCATCAATGGTGTAGTAGGCACTACGCGCTGTTTCGTCTGTTTTAGCATGCCCTCGATACAATGGGTTAGAAGGATCTAAAATTTGAAGCAGATAACTCTCCGTTCCGTCGGACGTATTCCCTAAATCTCCTGCACGTGAACCCGCAAGGATGGTCCAAAATAAATTGGTATCCCCAGAGACAGAACTCCCGGGTGTAAATTTCATGTCTCCATCAGCAGACGAAATTCCATTCTGAGCTGCACTCAGTGCATCGGGATACTCTTTAAGGTGAAGGTGGAAGCGAGCTTTTAAGGTATAGGCTGCTTCAATCCACTTGTTTTTATCACCACCGAAGTAAATCTCCTCAGGTATAGGTTGCGATGAAGCTGAATTTAAAGTACTAATCCCTTGATCCAGACGTGCAATTGCTGCATTATAAACACTTACTTGTGGGTCAAAAACTGGGTCTTCAATTGTAGAATCTCCGGCTTCAGAATAAGGAATATCTCCCCAGAGAGAAGCAGCTGTACCAAAAGCATGTGCTTCAATAATCATGGCAATCCCCCGAAGTAAATCATTGTCGGAATTATCAATAATATGACGCATATTGGTCATTACTCCGACATAAAGAGCTGACCATTCGTCATTTGATTCTCCTGTGGTGAGGTTATACCCATAGATGTTTGCATAAAGCGCCTGAAAACCGATCAGTTGCCCTGCGTACATCCCAGTGACACGATTCAAGTGGCCACACTGCAGTTGAATATTCGCCAACTGACCACCCGTTAAAAACAATTCCTCAGAAACATCTGAGACTGTTAGATCATTGGGATTTTCATTTATTCCTTCAACGATGTCTTCGCAAGAATAAGCTGTAAATATCAATGACGTAAAAACCAATATTTTATATAAATTTTTCATAATCATATTTTAAAAGTTAAAGGTGACCCCTAAAAGCGTGGATTGCGTTTGCGGATTTGTAAAATAATCCAACCCTATCGCATTTCCTGTTCCAAATTGATTGACTTCAGGGTCAATACCAGGGATGTTGTTGATATTTATCAAGTTTCTTCCTGTTAACGTAAATCGGACACTATCCAGACCAATACTCGATTGTAAGCTAGGAGAATCCAAAGTATAACTCAAAGAGAGTTCGCGAACTTTCGTCCATGTAGCATCATAAATGGAAAAGTTATAGGCCTGATTATCTCCAAAACCTCCTCCAATTCCAGTTCTGTACCATGTTTCATCGAGAAGTACATTACCGGCTCCGAAGTCACGTATATTTCCTCTTACAGTAGTTCCAGCAGGGATAGTGTTCCCGGCGTAATTTACGAGGTCTTCTGTTAAGGTAACTCTATTGGCAGTCTCTTGTGTCGTTCCAAATCGGTTGAGTACGTGAAGGGTACGTGGTGAGAACTCACCCCCTTGAGAATGTTCAACCACCACATTTAGATCGAACTTCTTGTACGATAAGTTAATACCAATTCCAGCTCGCCAATCGGGGTTTGGATCTCCCAAGACCTCAAATTCCGATGTCAGCTGAGGGAAACCGTCTTCATTTAGGTCAAAACTACCATCAGGATTGGTTCGAGAACCTGTTCCAAATAAAGTCCCTAAGGGTTCCCCGACCAAAGCGACAGATTTTACAGATGCCCCGGAAGACATATCTACCACCTCTGTTCCATACAGATCGGTCACTTCATTGATATTTCTAGACCAGTTAATACTGGCGTTTAGATTAAGATCTTGCTTTTGAATAGCATTCCATGCCAAGTCAATTTCATACCCTTTATTTTTCATCGCTCCAAAGTTTCCGTATTGGGTGGAAAATCCTGAAGAAGGGGATAAACTAACATTCAATAAAATATCTTCAATTTTATTGCTGTAGTAGGTAAATGAAAATGACAAGCTATTATCTAGGAATCTTAAGTCAGTTCCTAATTCCCACTCTGTTTTCATTTCAGGCTTCAAATCTGGATTTCCTAGGTTGTTGTCCAAACGAAATCCTCCCCCAAAGGAATCAATGACAAGAGGATCTGAATAGGTGGAGTAAGAAAATCCTCCTTCCGCTAAAGTATCGAATCTGTGGGCTGATGGCTGAACCCCAACAATCCCATAGGAAGCTCTTAGTTTTCCAAAAGAAAGGAAGTCTGCATCGAATGCGGAATTAGTGAAATTCCAAGCAACGTCTGCTGCAGGATAAAAGAAAGAATCACTCATGGTAGAGGACGCTTCTAATGCTCCTGTTAAATTGACAAATAATTCCTCAGCAATTCCAAAGTTTAAAATAGCATAGCCTCGATTGGACTTTCTGAAGGATTTGAAATTTTCAAATGAGGAAGCTTCAAGCGATGTATTTAAGGCGGTAGTAACTTTGGTTACATTCACCAAGAAATCGGAAACGCTTCCTGAACTTCTGTTGTATTTTCGATCATTTAAACTCCAACCTACTGTTGCGGTCAGATCGATCTGATCCGTTAATTGAAATTCTCCACGTCCGATCAAATCAAAATTTGTTTCTCGTGTAGCAATTTCATCTTCTAAATATTCACCAATTCTTCGCTTAATGGTAATCGATGATCCTGCACTTCCTCGTGGGAAGAAAAATGTTCTTCGATCATCGGCAAAGTCGATATTTGCTCGAGCTATAACTTGCAACCAACTGGTTGGATTAATGGTGATTTGTGGAGTTAGTGTTATCCTGTTGACTTGATTGAGCGATAACTGCTCCTTGGTCGTCCAAACGGGGTTATTATAAATGGGGTTTTCATTATTTCCCAGATATCTTCGATAGGAACGGTGCCTTCTTGGGAATTCTTCCCCAGAGGCAGAAGTATAGGTCCCTATGTAATCTCTGTTGTCAAAATCCGCTGGAGTTCTTAAGTGACCCAATTGAATTCCTCCTACGTTAGAATTCCCTTGTGTAAGATTAGAATCTGTATAGATATAGGCTACTTTATTAGAAAGATTCATCCAATCGTTCAATTTAGCATTGTAATTGAAACGAATATTGGTACGGTCATAGGTCGATTCACGAATGATACCTTCTTGTTGTAAATTAGACAAGCTGAAGAAGTAAGTGTTACTATCGTTTCCACCACTCATATTTAAATCGTTCTGCCAGATGGTTCCTGTTTGAAAGGCAGCGTTAAAATTTTCTTCGATAAAAGTATCCTTGGAATTTTTTGTCGTAATCGGATAATAGACTGTTCCATCTTGGGCTGTAAAAAATCCGCCGGAAGTATCCACTATATCAGACCCGCCTGCTCGATCCGGAATATAGTCTCCCCAAGATTCAGCTCTTGTCGGAGAATAGGATCCATTTCTTCCTTGCCCCCAAACTGCTTGTCTAGGAACACGCTCTGAAATTTCATCAAATGAATAGGTGGATGTAAATGTGATTTTAGCATCCCCTGAGCGTCCCTCTTTGGTGGTAATAACAATTACCCCGTTGGCGGCTCTACTCCCCCATAGTGCAGCAGCTGATGCACCTTTTAATACTTGGACTGATGCGATGTCTGCGGGGTTAATGTCGTTTAACCGAGAACCAAAGTTTATAGCTCCAGTATTCGAACTACCTCCATTTACAATTTTAGTAGTGGAACTGTTCAAAGGAGATCCATCCACAATAATTAACGGATCGCTACTTCCTAAGATCGTGTTCGCCCCGCGAATACGAATTCTACTTCCTGCACCTGGGTCTCCACTGGTACGAGCAATACTCACCCCTGCGGCCTTTCCACTTAATGCATTTTGTAAGGTAGCTTCTCCTGAGCGTAAGACTGCTTTTGTACTGACAATCGAAGAAGTCGACCCTTGTTTGTCGCGTTTCTCAGTAAAACCAAGCGCCGTAACCACCACTTCTTGAAGTACTTCTGTATCTTCTTCTAAAACAATATCGAAACTGTCACGGTTATTGATGTCTACTGACTGCGTGATGTAACCTGTGTAACTGATTTCAAGAGTTGCGCCATCGGCTACGGTAATTGTGAAATTACCGTCGAAATCGGTACTTACTCCGTTAGTGGTCCCTTGTTCAATGACGTTGGCGCCGGGTAGAGGCCCACTCGCATCTCTAACTGTACCACTAATCACATTTTGAGCTAAAGCCACATGAAATGCGCTCAGCAACAAAGTGATTGTTAGGATCTGATTTTTCATATTATTTTGTTAATTATTTGACTTAATTCTGTTAATTTAAGAAAAAATTAACAATATGCTAATTCATAGTGATATTGATAACAAATTCTGAGCCTACTCGTATGCAAAAACACAAGCTATTCCCAATACTCATTGGTCCATTGGTTTTTATGGGACTTTTATTTTTTCAGCCGATCCCTAGTCTTCAAGAAAGTGCCAATGCAGTACTAGGAGTAACGCTTTGGATGGGAATATGGTGGATGTTTGAAGTGGTCCCCATCAGCGTCACTGCACTTCTCCCCATTATTCTTTTTCCACTCACTAATGGGTTATCCATAGGGGAAACAACAGCGGCCTATGGACATAAATATATCTTTCTTTACATGGGGGGATTTATGTTGGCAATTGCCATCGAAAAATGGAACTTACACAAACGAATTGCGCTAAACATTATAGGACTCGTAGGAACGGATATTCGAAAAATTATTTTAGGATTTATGATAGCCACTGCATTCTTATCGATGTGGATCTCCAATACAGCCACATCGGTAATGATGCTACCCATTGGTATTGCTGTTGTTAAACAATTAGCGGTTAACCCATTAATCAACACCCACAACACCAATACTTTGGGAAAAATGTTAATGCTAGGTATAGCCTATGGCTGCTCTATAGGAGGTGTTGCTACACTAATTGGGACACCCCCCAATCTTGTCCTTGCTGGAGTCATTCAGGAAACTTATGGAATCGAAATCACCTTCGCTCAATGGCTTAAATTTGGGCTACCAATCAGTTTAATACTCCTCTTTGTGGGTTGGTTTTATCTTACCCGTGTTGCATTTAAGCTGGAAATTGAGGAATTCCCGGGAGGTAGTGAGGAAATTGATCGGTTAAAACAAGAGCTGGGAAAAATTAGCACCGAAGAAAAATGGGTGGCCTCAATTTTTGCTTGTACCGCATTTTGTTGGATGACACGTGCTTATCTACTACAGCCGATATTACCGGCATTAGACGATACAATCATAGCCATGTTTTTTGGCGTCCTACTCTTCATCATTCCCGCAACAAAACGAGGACAAAAAATTTTAAACTGGGAGGAAGCTGTACAAATGCCATGGGGTATCATATTACTTTTTGGTGGCGGTATGGCGCTCGCCAAAGGATTTGAGGTGTCTGGATTAGCTTCTTGGATAGGTTCTCAGATGATACTGATCCAAAATTTAAGTTTGTTGGTAATGCTATTAGTAGTTATTTCTTTTGTCAATTTCCTGACAGAAATCACATCGAATTTAGCCACAACGGCTATGTTGTTGCCTATTTTGGCACCTATAGCTTTACAGTTAGATATACACCCCTACCCTTTGTTAATTGCTACAGCAGTGGCTGCCTCTTGTGCCTTTATGCTCCCCGTTGCAACTCCTCCCAATGCAGTAGTCTTCGGCTCAGGATATCTCAAAATCAGTGATATGGTCCGAACAGGACTCTGGTTAAATATTTTTTCCATACTCTTGATTTTGAGCATGGTTTATTGGATCCTCCCGCTCCTTTGGGGATTTGATCCACACTATTTTCCAAATACATTTAAACTTGAAGTATGACTCTTTTACACAACTTTCTGAAATGGTTTCAAGGGATAGTTGCTCTGTTCTTGTTGATCAATTGCAACAGTGTAGCCACTTATGACTTAGTTATCAAAAATGCTAAGGTCTATGACGGCACTCAAACCAAACCTATCCAAGCCGATATTGCTATCATTGATGATGAAATAGTCTTTATGGGACAACTAGATAAGTATCGATCTGCAAAAGAAATTGATGCTTCTAATTTAGTGGTTTCACCAGGATTTATCGACACACATACCCACCTAGACCCCTACAAAAACCTATTGCAGCTATCCAATGCAGAAAGTCAGCTTCGTCAGGGCGTGACTACAAGTATTGGTGGTCCAGATGGTCGAGGAGTCCCACTACAGAAAACAGTCAAAGAACTTTTAGACACGTTGGAAATCGTTGGGATTGGTATAAATATGGGGTTTATGGCAGGTCATAATAAAATTCGAAAAAAAGTGATGGGGCTACAAAACCGCGCTCCTACTCAAAAAGAGTTGGATCGGATGAAACAGATGGTCAGCCAAGCCATGGATGAAGGAGCTTTTGGTCTTTCAACGGGATTAAAATACCTCCCCGGTAATTTTGCAGCCGTAGAAGAAGTAATTGAATTATCTAAGATAGCTGGAAAAAAAGGAGGTGTTTATTCTACCCATCTTCGGGATGAAGGACTAGAAATTATGCCCGCAATTGAAGAAACCATAGAGATTTCAAAACAAGCCAATATTCCTGTTATACTCACCCATCATAAAGTAATTGGAAAACCTATGTGGGGGAAAAGTGAACAAACCCTTGCGCGCGTAGATCAAGCACGAGCGAATGGAATAAACATCATTTTGGATCAATATCCCTATAATGCTAGTCATACAGGTTTAAGTGTTCTTATTCCTGCTTGGGCGCGTGCTGGGGGACAACAAAAATTTATTGAACGCTTAAATAATCCTGATACTTACAACAAAATCAAATCAGAAATAATTTTCAATATTTTAAATGACAGAGGTGGAGAGGATCTAAGAAGGATTCAATTTGCACGTGTTAAATGGCAACCCGAATTGGAGGGAAAAACCTTACACGATTGGATTGTTCAAGAAGGTAAAGCTCCCACTATTGAAACGGGAGCGGAGTATGTTATCCTAGGCCAAAAAAATGGAGGTGCTAGCTGTATATACCATGCAATGGATGAAAAAGATATTGAAAAAATAATGCAGCACCCCCTTACTATGATTGCATCAGACGGAAGGCTTTCAAGTCCCGGGATAGGACATCCACATCCGCGAGCTTATGGGACATTCCCAAGGGTTTTAAGCACTTATGTACGAGAAAAAAAGATCTTAACCTTAGAAGAGGCCATCTATAAAATGACATTATTCCCCGCGCAAACGTATGGTATAAAGGACCGCGGACGGATTAAAGAAGGGCTAAAAGCTGACCTGGTCATTTTTGATGCTGATCAAATAAAAGATAAAGCTACATTTACAGACCCGCACCAATACCCTGAAGGAATTCTGTATGTTGTCATTAATGGAAAATTGGCCGTTGATCGGGGTGAATTTTTGAATCAATTCAATGGTAGAGTATTGCGTAAAAATGCATATTCATCTCTCAATTAAGGCACTGAACAACCTTTGATTTCTGCTTGATCGAGCAAATTAAATTCACCTTTATAAGCATGGGTCAGTAAAAACGAGCAATAACTACTACACACCCTCCAAAACTCAAAGCCTGCATCCTAAACCCACATCACGTATGGGTAACTACTATGGAGATGGACATTATTAAGGTCTACAAATTAAGACACATAAGTGTTATCTATTTGCAGTCGTCAAAGAGTAGATCGCTGCTAACACTCATCATGGAGAAAAACTTAGTGACCCAGGGAGGATTCGAACCCCCAACCCTCAGAGCCGAAATCTGATATTCTATCCAGTTGAACTACTGGGCCGTTTGGAGTACAAAACTACCGATTTCTGGTGGAATATTAAACCTTCTTAGGAAAGCTTATTTTTGACGATCGAAGAAATGGTTTTCCCATCGGCCTGACCTGCCATTTGCTGGTTAGCAGCACCCATGACCCGTCCCATATCTTTCATACTGCTAGCTCCAGTTTCAGCTATGATTTTTTCTACTATGGTCTCTACCTCGGCTACAGAAAGTTGTTGAGGTAAAAAGGCGGCTATAATGGCTGCCTGATCTTCTTCGGGTTGAGCTAAATCAGAACGGTTTTGCTCTTTAAATATGGCGGCACTGTCTCTTCGCTGCTTGACTAATTTTTGAAGCAGTTGAATTTCCTGAGCTTCGGTGAGTGTTTCTTCAGCACCACTTTGGGTCTTAACCAATAGTATAGCAGATTTAATCGCTCGTAGGGCCTCTAGACGCAATTGGTCTTTGGCCCGCATGGCATCTTTAAGTTCGCTGGTGAGTTGTTGTTCTAATGACATGGCTTAGTCAACGTTATCGTGTAAAAAAGAGTTATTGATCCGTAATTGAAGTTCATCGTTGGAATCCGAACCTAAAGATAATCTTGAATTTTCTGGCTTATCTGTTTCGTGATTTAGATTCACCCCTTGACGCTTGTAGGCGGGTTGTTTTTCCATCTCCTCCAAACGTGCCATACTATTCGAAAATGTGTGGTTAAACTTTTTTAACTGCTCGATTCGATTCGCATTCGCTTGCGTCAATGAACTTTTAATAGAGCGATCGAAAGGATCCTGGTGGCTCGCCGCAGGATCTAAACTCTCTTCTTCTAATTTAGGCTCTTCAATGGGTTGTTCTTTACGGACACTGAGTTGCATTCCCTCTTCCGCAACAGGCTCAGTATAAGCTTTCGTTTCTTCCTGCTCTTCGGAGAGTACACCAATGACTTGTTTTTGAACATTCGGCGTTTCCTTCGTATCTCCACTGAGTGGCATATCAAAGTCCAAAGCAATTTGCTGCTCCTCTTCTGGTGCTAACCACTGAGCATCCACTACTTCTATATCCGCTAATTCAGGACTCACATCTCTAAATTCAAAAGCCGCTTCTTCAATGTTCGTTTCTTCATTAATAATTTCTTTATTGACAGTTTCCTCATGGAGGATTACTTCATTTAAGTCAGCCTCAACGATTTCAGCAACGACAGGCGTTTCATAAATATCGGTTTCCGGAATTTTCACCTCTTCATAACTGACCTCAATGTCCGCTAAAATGTCGTTTAAATCGATCAATGGATTTACTTCCTCCACATTTATTTCCGCTGTAGAAGCTTCTGTGGGGAGGGGCTCTTCTTCTAAATGATGGACAATGACAGGGGCTTCTTCTACAACAGGAGGCGATGAGATGTCCAATTTAGGCGCAAATACCTGCGCAGCGGTTTGCTCTTCCTCCAGGGTATGAATGATTTTTTTGGCTTCTGTATTTACAATTTGGTGTTGCTGCTCTACCCCAAAACCAGTCGCAATAATCGTAACAGCTATCGTATGCCCCAGGCTTGGGTCTTCCCCAATCCCCATAATGATGTTGGCGTTGTTGCCGGCCTCGGTCTGTATAAAGTCGTTGATCTCTCCAATTTCATCGATAGTGATCTCCTCGGTTCCCGAAACGATTAGCAAGAGAACATTCTTAGATCCTGTGATTTTATTATCGTTCAGTAAAGGAGAATCCAATGCCTTAGAAATAGCATCCTGGGCTCTATTGTTTCCAGAAGCAGTTCCAGATCCCATGATGGCTGAACCACTCTTGGTGAGTACTGTCTTTGCATCTTTAAGATCTATATTTTGGGTGTAGTGATGGGTAATCACTTCGGCAATTCCTTTAGCTGCTGTAGCCAAAACTTCGTCGGCCTTGGCAAATCCTGCTTTGAACCCAAGATTACCATACACCTCACGGAGTTTGTTGTTGTTGATCACGATGAGGGAATCTACCCGCTCTTTTAATCGTTCTAATCCTTGTTGTGCTTGTTCTAGTCTTAACTTCCCTTCGAATTGAAATGGCATGGTAACAATACCCACGGTGAGTATATCGAGTTCCTGAGCCAGCTCTGCGATAATTGGTGCTGCACCTGTCCCAGTACCTCCACCCATCCCTGCTGTAATAAACAACATTTTGGTCTGGGTCGACAATAACGTTCGTATATCCTCAAGACTTTCTTCTGCAGAACGAGCACCTACCTCAGGGTTTGCTCCGGCCCCTAAACCTTCTGTTAAGGTAGCCCCTAGCTGTATCTTGATGGGAACAGGGCTTTCACTCAAGGCTTGAGCATCGGTATTACTAACGACGAAATCTACTCCTACAATTCCCTGACGGAACATGTAATTGATAGCATTGCTTCCGCCACCACCAATTCCCATGACTTTGATGACATTGCTTTTGTTCTTGGGTAAATCAAAGCTAAAATCTTTATCGGTTCGGATCTCCATAATACTCGTTTAGGCGTTGTCTAGAAAGGTTTTAAATTTTTCCACCCATTTTTCAAAGCTCGATTGACGAGCCATTTGGGTTTTTTGGGATATAGCATTATCTTCTAATGAAGGCTCTTCGGCATCCTCTTCAGGGATTTCTATGGTCTCTAAGGGTTGTTGCCCCTCGATGGCATCCATGAGCAGACCTACAGCAGTAGCATACATAGGACTGGAAACCTCTTCAGAAGAATCGCCAGCCAAGTGCTCGCTAGGATAACCAATTCGAGTATCCATACCCGTAATGTATTCGACCAACTGCTTGAGGTGCTTTAGCTGACTTCCTCCTCCCGTTAACACAATTCCAGCTATCAGCTTTTTCTTTTGTTCGTTATGCCCGTAGTTTTTAATCTCGAGAAAGACTTGTTCGATAATCTCAACCACTCGGGCATTGATGATTTTCGAAAGGGTTTTCAGCGATATTTCTTTTGGATCTCTACCTCTAAGACCAGGAATAGAAACAATTTCTGTTTCTCTGTTTTCGCCTGGCCATGCCGATCCAAATTTAATTTTCAGCAGCTCTGCTTGTTTTTCAATGATAGAACAGCCTTCCTTGATATCTTCCGTAATAACGTTCCCTCCAAAAGGGATAACGGCAGTATGCCGTATAATTCCATCTTTAAAAATGGCTAAATCTGTCGTACCACCTCCGATGTCAATCAAAGCAACACCCGCCTCTTTCTCTTCCTGGCTCAGGACAGCATTGGCAGAGGCCAATGGTTCTAGGGTGATATTGTTCATTTCTAGCCCCGCTGACTTGATACAGCGACCAATGTTTCGAATTGAAGGACCCTGTCCTACAACCACATGGAAATTAGCCTCTAAACGACCACCATACATCCCTATGGGCTCTTTTATTTCGGACTGACCGTCGACTTTGTATTCTTGGGGTAGTACATGAATGATCTCTTCTCCCGGAAGCATCACTAATTTATGCACTTGCTTAATCAATCGTTGAAGGTCTTCCTCATCGATTACTTCCTCCGCATTGGGCCGAGTAATATAATCGGAATGCTGTATGCTTCGGATGTGTTGTCCTGCTATCCCCACGACTACTTCATCGATTGGCGTGCCGGCACTCGTCCGGGCTTGCTCTACCGCTTGTTGAATCGATTGGATGGTCTGGGTAATATTGTTCACCACTCCACGGTGTACTCCCAAGCTTTTGGATTTTCCAATGCCTAATACTTCTACCTTTTGAAACTCATTTTTGCGGCCTACAATGACCACAATCTTTGTTGTACCTATGTCTAGTCCGACCGAAATTTGTCCTGTAGTATTCATGAGCTAACGGGTATTGCTACGATTTGATTAGTATAATCCAAATGGATTTGTTCGTATAATAGAGAATCTTTGACTTGTTGCTGGAAATCTTCAAACAACACAATTTTTTTACACTTCTGGCGAAGGCGGGTTGATTTTCCCAAATCTACTTCAAAAGGAAGGCCTTGAATTTCTAACACATATGAATTATCATCGCTTAGGTAGAGGCTCGATAAACGTCCGCTTAATCTTGGAATGTTGTTAATTGCCTGTAATATGCGACGGGCAGCTTCTAATTGATCCTGATCTGGATTTCCGTAAAAAACGGGTACTGCAACAGAATAGTTAGACTTGGCTGGGAAACGACTTAAACCTGCATCGACATAATAATTTTCGGTGCCAAAAACCCGAAGGATAGCGACTCTTTCGTCCACCTGAAGAGCTAACCCACGGGGACTCAGCGGATAAATTTCGGCTGTTTCAACATACGGGATTTCTTCAATTATGGATTCGAGCATATTCAAATCTACTCCAGAATTACCCTCCTTTATTTGCTTGTCTAAGTTTTGTATTAACAATTTATTAACGAGAGAATCCTCCAAAAACACTGGGCTTTCCGAAAAATTCACGGCAACAGAGGAATAGACTCTTTTGTGGCTCTTGAAATGACCAAAAACCCCAAGTCCGATCCATAGCATCAGTAAAAAAATCCCAAAAGCAAATCGTTTCTTCTGCATTTAAACCTCTTTTAACCATTTATTGCGAATAGGCTCAACCTCGAGGCCTATATCCCCCGCGCCCAAAAGCGCCAAAACATCTGTTTGAAGTCCATTCACAAATGTCAACAAGTCGGACTTGTCCACTAAAAACTTATCTTCAACAGCGATCTTCTCGAACAATGCTTGGGAGTTCACTCCAGGAATGGGCAACTCTCGAGCAGGGTAAATTTCCAATAACACTACCCGATCGAAATTGGAGAGAACTTCAGCAAAATCGGACATGAAATCCTGTGTTCTACTAAACAAATGAGGCTGAAAAACAACCGTTTTATGTTGCTCTGGAAAATGCTCTTTAACAGTATTCCAAACTGCTCTAATTTCCTCCGGATGATGAGCGTAATCATCGATCAGAAAACGGTCTCCCTGACTGTAAATATTCATCCTTCTGTAGACTCCAGGAAAATCTGCTAAAGCTTCTAGTAATGGTTGCTGAGGAATTTCTAGTTGACGAGCCAAAGTGTAAGCCCCTAAGGCATTGAGTAAGTTATGCTGTCCGATCAGGTTAAAATAGACCTGTGGAATACACTCCTCTCCCTCCCAAAGGTCGAAACGGTAACCCGTATTTTCCGCCTGAATATTTGCGATCCGAAAATCGGCTTGTTCTCCAAATCCATAACGAATGCCCTCAAAAGGCAGATGCTCTTCGACCACTAAGGTTGAGGTGACTTGGGATGCAAATTGCTCAAAAGAAGCTCGCATAGCTTCATGCGTTTTGTAGATATCCAGATGATCGGGATCTACGGCAGTAATAACCGCCATTTCCGGATGAAGCTGTAAAAAAGATCGATCATATTCGTCTGCCTCTACCACACTAAATTCATCTCCAGCGGCAATCAGATTACTGTCGTATTCCTGCATCACTCCGCCCAAGAAAGCCGTAAAGGATGCATTTGATTTAGCCAACATATGCGTTAGGATAGAGCTTGTAGTGGTTTTCCCGTGGGTTCCTGCGACAGCCAAACAACGTGAAGCCTGCACAAGCTCATTCAAGAAGACCGCTCTTTTTCGAACGGCATACTGGTGGTTTAAATAATATCGGAGTTGCTCGTGGTCCTCTGGAACTGCCGGAGTATAGATCACTTGTACATCTTCTACACGAGCTTTTTCGGGTAAGGCGGCCAAAGCGTCGTCAAAAACAATCTGTATCCCTTGCTCTACAAGGGTGGCAGTAAGCGGACTGGGGGTCTTGTCGTATCCCATGACCAAATGTCCTTTCCGATGAAGCAGCTGTGCTAGCCCCGACATCCCGATACCACCTATACCTATGAAATAATATGTTTTAGGGGCACTCATTGTACAATATTTTTGATCAGTTCAACAATCGAATCAGTAGCTTCTGGCTTAGCCAATTGCCTAATATTTCCAGCCATCTTCTGTTTTCTATCTTCATCCATTAAGAGCCCCACAAGCTCTTTTTCAAATAGCTGATCGGCTTCAGCCTCCTCAATTAACAGTGCTGCATTCGCGTCTACAAAAGCTTTAGCATTTTTTAATTGGTGATCTTCTGCCACATTGGTGGAAGGTATTAATACGGTGGGCCTACCGACACAACTCAATTCTGAAAGCGTTCCTGCACCAGCTCTCGAAAGAATTACATCAGCTAACGCATAAGCCTTGTCCATCTCCCCAATAAAATCACATATCTTAACTGCCTCTCCTTCAAGGGCAATGTATTTTTCATAATAATTCCGGCCGCATTGCCAAAGAATCTGATAACCACAGGCTAGAAATGCCTGGTAATGAGCCGCCATAAGCTCGTTGATTTTTAATGCACCAAGACTCCCACCTAATACCAACAAAACTGGGCGCTTAGGATTTAAACCAAAATCGTTGTAGAGTTCGTCCGTAGCATGGGGTAATTCCAGTAACGATAATCGTACGGGATTCCCTGTAAAGGCAAGCTTTGTGCCCGAAAAGTATTTTTCTAAACCTGCATATGCGACGGCAACTACTTTTGCGCGCTTGGCTAAAAATCGATTGGTAATACCTGGGTACGAATTTTGTTCTTGAAGAATGGTTTTCACGCCAAATAATTGTGCTACCCAAAGCATAGGACCGCTAGCAAAACCACCAGTGCCGATGGCTAATTGAGGTCGAAATCGAAAAAGTATCCAAAGGGAGTGCAATAAACTCCACATTAATTTAACCCCAAACAAGAGGTTTCTTTTTATTTGTCCACGCTGAAAACCTGAGATCCATAGTCCTTTGATCGGAAATCCGTGTTGCGGTACTTTTTCCATTTCAATTTTACCCAAGGCTCCGACAAAAAGTATCTCGCTCTCGGGTTGGGCATTTTTTAGCGCATGTGCGATGGCTAAAGCAGGATACATATGCCCTCCAGTTCCCCCTCCCGATATAATGAATCTATAAGGTTTCACTAAATTCAATAATTGGGTTATGAGATGAATTAGAACTTTTATGCTGCCCTCGAGCTGTTACACTTAACAAGATCCCGAAAGCCAAACAAGTCATCCAAACAGAGGTTCCTCCACTACTCACCAAAGGCAAGGTCTGTCCCGTTACCGGAAGTACCTGCAAGGCTACCCCCATGTTCACAAATGCCTGAAAAACAATAGGAATACCCATCCCAATAATGAGAAGTTTCCCGAAAATTTCCTCCGTTTTGTGAGCATTGACCAATATCCTAAACAATACTATAAGGTAGAGAACTATAAGGGCGATACCCCCTAATACACCGTACTCTTCTACGATAATGGCATAGATAAAATCTGAGGAACTTTGAGGTAAGAAGTTTTTCATAACACTTTTTCCAGCGCCTTTTCCGAACAAACCACCCGTTGCAATGGCTGTTTTTGAGAGCTCTATTTGGTAGTTTTCTTCACCCGACTGATTAGAACTAAAATTCTCTATCCTACTCCGCCAAGTATCTACCCGATTGGGCATAGCTTCCGGAAATGCCTTTGCCGTCAGTATAAATAATAGAAATACAACAAAGCCAAAACCAAATATGTAGAGTAAATATTTAAAGGGATAACCGCCAACAAAAGTCAGCATAAGCACCATAAAAAAGAGCATAGCTGCCGTGGAAAAGTTAGCCGGAAGGATTAAGAAAACAATGGCTAAAACCGGCAACCAAAGAGCGATAAATGAACTTTGAAAAGTAAATTGCCGATCGTAATTTTTATGTAAGTAGAAGGCGACATAAACCAATAAGTGCACAAAAGCCAAGGTAGATGTCTGAAAACTGACACCGATTAGCGGAATTTTTATCCATCGACTAGCATTTGCGCCATCGATAGTGGTTCCTTGTAAAAGAGTGTAAAGCAACAGAACAACCACAATTGGGAAAGCAATTACCGCAATTCCCTTAAAATAATTGTAGGGAATTCGATGAACCAAGAACGTGATACCAAAACCAAACAAAATGATCACGAAATGCTTCACCAAATAGCCCACGGGCGACCCCACCCCAACGACATAACTCAGGTTGGTACTTGCACTGTAGACAGGCAAGAAAGAGAAAAAAGCTAAAAGGATCATGAGTACCCAAAGCACTCGATCTCCCCAAAATATCTCTTGTAGGCGCATAAATAATTAATTATAGTTGACGTACAGCCGCTTTAAATGCATCGCCACGATCTTCATAATTTTTAAATAAATCGAAACTTGCACAGGCTGGAGATAGTAACACCGCCTCTTTTCGCTCCGCAATTTTGTGGGCCATTTTTACAGCCTCATTCATCGACTGTGTCTCCAATACTAGAGGCACTACGGAGCCAAAAGTCTCGAGAAGTTTAGAATTGTCTTCCCCTAAACATATCAATGCTTTTACTTTTTTGTTGACCAAAGGCAACAAGCCTTCATAGTCGTTCCCCTTGTCTACTCCGCCTGCAATCCAAACAGTAGGACACTCCATACTTTCGAGTGCAAAATAAGTGGCATTGACATTGGTCGCTTTGGAATCATTGATATAGGCCACCTTTTGGATATTGAGCACCTGCTCCAGACGATGCGGAGCACCTTTAAAATGCAATAGACTTTGGCGAATGGTTTCCTTTTGAATGTCTACCAGCTGAGCAGCCGTGGCCGCAGCCATGGCATTCAACAAATTGTGTCTTCCCTGAAAGGGAAATTGAGAAGTTGCAATCATGTTTGGTTGGTTTAATGTTTGTATAGAAATATGTTCTTTGTGAAGGGTTGTAGTGGCTCGCTCAGGAAATTCGAGTCCAAATGAATGTTTTTGAACTGGGCTGTTGGTCGTTGAAATCCTTGGATGGAGCTCTGCATCGTCGGATCCATATATCAGGTGCTGACGGCTGCTTTGATTTTCAAAAATTCGAAGTTTCGACTGGATATAATTTTCAAAATTGTACCCATAACGATCTAAATGGTCGGGGCTTATATTGGTAATAATACTGACGTGGGGGGCAAACTTTCGAATTCCATCTAACTGAAAGCTGCTGACTTCAACAACATAGTATTCATGTTCTTCAAAGGCAACTGCACGGGCAAAACTGGCACCTATATTTCCCACCAACCCTACATTGTACCCAGCATCTTTAAGTATCTGATAGGTCATGAGAGTAGTCGTTGTTTTTCCATTACTCCCCGTTATGGCAATAATCTTCGCCTGTGTATATTGGAAGGCAAACTCAATCTCTGAAATCACCTGCTTGTCTTGCTCGATTAACGCTTGTACAATTTCAACGGAGTCTGGAATTCCGGGACTTTTCACCACCCATTGAGCGGGAAGCATACGATTTAAGTCGTGTTGGCCTTGCTCGAATGCTATTCCTTGCTCTTCAAAGAGTTCTTGTGTAGCAGGTGGAATTTCCCCTCGATCGGAAACAAAAACATCGTATCCCTGTCGAACTCCCAATAAAGCTGCGCCAACGCCAGACTCTCCAGCTCCCAATACAACAAGTAGTGGTTTTTGCATTATCTCAGTTTTAGGGTTACGATGGATACAACAGCTAATAGGATACTCACAATCCAAAAGCGCGCTACGATCTTGCTTTCGTGATATCCTTTCTTTTGGTAATGATGGTGCAAAGGAGACATGAGTAAAATACGCTCGCCCACACCCGTTTTTCGCTTGGTATATTTGAAATAGCTGACCTGCAGGATAACCGACAGATTTTCAGCTAAAAAGACTCCACACAATACGGGGATTAAAAGCTCCTTGCGTACGCAAATAGCGATGACCGAAATAAGTGCTCCGATCGTCAGGCTACCCGTATCTCCCATAAACACGGTAGCCGGATAAGTATTATACCATAGAAAGCCTACCAAACCTCCGATAAAAGCCGCAATAAAAACAGTTATTTCTCCTACTCCGGGTAGATACATAATATTGAGGTATTCCGAAAAAATCACGTTCCCGGAGACCCATGCAAAGACCGCCAAGGCCAAAACAACAATGGTTGAAGTTCCAGCGGCTAGACCGTCGATACCATCGGTTAGGTTAGCCCCGTTAGAGACCGCAGTAATGATAAATATGACAACAGGAATAAAAATAACCCAACTCCATTGATGCATCTCAGGCCCCATCCAATCAATGAAAAAGGCGTAGTCAAATTGGTTGTTTTTCATCAATGGAATGGTCGTTAGGGTAGATTTTAATTCTACAGCAGAAAGTTTCTGATCAGAGATCTCGCGTATGGTAACATCCGGATGAAAATATAAGGTCGCCCCTACGATAAGCCCCAAAACTATCTGCCCCATTACTTTGAACTTCCCTTGTAAACCTTCTTTATTCTTTTTAAATATTTTGATGTAATCGTCGGCCCAACCAATCATCCCCATCCAAAGGGTCGTAAACAATAATAGGAGGATATAGATGTTATCGATTTGCGCAAATAAGAGCGCTGGAATTAGCGTCGCAGCTATAATGATTAGCCCTCCCATGGTGGGTGTCCCCTCTTTTTCTTTCTGCCCCTCTAACCCTAAATCTCGAACTGTTTCTCCAATCTGTTGCCGTTTTAGAAAACCAATGATTCTCTTCCCAAAAACCATGGAGAACAAAAGGGAAACAATAAATGCTAATGCAGCTCTGAAGGAGAGATATTGAAACACTGATGCCCCTATCAACTGGTATTCGTTTTCGAGATATTCAAAGAGATAATAGAACATAAAATCAGATTTCGTTGAAAAATTGTTGAGCCAATTGGCTATCGTCGAAGGGAATGCGCTCCCCGTTAATTTCTTGGTACTTTTCGTGCCCTTTCCCAGCAATCAGGATTACATCACCTTCGCTTGCCATTCGCGAAACAGCCTGTATAGCATCTTCTCTTGCGCTTATTTTTAATACCTTTTTAAAATCTTCAGCTGCCACACCAGCCATCATATGCGCTAGAATTTCCTCGGGCGATTCGCTTCTAGGATTATCGGAAGTGAAAATAACTCTGTCGGATTCGCGCGCAGCAATCCGCCCCATATCAGGTCTTTTTTGAGGGTCTCTGTCTCCACCACACCCGACAAGGGTGTAGAGCGTTTCGTTTTTAGTGCGAATAGAATTTATGGTATCCAAGACGTTCTTCAATGCATCGGGAGTATGGGCAAAATCCACAATCACGACCCGCTGATTGACTCGTAACACTTCAAATCTGCCCTCGACATTTTTCTGTAAACTCAATACTCGAAAGAGTTCTTCTTTGGAGATTCCCAATTCACACGCTACTCCATAGGTTGCGAGTATATTGGAAGCGTTGTAAGCACCTATCAATTGCGTCCATAGCTCTGTCTGATCTACAGACAGCAGCATCCCTTCAAATTGATTTTCAAGAATTTTAGCTCGATAATCTGCCTGGGATTTTAAGGCGTATTTTCGGTGATGTGCCTTACAGTTTTGCAATATATAAAGGGCATTCTTGTCATCGGCATTCACCAGTCCAAAGGCCTCTTTTGGCAAAGCATCAAAAAAAGCCTTCTTAACGTCGCGATAGTTCGCAAATGTCAGATGATAGTCTAAATGGTCGTGGGAAAGGTTGGTGAATACTCCCCCTCGAAAATGCAATCCTTCGATTCTCTTTTGGGCTATCCCATGCGAAGAAACTTCCATAAAACAATGGGTTACACCCTCCTTTACCATTGCTTGCAATGAGGCTTGTAGCTGAATAGGATCTGGTGTGGTATGAGTGGAAGGCAATATCTGATCGCCAATGATTGTTCGTATAGTAGAGATCAGACCGGTTTTGTAGCCCAACTGTGTAAACGTTTCAAAGAGCAATGTCGCCACAGTTGTCTTTCCATTGGTCCCTGTTATCCCAACTAAAGAAAGCTGAGCGGAAGGATGATCATAAAAATTAGCAGCAATCTGCGCCAATGCTAATCGACTATCCGCCACTTTCACATAGGTGAGGTCTGTCTGCATTGACGAGGGAAGGTCTTCACAAACGACGATATGCGCTCCAGCGGCAATTGCCTGATCGATATAGTCATGTCCGTCCACTACTTCTCCCTTTTGCGCAACAAACAGGGTGTTAGTCTTAATTTTTCTAGAATCGAATGCTATAGACGCCACTTCCTTGCCTAGCTCCCCTTGAACAGCTTCTAGCGATACACCAAACAGCAAGTCTTTTAAAATCTTCATCCTAACTTCAATTCAATTTTCATTTTTGCCCCGATGGGAGTTCCGGCTTTTACCGATTGCCATAGAACTTTCCCTCTACCGACAGCATTGACCTGAACACCTAACTGCTCTAAGAGTGCCACCGCATCCATAAAAGGCATTCCTTTGAGGTCTGGAATAGCATCCGTTATAAATTCGGGTGTAAGCGACTCCTTGACCTTATTTTCTGCAGAAGGAGCAACTTCGATTTCTTTCGGAAAATCTCGATTAACCGAAACGGCAATCTCCTTAAAAACCGGAGCAGCCACGCTAGCCCCGTAGTATCCTTTTTCTTTATTGGGACGGTGAATAACAACGATACAAGAATAGATGGGTTGCTCGGCAGGAAAGTAGCCCACAAAACTGGAGATATACTGTACGTTATCGGTATTGTAATCTACCTGACAAGTACCGGTTTTTCCGGCCATGCTTATCCGATCGTCTTGAATACTTCGAGCGGTTCCCCACGGCTTGTTCACCACATTAAACATCATCTGCCGAACAGCTGTCAGCGTCTCCTTAGAACAGATAGAAGGCTTAATCACTTCTGCCTCAAGGGTAAAAGACTTGTTTTTTCCCCAGCCTTCAAGACGCTTCACAAACCTAGGCTTCACCATTATGCCATCATTGGCAACAGCATTGTAAAATGTCAACGTTTGGAGGGGAGTTAGCGTTAGACCGTATCCATAAGCCATCCAGGGCAAGTCCAACCCGTCCCAATCAGGGTCTGTAGGATAGGGAATTTTAGGAGCTGCTTCGCCATGAATAGAGACTCCTAAAGGTTCCTTTAGCCCCATAGCGTATAAACGATCAATAAACTTGCGTGGATTGTTGCTATAGTGGCGATCGATGATTTTTACCATCCCCACATTCGAGGAAACTTCAAATATTTTAGAAGCAGAAATTTTCCCGTACCCTCCTCTACGAGAGTCACGCACCTTGAATTTACCGAAGAAAGTAAGCACTCCATTTTCGGTATCGATCAGGTCATTAGGCTGAATCAGGCCGTCTTCCAAGGCTGCTATCATCCCCATAAGCTTGAAGGTCGATCCAGGCTCATGCGCTTCCCCAACGGCATAGTTCAACCGTTCGTAGTATTTCCCTTGGTCCGTCCGCCCTAAATTGGCGATCGCCTTGATTTCTCCTGTGGCCACTTCCATCACCACTGCAGTCCCGTGTTCTGCTTCAAATTTTTCTAATTGCGCCAACAAGGCATCGTGTACTTTATTTTGAAGAGGAACATTTATGGTAGAATAAAGATCATAACCTGCCGAGGGCTCCACCTCATTTGTGTCATTTAACGGTTTCCACTGCCCGTTGGCTATTCGTTGCTTCAACCTGACCCCTGGAGCTCCGCGCAAATAATTCCCATAAGCACCTTCTAGACCTACCCGCAAGAAATAACCTTTCGGATCCATTTTTTCATAACCAATGGTTCGCTCTGCAATCTTCCCCAAAGGATGCTCACGAATCATTTCACGCTCGACGATTAACCCGCCTTTGTAACTTCCTAAACGAAAGATGGGAAATTGCTTGATGGTCTGATATTGGGTATGCGTTAAATTCTTGGCCAAAAGCATATACCTGTTTTTTTGCTGCCAAGCTTTGTTTAAACGATTGAGAAAGTACTGAGGCGATTTTTGAAAAAAATCTGCTAGTTTCTGGGCCAACTCTGCTCGTTGATTATGAAAAAGTTCTGGTGCTACTGTTGCTGCATCCCATCGCAACTCGTATTCAGCCACGGAAGTGGCTAGTAAAGTCCCGTCGTCTGAGTAGATATTTCCTCGACTAGGCTGTATAACTGTCTTTTTGAGGGTTTTCCCTTCCGCAATAGCCTCGTAATGCTCCGCCTGATATAACTGTATATACAACAACTTTCCGAACAGCACCAATGCGAAAATGAGCATGGCAAATGCAACCCCATAAAACCGATAAACCTTGTTTTTATTCATCTGTATATTTATAGGTTAACATATACGGAGTGGTTTTTTGAACCATAAACCCCCTGTCTTTTAGAGCTGTGTGAATACGACTCTCTTTACGAAGCGCCACTAACTGTGCCTTTTTTTCTACATATCGACTCTTTAGAACCTGTAATTCTTTATTGAGCTCCGAGATTTTAAATATTTTCCGATCGGTCTGATGCCCACTATTGATCATGATTAAGGCCAAAAAAGCCGAGAAAAAGAGCATACGCCAATTTTTAAACGCATCCTCCTTTAGTAAAAACTCTATATTCAAAAAGGCAAGTATACTTTTCATAACCGCTCTGCAACTCTTAATTTGGCGCTTCTAGAGCGCGAATTCAATTGAACCTCTTCAGCTGAAGCCACCTGAACGCCACCTACTTTCTTAAAGGGCACCAAAGGATTTCCATAAAAATCCTTTTCCACTTCTCCTTGAAACCGCCCTGACCGAATAAAATTCTTTACTAAACGATCTTCTAAAGAGTGATAAGACATAACCACCAAACGCCCTTTTGGCTCTAACACCTCTGACACCTGATTTAAAAACTGCTTAATCACCTCCAACTCCCTATTCACCTCTATTCGTAACGCCTGAAATACCTGCGCAAATACTTTATTCTGGTGTCGTTCCGGAATCATGGCCGAAAAAACATCCTTCAATTGTTGAGTAGAGACGATTTCTTTTGCATCACGAGCGTCAATGACAGCTCGCGCAAAACGATCGGCCTGCTTGAGTTCTCCGTATACCTTGAAAATATTTCGTAGATCTTCCAATGCATAAGCGTTAATCACCTGAGCGGCATTTAACTCCTGCCCCGGATTCATCCGCATATCTAATGGTCCATCGAAACGAATCGAAAAGCCTCGATCTGCTGTATCAAACTGATGGGAAGAAACACCAAAATCAGCCAATACTCCGTTTACTTTTTTATAGCCATGGAACCTTAAAAACCGCTGCATGTCAGAAAAATTAGCTGCAATCAACAAGAAGCGTGAATCTTCCAATGCATTGGCTTGCGCTTCAGGATCCTGATCAAAAGCCACCACTCTTCCTTTGTCACTTAAAGAATCTAGTATAGCACGGCTATGCCCACCACCACCAAAAGTTACATCGACATACACCCCATCCGGATCTATATCTAAACCATCGAGACATTCCTGAAGCATTACTGGATTATGATAACTACTCACCATCTGCATCTCCCATTACTTCTTCCGCAAGCGCTCCAAAATCTACCGCGGCTTCATCTATAGCTTGCTCATATCGACTTTTATCCCAAATCTCCAGGATATTCACTGCCGAAGACAACACCACGTCTTTTACAATACCCGCATGACTCAATAAATCCTTCGGAATTAAAATACGCCCTGAAGCATCGACCTCTACAATTTTCACACCTGCAGTAAACCTGCGTATAAAGTCGTTGTTCTTTTTGTTGAAACGATTTAAACCATTGATTTTCTCCATCAAAGCCTCCCACTCTTTCATGGGGTAGATTTCTAAACAAGGCTGAAAAACTGCTCGCTTAATCACAAAACCTCCTGTTAGCTTATCCGCTAATTGTCGCTGCAGTGCGCGCGGAACCATGACTCGACCTTTGATGTCTGATTTACATTCATATGTCCCTATAAAGTGCTGCACTACAGTCGTTTGCTTTTAATCTTATTCAAATATAAAATTAAATTCCCACTTTTTACCACTAATTACCACTTTGTTGATAAGTTTTCCCACCTGCTCGATTGAGACAGATGCGAACTAAAAGCAGGAAAAAAAATCAGGGATGAATGGAATTGTATATATTTGTCGCTAGTGCTAATCTGAGGAGGAAGAAGCTACATGAATCAACATCTTATCAAGGACGACCGATTTGAATACGTGGAACAAGGTTCTGGACGTCCCCTTATTGTCCTTCATGGCCTAATGGGTGGCTTAAGTAATTTCGAGGGAGTTTTTAATCGACTTCCGGAGGCTGGGTATAGAGTAATTATTCCTCAGCTCCCCATATACGACATGCCCATTCTTAAGACGAACGTCAAAGAATTTGCTAAATATGTACACGAGTTTGTCGAACACAAACAACTGAAAGATGTCATTGTCATAGGCAATTCCCTAGGAGGCCACATTGGATTGGTCTATACCAAGAGTTTTCCTACGTCAGTAAAAGGTTTAGTCATCACAGGTAGTTCAGGCCTCTATGAAAACTCCATGGGCGATGGATATCCGAAGCGCGGAAATTATGAATTCATCAAGCAAAAAAGCGAGGAAGTATTCTACGACCCTAAAGTGGCAACCAAAGAAATAGTAGATGAGGTCTTCGAGTCCGTGAACAATCGCGACAAACTAGTTAGGACTTTAGCGATTGCAAAAAGTGCCATACGGCATAATATGTCGAAGGATTTACCTAACATGAAGCAACCAACCGCCATCATTTGGGGAAAAAACGACATTGTTACGCCCCCTGAAGTTGCAGATGAATTTCACAAACTACTCCCCAACTCGGAACTTTACTGGATCGAAAAATGCGGTCATGCACCGATGATGGAGCACCCAGAGCGATTTAATGAAATCCTCCTCGAGTGGTTGGAGCACAATAACCTATAATCATGCCAATTCGCTCAGCATCTTTTGTAATGAGCAATACCGATGTCGGGAAATGTCCCAAAGGGAATCTTCCTGAATATGCTTTTATCGGACGATCTAATGTGGGGAAATCTTCACTCATCAATGCGATGTGCAATCAAAAACAGCTGGCAAAAACATCAAGTAGACCAGGAAAAACTCAACTGATCAACCATTTTTTAATCAATCAGGAATGGCATTTGGTAGACCTTCCGGGCTATGGCTACGCACGGGTCTCAAAATCTCAAAAAAAAGTTTTTCAAAAATTCATCACCCAATACTTCACCCAACGAAAACAACTGGTAAGTGCTTTTATACTGATCGATATTAGACACCAGCCGCAGCCCATCGATAGGGAATTCATGAAATGGATGGGAACCCAACAGTTACCTTTTCAAATCGTCTTTACTAAGGCCGACAAAATATCCCCTAGAGTTGTAGAACAGCAGATAAAAGACTATTTCGAAGTATTGGCGGAAGATTGGGAGTTTTTTCCTGAATACTACGTTACTTCTGCAGAAAAGAGGACGGGCTTAGACGGTTTAATCGCTTATATAGAGCAACTTAACCGAAATATACAGCACTAAATTAAGACTTGATCAGGTTCAGTTTTTCCGCGAAATAATCGCAAAAATCTCGCATGGTCGCCTGCATTTTTTCGTCCTGCGTTGCCCTAAAATACGTATCACTCATGGTCACCAAGGTCTGGTGGAAAAACTGCTGCATCTGGTCCACGGGCATATCTTTCACCCAAAGATCCATCCGCATTGTCTCCTTCTGGTCTGGATCCCAAAAGGCAAGCATCATTGCCTTAGCTTCCTGATGCTCCACGCCCCCATCTGGTGCCGACCAATGAATTTCTTCAGGAATTTTGTTTTCATCTAAACCGATCTCGATTGCGATGGACGTCTGTTTCTTTACACTCATTTTTTGGGTTTGTATTGTGATTTCTGAAATAAAATTTGAGCAGGAATACGCACGAGTGATGCCAATGATGTTTCCGGGTTTTTTTCCATGTAGGCCTGAACCATTTGCCATCCTAACCACACGCCAATCTTTCCGGGCGACTCCCCATCCAACTCCAAATAAAACTTAGAAAAGGGGGCGGGATGAATAAACCGATCTAAATAACTGGGATGGGTTTCATACAACAGTTCTCTCTCGATAAAATATTGCCAGATATAACGCTCATTTGCTTCCGCCCAGGCCTGTTGCTCAGCCGTATAGCCCATTAAACTGTAGGCCGAATCGTGCGGCCACAAGCGCGACTTTAAATACTGCAATTTACCCTCATAGATCATTACTTCTAGAAGTTCCCGACGTTGATTCTCTCCTATGCGCTGACGCAAAAATTTATCCAACACATGCCCCTTGAGGTAAGTCAAATCCATTTCCTGTCGGATATATTGGGGGATACCCTCATAAAGGGGGTGATCATTCCCCATGTAAGTATCTATTGAAATAAGCAGTAGACTGTCTGCATAGACGGTTTTACTTTGATAATCAACATTATTCACCAACGTAATCAGATGTGGAGGCTGAAGATCAGGAAATTCGTATTTCACGTGCTGAAACAAGTGTTTCAGGTCGGCTTCTAAAAAATCTAATGAAGGGAATTTTTCTTCTACTGCTTCCACCAATAAGAGCTGTAAACTATCTTTTTGGCGAGTATACCAGATACTGTCGTTAAACTTAGCGGGAAATAAATAGGGGAAATTCTGCTTTAGAGCAGGAATTTGGTCTGCTTCGGATTTGTGAAACTCCAGCTCGAATCGACTCCATTGAGTAGGCATTTCTAATTGACGAATTTCCACCTCTTCTGACGAAATATTTTTACATCCGTAATGAATTAACCCCAAAAGGGTTAGAACCAAAAAAGACCTTTTAAAATTCAATGCTTTTTAATGATTTATGCGGGTTTGAATCGGATTTCAATTAATTTTGGTAAAGGTACATTTAATCAAAAAAACATGAAGTCTCCTGAGAAAGTAATTCACCACATAGTCGAATGGATGAAGGATTATGCCCTTACCAACCATCAAAAGGGTTTTGTCGTTGGTGTTTCCGGAGGAATTGATTCCGCTGTGACCAGTACACTTTGCGCACGAACTGGGCTGCCTACTATTGCGCTAGAAATGCCTATACATCAGCAAAGCGATCAAGTTAGCAGAGCACAAGAACACCTGCAGTGGCTAAAAAACAACTACCCCCAGGTAGAAACGCATCGGGTATCGCTAACAGAGGTTTTTGAAAGCCTTCGGCAGAGTTTACCGGCAACCAACGAAACGACTAAAGCAGCATTGAGTTTAGCCAATACCCGAGCGAGACTTCGTATGAGTACACTCTACTACTTCGCTGCTTTAAACAATTTTTTAGTCGCCGGAACAGGCAATAAAATTGAAGATTTTGGGGTCGGGTTTTACACGAAATACGGCGATGGAGGTGTAGACCTTAGTCCCATTGCAGACCTGATGAAATCTGAAGTGTACCAGTTAGCAAGTGAAATGAACATCATTACTTCCATCCAAGAGGCTGCCCCAACCGACGGCCTTTGGGCAGACAATCGGACCGATGAAGAACAAATGGGAGCAACCTACGATGAACTGGAGTGGGCTATGCGCTACGACAGTCAGGGAGCCAATACCACTTTAAGCCAGCGCCAAGAGGAGGTTTTAAAGCGATACAGGGCCCTCAACCGGCAAAATCAGCATAAAATGCTTCCTATTCCCGTCTGTGAAATCCCGGAAAATCTCCTGATTTGACGTAACTTAACACTTCTATGATCAAGGTTTTTCAAATCGATCCTCACCCAGTAGTTTGCAAAGGAGTTAAAGCTTTTTTGAAAAAATCAGATCAATTTACATTTGTGGGCAGTACTGACCGATTTAAGCAAGGATTCAAATGGCTTAAAGAAAACCCCTGTGATATCTTAATTACTGAGATGACCTATGACATCGGACCGCAAGAAATGATCGATGAAGTGCTCGCCATACAGCCCGGTATCAAGATTGTTTTTTATTCTTCTCAACCACAAAACATGTACGCTATTTCGATCCTAAAAGCGGGTGCCAATGCGTTCATCAATAAAAATGTAAATCAACAGGCCTTTCTCGATGCCCTTAATCAGGTACAAAAATTAGGGTTCCCCATGATCGGTAGTCATGGATATTTAAACCTTAATCTTGACTTTAAACAACCGCGGAACGTCTTTGAAACGCTCTCCCGACGAGAAACGGAAGTCTTACGGATGATTATGAAAGGTAAACGAAATAAGTTCATCGCTGAAACGCTCGGCATCAGTCCTAAGACGGCTGCAACTTACAAACAACGGATTTTTAAAAAATTCAAAGTAAAACACGTTACGGAGCTCTACACCCTCAACCAGACCTTCAAGTTTGTTTAAATAACACGAGCCAAGCGATTAGCCAACAACTTTTTTAATTCAATATAGTTTTGAATTTCATCTAAAACATCTCTGTGCTCTTCCACATCAGGACTTAATTCTTTGCTTAACTGTTGTATTTTTTCTTTAATCAGTTGCATACGAAACGCTAAAATTGTTTGCTCCACCAATAGAGTGAGCGTATCTGTTTTAGCTTTAACAGGAATATCTTTTCGCTCCCATTGATGCAGTTCATATTTTTCATCTTCCATGAGAATGTCCGCTACTAAACGCCCTACATCCGGAGCCATAGACATGGAAGCTGAGGTTAATTGGAACTCTGGGTTTTCAGCATAACCGTTCATGATGGCAACATATAGTTGATGAAAAATTGGATCGGCAAGTTCAATCTCGTCTTGCTGTAAATCCAAGAATATCTTTTCGTAGATTTTCAACTCCTGATTTTCGCGAACATTGACGACTTCACCAGCTTCTGTGGTTTCTAAAAAATCATCTTGAAATACCACTTCATGGCCCCCATAACGGACTAAAATAGAAATGATCTGTTGTTCTAGCACTCGATTCGGGTCCAGTTGCTTAACCATCGGATCGGGCGCGACCAACTGAGGCTTCTCTGGCTGACGGGTTTTACTTCTCTGCTGTTCGCGTTTGTTTTTTTGTTGCTCTTGAGCCAGGGCATCAAAAAGAGTTGTTTCGGTTATGTTTAAAAGGTCTGCTGATTCCCGGATATACAACTCCTGCTTAATGGGATCAGGAATTTTAGCAATACTCCCAATGATTTCGCGAACAGCCTCTGCCTTACGAATCGGATCGTTGGCCGCTTCTTCAGTTAAGAGGTTGGCTTTAAATGCAATAAAGTTTTGTGCCTGAGTCTGCAAAAATGAATGAATTTCATCTTTACTATGCGCTTTGGCAAAGCTATCGGGATCTTCGCCCTCAGGAAAACAAACCACTCGCACATTAAGTCCAGCTTCTAAAATAAGATCCACCCCGCGCAAAGCGGCACGCAAGCCTGCCGCATCTCCATCAAACAAGACCACTATATTGGAAGTCAGTCTGCGAATCATCTGAATCTGTTGGGCGGTCAGAGCTGTTCCAGAAGAAGAAACCACCTCCTCTATACCGGCCTGATGAAGCTGAATAACATCTGTATAGCCCTCGACCAAATAACACACATCTGCTTTGGCGATGGCCTTTTTGGCTTCGTACAGACCAAACAGTACTTTACTCTTATGATAAATATCACTCTCGGGAGAGTTCAGATACTTCGCGGTTTTTTTATGATCTCCCAAGATTCGTCCGCCAAAACCTTGTACTCTTCCAGACATTGTCTTAATCGGAAAAATAACTCGGCCTCTAAATCGATCGATGGGACCATTTTCTGTGGGTATAATTAAGCCACACTTTTCAAAAAAGTCTAAGTTATAGCTCTTTTTAAGAGCCGCTTCGGATAAACTATTTTTGACTTCAGGAGAGAAGCCCAAGCCAAATTTTCGGATAGTTTCGTCGGTAAAACCGCGCTCTTGGAAGTAGGTCCATCCAATGGCTTTTCCCCGTTCGTTATTCCACAAGTAGTCTTCAAAGTATTCCTGAGCAAAAGCAGTGGCTAAATAAAGACTTTCCCGGGCATTTGCTTGCTCTTTTTCTTCGTCAGTTTGTTGCGTTTCCTCGATTTCAATCGCATACTTCTTTGCCAAATAGCGAATGGCTTCCGGATAGGTAAAATGTTCGTGCTCCATTAAAAAAGCAACAACATTCCCTCCCTTCCCTGAACTAAAATCTTTCCAAATTTGCTTGACAGGGGAAACCATAAAACTCGGTGTCTTTTCCTGTGAAAAAGGGCTGAGCCCCTTGAAGTTAGTCCCCGATTTTTTTAGGGTAACAAAATCTCCTATCACCTCTTCCACACGGGCGGTTTCATATACCTGATCTATGGTTGTTTTTGAAATCAATCTAGTTGACGGTTTGAGTTCTAAGGTATCGAAAAATTATATTTTTCGCTCAATCACATAGTCGACTAATTCTGCCATTGCGTCACGTGCAGAACTTTGTGGAAAATCAGCTAGGAGCTTTTTGGCTGCTGAATGATGTTTTTGCATTTGTGTCTCAGCATAAGACAGGCCTCCTACTTCTTTAACCTTCTGAATCAGTTGCCTGACCTTCTTTTTATCCTTGTAATGACGCTTCACGATTTGTGTCATCCATCGTCGATCGTTTTCCGAGACTACATTCAGCGCGTGAATCAAAGGAAGAGTCATTTTCTGTTCTCGTATATCGATACCTGTAGGTTTTCCAATAGGACCATCCGTATAGTCAAACAAATCGTCTTTGATTTGAAACGCCATCCCAATCTCCATCCCAAAAGCATGCATCGTTTCAACAATAGTCGAATCGGCATAAACGGATTGAGCTCCCATCGCACAGCAACTTGCCAAAAGAATGGCTGTTTTTTTTTGAATTATTTCGTAGTAAACACTTTCGGTAATATCTAAACTTCTGGCTTTTTGAATTTGCAGTAATTCCCCCTCACTCATTTGCCTGACAGCTTCTGAGATAATTTTTAAAAGGTCGTAATCTTCATTTTCGATGGATAGTAGCAGCCCTTTAGACAAAAGATAATCGCCAACTAAAACAGCTATTTTATTTTTCCACAGAGCATTCAGTGAAAAAAAGCCGCGTCGCATTCCACTGTCGTCTACCACATCGTCGTGGACTAAAGTTGCCGTGTGAATCAGCTCAATTACAGAAGCTCCCCTATAGGTGCGTTGAGGGATTTCTTTATCGGCTAACATTTTAGCCGTAAGAAAAACCAGCATAGGACGCATTTGCTTTCCTTTACGGCGGACAATAAAGTGGGTAATCCGGTTCAAGAGGGCCACCTTGGAGGACATCGATTGCTCGAACGATTCTTCGAAAAGTTCCATCTCGGCATAGATCGGTTGTTTGATCTGCTCCACTTTTTTCATCATCTTTCAAAGATATTATTTAATATCCGCAAAGGGAATAGGATTTGTGGATTATTAGAGCGTCTTGTTGGCCAATTGCCCACAGGCTGCGTCGATATCATCGCCACGAGAACGGCGGATGGTAACCACCACTGAAGCCGTCTCCAAGGCTTGAACATATGCCTGTATGGTTTTTTCAGGAGCCTGCTGAAAACGAGTATCACCGATACTGTTATACTGTATAAGATTCACCTTGGACGGGACTTGCTTACAGAAATGCACCAGCGCATCAATATCTTCTTGTAGGTCATTTACACCGGCCCATACGACATATTCAAATGTTATGCGCTTTTTAGTCTTCTCATACCAATACTGTAAGGAAGACAACAAATCGTCGAGGGTGAAATTTTTGGCAAAAGGCATGATTTGTTCTCGCACTTGTTGGCGCGCAGCATGCAAACTGACCGCCAACTGAAAACGCACCTGATCATCTGCTAATTTCCGTATCATCTTGGGCACTCCAGAAGTCGATAAGGTTATTCTTTTAGGGGACATACCCAAAGCATTCACAGCGGTGATTTTATCGATGGCAGCTAAAACATGCTTATAATTCATCAATGGCTCTCCCATCCCCATAAATACGATATTGGAAAGGGGTCGCTGAAAATACAGTCTACTTTGACGATCGATGGCCACCACCTGATCGTAGATCTCATCAGGATTTAAATTTCGCATCCTTTTAAGCTGAGCAGTGGCGCAGAATAAGCAATCTAAACTACAGCCTACCTGGGAAGATACGCAGGCAGTCGTCCGGCTATCCGTAGGGATTAATACAGATTCAACAATCAGCGAATCGTGAAGTTTTACCGCATTTTTAATCGTGCCATCCTTACTGCGCAATTGGCGGTCAATAGCGATATGATTAATTTCGAAATGTTCCGCTAGGAGCGTCCGGACCTCTTTGGAAAGGTTGGTCATTTCATCGAACTGATGAGCTCCTTTTTGCCACAACCACTGATAGAGTTGTTTTGCCCTATAGGCGGCAAGCCCATGCTCCGTAAAAAAAGCTTCTAAGTCCTCCAGAGATAAGGCTCGGATATCTTTTTTGGAAGACATCATCTACTTTTAAAGAATAAGCATGGCGTCTCCGTAGGAGTAGAAGTTGTACTGCTCACGGACCGCTTCTTCATACGCTTCTTTGATAAAATCTGGATCAGCAAAAGCAGAAACCATCATCAAGAGCGTTGATTTGGGTGTGTGGAAATTCGTGATCATTGCGTTAGCAATCGAAAAATCATAGGGAGGGAAAATAAACTTATGCGTCCACCCTTGATAAGGCTTCAGTGTTCTGGTAGAGGAGACTGAACTTTCCAAGCCACGCATAACTGTTGTCCCAACAGCACATATACGTTTTTTGTTTTCAATCGCACGGTTCACCACATTTGCAGCGTTTTGATCGATAAGCAACTCCTCCGAATCCATCTTATGTTTGGATAGATCTTCCACTTCTACAGGGTTAAACGTTCCCAAACCGACATGTAAAGTGAGTTCGGCTAAATCCACTCCTTTTATTTCCAAGCGCTTTAAAAGGTGTTTGGAAAAATGCAAGCCAGCCGTGGGAGCTGCAACAGCCCCTTCGTGCTTTGCATATATGGTCTGATAACGCTCTTCGTCTTCTTTTTCAACCGGTCGTTTGATGTATTTAGGAAGTGGTGTTTGCCCGAGTTGTTTTAATTTTTCCCTAAACTCGACATAAGAGCCGTCATACAAAAAACGAAGTGTTCTTCCTCTAGAAGTAGTATTGTCGATAACCTCGGCTACTAGACTTTCGTCCTCTCCGAAATACAGCTTGTTCCCGATACGAATTTTTCGAGCCGGATCCACTAAAACATCCCAAAGACGTTGTTCTTGATTTAATTCCCGCAGTAAGAATACCTCGATACGAGCTCCTGTTTTTTCTTTATTTCCAAACAAACGTGCAGGAAATACTTTGGTGTTATTGAGGACCATTACATCCCCTTCATCAAAGAAATTGATGACATCCTTAAATGTGTGATGAGAAATCGTTTCTTCTGCACGATTTAACACCATCAAACGAGATTCATCTCTGTCGGGAGCAGGACGTTCTGCCAATAAAGACTCAGGTAAATTAAAATTAAAATCAGAAAGCTTCATATAGTTTATATTTTACCGGTCCTCCGGCGGTTATTTCAAAAGTTAAGGCGCAAAGATAAGTCCTGCAGCAGGGGGTTGTCAAGTAATTTGACAAAAACTTTAAACTGAGGGCAACTCAAAAGCTAAGCTCCTTAAATCCGTCCAAAAATCTGGGTATGATTTTTGAACTACTGTGGGGTCTTCTATTCCCAGAGGTGCCAAAAGCGCCAGCGGAGCAAACGCCATAGCCATACGATGGTCGTTATATGTAGCTATATTTATTTCCGGGCCCCAAGCTTTTGTTCTTTTTTGCAAATGGAGGCTTTTATCGGTTATGTTGACCTGTGCCCCTAACTTTTCTAATTCATTTTTTAGGGCGACCAACCGATCTGTTTCTTTAATTTTAAGGGTATGCAGGCCAGTTAAATCACAAGAAATACCTAAGCCGAAACAGCTAACGGCAATGGTTTGTGCTATATCAGGCGAAGCGACTAAATCCAATGTTAAATGCTCAGGAAGCTGAAATTCCGGAATCTTGCTTAAACATAGGTCATTCCCGTCTATACTGCTTTGAACTCCCAACTGTGCGTAGATTTTCTGTAAACAAGAATCCCCTTGCAAGCTATCTGAACGATAGCTAGAAATCCGCACACTAGCTTCCTTGGCCAATGCTACCATAGCGTAAAAATATGACGCCGAACTCCAATCAGACTCGATTACTTGCTTACTGGGAGCCAAATCAGCGGTAGGTTTCACATGAATATGATTCCCATTCATATCAGCTTTAATCCCTACTCTTTCTAAAAGACTTAAAGTCATTTGTATGTAGGGTAAAGATGTAATCTCGCCTTCCAAATGAATATGCAAACCTTGTGGTTGTTTGGCTCCAATGAGTAATAAAGCGGAGATATATTGACTACTGATATTTGCGGGCAGTGATACTTGGTTATCGACGAACGCCCCTCCTTTTATTTGGAGCGGAGGATAGCCCTCTTTTTCTGTATATTGAATATTTGCCCCTAGTGTCTTGAGCGCCTCCACCAAAAGACCAATGGGTCGTTCTTTCATCCGTGCAGACCCTGTCAGTATTCCGTCAAAGTTTGGATCTACAGATAAATAGGCCGTTAAAAAACGCATGGCGGTCCCAGCATGATGTATATCGACCTCTCCAGTCGAATTTGCCAATGCCTGTTGCATCATCTGACTGTCTTCAGAATTGGAAATATTCGCTAACTCAATGGAGGTGTATTGGGCTTGGAGAATTAACAAACGATTGGTTTCACTCTTCGATCCTGTAATTGAACAAACACCTTTGATAATCCCATTGGGATGGGCGATAGTGATCTTTTTCAAAATTTAACGCAGCTTTGGATTATTGTGATGACGATCGTGATCTCTTTCAGCTTTTACGCCCATTTTACGTTGAAAAGCAGCCTCTAGATCTACGCCGGTCTGATTGGCAAGGCACAACACAACAAATAATACATCGGCAAGTTCTTCTCCAAGATCCTTGTCTACATCACTTGGTTTTTCACTTTGCTCTCCATATCGACGAGCAATAATACGCGCTACTTCTCCGACTTCTTCCGTCAACTGCGCCATATTGGTCAGTTCGTTAAAATATCGAACGCCATGCTTGCTAATCCACTCGTCTACTTGCTGTTGTGCATCCGCTATTGCCATAGTCTTTATTTAGGGGTAAAGATACGCTTTTCTGTTTCCGAGAGAAGCAAATCCTCAAGTTCTACTAGTGCATATACTATGGGACATTTGCTGTGTTCAGCTTCCTGATGCGAATTAAAATGAACCGCTTGCATTCCGTCTTGGAGGCCACCCAAGATATCGGCTTCTAGACTATCGCCAATCATGATGGCTTGGGCTGGCAAAACACTACGCTTGCCTCGGGCAGCTGCAAATATTTCTGGGCGAGGTTTTTTAAATCCAACAGCTTCAGCAGTCGTGATGGTATCAAAAAACGAACCCAACCCACTGTTATTGATTTTTTTCTGCTGCACCACATCAAAACCGTTAGTAATGATATGCAAGCGGTATTTCTTTTGCAGTCTTTTTAACAGAGGAATTGTTCCGGGAAATAGCGCTGTGAATGTGGATAAGCCTTGAATGTAGGCCTCCGATATTTCTAAAATTTGGGAATCGCTAATTTCTACTGCTAAGGCCGTAAAACTAGACGCCAAACGTTTATACCGCAATTCAGCCGTTGTGATTCTGTTTTCGCGATATTGTTTCCAGTAGTGGTGGTTGTAGGGGCTATAAACCTCTATGAATTCCTCCAGCGTAAATGGAAAAACGTGCTCTTTTAAAATTTTTTCAAATGTTCGCTTAGAATTTTCTTCAAAATCCCAAAGCGTATGATCTAAATCAAAATATAGATGTTGGACTTCAGTCAGCTGTAGCATGTCTTTCAATAAATTTAATGAACAATCGTCTCCATTCCACCTCTCGCTGCTGATAGTTCATGATTTTATTGCTAAAATGAACACAAAACTGGGCCGAAGAAGTGGGTAGACGGTCGAAGAGTTGATTCAGACGATCGAAGGCCTGTTTGGGTCTGAGTTGCTTGAGGGCCTCCTCTGTGGCGACTACCGGATGGATTTTTAAATACGTCAATCGTTCATGGGTCAGATCATAAAAATAAAAAGGAACCGCTGTACTTGCCCTGTATCCAATGTAGTGGGTATAACACATGGAATAGTCATTTTGAAGTTCGGCCTCAGATAGTTCAATATAGGTTTCGCCCAGTTGTCGAATTCCCCTGTGCAATACCACAGACTTAACACTTCTATGGATAGATTCGTTGAACAGCTTAATCTCTTTTGGAATGGTTCCAGCATTGATCTGGCTTTCATAGGCCACCATCAAAGAAGTAGGAATATAGTCGGCATTTTCTTTAACCAAAGCCTTGTATTTAGGGTTAAATGGCGATACTCCATCGTCGTTGGGGCCTTTGGGCGTAAACAAAAAAAACAATAAGGGGGGATGTTTTAAGCCTTGAATAATTTTCCGAAGCGTCGGGTAGTCGCCATACGGATCCACCTGATTGTTTAGACGGACACGCCAAAAATCTCTCAGCTCCCAAAATTGAAAGCGAAAGATATACCCCAGAAGATCCCACAGCAGTAAAAAAGGTGACTTCAGCTTAAATTTATAGGGACTTACTATAGAAAAAACGGCTTGGAAAGTCGGATGTTTTTTCTGATCCCATTGAAAATCAGGGAATTGTTCTCGTAATAGGTCTAGAATTTTTACCGCCCAAAGATCCACCAAGGGTTGCTCTAAAAACTGATGTCTGTAGGCTAAAGATTGTTCTGGCTGAAAACGTCCTCTGGAGTCTACCTGATGGGGTTGGTATTCTTCATAGCGGCTTAATAGATAAAAACTGGCCGCAAATAAATCGAAGGGGATGGCACTTTTAGTAGATGTTTTAAAAAAAACGGCTAAACCTTCCCATTGTTGGACATGAATCTCATGTTGGGCAACTCCTAATTCGAACAGAAGTGGGTGTGCCTCAAAAAAAAGTTCATTCCCTAAGGGCTGTTGGCTATAGCTGAATTTCACCCCAGAATAGGCGACAAATTCCTGTAAGTTATTGGTTAAGCTGACCCCCACTTGAAGTATTCCTTCAAAGATGTGCTTGAAAGTGTATAAGATCCGCGTGTTTTTTTTGGGTACGTAAACCAGTATCATATCGCCCTACTCAATAGACTAAAGGTAGCAGAAAGCCTCCAAATCAAAAACGAATTTATCGAATATAATTAGCATTGCCGAGCTATCTACAAATAACTTAAATTGTGAAAAATTCGAGCCGCATGAATTATCCTCCCGCCCATCATCAAGAACAAAATTTTGAAAACGCTGTACGTCTGATTGAAAATTGCCCATTGGGCATGCTTCTTACCGCAGAAGATGACCAGCCCTTTTGTTCACATCTACCAATGATCTTCAAACCCGAATCAGATCACAAAATAATCGTGGGGCATATGGATATCCGGAATCCACAAATTGAACATATCAAAAATGGCCGAACAGCAACAATTGTGTTTAACGGTCCTGAGACCTACATTTCACCCAGTATTTACAGCAGCTCACAATTGCCCACATGGAACTATTTTAAAGTGCATATAAAGGGAGACTTAAAACCAATAATGGAAACTGAAAGGGTAATTCAAAGCTTATGTGAAATGACCGCTTTTTTGGAGCCTGATAAAGCTTTTGAACTCCCCCCAGACCATCCTCGTATGCTCGCATTCATTCCCCATATTTTGGGTTTTGAATTAACCATTGAAAGTTGGGAGGGAAAAACAAAAATTTCTCAAGACAAACACCCAAAAGATCAGCGGGCTGCACAACAAGCTATGATAGCGCAAAATCCGCATCACAAAGAACTGATTGACACCCTCTACGATGCACACCAGACTATGCGTCCTTAACGGCAGCTTGGAGCGAATCGAATGTAACACCTCCAAAGGTTCCCGAACTCATCAGTAAAAATATCCGATCAGCTGCCGATTGCTGGGCTAAAAAAGCAGAGAGTCGTTCTCGTGTATCGATGACGGTTAAGTTTGGATGATCAAAAGCTTCTTGGATCACTTCAGCAGCGATGGAAGGTCTGTTTTTTTGGGCAAGCGCTTCAGGATCGTAGTATACAAAGGCTTGACTGGCGGTTTGAAGGGTATGCTTGTACTGCTGTAAAAAATCCTGTGTGAGACTACTGAAGGTGTGCAATTCTAATCCAGCCAATAATGTCTTTTCTGGAAATTGAGTAGCAACGGCTGCAGTTGTGGCCTTTACTTTACTGGGAGCATGGGCAAAATCTCTGAATATTCGAGCGGATTTACCTGCCGCTAACAACTGCAATCGACCACTTGCCCCTTTAAAGGAACTAATCGCGTGATTAAAATCTTCAGCATCGACTCCCATCAGTTGGCAGATCCATCGAGCACCCGCTAAATTTTGCATATTATGCGCTCCAAAGACCTGTAGGGGAATAGGACCTTCATCAGTGTCTAAAAAACATTGACCCGCGCGGATGTGATGCTTTGCTTGGCCATAAGGTTCTTTTCGGATCATGTTTTCGTTGGACGCCACCAATTGACTTAAAACAGCATCATTTTCTTGATAAATCAGCGTCCCTCCCGGAGTCATTGAATCTATAAAAGCATCGAAAGTATTGATGTAGTCGGTCTCTGTAGGGAATACGTTCACATGATCCCATGCGATTCCACTCAATAAAGCAATCTGAGGTTTGTACCACAGAAACTTTGATTTTAAATCCAAAGGAGAGGATAAATATTCATCTCCCTCCAGAAGAACAAAATCTCTATCGCCCAAAAGCTCAACCGTGTGGGCATACCCCTCAACCCCAGCGCCTACTAAGAAGTCGACGTCGATTTGGCACTGTTTTAATACGTGTAGCACCATTGCAGTAATGGTCGTTTTTCCATGACTCCCACCAATAACCACCCGTGTCTGATGAGCAGTTAAGCGGGCAATAAACTCCGGATAAGAGTATATTGGAATTCCTAAAGTTTGTGCCTGCAGCAATTCCGGATTGTCTTTTTTGGCGTGCATCCCCACAATTACAGCATCTACGTCTGAGTGAATTCGTTCTGGGAACCAACCCATTTGTTCGGGTAGTATCCCCGCCTGTTGGAGTGCTTTAAAGGAAGGACCATAGATCGCATCGTCACTTCCAGAGATATCCATCCCCTTCCTTGTCAGGGCAAGGGCTAGACTGTGCATGGCACTTCCTCCGATCGCAATAAAATGAAGCTTGTGTAAGTTTTCCATAAAACTATTATTGAGTTTTAAGTATCTCTGATCGCAAAGCCTGAGCTTCACTAAAATCTGGACGGTATTCTAATGCATTATTCACATAGGCAAGGGCAAAATCCATTTTCCCGCCCTGCCATGCAATCTTAGCAGCATACAGTAAAATCCACTCTTTAGCATAGCTGTCTTGGACGTTGTGTGAACTAATTCCATAATCAATCATGGCTTCCAAGCAGGAGCCATTACCTCCATAAACTGCGAATAGCCGTAGAATATCTACTGTGAAATTTCTCCTTTTTGCTTGCAGAGCACCTGTCAAAAGAGAACAATTTTGAGTGTATTCTTTAAAGACTTTCTGGTAGAGTGCACTCATTTGTTTTTTACTAATTGTTTCGCCAAATGCTTCCTGAACGTATAATTTTCCGAGCATATATTCGGAAGGCTCTAAGGCGGCAAGTTGGTTGACATATCCCATGGCTACTTCTGAACTTCCCCCAAGAAAAGAAGGCAGGTCTGAATAGATCTTATAGAGTGCAACCAGCGTGGATATGTCTTTAGGATTTAGCTCGTATGCCTTTCCGAAGAAATATTTCATTTTCCGAACATAGGGCAGCGATAGCATTCGCAAAACTTCTCTAGATCGAAATCCATTTGCTGCGCCTAGTAAAAAATAATCCTGGAAAGAAAGGTTTTCCTCCTCCTTACTTTCCAAAAGAAGAATTAGCTGCTCCCAATCTTTGTGTGAGCGTGCGTCTTCTACCCAAAGAAATAAATCTTTATCTGTTAAGTCGTTTAACCTTTTATTGTTCCACCGCTGCTGGTACCGTTTGTCGGAACTATGGTCATAGGTCCAAAATGGTGCTTTCAGCTGACCATAGGCTCCTCCACTGAACAGCAATAAAACCAGAATACTATAGCGCTTCATCGGAAGAATTAATCAATTGCCACAAGCCATCTTTGAGGGGGGTTAATCCTTGCTGAGAGACCGCTGAAATGACAAAATGAGGGATTTGCGGAAAATGCTCTCGGAGGATTTCTTCATATTCCTCTATGAGTTCTTGATCTAACATATCCGATTTACTCAATGCAATAGCGAACTTTTTGTCTAAAAGCTCCGGATTGTATTTTTTTAACTCAGCGAATAGAACATCAAAGGCGATTTTCAGATCTTGGACATCTGCTGGAATAACGAAAAGTAAAACAGAATTCCGCTCGATATGTCTCAGAAAATAATGTCCGAGTCCTTTTCCTTCAGCCGCCCCTTCGATTATTCCGGGGATATCCGCCATAACAAATGATCGAAAATCGCGATAGGGAACGATTCCAAGATTGGGTTTTAGAGTCGTAAATTCATAATCTGCAATTTTGGGCTTTGCAGCGGTTAAAGCCGCTAGAAGAGTGGACTTTCCTGCATTGGGAAAACCTACAAGGCCGACATCCGCCAAAACTTTAAGCTCGAGAATTACCTGAAGTTCTGCTCCTGGAATTCCTGGTTGTGCGTATCGCGGGGTTTGTCGTGTAGAGGACTTAAAATGCCAGTTTCCTCTGCCGCCGAGCCCTCCTTTTAACAGTATTTGTTCCTCTCCGTCATAGGTAAACTCACAAATGATCTGCTGATTTTCGGCATCTTTCACCACAGTCCCTAGGGGAACATCCACATAGACATCCTCTCCGTCGGCACCCGAACTGCGATTTTTAGATCCATCGCCACCATGTCCTGCGCTAAAGTGCTGCTTAAACTTAAAGTGAAATAAGGTCCAAAGATTTTTTTTGGCCCGGAAAATGATGTGTCCACCTCGACCACCATCGCCACCGTCGGGTCCTCCTTTAGTGATGAATTTTTCACGATGCAAATGGACAGACCCTTTCCCACCCTTGCCAGACTTGAGGTTTAGTTTGACATAATCGACAAAATTCCCCTCCGTCATAAGGCTATAAAGTTTTGATTACGGCTAATATACGCTCTGTAATTTCTTCTACTGACCCTACCCCGAGAATTTCGTGGAATTTCTCTTGATTGGAATAAAATGCTCGTAGTGGAGCTGTCTTGGCCGTATATTCATCAAATCTGTTGCGAATTTTAGCCTCGTCTTGGTCATCGGATCGGCCACTCGTTAATCCGCGATTCAACAAACGCTCGACTAGAATATCATCTTCTGCTTCCAAAGCAATGGTGGCATCAATTTTCATTTCTAAGCGTGCCATTAAAGCATCTAAGGCTTCTGCCTGAGCATCTGTTCTTGGAAATCCGTCAAAAATAAAGCCTTTAGCATCTTTATTTTTTAGCACTGCATCCTCTAGCATATCGATAGTTACCTGATCAGGAACTAAATTACCTGCATCAATATAAGATTTTGCCAACTGCCCCAATGGAGTGTCGTTTTTCATATTGTACCGAAATAGGTCTCCTGTAGATAGGTGTACTAAATTGAATTTTTCTTTAATAATGGCTGCCTGGGTACCTTTTCCTGCCCCAGGCTTACCGAAAAATACAAGATTGATCATGTTTTGTGTATTTGTGGGCAAAGATATCATAATTGAAAGAGCATTTTTCACTTCTCCGATAGGATTCGCTACTTTTGCCAAAAACGCTCTTTCTATGCACTTTTTTTCTTCTCAAAAACGTTTAGGAATAGTCGGTGGTGGGCAATTGGGAAAAATGCTCCTCTACACTACTCAAAAGTGGGATATTTCCACAGCCGTACTAGATCCACAAGCAGATGCCGCTGCGGCACCTTACGCACATAGCTTCATTCAAGGCGATCTTATGGATTTTGATGCCGTCTACAACTTCGGTAAAGAGCTAGATCTTCTGACCTTCGAGATTGAAAACATCAATGTAGAGGCGTTAAAAAAACTAGAAAATGAGGGAGTTTCGGTCTACCCTCAGCCCAAAGTGCTTGAAATCATTCAAGACAAAACCATCCAAAAGGAATTTTATAAAAAACATCAGATCCCAACGGCGGAGTTTAAGGTGCATGAATCCTTGGAGGAGCTAAAACTAGCCGTGCTTAATGGCCAACGCTCTTTTCCATTTGTGTGGAAAGCTCCAAAAATGGGCTACGATGGCTTTGGAGTTCGTATTGTTCGCAATAATTTAGAGCTAGAAGATCTGCCAGAAGGTAGATGTTTGGTCGAAGAAATGATTCCTTACCAAACGGAATTATCGGTCGTAGTATGTAGAAATACGGACGGGATGTTTCGCAGTTATCCGGTAGTGGAAATGGAGTTTCATCCAACGGCCAATCAGGTTGAATATGTCCTTTGTCCTGCTCGAATTCCAGATAAAATAGCAGCTCAAGCACAGGCATTAGCCAAAAAAGTATCTGAAACCTTCGGTCATGTGGGGCTATTAGCCGTGGAAATGTTTATGACTGCCTCGGGAGAGCTTTACGTGAATGAAGTCGCCCCAAGACCCCACAACAGTGGACACTACTCTATAGAGGCGGCTGTTACCGACCAATTCGAACAACACATACGAGCGATCTTAAATTTACCGCTAGGAGACACCAAGAGTTTGGCAGCTGCCGTTATGGTCAACTTAGTCGGAGATCCCGACCACGAGGGCCCCGTTTTCTATCAGAATATGGACCATTTATTGACCTTAGAAGGCGTAACGCCGCATATTTATGGAAAAAAACACACTCGCCCATTTCGTAAAATGGGACATGTAAATGTTATTCATTCCAATATTAAACAGGCGAGAACGCAAGCAGAAGAAATCAAGAAAATTGTACAAGTAATTTCAAAATAAGTAACTATGGCACAAGTGGGAATAATAATGGGAAGCCAGTCCGACCTCCCGAAAATGCAGGAGGCTATCGACATCCTTAAGTCTTTTAACATCTCGGTTGAGGTAGATATCGTATCTGCACATCGGACTCCAGAAAAAATGATGACCTATGGGAAAGAAGCTCACCAAAGAGGGCTGCAAGTAATTATTGCAGGTGCAGGAGGAGCTGCTCACTTACCAGGAATGATCGCCTCACTTACTCCCCTCCCCGTAATTGGCGTTCCTGTAAAATCCAGAAACTCTATAGATGGCTGGGACTCTGTCTTGTCTATCTTACAAATGCCAGGGGGTGTACCCGTTGCAACTGTAGCCCTTGATGGGGCTAAAAACGCAGGATTACTGGCCGCTCAGATCATCGGAAGTTCTGATGCAGGGGTTCAAGAAAAAATGATCGCCTACAAAAAAGACCTCCAAACTAAAGTTGAGGCTGACAGCTCCGCCTTAAATGCAAAAAATTAATCCTTTGAATTACTTAATTCACGCCTTTGACACTCCCTTAGAAACTGCTCCATTTGATCGGATCTTGGCAGAGCATTACATCCCCGCTTTTGAGGCATTAATCCCAGAAGCTCTCCAAGAAATAGAACAGATTTGCTCCAACTCAGCCCCACCAAACTTTGAAAATACGATAGGCACCCTAGAGAAAGTCGGAAGTTTAATTGACCGAAATAGTAGTTTACTGTTCAATCTTAACAGTGCGCAGACATCTCCAGAATTGCAACAAGTAGCCCAACAAGCGGCACCTATATTAGCAAAATTTCAAAACGATATTTTTCTAAACCACCAGCTGTTTGAGAAAATCCAACAGGTCTATAATCAGCTCGATCAGGACACAAATCTGAGTGCAGAACAAAGAACATTAGTTCAAAAAAACTACAAGGCTTTTGTACGCAACGGTTCGCTGCTAAGCGAGGATCAAAAGGAAAAGTTGCGTGAAATCGACCAGCAGCTAGCACAAAAAGGGTTGCTTTTTGGAGAACATGTTTTGGCAGACACCAATGCCTACGAACTTCATCTGACAACTGCCGATTCAGTAGAAGGACTGCCGGAGAATATATTGGAAGCTGCCCAGATTCGCGCGCAAGAAAAGAACAAAGAAGGATGGCTTTTTGGCTTGGATTATCCCAGCTACATACCATTCATGAAATATGCTAAAAATAGAGCCCTTCGAAAAAAACTCTATTTAGCTTTCGGATCAAGAGGCTTTCAGTCGAATGACAACAACAACAGTCTCGTCATTCAGGAAATACTAGAGCTTCGCTATCGGCGAGCTCATTTATTGGGGTATGAAAATCACGCTGCCTTTGTCTTGGAGGAGCGCATGGCAGAAAGTCCAAAAAACACCTTCGACTTCTTGGAAAATCTCTTTGAAAAAGCTCAGCCTGCAGCACAAAAAGAATGGGAAGAGTTAAGTGCGTTTACTTCCAAAAACTTGGGTCTCGATCATCTTGAAAAATGGGATGTAGCCTTTGCCTCTGAACGGTTAAAAGAACAAAACTACAATCTCGATCAGCAGCAATTAAAAGTATACTTTGCACTTCCACAGGTGAAAAAAGGACTTTTCACAATCCTTGAACGATTGTTTGGTCTCACCTTCCACTTGGCCGAGGATCTGCAAGGCTATCACCCAGAGGTAGAAGTCTACCGTGTAATGGATCATCAGCAACAACTAAAAGCTGTGCTGTATACAGATTTTCATCCCAGAGCGGAAAAAAGAAGCGGTGCTTGGATGACATCCTACCGCAAACAACAAGCAGGGATAAGACCACACATATCCGTTGTTTGCAATTTTTCAAGACCTACTAAATCACAACCGGCCTTACTCACATTCGACGAAGTCACAACATTGTTTCACGAATTTGGACATGCCATACACGGCATACTGGCAGATACCCAATATGCTGCACTTAGCGGCACTAGTGTTTTATGGGATTTCGTTGAACTCCCCAGTCAGTTGCTAGAAAACTGGTGCTACCAGGAAGAGGCTTTATCGATTTTTGCCAAACACTACCAAGACAACTCCCCTATCCCCTTAGAAGAAATCCAAAAAATAAAAGCATCTGCCAATTTCCAGCAAGGATTGCAAACCCTTCGACAATTGGGCTTTGGTCTTTTGGATATGAATTATCATACCCAAAATCCATCAGACATTTCCGATATCAACACCTTCGAAAAATCAGTATTACAACCATTTGAGTTTACCCCCGAAGTTGCGGATACTTGTGTTAGCTCAGCGTTTTCACACATATTTCAGGGAGGATATGCTGCGGGCTATTATTCCTATAAGTGGGCGGAAGTATTGGAAGCGGATGTTTTTGAATATTTCATGGCTACTGGAATTTTTAATCCGTCCACGGCGAAAGCATTAGTCGATCATATTCTATCGAAAGGAGGAACCCTTCCTCCTATGGAATTATTTGAAAATTTTAGAGGACGAAAGCCCGACCCAGACGCCTTACTTAGGAGGGCCGGCTTGTTAGCTACCGACTAGCCATGGTCCTGCATACATGAAAATAGGGATGGCCTCTACCCAAAAAGAACAAAAATAAGGTGATGTTCTAGGGTTGACGTAGATACTCCAAGTCAAGAATCCCACCCAAACTGCTATCCAAATCTTTGAGAAAGAGGAGACTGGCATGCCTATCAATAACAACAAAATCAAGAGGGTTAGCAGATATCCAATAGTTCTTGAGCACTGCTCTCCTAAGCGGTGCACGAGTGTTTGCAAGCGTGGATGATCGGTAGGTAAATCTCTGATTTCGAAAGGAATCATTGCTGCCAAAACATATAAAAAAATAAAGAAGGAAACTTGAATAATCAGGTGAAATGCGGGCATTCTTTCACTTAAACTCACGGCTAATCCAACGCAAAAAATAGTCCAAGTAAGAGCGACCACTACAACTTTCCAACCGGGTTTCTCCCGCAAACCTCCATACTGCAAGCCACTGATGTTGGGATAGCACATTACCAATAGGGCACATACCCCACAAACCAGCTGTGCAGTACTAGGAAGCTGTACGATATACCAGCTCGAGAGAGCTGCACCAATAAGGCTCCAGATAAGGGTAGTTGTCGTTCGCTTCTGAGAAAGATGGGTAATAAAATAATATCCGAGCCAACTACAAGCGCCAACGCCAAAGTAATGCAACTCATCTAGTCTTAGCTGTAGAAAGTGAGTAGTCATTCCAAAGAGACAGACGACCGCTAAGGCAACGTGAAAATGATAATTGAGATATCGTTCGAATAATGCAATCAGGCTCACCGCGTTAAAAGTACATCATTTATTAACAATCAGAGGTTTTTGATTAACAATCCCTCCTTTTTACCCATGAGTAGTCAGCTGTTTTTGAGACGAATAATGTAATTTTACACTCGCTAAAAAAAAAGTTGTTATGCGTGCATTTGTCGATAGACACATAGGACCCAACGAAGAGGAAATACAACAAATGACCAAAGCCATTGGCGTGTCAGATGTAGAGGAATTAATCGGACAAACCATCCCTGAAAACATACGCCTAAAATCTCCATTGGACCTCCCAGGGGCCATTAGTGAAATGGCCTTTGGAAAAGAAATTGAAGCTTTAGGAAAACAGAATAAAGTATACGACTCCTGTATAGGTCTAGGATATCATGCGGCAATTACACCTGCCGTCATCCAAAGAAACATTTTGGAAAATCCAGGATGGTACACCGCCTATACTCCTTACCAAGCAGAAATTGCACAAGGGAGAATGGAAGCCCTTTTAAACTTCCAGACCTTGGTATGTGATTTAACAGGAATGGAACTCGCCAATGCATCCCTCTTGGATGAAGCCACATCTGCCGCTGAAGCCATGACTATGCTTTTTGCTTCCAGGAGTAGACAACAGAAAAAAGATAATGCCCAAAAGTTTTTTGTACACGAACAAATACTTCCCCAAACACTCGAGGTTTTAAAGACTCGAGCAACACCGCTTGAGATAGAGCTTGTTCTGGGAGAAAATCCCAGCGATATTTGGGATAGTAGCTTTTTTGGGGCCATCTTTCAATATCCAGGAAAAAGCGGCCGTATTATTGACCTCAAATCCGTTATCGAAGAAGCACAAAGCCTTGATATTAAAACGGTTGTCGCTGCAGACATATTGGCCTTAACCGTACTTGAGTCGCCAGGGGCTTTAGGAGCTGATGTCGTTGTTGGTAGTACGCAAAGACTAGGAATTCCATTAGGATACGGAGGTCCACATGCTGCCTATTTTGCTACCCGAACGTCCTACAAACGAAATATTCCCGGACGGATCATAGGACAAACCAAAGATCTGGATGGGAAAGCCGCACTTCGCATGGCTCTTCAAACCAGAGAGCAACACATCAAACGCGACCGTGCAACTTCCAACATTTGCACCGCTCAGGTTCTTCTAGCGGTCATGGCTGGAATGTATGGTGTGTATCACGGCCCTAAAGGACTTAAAGCCATCGCTACTCAAATTCATCGGCAGGCACAAACAACCAACAACTGGCTCAGCAGTTTAGAAATCCAGCAAGAAAACGAGACCTTTTTCGATACGCTTCACCTGAAGGTAAATGCTAAACGCCTAAAAGAAATCGCGGAAGCCGAGCAGATAAACTTCTTCTACCCTGACACCGAAAGTGCCTTTATAGCGTTTAATGAAACCAACGACGACGCTTTTATGATGCGGCTTCGGACAGTATTGGAGAAGTATGCAGGTCAATCCGTTGCCACAGAGCAAAGCTCGGGTACATCAAATCTACCCCAGTCGCTTGAACGACAAACGCCCTTCATGGAGCACCCAGTCTTCCATAGCTATCAGTCCGAGACTGCCCTTATGCGCTATATCAAACAATTAGAACGGAAAGATTTGGCCTTAAATCACAGTATGATCGCGCTAGGGTCCTGCACCATGAAACTCAATGCTGCTTCGGAAATGTTACCGCTTAGCCATGCCCAATGGAACCAAATCCACCCCTTCGTTCCTGTTGAGCAAGCCGCCGGCTATCAAACTTTAATTAGTCGATTAAAAGAACAACTCAATAAGGTGACTGGTTTTGCAGCTACCTCCCTACAACCGAACTCAGGCGCACAGGGAGAATATGCCGGTTTAATGGTCATCCGAGCCTATCACCAAGCCAACGGGGATCATCATCGTAACATTTGTCTGATACCTGCCTCTGCGCATGGGACCAACCCTGCTTCTGCTGTAATGGCGGGTATGAAAGTCGTAGTGGTAGGAACGGACACCGATGGCAACATCGATTGGGAAGATCTACAACAAAAAACGATAGAACATAAAGACCAACTGGCAGCTCTTATGATAACTTACCCCTCTACACACGGGGTATTTGAATCCAAGATCCAAGACATTACACATCTGATTCATGAAAATGGAGGTCAGGTGTATATGGATGGAGCCAATATGAATGCGCAAGTTGGTCTTACAAGTCCTGCAATTATTGGAGCTGACGTCTGTCACTTAAACCTACATAAAACTTTTGCAATACCTCACGGTGGTGGGGGACCTGGCGTAGGTCCGATCTGTGTGGCTGCACATTTATCAGCTTTCCTTCCCGGAAATCCTGTCATTAATACTGGAGGAGAAAAATCCATTACTTCCATTTCTGCAGCCCCATGGGGTTCTGCCTTGGCATGTATTATCTCTTATGGATATATCCGTATGCTTGGAGCCGAGGGGCTTCAACGGGCGACTGAAATCGCAATCCTGAATGCCAATTATATGAAAGCTCGATTAGAAGAAGTTTATCCTGTCTTATATGTCGGAGATCAAGGGCGTTCAGCACACGAATTAATTCTGGATTGCCGACCTTTCAAAACCAGCGGTATTGAAGTGGTAGATATTGCAAAACGACTAATGGATTACGGTTTTCATGCACCAACAGTTTCCTTCCCGGTGGGAGGGACCATGATGTTAGAACCCACAGAAAGTGAACAAAAAGCGGAATTGGATCGTTTTTGCGATGCTCTGATTGCTATTTGTATGGAAATCAAAAGTGATGCAGAAGAGGATCTCGCATTACTCAAAAATGCACCCCACACACAAAACCTACTCACGGCAGACAAGTGGGACTTCCCCTACTCCAGAAAAAAGGCTGCTTTTCCACTGGACTTTGTCCAAGAAAATAAATTTTGGCCAACTGTTCGAAGAGTAGACGAAGCCTTTGGGGATCGTAATTTAGTATGTAGCTGCAATCCTATCGAAAGCTATCAAGATGCTGAAAATGTGTAAATTAAATTAAATTAGTTATACATAATTAAACTATTGAATATCATCAAGGTTTTGTGGGTTTACGACTGTTTGGTCGATGTTTTCCCCAATTTGCAGTGTGAACCAAATTAAAATTACAGGGAGCGGTAGCTACATCCCAACGATCGTCCAAAAAAATGATGCGTTTCTAGAACAATCATTTGTGGAGAGAGACGGCAGTGCTTTTACGACCACTACAGCCGAGATCATCGATAAATTTAAAGCCATTACGGGGATCGAAGAGCGAAAATACGCCCCCTCTGAATTAAATTCTTCCGATTTAGCGACGATCGCTTCAGAAAAAGCCATTGCAGATGCACAAGTCGACCCTGAAACCTTAGACTACATCATTCTAGCGCATAATTTTGGAGATGTTAAGTCTTCCAACAGACTGGTAGACACCCTCCCTAGCCTCGCCTCGCGCGTCAAGGCAAATCTGAATATTAAAAACCCTAACTGTGTGGCATATGATCTTTTGTTTGGCTGTCCCGGTTGGGTAGAAGGTCTCATACAAGCGCAAGCCTTTATAAAGGCTGGAATGGCGCAGAAATGTTTGGTGATTGGCGCAGATACACTTTCCAGAGTCTACGATCTAGAGGACAGAGACTCAATGATTTATGCCGACGGAGCCGGCGCAGTAATTGTAGAAAACAGCCAAGAAGCGGGGGGAATTTTAGCACATGCTACCCAAACATTTACCGCGGAGGGCGAGGCCGATTTTATTCATTTTGGCAAAGGATATAATGTGAATGCCAATGGGCAAGAGCAATACATTAAAATGCAAGGACGAAAAGTATATGAATTTGCAATTACCAACGTCCCTTTGGCCATGCAAGCCTGTTTCGATAAGACAGAGCAACCCATAGAAAAGCTCAAAAAGATTTTTATTCATCAGGCCAATTTAAAAATGGACGAAGCCATTGTAAAGCGTTTCTACAGACGCTATAAAATGTCCGTTCCCGAAGACGTCCTCCCCATGAATATACAAACCTGCGGCAACAGTTCCGTCGCTACAGTTCCAACCCTTTTCGACATGGTGAAACAAAGCCAATATCAGGGACACGAACTGCATGCTGGAGATCTCATTTTATTTGCTAGTGTAGGTGCAGGGATGAATATTAATGCCATTGTCTATCAGGTGTAAAGAAAAAGCTTTCCTATCGCTAGGGCTATTAAGTCTCTATTTTTCTACCTTTGTATTGTTTTGAAAGCCCTTTCACATATCGGCCTTTATTTCCTGATGCTTCAACGTATTTTTGGAAAATTTACCAAGGCTGCCATACTCCGACAACTCATTCTTCGTGAGATTGACACCCTTATTTTAGGCTCATTGGGAATTGTAGGGTTCATTTCTTTTTTCGTTGGCGGTGTAGTAGCAATCCAGACTGCCTTGAATATGGGAGACAATCCTTTTTTCTTGGGCTACTTGGTGGGTTTTGCCACCCGACAATCCATCATCTTAGAGTTCGCTCCGACCTTTATTTCTGTAATTATGGCTGGAAAACTCGGATCATATATCACTTCTAGCATCGGGACTATGCGAGTAACAGAACAAATCGATGCATTAGAGGTAATGGGAATAAACACTTATAATTATCTGATTTTTCCCAAAATTGTAGCCCTGTTGTTCTTCCCTTTTGTGATTACCTTATCGATGTTTCTGGGTATTTTAGGAGGCTATATTGCTTGCGTATACGGAGGGTTTACCTCAAGTGCCGATTTTATTGAAGGAATTCAATTGGAATTTAAACCCTTTCATGTGGCATATGCCTATATCAAAACAGCCATCTTCGCCTTTCTATTAGCCACCATCCCGGCCTACCACGGGTATTTTATGCGCGGTGGAGCTCTACAGGTCGGTAAAGCAGCCACAACCTCTTTCGTCTGGACGAGTGTGGTCATCATTATTACCAATTATATCGTAACTCAATTATTGCTTACCTGATGATTCAAGTCAATAATTTAATGAAGAGCTTCGATGACTCCCCTGTATTGAAAGGGATTAGCACTACTTTCGAGCAAGGGAAAACCAACCTGATCATCGGTCAAAGCGGTTCTGGGAAAACCGTGTTTATGAAATGTTTGTTAGGGCTGATTACCCCCACTAGTGGGGAAGTAATCTTCGATGGTCTTGCGATCGGTGAAATGAGTCCAGAACAAAGAACAATCCTACGACAGGAAATGGGAATGGTTTTTCAAGGCAGTGCTCTCTTCGATTCCATGACGGTAGAAGAAAATGTCATGTTCCCCATGCAAATGTTTACGGATAAAAGTAAAGCTGAAATTCAAGCAAGAGCTCATGTGGTCATCAAGCGGGTAAATCTGATCGATGCCCATCACAAATACCCTGCAGAAATTTCAGGCGGGATGAAAAAAAGAGTCGCCATTGCAAGAGCCATCGTCATGAATCCAAAATACCTCTTTTGTGATGAACCGAATTCGGGCCTCGATCCCAAAACAGCAATGCTCATCGACAATCTGATTCTTGAAATTACCCAAGAATATAACATCACTACAGTAATCAACACCCACGACATGAATTCGGTTATGGAAATCGGCAAAAAAATTGTCTTTTTGGAAAACGGATTAAAAGCATGGGAAGGAACTCAGAAAGAAATCTACAATACCGATAATGAAGCCGTCAGCAACTTTGTATACTCTTCTGAATTACTGAAGAAAGTACGCGAAGTTCAGTTAAAGCAATAGCACAATACTTAAAATTACTGTTGAACCCGTAGGTGTCCTACGACCAAAAACTGTTTTTGTGTTTGTAGTTCAGTACAAAGAAAACGAGTTCTTCGCTTGGGGCCCTTCACAAATGAACGACCATTCTCCAAAGTAAATTTTTCTCCTACAGCCAAGTCTATGACACGTGGCCCACTCGGATCTTTATCCCAATTTTGGAGCGCCATCACCAGGTTGGAATCAGAATCTGTTGCCGCCTTTGGGTTCTGAAAATGTCGTTCCAACAAAGGCAATACCGCAGCAGGAAAAATATCCGGATGAAATAAAGGACTGATCAAGGAACGATATACATGCTTCCACTCTTTTCCATGCGGCCGAATATTGCGTCCATACTTCTGAAAAGCCACTAAATGGGCTATTTCATGTATACATGTAATGAGAAAACGATAGGGATTCAATTCCGCATTAAGAGTAATTCGATGCTTTCCATTGGGTAAAGGGCGATAGTCTCCGTGCTTGGTTTTGCGCTTAGGCACCACCTTGATCTCTACCGGAAACTGTAGCACAAGTCCCTCAACATATGAAACAGCCGCTGATGGAAGGTAGTCTTGAAACTTCAAACCCAATGGGAATTAGGGAGTAGAAACAGATACGGGTAATACTTTACCGTTAAAATAGCGGTGACCATGAAAGGAAAAATCCAAAACATAAGCCCCCATTTCAGTTGCATTTAGAGGCGCTTGATAGCCGGGAAAGGCTTCCGCTAACATTTCTGTTTGAACAGCCCCTAACGCAAGTGCATTAAAAGAAAGACCGCTATCCTTAAATTCTTCAGCCAAAAGTTCTGTCAGTATACCTAAGGCTCCTTTACTGCTACTGTAGGCAGCAAGGCCCGGGAATTTCACACTTCCTAAAATCCCACCGACACTACTAATGCTTAAAAAGTGGGCAGCAGCATTCATTTTTGGGAGTAGTAAACGGGTGAGCTCAGCGATAGCAAATACATTGGTCTTGTAGAGCAACTCAAAATCTTGCCAAGTCGTTTGTGCAAAAGGCTTGTTGAGGAAAGCGGCGGCGTTGTGGATCACAGCATCGAAACGAATGGCTGAAGGCAGCGATGAAACAAAATCGTGAATGCTTTCAGGAATCGAGAGGTCAACACTTTGTACATGAACACCTTCCAAGGTCTTTAAGGCTTCTGTGGAACGAGAAATGGCCCAAACCTGATGCCCTGCAGCTAGGGCCTGTTTTGCGACCTCAAAACCAATCCCTCGGCTTGCTCCAGTAACCAAAATCGTTTTCCCCATCATTTGGTATTAAATGACCAATAAAAGCGGATTTTCGATGTATTCCTTAAGCGTCTGTAAAAATTGTGACCCCGTGGCTCCATCGACGGAACGATGGTCACACGCCAATGTTAATTTCATCGTATGTCCGACTACAATCTGTCCATTCTTGACAACCGGCTTTTCAACGATGGCTCCAACCGATAAAATAGCGGAATTCGGCTGATTGATGATGGACGTAAATTCCGATATACCAAACATCCCTAGGTTAGAAATGGTAAAGGTACTTCCATCCATCTCCTCGGGTTTCAATTTTTTATCTCTAGCGCGAACGGCATAGTCTTTAACTTGGCTTCCTATCTGCGGTAAACTTTGCGCGTCAGCAAAACGAACAACAGGAACCACAAGGCCATCTTCGACGGCCACAGCTACCCCAATATGTACGTGATGGTTTTGAACGATTTGTTGATCTTCCCACCTAGAATTCACCTGAGGATGCTTTTTCAAAGCTAAAGCAGTTGCTTTTACTACGATATCATTAAAAGATATTTTGGTGTCAGGCAAACCGTTGTATTGCGCTCTGAATGCCATGGCTGGATCCATATCGAACTCCACACCCAGATAATAGTGAGGTGCGGTAAATTTAGATGCTGATAAGCGCTTCGCAATGGTCTTTCGCATCTGAGAATTTGCAATGGCAGTCACCGACTCTTCCATTAGATGAGGAGCGGGTTGGAAGCCAGCAGCACCGGGCTGATAATTTTCAACATCTCTTTTAATAATACGTCCGTGGTCACCACTTCCTTGCACACGTGAAAGATCAATGCCTTTTTCAGCGGCAATCTTTTTTGCAAGAGGGGAAGCAACCACTCTACCTTGGGGCTGCGAAACTGCGACGGGAGCGGCGGGAACAGCTGTTGGCGCAGCTGCCTTTTTTTCTTCTACAACCTCTTTCACTGGTGCTGGTGTAGCAGGAGCGGCAGCAGTCGTTTCAACATCGGAATCCAAAGAATCGATATAATTTTTAACGGCTTCTGGAGAAGTTCCTTTTGGACCAATAACGGCTAGTGTGCTGTCTACCGGGGCTGATCCTCCCTCTGGTATCCCTACATATAGCAACTCCCCAGAATAGAACGATTCAAATTCCATGGTTGCTTTATCTGTTTCAATTTCCGCAAGGATATCTCCTTCTTGCACCTGATCGCCTGTTTTCTTGAGCCAGCTAGCAACGGTTCCTTCCTCCATCGTATCACTCAGGCGGGGCATTGTAATCACTTCTATTCCGTCAGGCTTTTCTACAGCATCAGCAGCAACCTTTCCTTCGGCTACAACTTCTGTCGCCGGGCTTGCTTCTTTAGATGCAGTGGGAGCATCTCCCGATAAAAGTCCGGAAATATCTTCACCTGCCTCACCGATAATGGCCAAGAGAGCATCCACTGGTGCAGACCCTCCGGCCTCAATACCAATGTGTAAAAGCACTCCATCGTGGAAAGACTCAAATTCCATGGTGGCTTTGTCTGTCTCAATTTCAGCTAGTATATCTCCTTCTTGAACACTATCGCCAACTTTCTTCAACCACTGAGCAACTGTTCCTTCTTCCATGGTGTCGCTCAACCGTGGCATCGTTATAATTTCTGCCATTTATGCTAATTTATGAGGTAAAAATGGATAATCTTTTTGTTCGTATACGGCATCGTACATTAGAGAGGGGTCTGGGTAAGGAGAGTTTTCTGCAAACTCCTCACATTCTTTCACCAATTCTTTTACACGGGCATCAATTGCCGCAATATCATCTTCAGTGGCATATTTCTTATCGAGGATATGCTGTTTCACCTGCGTGATCGGATCAATTTTTCTGTATTCCTCTACCTCCTCTTTTGTTCTGTAGTGTTGAGCATCAGACATTGAATGACCTCGGTAGCGGTATGTTTTCATTTCGATAAAAGAAGGTCCCCCGCCAGAGCGTGCTCGTTGAATGGCCTTGTCCATTGCCTTAGCAACGACTACGGGATCCATTCCATCGACCGGCTCACAAGGCATTTCATAGCCTAAACCAAGTTTCCATATTTCTTCGTGATTAGCTGTTCTAGCCACCGATGTTCCCATGGCATATCCGTTGTTTTCGACAACAAAAACAACTGGAAGCTCCCAAAGCATGGCTAGGTTAAGCGTTTCGTGTAGCGACCCCTGGCGAACGGCTCCATCGCCCATAAAACAAAGGGTTACATTGTCTCGCTTGTTGTATTTATCTCCGAAGGCCATCCCAGCGCCCAAAGGAATCTGTCCACCGACGATCCCGTGACCTCCGTGGAATTTAAACTCTTTAGAAAAAATATGCATGGAGCCTCCTAAACCTTGAGAAGTTCCTGTGGCTTTCCCAAAAAGCTCAGCCATAACACGTCGAGGGTCTTCTCCCATACCAATCGGTTGTACGTGATTTCTGTAGGCAGTAATCATTCGATCTTTTCCCAACTCCATTGCGTGTAAACATCCAGCTAAGACCGCTTCCTGACCATTGTATAGGTGTAGAAACCCGCGAACTTTTTGTTGAATGTAGACGGCTGCGAGCTTATCTTCAAATTTACGCCAGAAGAGCATGTCTTCATACCACTTCAAATAAGTCGCCTTCGTAATTTTTTTCATAAATAATTATTTAAAACCCTCTCGAGGGACAAAAATAAAGAAAAGCATCGTCTTTAGGAATAGGCAATACTTATTTTGACTATTGAAACAAAAAATAGATTTATTGTTGCGTTTCTTCAGGAGAAAACTTGGACATGTTAAAAGTAAGCGAAAAACGAAGCGTATTTTCTAAGGGATTTCGAATGGTAGAGGTCGAAAACAAGTAGGATACGTCAAAATCTATACGATTGAGTTGCATCCCCACCCCAAAAGTGAGAAAACGCCGAGCGCCTTTTTCAAGACTTTCATTGAAGTAGCCTGTCCGCAAGGCCAAAACATTTTGAAAAATATATTCCAAGCCTACAGCCCAGGTGATTTCTTTCAGCTCTTCTTGAAAACCATCAGGAGCATCCCCGAAAGATTCAATTATCCCTTCTAAGAACCCCATATCCGGTTGTTGGTAGCCTAAAAATTCATTCTGATCGTCATACACAGCTACTGGACTGGGAACCAGCAGCTTATTAAACTCTGTATGGAAACCAAGAGAATTCGAATCGTCCAAGACAAGGTCAAGTCCAGTCCCTAATTTAAGATTGGTTGGTATGAAGTTTTTTTGCCCCCCCAAATCATAATTCAGGCGAGGACCAATATTTGAAATATTTACACCACTGCGAAAACGCCAATCTGCACCGACCCATTCGAACTGATTGCCTTGATAGTAAGCGGCAATATCGACCCCTAGTGTATTGGCGGCTTGTGTATCGACATCGGTGGCTATTTTCAAATCAGAACGTATAAAACGTCCTGCAACTGCCATTGAGAATGTCTCACTTAATTTTAAGGCGTAGGATAGGTCAAGGGTAATCTCATTGGGTCGTTGAAGCCCTTGGTCAACTATCGTTCCTCCGACAATTTCATTGAACTGAATATCCCCTAAACTAAAATATTTTAGACTAGCGGCCCATGAACTGCGTTCGCTAACACGGGTGTAGTAGGTCATATTTCCCAAAAAAATGTCATTTACCAACTTACTCAGATAAGGCGTGTAGCTTACGCCTAGTGCCTGATCTTTGGAAAAAAAAGCATATTTGGCAGGATTCCATTGTTGCGAAAATACATCAGGAAGACTAGCGACCCCTAATTCCCCCATTCCTGCTGCTCGAGCATCGGGAGTGATCAACAAAAAAGGGACACCGGTTGTAATCACCCGGGAATCCGATTGGGCACTTCCTATGCCAATACCAGCAATGAAGCATAAAATCAGTATAAGTGTATTTATTTTTTTGGGTGAAAACTTCATGTGTTAGTAACGCTTAAATGCGATAATTCTTGCATATCGCAAGAGAAAAATCGTCCGAATATACTAAAACCGTAAATCATACGTTTGATAGATAATGTGTTTGTTAGGGAATGAAGCACATCATTAAATCGTATATTGCATGAATATTAATGTTTTGAAGAACGAAACCATGAAAGTTTTCAGAATACTGACTTTGTGTGTGGTAGTTGTAAGCATTGTTGCCTGTGGACGTAACAACACTTCTCGTGCAACCGGCTGGTCTATTAACTCCAAGAAAGGAGGCTTTCAATACAACGTAGAATTTGAAGATCAAGAAACAGGTCCAGGGCTTGTTTTTGTTGAAGGAGGTACTTACACCAAAGGACAAGTACAAGACGATGTCATGCACGATTGGAATAACTCCCCAACACAGCAACACGTGATGTCCTTCTATATTGATGAAACGGAAGTGACCAACCTGATGTACATGGAATATCTGGATTGGTTAGAGATGGTTTTCCCAAAAAACGATCCTCGTTATCGCCTCATCTATGAAGGGGCTCTCCCCGATACTTTAGTTTGGAGAAATCAGCTGGGATACTTAGAAGAGTTAACCACCAACTATCTTCGCCACCCGGCCTATGCAGAATATCCTGTTGTGGGAGTCAACTGGCTTCAAGCCGTTCAATTTGCCGAATGGCGAACCAATCGCGTCAATGAATTTATCCTTGAAAGAGAAGCCTATATCGAACGTGATGTACGGTACAACGAAATAGATGCCAATAGTACGTTTAGCACAGACACCTATCTTAAACTTCCACAAGCCACCTATGGGGGAAGAATGGATAGCCTTCTCGGGAAAAACGGAACTGAAAAAAGAGATACGGCCACCGTTAATGTATATGCAGGTGTAGAAAAAGGACTTCTACTTCCTTCCTATCGCTTACCTACCGAAACAGAATGGGAATACGCAGCCCTAGCGTTGGTCGGGGACCGTGAATACAACACCTACCGTGGAAAGAAAAAATATCCTTGGTCCGGAGAGTATACCCGTTCAAGTGAAAGAAGAACTGAGGGCGACCAATTGGCCAACTTCAAACTAGGGAAAGGTGACTATGGCGGAATTGCAGGATGGTCAGACGATGGTGGTGACATCACCGTACAAGTAAAGAGCTATCCTCCAAATGACTTTGGTATTTATGATATGGCTGGAAACGTCGCAGAATGGGTATCAGATGTCTATCGACCAATTATCGACGATGAAGCGAATGATTTCAACTATTATCGTGGAAACATCTACACCAAGAATGTTATTGGGGAAGATGGCAAAGCAATTGTTATTTCTCAAGATCAGTTGGTATATGACACTCTCCCCAATGGAAAACTAATCCTCAAAAGACAACCGGGTAAATTGGAACAAGTGCCCGTAGATGAGGAAGAAACCTTTCTTCGCCAAAACTTTTTTGAAAGCGATAATCGAAACTACCGCGATGGAGATCGAGAATCTACTCGAAAATATGACGATCAAGGCGGAGATGAAAATGGAGACTCTAAGCCAGAATCTACTTTGATGTACGATGCTCCAACACATCCTAAAGTGACCATAGATGAAAATGGAGAAACAATTAGATCCTATGACAAATCTTCCAAAAGAACCACTTTAATCACGGATGAAGTACGGGTCTACAAAGGAGGCTCTTGGAAAGATCGCGCCTATTGGTTAGATCCTGCACAACGCAGATACCTACCACAATACATTGCCACAGACTATATTGGCTTCCGTTGTGCGATGACGCGTTTAGGCTCTAAGAACAAGATCAAGAAAACAGCTCGACACAAACGCTCACGTTAATATCTTTCAACGTAAATTTAGGGCATCCAATTGGATGCCTTTTTTTATATGACGATTGCTAAACTTTACGCTTTATTTCAAAAATCTACAGGAGTATTCACCGATACCCGCCATCCGATTCATAATGGGATATTCTTTGGCCTAAGAGGCCCCAATTTTAATGGAAATGTATATGCCCGTAAAGCTCTTGCATCAGGAGCCATCGCTGCGGTTGTAGACGACCACCAAATCGCTGAAGAAAACCCCAAATGTATACTGGTTGAAAATAGTCTTAAAAGCCTTCAAGAATTGGCCCAATACCACCGGAGAAGACTCAACACTACCATCATTGGCTTAACGGGAAGTAACGGAAAAACGACAACTAAGGAATTGATACATGCAGTTCTCTCGCAGAAGTATACTACCCAGGCAACAGCAGGGAACTTGAATAATCATATAGGTGTCCCCTTAACCTTACTTAAAATTTCTCAGGCATGCGAGATCGCAGTCGTGGAAATGGGGGCCAACCACCAGGGGGAAATAAAAGAATTGGCTCGAATTTCGGAGCCAGACATCGGTTACATCACGAATTTCGGCTATGCACATATAGAGGGTTTTGGCTCCCTAGAGGGAGTTGTAAAAGGTAAATCTGAACTCTACGATAATTTAAAACAACGCAATAAGAAAATTGTGATCCATGGCGATGACCCCAAACAACTGGCCCTGATGGAAGATTACCCATTTGTCTCATTCGGGACCGCTCCGTCGAATACTACGATCGTTACCTATCATACCGCCCCACAACAGCCGGTAGCTGTGAGCGCTAATGGACATCAATACACCAGCAATTTACACGGAAATTACAATGCCGCCAATATAGGTGTAGCGATTGCATTTGGACAGTTATTCAATCTAGAACCAGAACAAATAGCTGCCGGAATTGCCAGTTATATTCCCAATAACCAACGGTCGGAATGGAAATCCGTTAAAGGCAACCGGGTATTCTTAGATGCTTATAATGCCAATCCGAGTAGTATGAAAGAGGCTCTCCAATCATTTGCGGCTCATCATCCGGGGAGCATAGTTGTTCTTGGCGACATGTATGAACTAGGTGAGATTTCTCAAGCTTCCCATCAGGAGATTGCGGCCTTAGCTGTAGATAAAGGCTTTAAAAAAATTGTCTTGGTCGGAAAACTGTTTGAGGGTATTGCCTTAAATCATACTACTATTCTATATGCCAAAGATGCTATGGCAGTCAAGGATCTTTGGAGGAAAGAGCAATGGAAGGATGAAGTTATTCTCATCAAAGGATCCCGAGGGATGGCTTTGGAAAATATTATTTCAGACGAAAATTAGTTCGTCTAAATAAAAATTATTGATCTATATTCGAAAAAAATTATCATGGGCGTAGGCGGAATATTTTTTGGAAGCTTGTTTTTGTGTGCAATCCTAGCAATTGCCATTTTTCTAAAAGAACAGCGATAAGTCTTGAAAATCGATCTTCACGGTAAATCCCATCGAGAGTCTATTCGCTTGGTGGAGGACTTACTATTGGATAATTCTTTGGTTTCGACTATTACTGAGACTGAAATTATCACAGGGAATTCATTGGTGCTTCAAAATAAAATCATTCAGGAAGTACTGGAACACCACGGGTTTAAGTGGTATATTCCTCATTGGAACAAGGGAATGATTGTCGTATTGAATCACTAGGCCCCTAGAGCTTTTTCATTTATTCTCCAAGGCGAAGAAAGTCCCAGGTTTCCGTGTCATCTTCTGTGGATGATTGAAGCCGCAACAGCACTGAAGTTAATGCCTCTATTTGGATGATGGTATCTTCTTCTAAAGTAATTGTGGTTTGAGAATCGTCCTGGAATTCCCAGCTGTCCGTTAGGGTCTGCAACACATCTCCAGATGCATTAAGAAAGCTAAAGACATAGGTGCCATAGGCTGAAAAGGAAACCTCTGCGGCAGTTGCTGGATCACAGTCAGCAACGAGCTCGTCGGTTTCTGGAACAACACAGCTCGACCTATACAGCATTTGTGTAAGTCCTTCTCCGGCTTCGTTCGAATATCCTTGGAGTTCCCAAGTGTTGATCAGCAAATCGAAATTTGAGGATGCTGTAGCAAGCGCCACATCATCCATAGGTTCGGCTTTCAGAGCAGTATAGCTTCCCGAAAGCTCACTACAATTCAGGGTCGAAAAAACATTGGTCTCGAAGGCGATGCTGAAGCTTGCCCTTAACCCACTGTTATTTTTTTCAACGGTAAAATCTGTTAAACTCGCTAGCCGTTGCTCAACACCACTCACTGTTGTAAACAAATCTACTCTACTCACACGGCCATCTGCCGCCTCTATTAGACGGTATGTTCCATAGGAATACACCAACTCATCCGAAACATTTCCATCCTGAGATCCAATGTGCTGCACCCCTAAGATATAGCGCTGTCTTGTGAATTCTATTCCGTGAAATGAGCAATTAACATGAGATGTTTTAGCTGGTGAATGAACCCTTTGCACTGTAGATGAATTCCCTTTTTGAGCACCACTAGCATGTACCCCCCATTTTCCGTAGATCGTTTTTTCCGCTTCTTCGACGGTCTGCTCTGCCAGCACCCCACTCCCTTCTAATTCAAAAATTGGTAGCGGAAAGGAGTCGTTATCCCCTCGACACCCGAGGAACAATGCAAGTAAAAAAAGGAAGAATAACTTATGTTTCATGTTATCGTTAAAAAGAGGATGAATGCACATTACCCGTTTACACGTTTAGCTAATGCATTATTTTTTCCCCTGAAAGTCTCTTAGTGCCTTATACACTAACAGCAAACATCCAAAAATAATGGCGTACACTAAGAAATTTCTAAAAAAATACATGAATAAGGCTGTTTAGCTATTAAACAAAGGTTTTGTTAGTAGTACTAAAATAGAGAAATATCCCCTCAAATAAAAAACACTGGATGAATGCAGATGAGTAATTCATAAGCTGCAAAAAGAGATGTCATGAACTTAACTGCTCTTGAATTTTATTTTACCATCATTCTCGAGCTTTTTAAGTGTTCTAGAAACAACTTCTCTTGAAGTGGCTATGTTCTTGGCTATTTCCGAATTCGTTTTACTGATGCTAACAAATCCTTCGTGATCCGTATAATTCTCTAAATACGAAATTAAACGGCCTTCAATTTTCTTAAAACTTAAAGCTTCAATAGTAGTGATAAGGTCGTTATAGCGAGAAATAAATAGGCTTAAAATAAGATTGTTCCATTCTTCATACTTCATCTGCCATTCTCTAATTTTTTTGGCAGGAACTAACATCAAAGAAGATTGGCTTTCTGTTTCAGCAGAAACCTTACTGATTTGATCTGAAAAACTGGCGATCATAGACATCATACACGTTTGTCCTCTTTCTACATAATACAGCAATAACTCCTTATTTGTATCCTCGTTTTCAATATAAACACGAACACTCCCATCGAGCACAAAAGGGATGAATTCCATACGATCTCCGACGGATACGATTAATTGATCCGGTGGGACATCCATTTTTTTTGATGAGACTTCAATCTCTTTTCGTAAATCAACTGGTAGACTTTCGTATACTATCATTTTAAAGAATTGGTTTAAGTTACTTCAAGATAGCAATAAATTTTCATAGGACATCTGTTAAAGTAATACGTGAGATAGGGGTAAAACTCAAACTAGATACTACATGACACTGGAAGATTACAATCCCCATCATTCGGTCATCTTTTGCTATCAGATAGCTCTAGAAGTTCTTGAGTCTTAATTTAACGTTATATCTAGATCATGTTTTACTGCCTTGTGATATTTATCACGTTAAACAAAAAAAATAGGTTGTATATTAAAAACGTAGTACCAAAACCAATTTATTATGATTAGAGTAATTATGTTTTCAGTCCTGATTTTTAGTCATATGAGTTTTTCAAATGACACTAAAAGTCCACAAAAACAATCGATTGAGTTTGAACTTTTGTCGGCTATCGAACAAAATAATTTTAAAGTGGTAGAAGAAATTATTGCAAACAATCGATTAAACATCAATGATTTTTACAAAGGGAAAACCTTTGCCATCTGGGCCAGTATACACGATAAACCTGAAATGCTAAAAATCCTATTTGAAGCTGGCGCAGATCTAAACAAAAGATGCTCTTTTGGTTATACCATTGAGGAACACTGCGAGAGGAATAAATCTATAAGAGCACTTGCTGAGATAATTGTCTTAAAAGCATAAAAGCTTAGCTGTAAGTAAATGATTTGTACCGCTCTATTTGAAGTAGAACCTTAATTTTTCTTAAAACCATCCAAAAGACTCAACCTCAAGAATGTCTCATGAATAAATTTCTAGGCTGTAGAAGTGCGATAGACGAGCGCAATAACACACCTTATCTTAATTAATGAATTGTCGACAACTACTAGATCAATACGCTATGTGAGCATAATTTCTCCAAGGAAATCAGCCAGCATCCCCTAAAAATTAGGATAGGTAAGTCGGACAGACCATAAAATAGAATGGAATAAGGACAAAAAAAACCGCGAAAAGAAGACCCCCCGCGGTTTATAGCCATAAACTAATTCATTCCATTAAGAATAAATCACATCTAATTAACAAAAAAAATTAAAGTAAAAACCGCCATGGAAACATGACGGTTTAAAAACAAATTGGTGTATGAAAAAGTTTATGGTTATAAACTATACTAAATGTAAGGTTTTACTTCCGTTATAGCAGTGACAAAAGTCACACTTACGGGAATGATAATATTCGGTTAACAATGACCTATCTCTACAGATCGTAAACAGTAGGTATAAAAAAAGGGACAACCTATTGGAAGTCCCTTTTTTCTTGGTGGGTGTTACTGGATTCGAACCAGTGACCTCTACCCTGTCAAGGTAGCGCTCTAAACCAACTGAGCTAAACACCCGCGCGCTTTAGGCTTTGATGGGGCCGATTTAACCTATTGAAATTGAACACAAAACGAATAAAGATTGAGAATGTGTTTAATTTCGGCGTAAAATCTTGACAGCTACACCGTGGCAAATATAAATTATAATTCGTTAGGATGGTCTTTAAAACGTCTAAGAGCCACCACTTTTACTCATAGACCATTATTTTTTGTAATGACTCCATAAATAACCTCGCGAAGTGATAGAAAACCCAACTGACATAACGATGCTGAGGCAATTTTTTCAAGAATGGAATGAACCGCTAGCGGCAACCAAATAGCGAGCAAAACAAAATGCGACCATAACAGGAATTGAACAATCATTGACCCGTACTCCACCCTCGAACATGCCTGAGCCCTATTCATCTATTTGGCAGGGTGCTCGTATTCTCTTATCTTTTTCGGGTAAATATCAATCATCTTAACCCCTTAGGAGAAAGTGATCAACAAAACAACAACTACCCTTGGAGTGGTGTCGATTACCACCCTTTTACTCAGTATTCTCTTTAAATTTTTTCACCTGATGGGCGCCCCAACATTATTGTTAATCGGCACTTTTTCAGGACTTATTTACTTACTTTTAAAACTCACCCAACAATTTAAAAAATAAACATTGACGTTCCATTTGAATCGATCGTTGAACTTTGTTGATCGCTATTGAACCTCCCCTCCAAAGCCCCTATATTTACATGGTAGAATTTCTATTTTTACACTGTCGAATTATACTTATTTACCTTTTTGAATGGACATCTTAAAATTATCGTTGGAATGGGCGAAGGATGAAATTTTTTCATCCCGTTTTTTTGTTTTTTTTGGGTTATGCTTCCTTGCTGGAGCCATCGGGTTTTGGCAACTCGGGAAATCTGAAATGGCTCGTGCGTATTTGTATCCATTACTCATTTGTGGCAGTTTGCTCCTTTTAATTGGGGCTGGTCTCTTGTATACAAACTACACACGAGTAAAGACTTTTCAAATAGATCACGCCAATGATGTGGCTGCATTTGTAAAATCTGAAGCCCTAAGAGCAGAGAAAACCATTACGGAGTATGAAAGAGTTGTCTTTATCGTAATTCCAATTATGATTGCCGTTGCTAGTATCATGCTCGTCTTTATAGAGCTCCCCAATTGGAGAGCGATCTGTATTTCGACGATCGCAATGCTGACTGTTATATTAGTAATCGACAGCAATGCCTACACCCGGATGAAAGTGTATAAAAGACATTTAATGCAATACGAAGAAGCTGCTTTACATCCCTAAATTCTTGCCCCATGAAACAACTGTTAAAAACCCTCGGCTTTTCCCTTATTGGCCTCGCTATTGTACTGACCTTGTATGATTTTTTATTAGAAAATAAAAACTTGATACTCCTCCTGGGAATCGTTGCCCTTATTGCCGCTTACTTTAGCCAAGAATAAGCTTCTAGATCAACCCCCCGGAAAGGAAATCCCTTAAAATCGAATAAGCCAGCGGGAACCACAGTTGGGGCACTTACTCAAAAAAGAGATGTATTCCTGCCATTTCGTTCTTTTCCATTGGTGTTTACATTTCCAACAATACATATCGTTAAAATTAAATTATGCTTGAATTAAGTGCCTGTTGCTATTCAAATGTAAAACCCTTTGTCCTACCATAAGAACGTTTGTTGGATTTTCACTATCTTAGAAGATAACTAAAAACTAATTTATAATGAAGAAGCTAACTTTCATATGCATCTTTGTGGCGACTTATGGTTTTTCACAAAATGCATTTATGGAGTACCAGTTTAAAGCAAAACGAGGTACTCAATCTGCTATCCTTGCCCTTACCGACGATATTTGGGGAGACGCCGAATTTAAATCGGGTGGAATTAATGTTGAAGCCATGAGTATTGGTAACAATATGTCTTCGCACAGAGTAGTCCTGTATGGCGATCCAGCCAATTGGGGAAGAAAAGATTCTATTTCCGAAGACAAATGGCAAGCCTTTATCCAAAAACTCAATAATCATGTTGAAAAATGGACGCACAGTTCCTCTGGGAATGTACTCAGTTGGGAGGGTGGCTCAGATGATTACCAGTACGTACAGATCTATGAGTTTTCCGCAGCCAACCCTATGGCATTTAAGGCCGCGCACGACAAAGTCGTCAAAGACCTCAGTAGCATCATGGGCGATCGAGCAGTTGGTTTTGGCACTTATGAAATCGGAGGGTTTAAAGGAGCCACACACTGGGTGGCGGTGAGCTATAAAAACTGGGAAGACCTCATCCTTACTGGCCGAAAATTACAAGAGCAAACAAAAGCAATGGAAGCTTACTACAAAAACCGTGGAGACGTAAATATTATTCGCAATTACACGCTAAATATCGCTAAGGCCTATTAAGAATTAGTGACATCAGAGAATTAAAGGGTTCCGAAAGGAATCCTTTTTTTATCTTGTGAGAACATTCATCAAGCGAACTTATAATGAAAAAAGTATTGGGTTACCTATGCGTCATGGCAATTATGCAAATGAACTATGGGCAAGAAGTTAAAAACCCACTCTATGAGGGTAATTGTGGCTGGGCCATTAAAAAGGGATATCTATATAGCGCTGACCCCAGCATATTTGTAGTCGAAGGAAAGGACAGCATCATCTTTTATAATGAACGCACCAAAAAACTCTGGTTAAAAGCAACGAATGCGCGAAAAGAAGCCGACAAAAATTGGGTGGAACTCTCGAAAGAAAAAAAAGATTAGTCCTCCACTCTGTACCAATACTGGGTTCTCCCAATAATTGAAAAGCCTAAATAGCCTCTTACCTTGAGTTTATTGGCTTCTTCCAGAGAGATAATACAACTGTATTCTTTACCATTTTTAGGGTCTAAGATGGTCCCGTCCAACCATTCGTCCCCGTCTTTTTCAAGATCATTAACAATCTGCATCCCTTGTATCGGCTGATTTTTTTTCTTCCCCGTACAGTTAACACATAATTTTCCTTGATCTTCAGCTAGCAATAATTCAACAATGGTCCCTTGGAGTTTTCCGTCCATAACTTCTATAGAAACGATGGATTTCTTTTCACCTGTTTCATCATCTACCGTAGCCCATTTACCTTCAACACTTTGGGCCTGAAGGCCTCCAAAGAAGAACAAACTACAACACACTAAAGTCCATTTCATATCTTTTTATTTTATCCATTAAATTATATAAAAAATGTATATTCCCGTATGAAAAATACCAAGAAACTCGGATTTCTATTGATTCTTATCCCCTTAGGATTCTTTATACGGTACTTAGATCTAAAAGTTTTTGATGGCTTTTTAGCCGACAATCAAACGAAAGATCATTTCAAATTTATTGGTGTTTTAGTGGGAACTGTGGCTATTTTGCTTGCCGCTGTGCTCTACTTTGATAAAAAATCCAATTCTTAACCAAAATAATTCATCAGGGGAAATGCACTTTTTCGATCAAGCTAGCATTGCATCCATGGAGCGACTCTATCGGATGCAACTCATCAACAGTATTTCAGGTTATAAATCTGCTACCCTTGTCGGCACTCAAAATCAGGCTGGACAGACCAACGTTGCTGTTTTTAATTCTCTTATCCACCTGAGTAGTCAACCGCCTTTATTAGGGTTTATGTTACGGCCAAAGACGGTCCCTCGCCACACCTATGCTAATTTAAGCGCCACGGGGTTCTTCACGCTTAATCAGATCGCTGCACACCAAATTTCGGACGCCCATCACAGTAGCGCAAAATATCCGGAAAATATCTCCGAATTTGAACAAACAGGGCTACAAGCGGAGTTTAAAGCGGATTTCAATGCGCCTTATGTAGCGGAAGCGCCCGTTCAAATCGGATGTCGCTTTGTCAGTGAGTACCATATTCAAGAAAGCGACACCTATCTGATAGTCGGGGCGATCGAACAGGTTTTTGTTCAGGAGAAACTTCTTCAACCCGACGGCTGGGTGCAACTCGATCAGGGAGAAGTCGTTACCATCAACGGTCTTGAGGGATATGCCCTCCCACAACTCTTAGAACGCTTTCCCTATGCACGCCCAAAAAAGGATTAATCATGCACTTTATTAGTGATCTACTATTAGAATACTCCCAAAAAAACAGCAGCCCCGCAAACGAACTTTTGGATCAGCTCTACCGAGAAACCCATCAAAAGATTCTTCAACCCCGAATGGCAAGCGGACCTCTGCAGGGAAGATTTTTAAGTTTGTTAGCAAAACTCTTACGTCCAGACAGTATACTTGAAATAGGAACTTTTACTGGATATGCTACACTTTGTCTGGCAGAAGGATTATCGCCTAACGGCACCATACACACTATTGATTGCAATGAGGAATTAGTTGATTTTCAGCAGCGATTTTTCAATCGATCGCCCTATGCAGATCAGATCAAAACCTATCTTGGAAAGGCCTTAGACATTATTCCGACCATCAAAGGAAACTTTGACTTGGTCTTCATCGATGCCGATAAAAACAATTACCTCAACTATTACGAAAATATTCTTCCGCGTATGAAGAGCGGTGGACTTATTTTATCGGATAACGTACTTTGGAATGGAAAGGTGTTAGAAGAAGCAGACAAAGACGATGAAGATACGCGTGTATTGCAAGAGTTCAATCGGCGCCTGGCTAATGATAAAAGAGTAGAAAGTGTACTGGTACCTCTAAGGGATGGAATAACCCTAAGTAGAGTTTTCTAGGGCTTTTTTCGCTTCACTACACCCGACACTTTTTCAATCTCGTCTTTAACCTCTTTAACCTCATTTTCGAATTTTTTCTGTAAGGTCTGTGTCGGTTGATTAAAGTCGATATCGGCAGAGCGCTGTATTTCGGACTTAATATCGTCTGTGGCCTGCCGTATTTGCGTCATCCCTTTCGCAAGTGTTCTGGCAATACTAGGGATTTTGTCGGCTCCGAAGACCAACAAAATGATAAAAAAGATAAAAACGATTTCAGCTCCGCTGATAAAGAAGAACATTCAGCTGTAATTTTCGGTAAAGATAAAAAGAAAAATCCGCCACATGAGTGGCGGATTTTTAATCGTTCTTAGCCTTTGATCTGTTCCTTAAAGCGATCGAAATCAGAAGCGCTTTCTGATTTAGGCCAAGCATTGTTGGAGAGATCTATATCGGCAGTTTCCTGATCTGGATCTACCTGGATCCCGACGATCTCTTTGTCTGAAGCAACCAGCTTACGGACAGAGGCGTCGTTCTTCCGCCATACTTGTACAGGGTAGTTGACACGCTTTTTTGTGCCATCAGCATAGGTGTATTCCACTATGAGTGGCATAACCAAACCTCCGGGTTTTTCGAATTCTATTTCATAGAAGTATTTGGGCACTTCAAGGGCTTCACGCTCCTCGGCCGATAAGCTTTCATTTACATAAGATTTAAGGGCTTGAGAAACTTCTAATGGCGATTTTGACATATCCGCCTCTTCCAAAGTTTCGGCTCCCTCTTCTGCCATAAATACCATGGGAGGTAAATCGGCCAGTGTCATTCCAAAGCGGTCTAAACGCTCTTGTACTTCAGGTGTCGGCTTGGAAGAAACATAGAATTTCTTTACTCCCTTAACACCTATATCAACATTGTCAGTGCTGTAGAACCATCCTCGCCAGAACCAATCTAAATCCACAGCTGAAGCATCTTCCATGGTTCGGAAAAAGTCTTCTGGTGTGGGATGTTTAAACATCCAACGCTGCGCATATGTCTTAAAGGCATAGTCGAAAAGTTCACGCCCCATAACGGTTTCCCGTAGGATGTTTAATGCAGTTGCCGGCTTAGCATAGGCGTTAGGACCCAGCTGGAATACATTTTCTGGATTGGACATAATGGGCGAAATAAAACTCTGATCACCGGCCATATAGGGCACTATTTTGGACGGAGCACCTCGACGAGAAGGATAGGCGTCTAGAGGAGCAATAGCTTCAGGATAGGACTCCCCAAACTCTTGCTCTGTCAGGTATTGCACAAAGGTGTCTAGCCCTTCGTCCATCCAGCCCCATTGACGTTCGTCTGAGTTAACAATCATCGGGAAGTAGTTGTGTCCTACTTCGTGAATAATCACAGAGATCATCCCGTATTTTGTGCGATCCGAATAAGTACCGTCAGGATTCGGGCGACCGTAGTTCCAACAAATCATAGGGTATTCCATCCCCTGATTTTTAGCGTGTACGGAAACGGCCTTGGGATAAGGATAATCGAATGTAAATTTAGAATAGGTTTTTAGCGTCTGAACAACCGCCTTGGTAGAATACTCTTCCCAAAGTGGATTTCCTTCTTTAGGGTAGATTGAAACCGCCATTACATTTCTAGAGCCTACTTTTACCGCTTGCATTTCCCAGATAAACTTACGAGAAGTGGCAAAGCCAAAATCACGTACGTTGTCCGCTTTAAACTTCCAGGTGCGCTTTTTCTCGGAAAACTCAGATTCCTTTGCAGTGGCCTCTTCTTGAGAAACGATGATGACCGGCTTGTCGAAGCTATTCTGAGCAGCCGTGAAACGTTTGTATTCCTCTCTGCTTAACACTTGTTTGGGGTTTTGCAACTCTCCGGTAGCTTCCAAAATATGGTCGGAAGGAACAGTGATGTTTACTTCGTAGTTCCCGAAGTTAAGTGCAAATTCTCCATTCCCCCAGAACTGGTAGTTTTGCCAACCCTCTACATCATTGTAGACACACATACGTGGGAAAAACTGAGCAATTACATAAGCACGGTTACCATCTTCTGGGAAAAATTCATAACCTGAGCGACCTCGCTTGGTAACGTGGTTATTGATGTTGTACCACCACTTAATTTTAAATGAATATTGACCTCCTGGAGGGATGGCCGATGGCAAGTCTACCCGCATCATGGTATAGTTGATGATATGTCGAAGGGGTTTGCCATTCGTATCTGTTACCGATTGTACATTAAACCCTCCATCGAAAGGCTCCTGCATATAGTTAGAAACAAAGCTCCCCGCTTGTGAGATAGGACTTGCACCGCTTCCATTTTTCTCCAAAGCTGGAGAATCTTTACTGCGGTAGTTTTGATCCAGTTGTACCCATAGGTAAGGTAAGGCATCCGGGGAATTATTGGTGTAAGTAATCGTTTCCTCTCCGTAGAGCTTGGTGTTTTTGTCGTCCAGCTCGATGTCCATTACATAATCCACTTGCTGCTGGTAGTAATCGACTCCAGGAGCTCCTGAGGCAGTACGAAAACGGTTAGGAGTTGAGAATTCTTCGTAGAGTTGTTTAAACTTATTGTTGTTAATATGGCCTGGCTCACGCTCTTGCTGAGGTGCTTCTTGTGCCACTAGGCTCCAACTAAATAAGCTGATCACAACGGTTACATACGAAAATAAAGATCTTTTCATGGTTGCTTTAGTTTAGTTCAGCTTTAAAATTAAGCTATTTTGACGGAATTAAAATCTTTCTAAGACGTTAAAATTTTATGGGGCAATCCAGTTTAAACTTCACTTTGGTGGCATTCAGTAAAAAACTCTTACGTTCTCCACCAATTTTGATATGTGTAAGGTTTTTCTGATCTGAAAATTGCCGCAAAAAAATGGTATTTAAAAACAGTAAGGCTTCATTAGCTGGGGCCAAATCTATTTCGAAATAGACTTTTGTAATATCATAGTCGCTTTCATAGCCTATGAATTCCAAGGGCAGTTGTTCATCATTACTCATCAGCTGCCAATGGGTATTGACGTAAGTCTTTAATTCCGGAAAAACTGTCCCCTGCTCCGCTATGGCATCGATCTTAAAATCGGCCGTTACCTCTTCCCGTATAGCCAATTCTAAATCGTCGGTAAATACTTGAAGAATAACTTCTAACTTATTCCTTTCAGTATTGTAATTCATCTGGACGGTGCTGACATAAAATTTATGCATCAACAAAAACAATAGCCCATAGCTGGTGGATTTCAATGTAACCATAGCTTATTCTGATGAGGAGATTTCTCGATTAAACATTTCAAAATATTCCAAAACAGCGCTGTGCGCTCCTTTTCTAAATTTTTCTTCTACCGGATAGTTCTCTACCGTTCCGATGACGAACTCATAGACCTGTTCTTCCGCTAATCGATATTGATCCATTAAAAAATGAAGTCCATAGAATTGTATCATTTGCAAGACCAATTCGAACCGATTGTCTAGCATTCTTTTTTTTCGCAAGCGAACATAATAGCCCGATAGGTGATTGTAAAGTGCTTCAACATCCAATTTCAGAGTGGCTAAATCCAACGCCATTTGTCCAACCGTTTTTATTTTTTCTCGGCGAATTCCTTTGTATCCAGGAATTCCCAAATCATCGAAATTGAGGACTTTTGCTTTGGGCGCTTGTTTGGAATCGTTCGTGAGTCCACCACTGAGACCGTAAGGTCGCAACACCACCTCATTGAGTTCATTGACAAAAGGCTCCACTAGTATACGAATTAGTTCACTTTGCAACATCGCCTGGCTAACGACTAGCTTCCGCGTAAAAATTTGAACTGCAGAAATAAATAATTGATCCCCTTCCACAACAGCTATCTCAAAAACACCTTCGCTATCGGTAATAGTTGCTGATCCTCGGGTTTTATTCACCACGTGTATGTTCGACAAATCCAAGCTGTCGTGAACCAGTCGACCCTTTAAGTAGGTCGGTAACTGCTCTTGCGCCATCAGTACAGTACAACAAAGGCACCATAATAGGAGGCAACTGGCTTTCATGACTGCTCTCTAAAACGTTGGCTTGTGGAAATTAAAAAGTCGATCAGCTCAAAAGATCTACTTTTTTGGAGCAGCTTTTTAGAGGGGAGTTCCTGATCAATCAGTTCTAAAAAAGCAGAAATTTCAGAGGGGTCTAATTGTAAATCGTTGGTGAAAAATGACTCTTCGAAAACTTGGGGGAGAATTTCGCTGGGCTTTAATGAACTTTCGTTTTCCGTGTCACCCTTCACCAATGTCGCAATTAGTTTAGCGATATTCACCAAATTAAGACCATTCGACAGTTGTCGGTCATCTGCTGCAACATTGACAATTTTGCTGGATTTGTCGGCCACATAGTCGTACTGTTTGAATTCCTCTTCTTTTAAATCGACAAATTTTTGGACATTATCGGGAGTTACCACCACTTCATTCAGCGCATTTATGTTTTTATCTACACTGACAACTATTCGCTTGTTGTCGATCATTTCTTGGGTAACCACCACCGATCGAATACGGATTTCGATGGAAGAAAAAATCAATTCATCTCCTTCTTTTACTGGGATCTCAAAGGATCCCATGTCGTCCGTGATGGTATTTAATTGAGCCGAATTGTTAATAACATTTGCGGCGACAACATAGGTGTTTTTATACAATAACTGACCGCGAAGAAGTTCACGATCCTGGGACCATAGACTAAGACTCAGGGTCCCCATCAAAAGGAATATTACTTTTTTCACCTGCTAAAGATATCACGCTTCTGGCAAAAGCAAGCCTAAGATTTGTTAATTTCATCCTTAAATCCTTCATTTTGATAGATATCCAAGTGATAACTGCCGAACAAACCTATCCGCTAAGACACGCCATCTTGCGCTCCGGAAAACCAGTGGAGAGCTGCTATTTTGAGGGGGACGCGCTTCCCAAGAGCCTCCATCTAGGCGCCCTAATTAGCGGACATATTGTAGGAGTCCTGAGTGCTTTTGACCGACCGTACCCAGAAAACGGAGAACCGGCTCTTCAGATCAGGGGCATGGCTGTTGCGGAAGACCACAGACGAAAAAAAATAGCCTCTCTTTTGCTCCGTGAGGCAGAATCTATGCTTTCCTCTTCTGGCGAACACAGCTTGCTTTGGTTAAATGCTCGCCTGAATGTCCAGCAGTTATACCTTCGAAATGACTTTAACCCAGTTGGAGATCCCTTTCTTATTCAAGGAATAGGCATGCACCAACGCTTCTATAAATATTTAGCCCATGAATAGAGCGCAATTCCTTGCCAGCTTATTCGCGAGTCCTATCTTTATCCGGATGTTTCAGACAGAATCTCCATATAGCCATTTGATGGGTAAAGGACATCCAGAATTGGTGGGAGACGGCTATGCCCTTACTCCTGCAGCGGCAACGGCTTTTGAAAAAATGAAACAAAAAGCCCACGCTGATGGTATTCGGATAGAAGTCGTGTCGAGCTACCGATCTTACGATCAACAACTGCGAATTTGGAATCGAAAGTTTGAAAAATTCAAATCAGAGGGACTGGAGGGATACGCGATTATCGATGCCATAACCGAGTATTCAACCCTACCGGGGACTAGCCGACACCACTGGGGAACTGAAATTGACCTCATCGATGCGGATCCTCCAAAAGTGGGAGATGTACTGTTGCCTGAGAAATTTCACGACGGAGGTCCTTATGAAAAACTACGGCTTTGGCTCGAAGATAATGCTACTTCTTTTGGCTTTCTTAAGCCCTACACCGACCATCCCGACCGGAGTGGTTTTGCCTATGAACCTTGGCATTACAGTTATGCTGCAGAAGCCATCCCCAATTTAGATACGTTTCTTAAAATACCTTTACAAGCCTTCAGCGCGACTGAGAATCTATTGGGGAACGAACTGTTAACAGCAAGCTATCTTACGAAATATTTTGAGGAGTATGTGATGGGTATTTCGGAAGCGCTACGTTAAAAAAACAGCCGAATATTGGAGGACCCGAAAATCTAAAGTATTGAGGTCCGGCCGGTTTTTTTTCATTTGCTTGTAAGCCGGTAAACTTCCAACAGCTCGGTTCGCCGCACCCGAGGGAGCCGTTAGGCTAACGGTTGTTATTTCGCGTCCTTCCCAAAAAAAAGAATGCCGACGGGGAACATTACTATCCACAGCCCTTAAACGCACCCCTTTTTTAGCGGCCAACTGCCGGAAAAAGTATTCCGGTCCATTCTTACTGTTTCCGCCCGTAAAAATAAGTTGAGAAATCGCTGGATAGGCCGAGAATACATGAAACAAATCTCTCAAAACCACTTCTTGCATGCCGATATCTGAGGCATCTATTTTTTGGCGATTACAACTTTCAACTATATCACAAATGCCCAATCGCTCTTGAACCAGGAAGGCCTGTCGTTGCGCTATAGCTTGCTTGGAATTATCATACAGCAAGTCGAGTTGGTATATTCGAGCGATAATGGGCCATAAATAACCATCAGAGCTTCCATAGGAGAAGTCTACATCTTTGGGTTTAAGTTGTCCTAAGCTAAAGCGTGGCGGAGGCAAAGTTCCCACCAATATGCGCGTGGTTCCGTCTGGTATAAAAGGTGGATAGGGATGGCGGTGTTCCCACATAAATTCATTAACTTAAGAACACCAAATCTACACAACTATGGGCAAAGGCGACCGAAAAACGAGACGTGGAAAAATACACCGTGGCACTTTCGGTGTCCGCAGAATGACCAAAAAAAATAAGCGGCTAGCGAAAATGAAGACCTAGCGAATAAAAACCGGCTTGAGGGGATCCTTGGTGTGTTCAGTACTAAAGCGATAATTATCTTCCTGAAAAGCTAAAATATCTTCTGGTTTTTGTACATCATTTTCGACGATGAATCTGGCCATCATCCCGCGGGCCTTTTTGGCAAAAAAGGAAATCATTTTCAGCTGTCCATCTCTTAATTCCCGAAATTCAGGGGTAATTATTTGTGGCTTGAGTTCTTTTTTATCAATGGCCTGGAAGTACTCCGCACTAGCCAGGTTAACCAAGCTGTCTTTGGCGCCGAGTTCTTGATTGAGCTGACGCGTAATTTTGCCTTTCCAAAAGGCAGGTAAATTAGGAGCGACCCCTACTTTTAGTGCAGTTCCCATTTCGAGACGATAGGCTTGGATTTGATCGAAGGGTCGAAGTAGTCCGTAAAGTCCGGATAAAATTCTGCATTTCTCTTGTAGAGTATCCCATCGATCTGCAGCTAAACTATGTGCTTCGAGACCTTGATAGACATCTCCATTGAACACAAATACAGCTGGCTGGGCAGATGGCCCCTGCATCGGAAACGCAAATTGCTGATAGCGCTCCCAATTCAGTTGGGCTAATACATCAGAAATGTTCATCAGCTTACTCAAACCTTTCACCGATTTTTTCTGCATCAACTTCTGAATACGTTCAGCCTCCTTAGGAAAAAGAAGGGAGGTCGTTTCTACTTGTGGATGTGGCGTTTCAAAATCCAAGGATTTCGCGGGGGATATGACAAATTTCATAAAGCAGATTTTTGAACCAACAAATTAAATGAAAACGGGCATGTGTCATAATTTTTACTCCTGTAAAAGCAAATGCAACTATTGGAATTGTTTATGCTGGGCGTATTTTCGCCAACGCTCAATGACGCCAGAAAAATCGCTGGGAAGATCAGAATCAAAAGACAAGAACCCATTCGTTACCGGGTGAGTGAAACCTAATGTCTTAGCGTGTAGGGCTTGCCTGGGCAGAGTTTGAAAGCAATTCTCTACAAACTGTTTGTATTTGGTAAAGGCTGTTCCTTTAAGGATAGCATCTCCTCCATAGCGCTGGTCGTTAAACAAAGGATGGCCTAGATACTTCATATGTGCACGAATTTGGTGCGTTCTTCCGGTTTCCAAGCGACACTCAATCAGGGTAACATAACCAAATCGTTCCAATACTTCGTAGTGGGTAATGGCGGGCTTTCCTTGGTCTCCGTCGGGAAAGACTGTCATTTGCAAGCGATTTTTAGGATGTCGTCCGATATGCCCTTCTATGGTCCCTTGGTCGGCAGTTAAATCGCCCCATACCAAGGCAAAATATTCGCGCTTGGAAGACTTGTCAAAAAACTGTTGTGCCAAGTGCGTCATCGCAATTTCGGTTTTCGCCACCACTAACAAACCACTTGTGTCTTTGTCGATTCGATGCACGAGTCCTGGTCGTTCGTTACTATTCTTGGGTAATTTTTCGAAGTGATGAATAAGCCCATTGAGAAGCGTTCCTTCGTAATTTCCATGCCCGGGATGCACCACTAAACCTGCGGGTTTATTGATCACAACAAGGCTTTCGTCTTCAAATACGATATCTAAATCCATTGGTTCAGCCACCAATAAATGTTCGTAGGGAGGGTGGTAAAAAAGCACTTGAATAGTATCTCCCCCTTTTACTTTGTAATTCGATTTAACAGCTTTCCCATTGGCATGAATACAGCCTGCCTTTGCCGCTGCTTGTAATTTTGAACGACTGGCATTTTCAATTCGATTCATCAGAAACTTATCGACCCGTAGTGGTTCCTGACCTGGATCGGCCGTAAAAGAAAAATGTTCATGAAGCGCCTGAGAAGGATCTCCGTCTGCTGTATTAGTATGATTTTCCATTGCCTAAAACCAAATCAATAGTCGTTGTTTTGGGAAGCTTAACACCCGGCTCGATTTTCTTTCCATTGTGGCGGATCTCCAAGACCATGTCTTTCCCAATATTATTACGGTAGGTAATCTTCCCTACTTCAAAACCTACGGCTTTCAGCGTAGATTCTGCATTTCGCTTAGTGATTTGGATAACATTTGGAATTTTAATTTTCCGATAACCAGAGGGGTTAACAGTGAGATATATTTTACGTCTATCCTTCACTAAATTACCAGCTTTCGGGCTTTGCTCTAAGACGGCTAAAGGGGGCATGTCAGGATTGTACTTCGAAGAGTCCAAAATAGCAAACCGAAGATTTTCGGGCGTTAATATTTCCTCCACAATCATGAAGGGAACCCCCTTTAGATCGGGGACTGTTTTAAATTCATTGTGGTGCGTGTATTTCCGCAAACCATATATACTCCCCGAGACAAGCAAAACCACAATGATCAAAGCAAGTCCTAACTGCTTGATAAAAAACTTCGAAAAAAGAAAACGTATTAAAAGCATAAATGAAATCCTTCGCAAGATACAAATTCCGCAGCTTCAGATTTTTTCATTTGATGTACCTTTACGAAAAACAAAGCATGCAAAAAACACCTGTGGCAATCATTTGTGGGAGTTATGGCTCCGAAGCAGCTATTTCAAGGAAAAGTGGAGAAATGGTTCTCAGGACCCTCCCCACCGACCGATGGGCAGCCTACTTGGTTGAAATTAACCATAACGACTGGCAGGCCGAAGACATAAATGGAAATAGATATGCTGTTCAGCGTGGAGATTTTAGCATCATCGTAGAGGAAGAAAAGGTTTCTTTTGCTGTGGTTTTCAACGCCATGCACGGATCGCCGGGAGAAGATGGAAAAATAGCGGGATATCTGGAAGTCTTAAACATTCCCCAAACCTCCTGCGACACCTATTCTGCAGCCTTGACCTTTAACAAAAGAGACTGCTTAAGTGTTTTAAGAGAATTTGGAATTCCGACGGCAAAACACTGCGAAATAGATAAAGGAGAAGTCATTGATATCGATAATATCATCGATAACGTTGGACTTCCGTGTTTTGTGAAGGCTAACCGCTCGGGGAGTAGTTTTGGCGTGTATAAGGTGAGCCGTAAAAATGAACTGATTCCCTCCATCGAAAAAGCCTTTGAGGAAGACCCTCAACTCATTATTGAAGAAGCGCTTGAGGGCCGAGAAGTCTCTGTAGGCGTGATTTCGTGGCAAGGAAAAGTTCGCATGTTACCGATTACCGAGATCGTATCTGAAAATGATTTTTTCGATTTCGCCGCTAAATATGAAGGGCTTTCGGAAGAGATCACCCCAGCAGAACTCCCTGCCGATTGGGAGAAAAAAATTGAGGATTACAGCACCCGCATTTATCGACACTTAAATCTAAAGGGATTTAGCCGAAGTGAGTTTATCCTAAAAGACGGTATTCCTCACCTATTGGAAGTCAACACCATTCCGGGACTTACAGCGGAAAGTATTTTACCCCAGCAAGCAAAGGCTGCAAATATTTCTTTAGCAGAACTCTTTGAAAATGCCCTCCAAGAGGCGCTTCAACACTCCAGTACAATTCAACAACTATGAAAAGAGCTGTTTTTCCAGGGTCATTCGACCCCATCACCTTAGGACATGTAGATATCATTCAACGCTCCTTACCCCTTTTTGATGAGATTATTATAGCTGTGGGTATCAATGCAGACAAAAAATATATGTTCGACGTGGACAAGCGGTTGATATTTATTCAGAAACTCTTTGCCGATGAACCAAAAATTAAGGTGGAACAGTATTCTAGTCTAACGGTAGATTATTGTGCACAAGTAGGGGCTGAATTCATTGTTAGGGGACTTAGAAATCCAGCTGACTTTGAATTTGAAAAAGCCATTGCACAGGTCAATCGAGAACTCTCTGGTATCGAAACAGTCTTCTTCTTAACGGCAGCTGACACTTCGTTTATTAGTTCGTCTATGGTTCGTGAGATCATCCGCCACGGGGGAGACTACACAAAATTGGTTCCAAAAAGCGTTCACTTAGACTAACCCATTTTCAAATAGGAGCGAAATATTTGCATACCCTTTTTTAAGCAGTTTGGGTACTTTTTTGGGATCGACCCAAACGACCTTTTGAATTCCCTCATCGATCTGAGGAACCACAGGCCCTTCGTAGGTGGTGGTCATTTTATACCAATGTGTGCGTTTGAGTTTGTACTTCCCATTACGCTTAAACAAATGAAAGGTCTCCAATAACGGCTTTTGGAGGATCAGATCTCCTACACCCGTTTCTTCTTCTACCTCGCGAACTGCGGCAACGGGAATTGTCTCTTTCCCTTCGACACGTCCCTTGGGTAGATCCCATTGATTATTGCGATAAATAAACAAGAGTTTTCCGTTTTTATGTTCCACCAATCCACCGGCAGCAACTACCTCTGGGAAATATTTACGAAAGTGTTTTTCCAGTTTTTTTTGTTTGGGATGATAGAGATAAACAGCTTTGGTCTTTTTAGATTTTAAAGCTTGAAGAATTTTATCTGCAGAGGTGTACTTAATAAATAAAAAAGGGGTTTCCGATGAAAACTCGACGAGTTGAGTTGTCAGAAAAATTGGCTTATGGTTGTAAAAAACTTTATACATTTAGACCATGATTTTGGACACTAAAATTGCTGATCAGACAGCTGGGTTTCTTTTACAAATAAATGCAATTAAATTAAATCCTAAAAACCCTTTCCAATGGGCTAGCGGATGGAAGTCCCCGATCTATTGCGATAATAGACTCGCACTCTCCTACCCTAACATTCGAAATTTTTTGGCGCAATCGATGGCCGCCGCAGCGCAAAAAAAATACCCACAAGTAACCCATATTGCTGGGGTTGCAACTGGGGCGATCGGAATCGGGTTGCTGGTTGCAGAGGCCCTAGACCTTCCTTTCGTGTATGTAAGACCTGAAGCCAAAAAACACGGGCGAAAAAATCAAGTGGAAGGCCAACTTCCAGAAGCTGCTCAGGTATTGGTGATTGAAGATTTGATCTCTACTGGAAAAAGTAGCCTAAATGCTGTCAATGCTCTTCAAGAAGCAAATGCACATGTACTGGGTATGTTTGCGATTTTCACCTATGGATTCGAAATTGCTCGCACGCATTTCGATGCGGCAGGCGTCGCTTTAAATACCCTGTGTGATTACGACCATCTGATCGGGCATGCACTGCAAGCAGGACAAGTAGAAGCTAACCAAGAACTACTACTACAAGCTTGGCGAAAAAGTCCGGATACTTGGAACCCCTAAAAAGGGTTAGGAGGAATGTGTTGAGTAAATAAACTTAAAGTCCTTCCCCGCCGTCGAAATCGGCAAACCCTTTTCATCTTCCAATTGAGGAATACCATCGAGGGTCACCCCTACTATTTTTGCGATCATCCTTTGGGAATCTATCTCCAACATTACTCCTTTGTCCATACCGTATAGATGTTGGTTATACGCTTTTAAAAGCTCCGGCTCGTACAATTCATCGGGATGTTCAAAAAATGAACGAAATTCTTCCAGACAAATAGCCAATACATGGTTGATATCGTAGGACTTTCCCGTTTGCTGCCGGAGTGAACTGGCATGAGGAATCCCCTGAAAAGAGTATTGATTAACGTTAATCCCTATGCCAATAACGGCATTTTCGATCATAGTTCCTTGGAGAGAATTTTCAATTAAAATACCTCCAATTTTAAAATTTCCTGCCATTATGTCATTAGGCCATTTAATCTTTAAATCAGGTATTTTAAATGATTGTAGACACTTCACTACGGCTAAAGAAACGGCCATGGTAAGTAAAAATTGATCCTTTGCTCGAAAATTAGACGCCTCCCAAAAGGCGCTAAAAGTAAGGTTTTGTCCGTCTTCAACGAGCCATACCTTGTCCCGTTGCCCTCGCCCTTGGGTTTGATGTTTTGCAACCACTACATCCCCCAAACTACAAAGGCCAGAAGAAGCTCTCGACTTAAGGTAATCATTGGTAGAGGAAATGGCATCAAGTTTGATTATTCTAAATTGTAACAAGAAATCTAAACTTTAGAGGGTGAAATCCTTAATTTTGTTAAACATGGATAAAAATAAATCAATTTAATGGCAAACACACAAGCCACTGCAAACGATCTGATTACACAAGTATTAACCGGGATAGAAGATGTGAAGGGTGTTGAAATTCAAATTCTGGATTTACGCGAAATTGAAAACACCGTTTGTAGTTACTTTATCATTTGTAATGGAACTTCTAACACCCATGTTTCAGCCATTGTTAATTCAGTACAAAAAAACGTCAGCAAGCAACTTCAAGAAAAACCATATCATACAGAAGGAGCTGAAAATGCTGAATGGGTACTCATCGATTATGTCGATGTAGTCGTACATGTGTTTCAAAAACACATCCGTGAATACTATAATATTGAAGGTCTCTGGGGGGATGCAAAAATGACTGAAATCGCCTCGAACTATTAATACGCTATGACAAAAAAGAAAAAGAATCAAAAGCCAAACGTAAACATCTATTGGGTCTACGGAATAATTATTAGCATACTAATCGGTATGAGCTTATTCCGTTCAGAAGACGGTTGGCAGAGCATCCAAAAAACAAATATTTCCAATTTTGAGCGCATGTTGAATAATGGAGATGTTTTGGAAGTCGTCGTCGTCAATAAAAGCTTGGCGCAGGTAAGTCTTACAGCTGAAGCTCTCAACAAACAGGAATATGCCAAACTAAAAGGCAAGAACTTTCTAGGACAAGAAAATATTCAAGGACCTCACTATCAGTTTGAAGTAGGAAATCTGGAGCTTTTCCAACGCAAACTCGAAAAAGCTGAGGCTAATAATATTCCATTTCGATATGAATTTAAAACCGTTGAAAATCGTTGGTTAGACGTTTTTGTCGGTTTTTTACCCATTATCCTAATCATCGGTGTCTGGATATTTTTGATGAGAAGAATGTCTGGAGGTGCTGGGGGCGGTCCTGGAGGCCAGATTTTTAACATTGGAAAATCTAAAGCTAAATTGTTCGATCAGAACACTGAAGTAAAGGTTACCTTTAAAAATGTAGCAGGACTTGAAGGGGCCAAAGAGGAAATTCAAGAAATTGTTGACTTCTTAAAAAACCCAAAAAAATATACCGCTTTAGGTGGTAAAATACCGAAAGGAGCCTTGTTGGTGGGGTCTCCTGGAACAGGAAAAACCCTTTTAGCGAAAGCAGTCGCAGGAGAAGCGAAAGTTCCTTTTTACTCTTTATCAGGGTCTGATTTTGTGGAAATGTTTGTAGGCGTGGGTGCCTCTCGTGTGAGAGACTTGTTTAAACAAGCAAAGGAAAAATCACCGTCCATCATTTTTATAGACGAAATTGATGCCATTGGAAGGGCACGAGGAAAAAACAATTTTACGGGGTCTAACGACGAACGCGAAAACACATTGAATCAATTGCTAACCGAAATGGATGGCTTTGGAACAGATACGAGTGTTATTGTTCTGGCAGCTACCAACAGAGCTGATGTGCTCGACAAGGCTTTGATGAGAGCTGGAAGGTTTGATCGTCAGATCTATGTAGACTTACCCGATATTCGAGAACGTAAAGAGATATTTAAAGTGCATCTGGCACCTTTAAAAACCATTAAAAGTCTAGATGTCGATTTTCTGGCCAAACAAACTCCTGGATTCTCGGGAGCAGATATTGCCAATGTCTGTAATGAAGCGGCATTAATCGCGGCTAGGAAAAATAAAAAATCTGTTGGGAAGCAAGATTTTCTGGACGCTGTTGATAGAATTGTCGGGGGTCTAGAAAAGAAAAATAAAATCATTACGCCCGAAGAAAAACGCACAATTGCCTTTCATGAAGCTGGGCATGCGGTGGTCAGTTGGCTATTGCAGTATGCAGCGCCATTGGTAAAAGTTACCATCGTTCCCAGAGGACAATCGTTAGGAGCTGCTTGGTATCTGCCAGAGGAGCGAATGATTGTTCGCACAGAACAAATGCTGGATGAAATGTGTGCTACCTTAGGGGGTAGAGCAGCTGAAAAAATCATTTTTGACAAAATCTCTACAGGAGCCCTGAGCGATTTAGAAAAAGTGACCAAACAGGCAAGAGCAATGGTGTCGGTATACGGGTTGAATGATACCCTCGGAAACATCACCTATTACGACTCTTCTGGACAGAACGAATACGGTTTTTCAAAACCCTATTCTGAAGAAACAGCCCAAAAAATCGACCAAGAGATTTCGGGATTAATCGAAAGTCAATACAAAAGAGCTTGTGACTTACTAGGTGAGCATCAAGAAAAACTTACTGCTTTGGCAGAGCGACTTTTAGAAAAAGAAGTTATATTTAAAGACGATTTAGAGGAAATTTTGGGAAAACGCCCCTATGACACCCCAGACGAAGAAGAAGAATCTCCTTCTAAGTCTACAGAAACAGTAGAAAAAAGTTAAACTAGTTTGGGCTTATTCGACGGACTCTTTGGCGGCAAAAAACAAAAGGCTAAAAGCACAAAAAGCCAATATTTGCCTGAAACCAAAGAACCGGATGAAATCAATTTTGCTCGAAATTTCACAGACAAAGGAGGTCGATTCATCTTTTGTGAGTCTTTAACAGAGGCGCAAAAAACCTACCAATCTGTACTTTCGGAGCACCAATGGAAAAGCGAGCAAGTAGTTTGCTTACAAGAGGAACTCAACCAACATTTCGATGTACATCTAAGTCAGCCAGGTATTCAGCAACCCGCCGACGCTTCGGCCATGTTGCTCACCTGTGAATATTTAATCGCCAATACCGGAGGGATTATGATTTGCAGCACCCAAATCAAAAAAATAGCTGTTCCTGAATTACAAGAGAACCTGATCATTTTCGCGAGTACAGAACAGATTTGTGCAGATGTCAGCGAAGGTATGTCCGCTTTAAAATCGAAATATTTCAACGCCCTCCCCACAAACATAACTACCTTAAATCCTAAACATCCCGACCGGGAATCGGATTTTTTAAGCTACGGCAATAACTCAAAAAATATTTATCTACTTCTAGTAGAAGCTTAAGATGACGGAAAACAGTACACGAGCCATTTCAGGATTGCTCTATGTAGGTCTTATCCTTGGCAGTCTATACAGTGGTTTACTCTATTTTACTATCGTGATCAGTGTTTTTTCTGTCTTGGTGCTTTGGGAATACAGTAAGCTCACACGACAACAACACTACCTCCCCATGATTTGTTTTGGCTTGATCGTCGTTGGGAATTACTTCCAATGGCTCCCAGGGTGGATTGGTGAACTTTTTATATTAACTGCACTTGTGGCCGCTCTTCTACTCAGCCTTGGACTTCGATCTAAACGTCCTTTCACAAGTTTATCCTTGGGCATCCTCAGCTGGACCTATATCTTAGGAGGAAGTTTAGCCATTCTTGAGCTCTACAATCAGAGTGTACCTCCCAGCTATTTTGTGGTACTGACCTATGGAAGTATTTGGACCAACAATACCTTCGCCTATGTATTTGGCAAAACATGGGGGAAACGCCTACTGGCCCCAAATATATCTCCCAAAAAATCTTGGGAAGGATTTGTCGGAGGAACTCTTGCGGCGATTGTCTTTAACCTAATCTTTGGGACCTATTTTAATGGGATGCCTTGGATTCATGCGCTTGTATTTGGAGGATCTATAGGTGTTTTAGCAACCCTAGGAGATTTAGTTCAATCGCAGATGAAACGACAAGCCAAAGTAAAAGACAGCGGCTCCTTAATTCCTGGGCATGGAGGCTTTTTTGATCGAATGGACAGTATTATATTTACAGCTCCTGTAATAACAGGGGTACATCTAATTATTTTTTATGTTTCATAAGGAAGGATATCTAATTATCATCGTCAGTTTCATCATTGCTGCTGCTGTGGCTTTGATCAGTCAAAACTATATTGCGAATACTTATATCCGTTGGGGAGTTCTCATCGCCAATCTTGTTTTTCTAATTCTCATTTTACAGTTTTTTAGAAATCCTAAACGCAATACTGTGCCGGATGTCAATGAAGTAATTTCTCCGGTCGACGGAAAAGTAGTGATCATAGAGGAAGTATATGAAAAGGAGTACTTTAAAGACAAGCGTCTACAAGTGTCTATCTTTATGTCGCCCATTAACGTGCATGTAACCCGTTACCCCATCAGTGGTGAAGTATTGTTCAGTAAATATCACCCGGGAAAGTATTTGGTTGCTTGGCACCCCAAGTCCTCAGAGCTGAATGAAAGAACCACCATCGTCGTTGCTAACGAGACTACTGGGCCTATACTCTACCGACAAATAGCAGGAGCTCTGGCTCGTAGAATCGTGAATTATGCAAAAGTTGGCGACCAAGCTGTTCAAGGAGCAGATGCTGGCTTTATCAAGTTTGGATCACGTGTGGATCTGTTTCTACCCTTAGATGCCAAAATCAATGTGGCTCTCGACCAGCATGTGCGGGGTGGAGAACAGAGTATTGCTACCTTAGGAAAATAATTCCCTCCCCTTAGAGTTGACCGAGCTGCTTTTCGAGTACTTCAATTTTTTCTTGAGCATCTTCCGCTTTTTTGCGTTCCAAAGTCACCACCTTTTCAGGGGCGTTGGCCACAAAACGCTCGTTCGATAGCTTTTTCTGAACACTCTTAAGAAAGCCCTTGAGATAAGCAATTTCTTCTGTTATTTTTTGGCGTTTTTCTTCCGAATCTTCTGATTTATCGAGTGGAATAAAGAAAGTGTTCTTATCTACTCTAAAATTAACACCCGTGGCTCCATCAGCAGCTGGTTCAAAAATAATCTCGGATAAATAGGCCATTTTCTGAACTACTTCTGCTTGGGGGAATTCCGCAGCGGACAAGTCGGTATGCAGGAACAATGCTTCTTTAAATCCTATTTGGTAGTCTTGCCGTTGCTTTCGGATACTAGAAATCAGTTCCTGCAACCACTCGAACTGCTCAATTGTTTTAGTGTCGTATGCTTTCGTTGCAGGCCATTGACTTACGGTCAGGGCTTGGTCGACGGAACGCTCGCGAACGGCATGCCACAATTCTTCTGAAAGGAAAGGCATAAAGGGATGCAAGAGTTTTAAGTTGCGCTCAAAAAGCTCGAGGAGTCTTTGCTGTGTAGCAGCAGCTATGGGTTGTCCATAATCGGGCTTAAGACCTTCCAAGAGCCAAGAACAATAATCGTCCCATACCAGCTTATAGATCGCCATCATTGCATCCGAAATACGGTATTTATCGAAATGATCATTTACCGCATCAAGTGTCTGATAAAAGCGATTTTCATACCAATCTAACAAAGCGGTATCAGCTGCTGTGCTTTGCGCTTCCGAATTGGTGGTCCACCCTTGTAATAGACGATAGGCATTCCAAATTTTATTGGCGAAATTTTTCCCTTGTTGACAAAGGCTTTCATCGAAAAGTAAATCGTTTCCTGCAGGGGCACTCAGCAACAAACCGACCCGTACAGCATCTGCACCAAAATCTTCAATGAGCCCTAATGCATCTGGAGAATTGCCCAATTGCTTGGACATCTTCCGTCCTTGCTTGTCGCGCACTAATCCTGTTAAATAGACTTTACTAAAGGGCTGGGTATTTCTAAAGGCATAGCCCGACATAATCATACGAGCTACCCAAAAGAATAAAATATCTGGACCTGTCACCAAGTCCTGCGTAGGATAATAATAATTTACTTCTTCGTTCTCCGGATGTCTGATACCATCAAAAACGGCCATCGGCCATAACCAAGACGAAAACCAAGTATCCAAGACGTCGGGGTCTTGTTGAAGATCTACAGCTTGGAGACTATTATCAGCCGTCTTTTCCCGTGCCTTAGAAAGGGCCTCTTCTGCCGTTAGTGCCACCACATATTCGTTGGGTTGAGATCCGTAATAATAGACAGGAATCCGGTGTCCCCACCACAATTGGCGTGAAATATTCCAATCGCGGATATTTTCCATCCAATGCCGGTAGGTGTTTTTGAATTTATCAGGAATTAAGGCTACCTCCCCAGTTTTTAGAACTGCCTCTAGAGCGGGCTTAGCTAATTCTTCCATCTTCAGAAACCACTGTTCAGAAATTCGTGGTTCCACAACAGCTTTGGTTCGTTCTGATGTCCCGACTTTATGTCGGTGAGCTTCCTTCTTCGCCAAAAGCCCTTCGCTCTCCAGCGCTTTAGCAATAGCCTTTCGGGCTTTGAATCGGTCCATCCCAGCAAAAGCTAAACCATGTTCGTTCAGACTTCCGTCGGGATTTAAAATATCAATAAATGCCAAGCCGTGTTTTTCCCCCAATTCTTTGTCATTCGGGTCATGAGCAGGTGTTACTTTTAAACATCCCGTTCCAAATTCACGGTCGACATAGGCATCGGTAATAATGGGAATTTCTCTATTGGCCAAGGGGACGATTGCCTTCTTCCCATGCAAGTGAAAATAACGTTCATCTTCAGGGTGAATACATATGGCCGTATCTCCCAACAGGGTTTCAGGTCGGGTGGTAGCTATAGTCAGTGTTTGGTCTGTACCGACTAGTGGATAGTTAATATGGTAGAGCAGTCCATCTTTTTCTTCATAGATGACCTCCTCGTCCGATAGGGTCGTTTGGGCTTCAGGATCCCAATTGACCATTCGAAAGCCTTTATAAATCAACCCTTTTTCATGAAGATCAATAAATACCTGAAGTACGCTTTCATACATCTCGGGGTCAAGTGTAAAGCGTGTACGGCTCCAATCACAAGAACATCCTAAATAGCGAAGCTGCTTTAAGATAACCCCTCCATATTCCTCTGTCCAATCCCATGCATGTTTTAAAAAGTCTTCTCTACTAAGGTCTTTTTTTTCAATCCCCTGCCCTTTTAGCTTTGCCACTACTTTGGCTTCTGTTGCAATAGAAGCATGGTCGGTTCCGGGGACCCAGCAAGCATTATAACCCATCATACGCGCACGTCGAATAAGCACATCTTGTAGGGTATTGTTAAGCATATGCCCCATGTGTAAGACTCCTGTTACGTTGGGCGGCGGAATTACAATGGTATAAGGTTCGCGATCATCAGGTGTAGAGCGAAAAAAAGCTTGCTCCTCCCAATACTCAGACCACTTCTTTTCTACTGTAGCAGCAACAAATTTTGCTGGGATATCCATAAAACGAGTTTAAGAGCCTAAAAGTAATGGGTTCATGGCATTTAAAAAAACAAAAAGTAGTGGATTGAACTCTTCTATCGGATTGCTTTCTACAAGAATATTATCTTTGGAATTGATTGATATATAATTTAGCTATGACACGGAATTATCATACCCTTTTGTTCACTGTCCTTTTCAGTGTTTTCAGTGTAGGTTTAACAGCTCAAGAGAGCGGTCCACAGATCAGCTTTGAAACAAAGTCGCTCGACTACGGCACAATTGACTATGCCTCGGATGGGGTACGAACATTTGTTTTCACCAATACTGGCGACGCTCCTTTGACCATTACTAATGTTAAGTCGTCTTGTGGGTGTACCATCCCGAAGAAACCAAGTTCAGCTATCGCCCCGGGTGAAAAAGGAGAAATCCAAGTGAAATACGACACCAAACGCCAAGGCCCGTTCCGCAAGACCATTACAGTGAGTTCGAATGCGGGTAATACACCTTTGGTGGCTTTAAAAATCGGTGGTATTATTGCCGCTCCGAAAAAAAATTAAAATAATTTCCGAAGGCGAATTTGCGCTTTGTAATCTCTGAAAGCCCTGCGCAAGACGAGCTGTACTTTTCTGCCAGGTTTCTGATTGAGCAGTGCATTTACTTCCGAAATTTTCATTTTTTCAGAAGGTTTCCCATTAATTCGAATCAGTACATCTCCCGGCTGAATCCCGGCTTCTGCGGCTGGAGACCCTTTGCGCACATTAGATATTTCCATCAAGGGCCTCAATTTGTAGGTATAACGAGGTTGTAAAAAAATTTCCTTTCCCTCAAATCCAGAACCATTTGCACTGGCAGAGGTAACATCGGGGTAAACGCGCTCCCGAACCAAAGCAAGATCGCTGTATTCTACTTCTATTCCGCTTAAGTTATAATAGAAAGGCTTGCGAATATTTTTGGTAGCCTTCAGGTAAACGGTATTGCGAGAGTAGTCCCAGCAAATCGAAAAGCGGGAAAGCAACTCTCCGCCGATGCTGCCAATACGCGACCATTTAAAGGCTGGAGTTTTTAGATAGGTAGTGTCCGGATAGGCTACTTTCACTTCTTTTAAGGTACTCCCAGCCAAATTGAGTTGCGAAACTTTCCCCCGTTTACCGTATACATCTCCGGTGATACCTCGGCCTAAAAAATCTTCAAAATAGGGAGGTTTCGCTTCAATTTGCTGTTGGCCCTCAAATAACCATAGGGCATCGCTCGATCCGCTATCCATCAGCAATAAACCCGAAAAAAAGTCCTTACCATCAAGACTTACCTCCCCCTCTATGTGTGGTTTTTCATGATGGAAGCTCAATGGGTAGGCCTTGCTTTTTTTAGGTGGGTCAAAAGGACGATCGAAAGCTTCCAAGGTTAATATTTGACGCTTGTAATTGAGATAAACACGAAAGTTTTTTAAGAAATCGACTCCGATAATTCCACCGATAGACACGCCCATTCGTTTAGAGAATTCGAAATGCTCCGCATTGATCCATAGCACCTCAAAATCGCTAGAACGTAAATTCTTTACACGTAACTGATTTCCTTTGGAGCGAAATCCTATGAGCTCTCTCGATCCCCCTAGGCCTTGTATCGCTATTTTTTTTGCTTTTGAAGGGTCAAAATTTTGAATGTCTTCTTCGTAAAACACCAAGGTTTTCCGAACCCCAGAATCGAAAATAAAATTGCGTTCAATACCATTTAACTCCAAGGTAAAGACTACCAGATTATTGATGAATTGAAAAGGAATTCGAATTTTAGACCGACGAGCACTTATTTCCCAATCGGTCTGCGCTTTAAGGCTGAATGCAGAAAAACCAATAAGCCATAAAAGAAAAAAAATCTTGGGGCTATTCATAGATCAATTTTACTTTAAAATAAGTAAAAAACTATCAAATCCTGAATAGTTCCAAAAAATAAAGGGAGCTCCTAGATTCAACTCCTTAATTTTTACGATTTTTACGCCCGATTTATGGAAAACAGACCTTCATTAGCCAAGCGCGCACAGCATTTACCTTTTTCTCCCATCCGGAAATTGGTTCCATTATCCGATGCTGCAAAAGCCCGTGGCTTAGAAGTGCTCCATTTTAACATTGGCCAACCAGATCTAGCAGCACCAAAAGAAGCATTAGAGAAAGTACAGCAAAGTAACTTAGACCTTTTGCCTTACGGTGACTCTCAAGGCCCGATCAACTACCGTAAAAAACTTTGCCAGTACTACCATCATCACCAGGTAGAACTTCAGCCGGAAGATATATTGGTAACTACTGGGGCCAGTGAAGCCTTGAGCTTTACCATTAATACGATCTGTGATCCGGAGGACGAAATCATTATTCCGGAGCCTTTTTACGCCAACTATAATGGATTTGCCTCTGCCGCAAGCGCGCGGGTGATTCCTGTGGTTTCCAAATTTGAAAATGGCTTTCAGTTGCCTCCACTGGAGGTTATCGAAACCCATATCGGGCATAAAACAAAGGCTATTTTGATTTGTAATCCCAATAATCCAACAGGTTACCTCTATTCTGAGGAGGAGATCAGAACCCTTGGGGAAATGGCATTGAAACACAATATTTTCCTGATTGTAGACGAAGTATATCGCGAATTTGTCTACGATGGCGATGTGCATTTTTCTGTATTAGCGGAAGAAAAATGGGCACAACACACCATCATGATCGACTCCGTGTCCAAACGCTTCAGTATGTGTGGAGCGCGTGTGGGATGTTTGGTCAGTAGAAACCATGATTTTTTACATCAAACGCTAAAGCTTGCACAATTTCGATTATCGCCCCCTACCTACGCGCTTATGGCGAGTGAAGCTGCCTTAGATGCCCCTCGTGAATACATGGAAGAAGTTCGCCAAGAATACGCTCGTCGAAGAGCCACCGTCGTGGAAGCTTTTGGAAATATTGAAGGCGTAGAAATTTCTACTCCCAAGGGTGCTTTCTACAGTATGATGAAACTACCTGTTGAGAATGCTGAAGATTTTTCGAAGTTTCTGCTAACCGACTTCGAGTTAAACGGAACTACACTCATGTTGGCCCCTGCCAATGGATTTTATTCTAACTTGTCTTTAGGAAACGATCAGATTCGATTTGCCTTTGTCTTGAGTTGTGAAAAAATCAAAAAAGCTGCTGCTATCCTTAGGGCTGCATTAGATCGTTATAAAGCCCGCTAAAGTTAGTACCTTGCGGCCATGCAAACACCTTTTTCCCTTCAAGCTCATAACAGTTTTGGACTGGATGTTTACACGGATAACTTCGTAGAAGTTAACCAAGCCAATGAACTTCCCGAATTATTGACGCAAGACCCCGTACTCATCTTAGGAGGAGGGACCAATATACTGTTCACAAAAGATGTAAAGGGAACAGTGTTAAAAATGAATAATCAGGGAAAAGCAATCGTTGAGGAAAGCGAAAAAGAGGTTGTCGTCGAAGTTCAGGCGGGCGAAAACTGGCACAATTTTGTGATGTGGGCAATAGAAAAATCCTATGGAGGATTAGAAAATTTAGCCCTAATTCCTGGATCTGTAGGAGCAGCCCCCATTCAAAATATAGGCGCTTATGGTGTAGAGCAAGCCAGTTGTTTTGAGTCCTGTAGGATTTGGGATCGCCAGACAAAAAGTTTCGATACCCTTCAACACCAAGCATGTCAGTTTGGATATAGAAATTCAATATTTAAATCGACACACAAAGGGCGCTACATTATTTGTTCGGTTCGTTACAGGCTCCGTTTACACCCCCATCGATTCCACTTAAGTTACGGTGGTCTTGCCGACAGATTTAAAGACGAACAACCGACTCTTCAAAAAATTGCCACCGAAGTGATCGATATCCGTCAGCGAAAACTTCCCGATCCTCGAGTGCTGGGCAATGCGGGTAGTTTTTTTAAAAATCCTGTTATTCCAGAGAATCAGTTGGAGTACATTCGAAAAGATTATCCCAATATCCCGTCGTATCCGAGTGACAAGGGAGCATATAAAATTCCAGCGGCTTGGCTAATCGATACTTTGGGCTGGAAAGGACATAGAAATGGCGATGCTGGAGTACACACCCAGCAGGCGCTAGTGTTGGTCAATCACGGAAGTGCGACAGGCAAAGAGATTCAACAATTATCGATATCCATTCAACAACAAGTTGAAGATACTTTTGGTATTCGGCTAACACCAGAAGTGAATATATTATAGCTTATTCTCGATTTTTTGAATCTATAGCAATGGTCACAGGACCGTCGTTTAAGGAGCTTACTTGCATGTCGGCTCCAAACATCCCTGTGGCTACACGTCCGTCTAACACATTCTCGGCTTGTTGAACAAAATACTCATACAAGGGGATGGCGTGCTGGTGGGCTGCAGCGCGTATATACGATGGACGATTCCCTTTTTTCGTAGCCGCAAACAAAGTAAACTGACTAATGACTAACAACGATCCGCCTAGATCCAAAAGAGAACGATTCATTTGACCGTCGTCATCATTGAAAATTCTAAGTTGGCTAACTTTTCGAATTAACCAATCTGCATCAGATTTATCGTCGGCATCTTCAATTCCCAAAAAAACTAAAAGCCCTTGATCGATACTCCCAACTACTTCGGCAGCTACTTCAACTTTCGCCCATTTTACCCGTTGCACTACGATTCTCATTTTCGACTGTGTATGTTTAACGATAGGTAGAGTCGTCCTCCAATAATTGTAGATAACTGCGATAGCGCGATGCGTAAATTTCACCGTTTTCAACAGCCGCTTTTACAGCGCAGTGGGGTTCGTGTACATGCCTACAATTGTGGAATTTACACTGTGTACTCAATTCCTGAAATTCTATAAAATATTGCCCTATTTCCTCTACTTCCATATCGACCAATCCAAAACCTTTAATACCTGGGGTATCAATAATTCGACAAGCCTCGGCTAAATCGAACATCTCCGCAAAAGTAGTGGTGTGTTGCCCCTGCTGGTGTTGCTCAGAAATTGCGGCAGTTTTAAGATTTAGTGCGGGTGAAATCGCATTGATAAGCGTCGATTTTCCGACACCACTGTGTCCGGAAAACATACTCACCTTATTGCGCATTAGTCCATGTATTTCTTCTACTCCTTGATTCTTTACTGCTGATACAGAAAAACAGCTGTAACCAATCGACTCATAGAGAGCCTTAAGAGCATCAATTTCCGCTCTTTCGGCGGGCTGATAGGTATCCATTTTATTAAACACCAAAACCGCTGGAATATGGTAGGCGGCCGCGGTCACTAAAAAACGATCGATAAATGCCGTGTAAGTCGGAGGATTGTTGAGTGTTATCAATAAAAACACCTGATCGATATTTGCCGCTATGATATGTGTTTGCTTGGAGAGGTTCACCGACTTGCGAATGATGTAGTTATCCCGGGGGAGTACATCGGTGATAACGCCTTCCGTATCATTCTCGAAGGAAAACAACACACGATCGCCAACAGCGACCGGATTGGTACTCTTGATACCCTTGAGCCGTAAACGACCTTTAATCCGACACTGCACCCATTGGTCCTTATATTTAACGGTATACCAACTGCCCGTTGATCGATACACAATAGCTGCTTCCAAAATTTATATTTAAGACAACAAAATAGCGATATAATTTCATCATACGCAAAAGTGATAAGCACCTGATTTTTTACCTTTGCCTCAAATTATATTCCCTTGAAAAAAACACTTCTCATGATTTTGGATGGCTGGGGAAATAGTCCCGATCCAAAAGTTTCTGCAGTGGAAAAAGCCCACACGCCTTATATCGACGAACTTTATAAAAATTACGCTCATGCGGAACTCCGAACAGATGGAAGTTTTGTAGGGCTACCCGAAGGTCAAATGGGGAACAGTGAAGTGGGACACATGAACCTTGGTGCGGGAAGAATTGTCTACCAAGACTTGGCAAAAATTAGCCTATCCCTAGCAGATGGAACCCTCGAAAAGAATGAAGTTTTGCAGCAAGCATTTGCCTCTGCCAAGAAGGAGGGATCAACTTTACATTTTTTGGGGCTGGTCTCAGATGGTGGAGTACACGCCCATATCGATCATTTAGAAGGATTGTTAGAACTGTCCCAAAAGGCAGGTCTAGAAAAGGTGAGTGTACATGCCTTTTCCGATGGCAGGGACGTAGATCCCAAGTCTGGAGCGGGTTTTATTGGACGCTTACAGCAGAAATGTTCTCAAACAGGAGCCCTTCTGGCTTCAGTTACTGGACGCTACTACGCCATGGATCGCGACCAACGCTGGGAACGTACTCAAAAAGCCTATGATGCTGTAGTCCATGGCAAAGGAGAACTCACAACAGATTTTGTTGCGGCTATTAAATCCCAATACGAAAAAGGAGTTACCGATGAATTTTTAGAACCCATGATCGCTCGGTCTTCCACAGGCGATGCACTGTCTACCTTGGCACCAAACGATGTGGTGATATTCTTCAATTTTCGAACCGATAGAGGTCGCCAGCTCACAAGAGTACTGACCCAATCTGCAGTGGAAGGAACTTTAATGGAACCTTTAGACTTAAATTTTACAACGCTAACGAACTACAATGCTACTTTTGAAGGAGTAGATGTTGTTTTTGACAAAGAAAATCTTGTCGATACCCTCGGAGAAACGCTTTCTAAAGCGGGAAAAACTCAAATCCGTATAGCAGAAACTGAAAAATATCCGCACGTGACTTTCTTTTTTAATGGCGGAAAGGAAGAGCCCTTCCCGGGAGAAGAACGTATTTTGTGTCCCTCACCCAAAGTAGCCACTTACGATCTTCAACCAGAAATGAGTGCATTTGATCTGCGAGACGCTCTTTTGCCCAAACTTGAAGCAGGTGAAACGGATTTTATATGTTTAAATTTTGCTAATCCTGACATGGTCGGGCATACAGGGGACTTCGATGCAGCAGTAAAAGCTTGTGAAACAGTCGACCAATGTGCGAGTCGTCTGATTGATGCCGCCCTGGCTTCGGACTACAGTATATTGGTAATTGCCGATCACGGTAATTGCGAAACCATGCAAAACCCTGATGGCAGCCCACATACGGCCCACACAACAAATCCTGTTCCTGTTATTTTGGTGGAAAAAGAGAAACGCTCTATCGAATCCGGAATTTTAGGAGACATAGCCCCCACCCTATTGGATCTTATGGGAATCGAGCAGCCAGCGGCCATGACACAACAATCACTTTTGGTGAAAAATCTTTAACTTGTATTCCCCTAAATACCAATGATATGACACTCAAACAACTGTACTCTATTGTCTTTGCGATTTTTGTGATCGCTTGCAATCAGCAAACCTCTCCAAAAGCTCCTACTCTAGGAGAAACGACCGAGGGAGAAACCATCTATTTGGGGGTCATCACACATGAACATCTGAACAATGATGAATTTACCCCATGGTTTTTACCTGCTCATGAAAACTTCCAAGTGGATGAAACATGGGTTAAACAACACAAACCCTTGGCTAAAAAGATGGAATTTTATCTGTTTATGGGAACCTGGTGTGAAGACTCACAACGAGAAGTCCCCGGGATGATTCGACTGGTTGAAAAACTAGAAAGAGAAGATGACCTACATATCTACGCCCTTGATGAATTTAAACAATCGGCCGAAGGGGTAGAAAAAAAGTGGAATATCGAACAAGTTCCTACGCTCATCGTTATGGAAGGAGGAGAGGAGATTAATCGTATCGTTGAATTTCCGATGGACACCCTAGAAGAAGATTTAGGAATTATTCTTCGCAAAGAACCTTATAAACACGCATACGCCACCGATTAATGTCGAAAGTCGTCCTTAAAAACGCTGAAGAAATTGCGTTAATCCGAGAAAGTGCGCTAATCGTTTCCAAAACATTGGGAATGCTCGCCAGTGAAATAAGACCGGGGATTAGTGGTCTTGAGCTCGATGAATTAGCTGAAACATTTATCCGTGATCATCAGGCAGAGCCGGGATTTTTGGGACTCTATGATTTTCCCAATACTCTTTGTATCAGCCCGAATGATCAGGTCGTTCACGGCATTCCAACCGCCCGACCTTTTGAATCTGGAGAAATCATATCCATCGATTGCGGTGCCCTCAAAAATGGATATTACGGGGATCATGCCTACACTTTTGCCGTGGGTGAAATTGCCCCTGAAACTGCCGCTTTATTAGAAACCACCAAGGCATCTTTGTACAAGGGAATCGAAAGTTTTGTTTCCGGAAATCGTGTAGGCGATTTAGGGTTTGCTATCCAAAATTACAATGAAAATCAGGGATATGGAGTGGTCCGAGAATTGGTAGGTCACGGTTTGGGAGCTACCATGCACGAAGGACCAGAAATTCCAAACTATGGTAGAAGAGGTCGTGGAAAAGTATTTTTGGAGGGCATGGTATTGGCCATTGAGCCCATGATCAATTTAGGGACCCATAGAATTATTCAGGAAAGAGATGGTTGGACCATTCGGACGGCTGACGGAAAACCTTCGGCTCACTTCGAGCATAATGTCGCCCTAATCGATGGAAAACCTAAATTATTATCGACATTCGATTATATCTATCAAGCCTTAGGGATTTCCACAGATGAAGAAAATACTTTTCGATTCGATGCCTAAGACATGAAGTGGATTCTAGCCCTTTTCCCCCGTACTTTTTTAATTCAGCTGAGTGTACAACTCAGACCTTTATTGGATCTTTTCTATCGCGGTAAGCGGTTTACGGATCCAATTAACCAAAAATCCTACCGAAAGTTTCTGGATTACGGCTACCACACCATCCGAAAAAATGTATTGTCGCCAGGAACTTTATCATTGGAAAGACATCGTTTGCTTTGGCTTTATTTAAAACGTGAAACTACTTTTTTAGAGGAACGTATTAAAGTTTTACACGTAGCTCCCGAACAAGCATTTTACAATATCTTTAAATCAATAGACCATTGGGATTACACCACCACCGACTTAAACTCACCCCTGGCCGATGTACATAGCGATTTGTGTGATCTGCCCTTTAAAGATCAGGAGTTTGACCTGATTTTCTGCAATCATGTTTTGGAACACATCCCCGACGATATAAAAGCTATGTCGGAACTTTTTCGAGTGCTTAAATCCGGGGGAAGCGCATTTTTACAAGTGCCTTTAGAGCAAGATCGTCCAGACACCTATGAAGATGACAGTATCACAGATCCGGGAGAACGCGCACGGATCTTTGGTCAGTACGACCATGTAAGAATCTACGGCAAAGATTATTTTACACGACTGGAAAGTGTAGGCTTTCAGACGACCGCATTAGATTATACGGCAAGTTTAAGTCCACAAGAAATAGCGACCTATGCGCTCCCCCCGGGTGAATGGCTACCCATCGCCAAACGCGTCTGAGCTCCCCTGAAGGATTTAACCCTATTTTACGCGCCGCTTTAAGGTTTCCAATTCTTCTTTTAAGGCGATCACATAGAGAAATAGTTCTTCTATTTTTTCCCAGTGAAACAAAAACTGCTGACTCAAGTCTAAATATCCCTGTTGGGCGACTAAAGCACGATGTTGACTCCCTTCTAAGTGCTTGTACTTTTGGATATAGGCTTTCACTTCGTCCAAGTCAGCTAATTGATAATCGGGTTTTTTGGGGCTTTTCCCATTCGTATACGCCTCAAAAACATAGTCAGGAACGAGCAATTGATCCAATCCTTGAAAGTAGCCTGAATGGGTGGTAATTTTCCCAGCCACCTCGAGCATAGTTGTGGGAGAACTGACCCCTATACCTGTATTTCCATCGGAATCGATCCGCATTCGAATAGTATTGGAAGTTGCGAAACTCAATTCCCCTGTTGAGCCAGCTGCTGCTAAATGTAAACCTCCGGAATTTGCTGAATGATGAGTGCCATACAAATCTATACTAGAAGCCACGCTATGGTCCGCTAGATGATCTGCAGCCGTTAAACGAAGATGGCCTAAGGAAGTTCCGCTTGTCTGCAGTCCTATAAGTCGCGATGCGGAAGGACTCAATAAAATATCGGAGGTCCAAGAAGTTAATCCGGTGTTGGCGTCCAACATTAGTAGTCCCGTTTGGTTGCTTCTTTTCTCCGGTAAGACATAGGACGTATGATCGTTATTTTGCGGGTCTAGAATCAACGAACCATTGAGTTCCGTAGTGCCGTCTTTTTGAATAATTAATGCATCGGATAAGTGAGTCGATGAAGTTCCGTTACCAATGGTAAACAATCGGTCTGTTGATACCCAAGAATCGTCGCTTGCTGTAGGATAGGTGTTATTTGTGCCCATGACAATTTCCTTAAAACTATGAGCTATTACTTCATTGCCGATGGCTAAACTAAATTCTCCATGCGCATGTGCCTCATCGCCGATAGCTGTGGCCCAATCAGCTTCTGCTCGAGCCTGATCCCCAACGGCAAAAGATCGATCGCCTTTCGCTCGGGCACGATATCCCATTGCGATTGACTTATCTCCTACATTGGAGGCATCCCACTCCGAGGTAGACGATTGTCCGGCTCGAAAAGCTCCTTTGGATTTATCAAAAAACATACGAGCATTGTCCTCTAAACCCACAATGTTGTCCAATTGAGTACTTCCAAAAACAAAATCTTCATCCGCTAAGGTTTGGTTGCTGACGACATCATTGAGTTTTTTAAAGACAGGTTCTGGCAATTGTACACTATTGGCATTTGAGAGTGCTAAAATACCGCTGTCATAGCTCAAGCTATAGGAAACCTGATTGGACAGCTGGGATAAGTCTATGGCATTTCCCTGAGAGATGGAAAGTGTAGAGCCGTCTAGAGATAAACGCTGTTGGTCTGTATTGGGATCGCGTATATGCGCAAGCGAAACACTATTCCCTCCACTGATCGACAGCTCGAATTCCTCTACAGTTAGGGTTTGCTCATCCTGATTGTCCAAATATTTTTGAAGGTTAACAGCTCCTCCTGCAGGATCAAGTCGTAAAGTATTGGACACTAATTGCAGGTTTTGTGCTGAAGGGAGCTGATCGGTATAGGTCAATTCCTGCCATCCTTTTTCAGCACCTTGGAAAATTTCTATTGTCTGATGGGTGGTGTTATAGATCATCAATCCAATAGGTGTTTTTTCGGTAAAGGCTTGTATGCGTTGCTCTAATGTCATACGCGGCAATAACAAACCTTGCTGACTGCTGTTTAATTCTAAAAGTGCATAGGGACTAATCTCTGTAGGGTTGTTTCCTATTTTTATTTGGCTATAGACCAGCAGAAAGCCTAGAACCCAACAACCGAAGAGTAAATTAAATTTTTGCATGATCAGGACTATTTTGAGACTTATTCCCAAAAGTTATAGATCCTGAAATTGCAAATCAATACTGATATTTAGTTGCTCCAGCCCGAGGAAGAAATTTGTTTTAACTCATCTTCTTGGGCCACAATCCAAAGCGCTTCCAAACTGGGGTCTTCTTCTACTAAACCTTGCCCCTCATTTAATGGGAGAACCATCAGAGCCGTGGCCCAGGCATCCGCCAAACTGCACAAAGGTGAACGTACAGATACACTTAGCACATTCGAAATGGCAGGAGCTGCCGTTCGGGGGTCGATGGTGTGAACGTAGTAATTACCGGTTAAGGAATCGATTCTAAATTTTCGGTAGTTGCCGGATGTTGCCAGTGCACCAGAAGAAATTTCAACGGTCTGTATAAATGCGCGATACTTTTTTTGCTTGGGATCGTCTATCGCTACACGCCAAGGCTTTCGGGATTTAGGACTGTCGCCTTTGGCTCGTATCTCGCCTCCTATTTCGATTAAGTAATTGTCTACTTTATGATTTTCAAACCACTGGGCTACCACATCTACAGCATAACCTTTTGCAATAGCATTAAAATCGAGTGCAGTGGAAGGGTGCTGCTTGGAGAGCCAACCGGACCTTAGGACTACATTCGCTAAACCAACAAAGGAGCTCAAACTATCAATGGTCTTTTTATTGACCTGACGAAGCGGTTGTTCGCTTCCAAACCCGTAGGCATTGACCAAAGGCCCTACCGTAGGATCGAAAGCTCCGTCAGTTGTTTCCCACACTCGCCTGGAGTATTCGAAAACCTCTTGAAAGTATTGATCGATTTGAATTGAATCATTGCCCTGATTAAAACGGGAAATATCCGAATTCGGGATATAGGTAGACATACTTCGATTCAATGCCTCGAAAATAGTGTCCAAGGCAGGATTGACCCTCATTTTTTCTGGAGCTGGACCTTCATAGGTGATTTGATATGTCGTCCCAAAAACAAATCCACTCACACGATGTGCTTGCGGCTGTTGACAGGCCACCAACAATCCTAAACAAAAGATATATCCTTTATAGTATTTCATTTAACCCTGTAAAATTAATAGCCATGGGTTCAGATCTCAACAATGGCAAATTATAATCTGCTGCTCTGGCAAAACCTACACCGGCATACCATACTTTGGCATTGTACTTCTCCGCATGTGTGGTGATTTTTTCCATCAAATCTTTGTCATACTGATTTGGATTGGAGGGATATACATAGCTTTTCACCACAACAAAGTGTAATTTTTTTTCTTTCAGACATACAAATTGCGGGTCTTTTTTCAGATCTGAGCTGATGGATAAAAACTCAAAGCCCACTTCCTCCAGATGATCGCCTACTTCCTTCATCGCCATTTGATGCAACTCCTTAGGAGTGAAATCTTGATTTTCCATACTTCTAGAGCAATTTTTTTTACAAAGAAATAAAATGTACATTTAGTAACCCAAATCTTTTACCAATGAAACAGAACAATACCAATGGCTCAAGTTCTTCGCCTATTCTAATTCCAACCGACAGTTACCTTGAAGGCTACTTAAAATCACTTAAATCGATACGAATCGAATGTAACTTCAAAGGCACTATTCTTTCGCAACAAAAAGTCATTATCGACGTCTCCTCTTTTGTCACTGGTGACATCATTTGCGAGGATCTTATTTTATCAGGAACTTTAAAGGGAAACGTGTTCTGTACGGGTCGCGTAGAAATGAATCCCGACTCTAAAATCGAAGGAAAAGTCTATACCTCTACGTTTACCAATTTATCTGAAACGGATTCTGACTTTATTGTCCAAATCCCCAACAGAGCCGTATTAGAGGAAATCCGAGAACATCTCAACTGTCTCAGCACAGATATAGGACTATCGAAAGATCAGTTACTCAGCACTATCCGTAACACCTTCTATGCCAATGTATTTTCAAAAAAGATGAACCCAGATGAACTGATCCAATATGAATTTACTGAACAACAAAAAGGGGAGCCTACGCTACATGTAAACGATACTATTCCCTTGGAAGATGAGTTGTAAAAAAAATCCCGCCAGTGGCGGGATTCAAATATTTAACCTCCGAAGTCGTCGAAACGAACATTCTCTGGGGGTATACCAAAGTCATCCGCCATTTTCTCAACCGCTTGGTTCATCAGTGGTGGACCACAGAAATACACCTCGATATCTTCTGGCGCATCGTGGGCCGATAGATAATTATCGATAACTACCTGATGAACAAAGCCGACAAAGCCATCACCTTCCCCGTCAAGACCGTCTTTTGCTTTCCAGTTGTCTTCTTCTAGTGGCTCTGAAAGAGCAATGTAGAATTTGAAGTTAGGGAAATCTCTTTCTAGGGCTCTGAAGTGCTCCGTGTAAAAGAGTTCTCGTTTAGACCGCCCACCATACCAAAAGGTTACTTTACGTCCAGTTTGTAGGGTTCTGAACAACTCGTACAAGTGTGAACGCATTGGTGCCATACCAGCTCCTCCTCCAACATACAGCATTTCAGCCTCTGAATGATTAATAAAGAACTCTCCGTAAGGGCCAGAAATAGTGACCTTGTCGCCTGCCTTTTTGGAGAAAATATAAGAGGAAGCGACACCAGGATTGACGTCCATCCATCCGTTCTTATTACGATCCCATGGTGGAGTAGCAATTCGCACATTAAGCATGATTTCGCGCCCTTCAGCAGGATACGAAGCCATTGAATAGGCTCTTTCTACATTTTCAGGATTTTTCATCACTAGGGGCCAGAGATTAAATTTATCCCATTCAAGTTTAAACTTATCGGGCTCTCCTGGGTGCTCTTCTGGGTGAGCAGTAATATCAATATCGCTGTATTTGACTTCACATTCTGGGATCTCAATTTGGATATATCCTCCAGCTTTGTAGTCCATCTCTTCAGGAATTTCGACTACAAACTCTTTGATAAAAGAGGCCACATTCCAGTTGCGAACAACAGTAGCTTCCCATTTTTTGATACCAAAAACTTCTTCAGGAACCTCGATAACCATGTTTTCTTTAACTTTCACCTGGCAGCCTAAACGCCATCCTTCCGCTACTTCTTTTCGAGTAAAGTGGGGAGCTTCCGTTGGAAGAATTTCTCCACCGCCTTCAAGAACACGGCATTTACACTGAATACAAGTTCCTCCACCACCACAGGCAGAAGGAAGAAAAATCTTACTATTCCCAAGCGTTCCTAAAAGTGTTCCGCCTGAGGAAACCTGAATATCGTTCTCCCCGTTAATCAGAAGGGACACAGGTCCTGAGGGCAATAGTTTTGCCTTAGCTCCTAACAAAATTCCAACCAACAAAAAGGTAACGACTAAAAATACAACTACACTAGCTACAATTACACTTATATCCATCTCTAAAGCTTATAATTTAATTCCCATAAAACTCATAAACCCAAGGGCCATAAGTCCTGTTATAATAAAAGTTATTCCAAGTCCTCGCAGGGGAGCAGGAACATTAGAATAGGTGATTTTTTCACGTATGGCAGCAATAGCGATGATCGCTAAGAACCACCCGATCCCTGAACCAAGACCGTAAACGGCACTTTCGCCCAGTCCAGCGAAATCTTTCTGCTGCATAAATAAAGATCCTCCTAGAATCGCACAGTTAACGGCGATAAGGGGCAAGAATATCCCCAATGCACCATAAAGGGCGGGAGCAAACTTTTCGACTATCATTTCCACCAGTTGCACCATTGAGGCAATCACCGCGATGAACATGATAAAACTCAAAAAGCTGAGGTCTATACTAGCATAGCTAGCATCTAACCACTGGAGAGCACCTGGTCTGAGTAAGTAGGTGTCTAACAAAAAGTTGATCGGGACGGTAATGGCCAGTACGAAAATAACGGCCAATCCGAGCCCTACAGCTGTTTTAACGGTTTTTGAAACTGCTAAGTACGAACACATCCCCAAGAAATAGGCAAAAATCATATTCTCAATGAAGATGCTTTTAACAAATAAGTTGATATAGTTTTCCATAGTAGGGGATTAATTTTTTTCGATGAGCGTACGGTTACGAGATCGCTGTAGCCAAATAAAAATACCTACAGTAATCAGTGCCATTGGGGAAAGCAACATCAATCCGTTGTTCACATATCCCATTTCATATAGAGTATCAGGAATAACCTGGAACCCAAAAAGCTTACCAGAACCTAAAAGCTCTCTAAAGAAGGCCACTACAATTAAAATAAAACCGTAACCAGCTGCATTTCCGATACCATCGAGGAAGGATTTCCATACACCATTTCCTAAGGCAAAGGCTTCTAAACGCCCCATAACGATACAGTTGGTTATGATGAGTCCAATAAAAATGGAAAGCTCCTTACTGACATCATAGGCAAATGCTCGAAGTACCTGGTCGACCAAGATTACCATAGAAGCCACAACGACTAACTGAACGATAATACGGATACGGTTAGGAATCAGATTCCGAAGTAGAGAAATAATGACATTACTTGCCGCCATTACAGCCATCACAGAAACACTCATCACCACTGCTGGCTTTAGCTGTACAGTAATCGCCAAGGCAGAGCAAATACCGAGTACCTGGACGGTAATTGGGTTATTATCGTCTAGGGGATCGGAGAGCAGAGCTCTATTTTTTTTCGAAAACAAGGGTTCCTTGTCTTTATTGACAAATAGAACCGAAGGCTTTTTGGTTTCAGATGACATACGTAATTAGTTTAAAGCCACTAAAGCGGGTGATTCTTCTTTTTGCAAATAGGGTAAATAGTGTTGTAGACGTTCAGAAATCATCGCTGTAACACCATCTCCAGTAATGGTTGCCCCTGAGATAGCATCTACCTCATGATCGTTCTTGTCGAGTCCTTGCGGATCATTGTTGGTTTTTGAAACGGCAATACCGACAAGTTGCCCATTCTCGTCGAATACTTTTTCATCCACAAAACGATCTTGGAACCACTGTTGTGTAATTTCAGCACCTAGTCCAGCGGTTTCTCCTTTATGATCGAAAACAGCACCTTTAATGGTATTTCGGTCATCCTTAAGGGCTACATATCCCCAGATGGCATCCCAAAGTCCAGCACCGCGCAGCGGAATGATATAATAGTTCTGCTCTTCCACAGTAGCGATATATAACGGAAAACGCTGTTGATCGACAGGCTTTTTTAACTCTGTATTAAGTTGAACTTCAAAGGCATCTACACTTGGGTCGATAGAACCATCGGACTGTAATGACACCGCTTGTTTGATGAACTCCTTGTACTTAACCTCCGCTTCCTCGCGTGAGGTTTCGATTCCAATAGTGGAAAGAATATTTTGCATTTTTTCTTTCCGAACATTATCTGCTTGGCGAGCTTTCAGTGAACTTGCTGTAAAAGCTAAACTAGAAGCCACTACAAGAACCATTACTGCTGCAAATAGAAAGGTGTATGCGTTGCTATCTCTATTCATATTTAAGCCGTTTTAAGTTGAGCAGCCGCCCAACGTTTTTTACGTTTATTAATATTTCCTTCCACAACATAGTGGTCGATGGTTGGTGCAAATACATTCATGAGAAGAATGGCAAGCATCACACCCTCTGGATATGCAGGATTAAAGACTCGTATAAGGATACAGAATACTCCGACCAAAAAGCCATAGATCCATTTTCCTTTTTGGGTTTGCGCTGCTGACACTGGATCTGTCGCCATAAACACAATTCCAAAAGCAAAGCCTCCTACAACCAAATGATTCATCCAAGAAAAGCTCATCAAAGCATTTGCTCCCCAAAGGTTAAATAGGAACCCTACAAAGGCTGCTCCGAGGACTCCCCCAGCCATAATTCTCCAACTTCCAACACCCGTGGCAATGAGTACTAAAGCTCCCACGAACACCCACAAGGTTGAAGTTTCAGCAATAGAACCAGGAATAGCTCCTTGGAACATTTCGAACATGCTGTAGTTCACTTGCCCTCCAGCAGCTAAGGTTCCAAGTATGGTTTCACCTGAAATACCGTCGATAGCGGAAGCTTCAGAAACCCAAACTTTATTTCCAGACATATAGGTGGGATAGGCAAAGAATGCAAAAGCCCGTGCCGTAAGCGCTGGATTTAAGATATTCATTCCTGTTCCTCCGAAGGCTTCCTTAGCAATTAATACGGCAAATGCAACCGATAGAGCCACCATCCACAAAGGGATATCTACTGGCATAATCATCGGAATCAAAAGTCCAGTGACTAGGTATCCTTCATTGACCTCGTGCCCTCTGTAGACTGCAAAAGCAAATTCAATGGAAAGCCCTACAATGTAGGAAACAGCAATCATGGGAACAATTTTCCATGCGCCATGGATAAAGGCATCAAAAAATCCAAAAGCTTCTCCTGTTTGAATGTAATATTGATAACCAGTGTTGTAGATCCCGTAGACAAGTGCCGGTAGCAAAGCAATGATCACGGTAACCATTGTTCGTTTAAGATCGACTGCATCTCGAATATGAGCTCCTTTTTGAGTGGTGTGATTCGGCACAAACAAAAAGGTGTCGAATGCATTAATTGCTGGTGCAAATTTTTCATATTTCTGCCCCTTTCCGAAAGGTTTTTTAAGGGCATCAAGGCGTTTTCTTAGAAATTCCATCTTCAATAATTTTATCCTACTTCTTTAATCATCAATTCTATCCCTTTGCGAATAATATTTTGAGCTTCAATTTTTGAAGTATTCGCATAGTCAATAAGCCCAAAATCTTCAGCAACAACTTCGTAGATCCCTAAGGCTTCCATTTTCTCAATATCTTCTACTAAACAAGCTTTCAACAGTTGCATAGGGAAAATATCCATTGGGAAAACTTTTTCCATCTCTCCTGTGACGACAAGAGCGCGTTCTTCACCATTTAGATTGGTGTCCACATCAAAGCCTTTTTTTCCAAATATCCATGAAAGAGAGGTTTTGGAAAGGCTAGGAATATTGTTCCCAACAAAGGGTAACCAACCAAATAATCGGTAATGGTTCCCTTCTGGAATCACCGACACAAGATTGTTGTAATATCCCAAATGCCCGTTGGCGGCAGTTGAAATACCTGTCAGTACATTTCCATTAATCACTCGTAATTGTTTTGTTGTATCTATCTGAGCGATTTCCAAAAGAGGAGCCATTTCTGCTCCAATCGTAGTTTGGAAATACTGAGGTGCAGCAATAGATCCACCAGCAACAGCAACTGTTCTTTGGGCGCTGTACACTCCTGTCTCAAAAAAGCGACCGATGTTAACGACGTCTTCAGGTCGAACAACCCATACGCGTTCTCCTGAGTTTAACGGACAGAGTTTTTGTATTTGAACACTGGGGTCTCCAGCAGGATGCGGTCCTTTAACCGATACAGATGTGACATTGTCAATATCGGTAAAGAAGCCTCCAAAACTATTGTCGTAGGTCAAAAACAATGATCCCTCGGTCAGCTTTGAAAGTACATTAATCCCAGCTTGAAACTCATCTTTGCTGTTTTTGAGTAGAAATTCAAAATCGACATCTAAAGGAGCCGTAGCATAGGTCGAGATTAAAATGGCTTTGGGGTGATCGTCAGGACAAGCGACCACATCGTAAGGACGTTGTTTGATGAATGGCCAACAACCAGAAGACAACATTAAGGAAATGATTTGATCTCTTGTTGTTCGGTTTTCCGTACTTACATCGTATTGTTCTTGTTTATCACCCGTTCTTGCAATAACTACTTTAAGAATTTTTCGTTTGGCCCCTCGAACAATTTCTTGCACAACACCAGCAACTGGGCTGACAAATTTTATACGTGGGTCTTTTTTATCGAAGAAAATAAGAGAACCTTGCGACACTTGATCTCCTTCTCGAACAGCTAATTTAGGTGTGGTTGCAAAAAAATCATCTGGCTGTAAAGCATAGGTGCTGGACGGCTCCGCTACATTTAAGATTTTCTCAGCCTGACCTTTAAGCTTCAGTTGGGCACCTCTTCGGATGCGAATGTCATTGGACATAAAGCTTTTTGTTTTTCTAAAATCACGCAAATTTAAGCATTCGTGAATACATCCTAAAATTTAATCCCCGCTGATTTTAATTATTTATATCATTTCTAAATAAATCTAGCTTGCGTTATTTTTAGTTTCTTTGAATTATGAAACTTAAATTGTTGTTTGCCGTGTGGATGGGAATGCTCATGAGCCGTGCATACACCCAAAATTTCCCGCAACAAACACCCGACTATATTCAATCAATTTTTTTTGAAGTCAACGGTCAAATGGAAGCTTTCCCCATACTGGGATCAAGAGATGTCGCCATTTTGCATTTTGACGATTTAAGAGCCCAGGAGGCTGATTATTTCTATAGTCTAAAATATTTTGACCACAACTGGGAACCCAGTACTCTTTTTGAAAATGAATATTTGCAAGGGATCGCTCAGGGGAGAATAATCGATTTTGTCAATGCTGTGAATACCATTCAACCCTATACCCACTATCGATTAGCTTTCCCCAATACTGAGACTCAACCACTATTGAGCGGCAACTATCTGGTGGAAGTTCAGGATATCAGTGGAAATATAATTTTCTCTAGACCCTTTGCCATCAGTGAAGAGCGAATCAATATAGCAGGTAGTCTTCATCGAAGTATCGATTTGGAAGATTTTCAAACGCATCAGAGAGTTCAATTCAGCATTAATAATGCTGGCAATAGTCTCCGACAGCCAGAGGGCAGGCTACATGTATATGTAATCCAAAACCGCCGCTGGGACAAAATGCAAGGCCCCATCCCCATTCAATTCAACAGAGGGAATCAAATAGATTTTCGATTAGATCCATTGTTACAGTTCAACGGCGAGAATGAATTTCTGTTCTTTGACACCAAAGACGCACGGATCCCAGGTCCGCAGACCGCCTACGTAGAAAGTGCAGATCTATACACGACACACCTACACGTCGACCGGTTTTTTGGACAAAGCCCCTACTCCTGGACGGCAGATTTAAATGGTCGGTTTCAAATCCAAACCGTTCAAAATTATGGCGATCGACATCAGATTGCGGATTATACTTGGGTTCATTTTAATTTCAATGCCCCTGCACCAAATACCGACGACAGAGTATTTGTATTAGGGCATTTTAATAATTTTTTACCCACCCAAAAATCTGAGATGCTTTTCAATCCTGAAACAGGGCAGTATGAGAACTTTATTCTCCTCAAACAAGGGGTCTATAATTACCAGTATTACCTTTCGAATAGTTCAGATCATTCAAATATTTTACCCTTGGGAGGGCAACACGCCCAGACCGAAAATGAATACACTGTTTTGGTCTACTACAGGGACTTTGGAGCTCTGCACGATGCATTAATCGGCTCTGAAACGCTAAATAGCTTTAATTTAATGAATTAAGCCAAAGAAAACTACTGTCCTTTCAGAATAATCCCTATCTTGAGAAAGAATATGATACAACAAGTTACAAGGGGGATAAAAATATCTGTTCAAACGGATTACGAAGGTAGTTTTTTAAAAGACTATATTCTACACTATGGTTTTGTGTATCGTATTACGATTGAAAATCAAAGTAAAAACGCTGTTCAGTTGCTAACCCGACACTGGAAAATTAAGGAAGCGCTTAACCCTACCCAATATGTCAACGGCGATGGGGTGGTCGGTAAAAAGCCTATTCTTCAACCAGGGGAGTCTCATTCCTATCAATCGGGCTGCTTATTAACCACACCAGTGGGTTCCATGCAAGGAACCTTCATCATGATCGACTTTACTTTGGCCAAAAAATTCCATGTAGAGATACCAATCTTTAAGCTTAACTCACCCCACATCCTTAATTAGATTTTCCCCATATCTGATCACATTCTTCCATAGAAAATTTTTACTTTGGTCAAAAATAGAATAGTCATGACCAACGCATGTTTTAAAATACCTTATCCTGTTAATGAGCCTGTCCGTTCATACGCTCCGCAAAGTCCTGAAAAAGAATCAGTCCTTGCGCGATATAAGGCCTTATATAATTCAACAAAGGAAGTACCACTCCGCATCAATGGAAAAGACATCAAAACTGGAGATGTTGGAAGCATGCACCCTCCCCATGATCATCAGCATCAGTTAGGGGTATACCACAAAGCCAGCGAAAAAGAGGTGAAGCAAGCTATATCGGCTGCCTTAACAGCCCGTGAAAAATGGAGCCAGATGGACTGGAGTGCTAGAGCAAGTATTTTTCTGAAAGCAGCAGCTTTAGTCGCAGGACCCTACAGAGATACGATCAACGCAAGCACCATGTTGGCGCAATCCAAAACAATTCATCAGGCTGAAATTGATGCCGCCTGTGAATTTGCTGACTTTTTAAGATTCAATGCCTTTTACCTTCAAGAAATATATGAACAACAACCCGATAGTGATGAAGGCATTTGGAACAGACTTGCCTATAGACCCCTAGAAGGGTTTGTATATGCTGTTTCGCCGTTCAACTTTACCGCTATTGCTGGGAACTTACCTGCGAGCGCTGCCCTGATGGGGAATGTAGTCGTTTGGAAACCCAGTGATCATCAGATTTTTTCTGCCCAAGTGGTTATGGAAATTTTTGAAGAAGCTGGCGTTCCTCCAGGAGTCATCAATATGGTTATGGGAGATCCAGAAATGATTACCAATACCGTTTTAGAATCGCCTGACTTTGCAGGTATCCACTACACCGGGTCTACTGGGGTATTTAAAAATATATGGTCGAAAATCGGTCAAAAGATTCAGCATTTTAAATCCTACCCCCGAATTGTTGGAGAAACAGGAGGGAAAGATTTCATCATCGCACATCCTTCGGCTAAACCCATCGAAGTAGCAACAGCTATTATTCGTGGTGGATTTGAATTTCAAGGGCAAAAATGTTCGGCTGCGTCCAGAGTGTATCTTCCAGCTTCTATTGCACCGAGCATCCTAGAACACACCCAAAAATTCATGGCGGAAATTAAAATGGGAAGCCCCGAAGATTTTGAAAATTTTGTCACTGCTGTGATTCATCAAGGAGCCTTCGACCGACTGAAAGATGCCATTGAGAAAATCAAACAGTCGGATGAGGCCACTATACTAGCAGGTGGTAACTATGACGATAGTATAGGATATTTCATTGAACCCACCTTGGTTCAAACCACCAATCCGAAATTCTTCTCTATGGAAACAGAATTATTTGGTCCTTTAATTACCGTTTATGTTTATGCAGATGACCAATGGGAAGAAACGTTACAGCTCGTGGATCAGACTTCAGACTACGCCTTAACTGGAGCTGTTTTCTCACAAGACAGATATGCCTTAGAGGAAGCTATGGCAGCGCTAGAAAACAGCGCTGGAAACTTTTATTTAAATGATAAACCTACAGGTGCCGTTGTTGGACAACAACCTTTCGGAGGTGCTCGTGGTTCTGGAACGAACGATAAGGCGGGCTCTGTCTTTAATTTGTTGCGTTGGGTTTCCCCGAGACTTATAAAAGAGACATTGGTTCCTGCAGAAAACTATAAATACCCGTTTTTAGGATAAACTTCACATTTCCCTCTACAAATTCTGTATAGTTTAGCAGTGGATTTAAACACATCCCCGATGACGTTAAGAAAAATAATTAGTTGCCTGCTCCTGTGTATGGGAACATATATGGCTGCTCAACAATCATCCTATCGTGTGACGAAAGAATACGATGAAAATGGACAATTGATACGCTATGACTCCGTCCGAACATCCAGCAACGGACACTATTATAGCTTTCGAAACAGCGGTAGCCTCCCCCTAACTGTAGCAAAGGGAGCGGCAATGCAGATCTTTACAGATTCATTGGCATATGAAATTGACTCTGTGATTCAACTCAACTTAGGGGGGACTGTTATGAAACCCCATATTTTTATTCAGAATTGGGAGGACACCGACAGTCTTCGACTGCAAATCCATCACATAGATTCGCTGATGCAGTGTAAAATGAAAGCGATGTTTAAAGATATGGATGCCGTTTTCCGCTCGTGTGAAAAGAAAGAAGCCAAGTAGCAGGCTACACTAAGGGCAGATACACCACCTTTTTTGTTTCAAAAAAGGATTCAGAAAAATAGTCCGCAATTGGAGATACTTCTGCCGCTGGAAAATTTTTTAGTTCCTCGTCTAGGTCGCCCCCCTTCAGATAGAGTATTCCATTATTTTTAGGGTGTGCGCTTTTAGATTTGATTTTATGCTGAACCCAGGGGACAAACTTATCCATCCGTGTAACGGCTCTACTGACGACAAAGTCGAATTCTTCATCGACAGTTTCTGCTCTTTTGTGAAAGGCAGCAAGGTTTTCTAAACCAAGAGCCTCCGAAACTGCCTGAACTACTTTGATTTTTTTTCCAATGCTATCCACCAATACAAAGGAGGTCTCTGGAAATAGGATGGCTAATGGAATGCCCGGAAATCCTCCGCCAGTTCCAACATCGAGTACATTTGTATTTGGCAGAAAAGACTGAACTTTACTCAGGGCCAAACTATGCAGAACATGCCGCTCGTAAAAGTCAGAGATGTCTTTTCTCGAGATCACATTGATCCTATGATTCCACTCCTTGTAAAGAGGTTCCAAGGCTTGAAAGTGCTGGATCTGCGTCGGGCTTAAATTCGGAAAATAATGAAGTATACAATCGAAGCCACTCATGGATAAGGATTTGGCACAAAAATCCTACTATTTGTCAAAAAAATAAAGATTTTAGTGAGGAAAGTAAATTTTGAAGCAGATTGCCGGGAAAGTCATGTATTTTCGCATCAAATTACTCAAGTAAACGAATGATTATGACAAAGCTTTCTAACAGGATTGAATCCTTACCCGTTTCGGCAACATTAGCCATGGCCGCGAAAGCCAGAGAATTGAAAAACATGGGCACCGATGTAATCGGATTGAGCCTAGGAGAACCCGATTTTAACACACCAGAGTTTATTAAAGATGCTGCCATACAAGCAGTCACCGATAATTACAATTCCTACTCTCCCGTAGATGGCTATCTGGATTTAAAGGAAGCTATTTGTCAGAAATTCAAAAGGGATAATCAGTTAGATTACAAACCCTCGCAAGTGGTCGTTTCTACCGGAGCTAAGCAATCTATCGCCAATGTATGTATGGTATTACTCAATCCCGGAGATGAAGTATTGTTACCGGCCCCCTATTGGGTTTCCTATTCTGCAATTGCTACCCTTGCGGAAGCTGAATCGAAAATTATTCCCTCAACTATAGAGACCGATTTTAAAATTACGCCTGAACAATTGGAGGCTGCCATTACCCCAAAAACAAAGTTGGTCATGTTTAACTCTCCAAACAACCCCAGTGGAACTATCTATACAGAAGAAGAGTACAGAGCTCTCGGAAAAGTTTTGAAAAAGTATCCTGACATCTACATCCTATCCGATGAGATTTATGAGCACATCAATTATGGCACTCCGCATTTCAGTATAGCAGCTATCCCTGAATTATATGACAGAACAATTACAGTAAACGGTGTTGCCAAAGCTTTTGCAATGACTGGCTGGCGAATTGGTTATATCGGAGGACCAGAGTGGATTGCTAAGGCATGTAATAAAATGCAAGGGCAAATCACCAGCGGGGCCAACTGTATCGCCCAGCGAGCAACAATTGCTGCCCTAGAGGCACCTGTAAGTAAGATACAGTACATGGTCGACGAGTTTAAAAATCGAAGAGAACTCATCATAGATCTACTATCTGCCATTCCTGGAATCCAGTTAAACCAGCCTCAGGGAGCTTTCTATGTTTTTCCAGATGTATCGTCCTATTTTGGGAAATCTTTGAAAGGAAAAACAATCGAAAATGCGAGCGACTTTGCACTATTCCTTTTAGAGGAAGCCCATGTAGCTACCGTCACCGGCGAGGCATTCGGTAATGAAAATTGTATTCGAATTTCCTATGCCGCTTCAGAAGACAACATCCGAGAAGCCATCAGCCGAATAGCTAAGGCACTGGCCTAAGCAGAGCAGATATTTGTAATAAAAAAAGCCCGGTAAAACCGGGCTTTTTTAATGTTTCACAACACCGATTAAGCATTGATAATTTGCTCTTGGTGATTGATGGATTCTTGGTGAATCGCTTTAAAGAACCGCAAAACAAACTCTTCGCTCAATCCACGCTCTTCTCCTTCGAGTATCATACGTCCCAAAATTTCATTCCATCGTTTATTTTGCAAAACAGATACATTGTTTTCTTTTTTTAACTGCCCAATCGCTTGTGCTACTTTCATACGCTTCCCTAGTGTATCCAAAAGGGTCTGATCAGCGGCATCGATTTCAGCACGCATTTGTTTTAAGGCATTTTGATATTCCACTGCATCTGTCGTTTCAATTCGAACACTCCAATCTTTCATATACTGGATGAGTGTTGTTGGCGTAATTTGTTGTGCGGCATCACTCCAAGCTTTATCGGGGTTCCAGTGCGACTCTACCATAAGCCCGTCAAAATTTAAATCTAAGGCAGCCTGACTTACATCAAAAATTAAATCTCTACGACCAGCGATGTGAGAAGGATCACAGATCAATGGCAGATCGGGAAATTGATTTTGCAGTTCTATCGCGAGTTGCCACTCAGGCTTATTTCGATATTTAGACTTATCATAACTCGAAAATCCGCGATGAATAACTCCTATGTTTTTGATGTCAGAAGAATAGATCCGCTCTACACCCCCGAGCCATAAAGCTAAATCTGGATTGACTGGGTTTTTAATCAAGACAATCTTATCGGTTCCCTTTAGGGCATCAGCTATTTCTTGAACGATAAATGGACTAACAGTCGATCGGGCACCGATCCAAAGAATATCAATATCGTGCTCTAAAGCCAATTGGACATGGTTGGCATTGGCGACCTCTGTGGCAATTTTCATTCCGGTCTCTTCTTTGACCTTTTGCAACCACTTGAGTCCGATAGCACCGACTCCCTCAAAATTACCGGGTCGTGTACGCGGTTTCCAGATACCCGCTCTAAAAGCGGTCACATCACTGTCCTTCAGTTCGTGAGCAATTTTTAATACTTGCTCTTCTGTTTCAGCACTACAAGGGCCAGCAATTACCAAAGGATGATCTAATTGAAGATCATCTAGCCATTTGCGCATTTGTTTTTGGTTTTCCATTGAATTTGGTTTTATATGTTTTTATTCATTTTTAAGTTGTGCCATCCCCTCCAATATAGGAGTGATTTGATTGGCGCTTTGCATCAGCTCCAACAGCTGAGTCATGTCATCGTTTTCCATGGCCTCGGCAAAGGTATTTAAATGTCCTATATAGGTCCGGAGAGCCTTAATGACGTGTTTTTTATTTTGGCTAAAAATGGGCGCCCACATGTCCGGTGAGCTTTTGGCTAGCCGTACCGTAGAGGCAAAACCACTTCCTGCCAATTCAGCTATAGTTTCAGGGTTTTTTTCCATGTCTAATACGGTCTGTCCTAACATAAACGAACTCACATGCGACAAATGAGAAACGTAAGCCACGTGTAAATCGTGTGCACTAGCTTCCATATAAATGAATCGAAACCCAATTTTTTTCATCAATTGCGTAGCTCGTTCCCGAAACGATAGCTGCGTTTGCTCTGTATCGCATAAGATGACAATTTTCTCATCGAACAAGTCATCGATGGCTGCCTGAGGCCCAGAAAATTCTGTCCCAGCAATCGGATGAGCAGCCAAAAACTGACCTCGTCGGGGATGTCCTTCAACAGCCTCCACAATGGCTTCTTTGGTGGATCCCATATCGATCACTAAAGTTCGATCCGAAATTTTATCCAATACCTCGGGGAGTAAGCGAACTGTGGCATCTACTGGAATGGCTACGATTAATACATCCATTTCAGCCCATAGGGAAGGATCCATACTTTTATCGACGATCCCTAAGGATAGTGCCTGCTCCATATGAGCCTCTGAAGCGTCGTATCCCCACAATTGCACCGCAGAAAAACGCTGTCGTATACTCATCGCTAATGAGCCACCTATTAACCCTAAACCAATGACCCCTACTTTCATGGCTGCAACCTATTTATAGCTTCAACAATAAGTTCTTCACTCACACAAAGAGAAAAACGGACATACCCCTTCCCTTGACTGCCAAAAATAGTCCCTGGAGTGATGAATATATGGTGCTTGTATAGCAGCTCGTCTATAAATGTTTCGGCGTCTGGATGATTTGGATCCAACTTCGCCCAAACAAACATCCCTACGGCTTTGCGATCATAGCTTAACCCTAACATATCCGCCAACTGCCAAATTTTATTTCTTCGTTGATGATATACAGCATTGAGCTCCTGATACCAATCTTTTCCCAAACTCAATGCCTGAATTGCTCCTTTTTGTAGACCAAAAAACATCCCAGAATCCATATTACTCTTGACCTTCAAGACTGCTTGAATTAGATCTTCTGCTCCACAAACAAATCCAACTCGCCAACCCGCCATGTTAGCACTTTTACTCAAAGAATTTAATTCTAATACGTGTGGCTGTAACTGTTGTTGATCAAGTATACTTTGAGGTTGGTCGTTGAGAATAAAACTGTAAGGGTTGTCGTTAACTAGAACAATATTTCTTTTTGCAGTCCACTCGACCAAACGCTGAAAGACGGCAGTGGATTGTTTCGCTCCAGTAGGCATATGAGGATAGTTTACCCACATCAGCTTGACGCGGCTAGTATCCATCGCTTCTAAGGCCTCGAAATCGGGTTGCCAATGATTGGATTCTTGGCAGTCATAAAAAACAGGTTCTGCCTCTACTATTTTGGTGACAGATGCATAGGTAGGATATCCGGGATTAGGGATTAACACTTCATCACCGGGATTTAACAAAGCCATAGAAAGGTGCATAATCCCTTCTTTAGACCCCATTAGTGGAAGAATTTCTTTGGAGGGTTGTAACGATACACCGTAGTGATGATTGTAAAAATTTGCCACGGCTTCACGGAGTTCTGGTAGTCCCTGATAGCTTTGATACTGATGACTATAGTCGAAGTGTAGACTGGATTGCAGCGCTTCAATTACACTTGGATGTGGAGCTAGATCTGGACTTCCTATCCCCATATTCAGGATTGAATGCCCCTGTTCACGAAGTTGGGCTACCTCCCTCAATTTTCGAGAAAAGTAATACTCTTGAACCTGCTGCAAACGTTGCGCGAAAACGAACTTAGTCATGAATAATGGAATAGGTGCCTAAAATTTTTAAACTGGTTGCCATAATTGAAAGCAGAGATTCCGCTTTTTCAAAGGCGGCAGGTTCTTCAAAGGTAACATCGATGAAAAACGCATATTTACCGGGAGTTTCGATAACTGGTAAAGACTGTATTTTGGTCAAATTCATATGACAATCACTCAAGACATTCAGAATAGTTGCTAAACTCCCTCTTTTATGATCTAATGTGATTTTCAGAGAGGCCTTATTGAAAGTATGATTCTCTTGGGTATTCTCTCGTGCAACAATGACAAATCGGGTAACGTTCTTTTTGATGGTTTGAATATCTGACGCTAAAATTTCCAATTGGTTGAGCTGGGAGGCCTCTGTAGAGGCAATAGCCGCAACATGCTCTAGTTTATCGCGTTGAATCTCGGCTGCTACTGCAGCGGTATCATCTGCCTCCACCAAACGAATATGTGGATATGTACTCAAAAATTCTCTACACTGTAATAGTGCCATAGGATGCGATCGTACTTCGGTGATAGCTTCCAAGCTTTGGCCAGGAAGTGCCATTATTTGATGCTGAACAGAAAGATAGTACTCTCCTATGATGACCCCTCCCATTCGATCGATCAAGGCGTAGTTTGGAAGTATGGATCCAGCAATAGAATTCTCTAAGGCCATCACGGCAATGTCGCAATCCTCTTGAAACAAAGCTTCTAATAGACTATCGAACCGCATACACTCCAAAAATGTCGCCTGTTCACCATAGCAGGCGCGAGCCACTTGGTGGTGATAGGATCCTAATGCTCCTTGAATTCCGATGACGGGTACTTTTTTGTTCATTTTCTTCCAAAAAAAAAGTCTCGATGTTTCGAGACTTGATCTGTATATCGGTTCATTACATAGCCTCTCCTCTAGCGCGACGCGAAGAAAAAATAATAGCTGTTGTAATATGTTGATTTTGAAATCATCGTGACAAATTTAACAAGCTGTTTTGGAAAACAAAATTTTTCATTTATTATTTTAGTTTTCTCAAATCTGGGAGAATGCATTATGAATCCAGCAAAAGAAAGCTATCTTTAAACAAATATTCTGAAATTGGAACACCCACTGCTCCGCATTTCCAACCTTTCGCGTGCCTATAACGACACCAAAGTCCTAAAACACATAGCACTGAATTTGCATCCAGGCGAAATTGTTGGCTTTTTAGGCCCAAACGGCGCTGGAAAGACCACACTGATGAAAATCTTGTCGGGCTATGATAGTGAGTGGGAAGGAACTGTAGAGTTCAAAACCCATGATTTAAAAAAAGAACGCAAACAGATCCAACAACAGATCGGCTATTTACCTGAACACAATCCACTTTATTTAGATTGGTATGTGGTAGAATACCTCAAGTTTATTGCACAATTATACGGAATTCAAAAGCCTCCACTAGATCAACTGATTGAGCAAACTGGCTTAGAAGCCTATAGAAATGCAAAAATTAAAACCCTCTCCAAGGGATATCGACAAAGAGTAGGAATAGCTGCAGCACTGATTCACGACCCGGCATTCGTCATTTTAGATGAACCTACCACGGGACTAGATCCAAACCAACTGGTAGATATTCGTAGCTTGATTCGCGATTTAGGGAATACAAAAACAATCTTGTTATCTACACATGTTCTTCAAGAGGTAGATGCTCTTTGTGACAGAGTAATTGTCTTACATCAGGGAGAAATAGTGTTGGACGATGCTTTGGAAAATCTCCGAAATCAGGAAACTCAAATCATTGAGGTAGAGTTCGACTACCGGGTTGAAACGGTGGCTCTTGAACAGATTAAGGGGGTAAAGAATGTAAAAAACACCTTTGATTTTGCTTATGAAATAGAAGCACAAGGACCCGACGACTTACGCCCAATTCTATTTGATTTTGCCCATGATAACGGGCTTAAAATATTACAACTCCAACGCAAAAGCCAGCGACTGGAAGAACTATTTGAACAACTGACACAGTCCTAGAAGACTTCCTTTGCAATCTTTTGGATATTATCTGCTTTCCCCATAGAGTAATAATGTAAAAAGGGGACCCCAGCTGCTTTCAATTCTTTACTTTGTTCTATACACCATTCGATACCGACTTGGCGCACGGCCTTATTATCTTTACAACTCACAATTTCGCGCACTAAAGTATCTGGAAGATCAACGTGAAAACGATGTGGTAATAAACTTAAATGTCGCTTGATGGAGATAGGCTTTAGCCCGGGAATTATCGGCACATGTATATCAGCTTTTTTACAAGCTTCGACAAACTCAAAATATTTTTGGTTGTCAAAAAACATCTGAGTAATGACATAGTCGGCACCCGCAGCAATTTTTTTCTTTAAAAAATGAATATCCGACTCCAAGCTTGGTGCTTCCATGTGCTTCTCAGGATAGCCAGATACGCCTATACAAAAATCTGTTGCAGCTGTATTTTCGAGTGCCTCATCTAAATAGACTCCTTTGTTTAAATCAGCTATTTGTTCTACCAATTCTGTTGCATAAGCGTTTCCGCCTTTGTTCGGGGTAAAATACGTTTCTGACTTCACAGCATCTCCTCTGAGAGCCACCACATTATCTATCTGTAAAAAATCCAAGTCGATTAAAAAGTTTTCGGTATCCTCTCGCGTAAATCCCCCACAAAGAACATGGGGAACGGCATCTACTTGATATTTGTTTTGAATAGCAGCGCAGATACCTACCGTTCCGGGACGCTTGCGAATCACTTGTTTCTCCAATAAACCATTGGGCAATTCTTTGTAGTTATACTCTTCCCTGTGATAGGTAACATCGACAAAAGGTGGATTAAAATCCATCAGTTTATCCATTTCATCGAATAGGGTATTGATGCTCTGCCCTTTAAGCGGAGGAAGGATCTCAAAAGTAAACTGTGTTTTCTCTTTAGCTTTTTTTAAATGCTCGGTAACTTTCATATCTTATTTAAATTTGGACTTAACCATTTTTGCCCTTCATCTACACTAATATTTCTTCTTTTACAATAATCTGACAGTTGGTCGGATGAGATTTTGCCAAGGCCAAAATAATGGGCTTCTGGATGGGCAAAATAATAGCCCGAAACAGATGCTGCTGGCCACATCGCTAGGGTTTCAGTGAGCTCTACTCCGATCTCTTTTTCAATGTTCAACAGCTCCCAAATTCCTTTTTTCTCCAAGTGGTCGGGACAGGCAGGATATCCGGGTGCGGGGCGAATCCCTTTGTATTCTTCTCGAATAAGTGCATCATTCGACAGTTCTTCTTGAGGGGCATATCCCCAAGCCGTTGTTCGTATATACTGATGTAAATATTCCGCAAAGGCTTCTGCTAATCGATCCGCTAGAGCTTTCAACATAATTGCATTATAATCGTCATTTTCTGCTTCGTAGGCCGCTGCACGTTCGGAGGTCCCAAATCCAGTAGTCACACAGAAGAAACCGATATAATCTCCGACTCCACTATCTTTTGGAGCCACAAAATCAGCCAAAGCTTTAAAGGGTAATTCACTCCTACGATCGAGTTGTTGACGAAGCGTTAGGCAGCTGTGTAGAATTTCAGTACGATTTTCATCAGCATAAACTTCTATATCATCGCCTACTGCGTTAGCTGGAAAAAGACCAAATCTTGCCTTTGCCGTCAGCCATTTTTCAGCGACCAACAGACGCAACATTTCCTGAGCGTCGGTAAACAGGCTTTTGGCCTGCTCGCCCACAACACTGTCTTCTAAAATCTGTGGATATTTTCCATGTAAATCCCAAGAGCGGAAAAAAGGAGTCCAATCGATATAGGGGACTAAACGCGCTAGAGAAAAGTCCTCCCATGTCTGTGCGCCTAATTGCTGAGGAATTATCGGCTGAAAAGTTTTCCAATCAAAACTCAACGCTCGGGAACGAGCTTCCTCAATTGGCACATAGGTTTTCTCGGTTGTTCGTTCTAAAAACTTCTCTCTAAATGCATTGTAGTCTTCTGCTATACTATCTGTGTAAGCAGATGATGTATCAGGGTTCATCAATTGACTAACAACCCCAACGGCACGAGAGGCGTCGTTGACGTGAATCACTGGAAAATTAGCCTCGGGAGCAATTTTAACGGCAGTGTGTGCTTTGGAGGTAGTCGCTCCACCGATCAATAACGGAATTTGTATATTTTTTCGCTTCAGGGCTTGTGTTAGATACACCATTTCATCCAATGAAGGAGTAATCAGCCCAGAAAGTCCGATAGCATCTACTTGGTGTTCCAGGGCAGCATCAATAATCTTTTCGGGGGGGACCATAACCCCTAAATCGATAATTTCATAGTTATTACAGGCCAGCACTACACTGACTATGTTTTTTCCTATGTCGTGTACATCTCCTTTGACAGTGGCCATAAGCACTTTTCCTGCCGTCTGAACCCCTTCTTCTTTTTCGTCTTCAATAAATGGCTGTAAATAGGCTACCGCTTTTTTCATGACCCGAGCAGATTTAACCACCTGCGGGAGAAACATTTTTCCTTCCCCAAAGAGATCTCCGACTACATTCATCCCAGACATTAATTGCCCTTCGATCACCTGTATTGGACGTTCAGATTGGATTCGGGCTTCTTCTACATCCTCGATTATAAACTGATCGATCCCCTTTATAAGACTATGGGTAATACGATCTTGTAAGCTATTGTCACGCCAAGCATTTTGCTCTTTTTGAATGCTTCGTTTGTCGCCCTTAACCGATTCAGCAAAATCTAGTAGTCGTTCAGTAGCATCGTCTCGTCTGTTTAGCAAAACATCTTCAACATAATTTTTCAGCTCTGATGGAATTTCGTCATACACTTCTAAGAGGGAAGGGTTCACAATACCCATGGTCATCCCGTGCTGAATGCTGTGATACAAGAAAGCAGCATGCATGGCTTCACGAACCCGATTGTTCCCTCTGAAAGAAAAGGATACATTGCTTACCCCGCCACTTACATGCGCATGGGGTAAATTTTCTCGAATCCATTTAGTGGCTAAAAAGAAGTCTAATGCGTTGCGGCGGTGTTCCTCCATCCCGGTGGCAACCGGGAATACATTGGGATCAAAAATGATATCCTGGGGCGGGAAATTAACTTTTTGCGTCAGTAATTGATAGGATCTTTGGCAGATCTCAATTCTTCGTTCGAGGGTATCGGCCTGACCTTTTTCATCGAACGCCATCACCACAACTGCAGCCCCGAAGTTCCGAATTTTTCGGGCCTGTTCAAGGAAGGTCGATTCCCCCTCTTTTAAACTTATAGAATTAACAATACTTTTTCCTTGAACGACTTTTAACCCCGCTTCGATGATATTCCATTTAGAACTATCAATCATAATCGGGACCCTAGCAATGTCGGGTTCGGCTGCAATCAAGTTTAAAAACTTCACCATTGCTTGCTCACCGTCAATCATTCCTTCATCCATATTGATATCGATGATTTGAGCTCCCCCTTCTACTTGCTCCCGAGCGACTTCAAGAGCTTCGGAAAAATTCCCTTCTTGAATAAGTCGCAAAAATTTCCGAGAACCCGTAACATTGGTGCGTTCTCCTATATTGACAAAATTTGTTTCTGGAGTGATTACCAACGGTTCTAAACCGGATAGTTGCAAATAAATACTTTGATTAGGCATCGGAAGTAGCTTTAACAGTTCTCGGGTGGTATTGTTGTGCTAATTGAGCAATCTGTTGGATGTGATCCGGAGTAGTTCCACAACAGCCTCCTATAATATTGACCAAGCCATCTTTGAGGTAAGGTTCAATCAGTTCCTTCATTTCAGCAGGAGACTGGTCATAAGCGCCAAAAGCATTCGGCAAACCTGCATTGGGGTGGGCAGAAATAAAATGAGGACTGAAGTCAGCTAGGCGCTGAACATAGCCATAGAGCTGGTCGGCTCCTAGAGCACAATTAAGTCCTATACTTAATATGGGAGCATGACTTAAGGAGATAGAGAAAGCCTCGACAGTTTGCCCCGATAGCGTTCGTCCACTAGCATCGGTAATAGTACCACTGATCATGATTGGAATGCTTGCATTTTTTTCTATGAGCACTTGCTCTAATGCAAAAATTGCTGCTTTAGCGTTAAGAGTGTCGAAAATTGTCTCTACCAAAAAAATATCTACCCCACCATCCAGCAATCCGATGGCCTGTTCTCGGTAGGCCGCTACAAGCTTATCGAAATCTATCGCTCGGTAGCCCGGATTATTGACATCTGGAGACATACTGGCCGTTTTATTGGTTGGACCGATAGAACCTGCGACAAAACGAGGTTTTGATGGATCCTTGGCCGTATAGGCAGCAGCAGCTTCTTTGGCAATTTTAGCAGAGGCAAAGTTGAGCTCATAAACCAAGTCACTCATTTCGTAGTCGGCCATCCCGATGGAAGTGGAGGAAAAAGTATTGGTTTCCAATATATCTGCCCCGACAGCGAGGTATTTTTCGTGAATGTCACGAATCGCTTGCGGCTGGGTAATGGACAATAAATCATTATTTCCCTTCAGGGAGCAAGGATGATCCAAAAATCGATCCCCTCTAAAATCTTTTTCCTGAAAGTCATAGGCCTGTATCATAGTCCCCATGGCACCATCTAAGACCAAAATTCGTTCGCGAAGTACTTCCTGAATTTGCATACTGGTTTATTTCTCTAAGGTGTTAAGTGCTTGTTTTAAATCGTTCATTATATCGTCCGGATGTTCGAGGCCAACAGACAGTCGGATCATTCCATTGGTGATGCCTACAGCTAAACGATCGGGCTCGGAAAGTTTGCTATGGGTTGTGGAAGACGGATGGGTAATAATCGTACGAGAGTCTCCTAAATTGGAGGAAAGTGAACACATTTGAATCGCATTGATAAACGTTCGTCCCGCTTCTAACCCTCCTTTGATTTCAAATGAGATAATATTTCCACCCTGTTTCATTTGTCGTCGAGCAAGATCGTATTGGGGGTGAGATGGCAAAAACGGGTATTTCACCCAATTGATTTGCGGTTGTTTCTCAAGGTGTTTTGCTATTTCTAATGCCGATTGGCAATGCCGATCTACTCTTATCGATAAGGTCTCCAAACTTTTAGAAAGTATCCAAGCATTGAAAGGCGACAAGCTATTCCCCGTATTGCGGGTGAACAAGTAGATCTCACGAATTAAATCTTCACGACCAACCGTTACTCCCCCCAAAACACGTCCCTGTCCATCCATCAGTTTAGTCGCAGAATGAATGACCAAATCAGCTCCAAAATCGATCGGATGCTGCAAATAGGGCGTTGCAAAACAATTGTCAATCACTAATATGAGCTGATGCTTTTTTGCCAAAGCCCCCAAATACTTTAAGTCTAGAATATCCACCCCTGGATTGGTAGGTGTTTCAGCATATAATATTTTCGTATTGGGCTGAATCAAGGCTTCTGCAGTCTCTGGTTCATCTACAGAAAAATAGGAGGTTTCAATTTGCCACTTGGGCAGATATTTGGTGAATAGGGTGTGGGTAGAACCAAATACAGATCGTGCTGATACAATGTGATCACCACTGTTCAGCAGGGCCGCAAAAGTGGAAAACACTGCTCCCATACCCGTGGAGAATGCCACTCCACTTTCGGCATTTTCCATGGCACACACTTTTTCAATGAATTCCGTAGTATTCGGATTCGTAAATCGACTGTAAATATTTCTTTCCTTTTCTTCCGCAAAAGAGGCGCGCATGTCTTCAGCATCTTCAAACACAAAACTCGACGTGAGATACATCGGTGAAGAGTGCTCCATGAATTCAGAACGACTCAGTTGATTTCGAATAGCTTGTGTTTCAAATTGCTGCTTTTCCATGGATCTTAGGTTCGCGGAATTAAGGTGTTATTGAGCTCAACTGTGTAGTTGATCTGCGCTGTAGGCTCTAGGGTTTTAGAAACGGAACAATACTTATTGAACGACAGTTTTACGGCTCTCAAAGCTTTTTCTGGAGAGCAATCGCCCTGTAGACGGACATTCACCGCTATGGTCTCAAACAAAGCAGGGACTGCCCCTTCCGGGCGGAATCCTTCCACACTCACCTGGATGTCATCTAATTCAATTTTTTGCTTTCGCAGTATCGCTACTATGTCGATACTACTACAACCCGCCAGCCCCATCAATAATAATTCCATAGGGCTTATTCCTTTTACTTTACCTGAGGATTTACCTTTATTGTCTAACAATACTCGATGTCCGTTAGTATTGCTCACTTCAAATAAAAAATCTTGATCTAATCGTTCTAAGTTTACCTTCATCGCTTGATTACTTTAAAAATGGGTGCTAATATTTGTTGTAGTTGCTGTGATTCGATTAGAAAAGCGTCATGACCGTGATTAGAATGAATTTCATGATAGCTCACATCGATTCCTAAATTTTTTAAGTCTGAAGTCGTTGCCTGATCCTCTTCTGGAAAAAAGAATAGATCTGTATCTATCGCCACTAAGTGGAACTTCCCTTGATTGGGGGACAGCAATGTTACAAATGATTCCCCCCCTCTACAAATATCAAGGGTGCTCAACAAGTGATTCATGGCCTTGTAGGCATCCAGCAAAAATCGCTCTTTGATTTTAGCTCCATGATGATCCAGCCAAGATTCGATATTAAATTTTTGCTTCTCGTTATTAAAAGATCGTTTAAACCGAGATTTAAAGGATTTTGGATGTCGGTAAGTAATCATAGCATTGATTCGGGCAACAAAAAGTGGATCGTTACTCGAAGCCAGTATGTTCCTTTGCAAATAGGTATGGGCAAGTAACCAATCTGTTGCTTTCCAATCTGCAGCGATAGGAATCCAGTGCTGTGCTAACTTCGGACTGATGGCTGCTAATTCCCACACTAAGCCTCCTCCGATAGAACCGCCAACTACTGCATAAAGCTCCGCTATATCGAGCTGTTGAAGCCCCCATAACATCAGGCGAGCAATGTCTCCTAAATGAAAATCTTCAGGATGAGCTAAAGTATAGCCGTCCACTCCATTTCCGGGAATATTAAAAGCCAAGATGGAATAATCTTCAATACTGATAGGTCTACCTGGCCCAACGATATCGCTCCACCATCCCCCAGGACCACACACTTGAGCATCTCCCGTCAAAGAGTGTAATATCAGAATCGTTGGTCCTTCCCCTAAGGGTAGACCAAAAGTCTGGTATTGCAGGGTCAAAGTCTCTAGGACCTTCCCGCTGTCAGTCACAAATTTGGGATGTTGGAGTTTTTGTACCACAATAATTTAAAGTTGAAAAGCTTCTTTTAGGGTCTCTACCATGTCCAATTTTTCCCAGGTAAACAATTCTACCTCCAAACTAACGGTACCATTGTAGGGAGAGGTAAATGTTTTTGTTTTCTTTTCGGGGGATCTTCCCATATGACCATAGGCTGCCGTCTCGGTATAAATGGGCTTACGGAGTTGTAACCGTTGTTCAATCCCATAGGGACTTAAATCAAATAGTGATTGTAGTTTTTCAGCAATTGCAGCATCTGACAAATCCAGCTTTGACTTTCCATAGGTATTAACAAAAATAGAGGTAGGCTGTGCAACGCCAATAGCGTAGCTCAATTGGACCAAAGCTTCATCTGTGACGCCTGCTGCCACTAAGTTTTTAGCGATGTGTCTGGCTGCATAGGCCGCACTGCGATCGACTTTGCTCGGGTCTTTCCCACTGAATGCTCCTCCCCCATGGCCACCATAGCCGCCATAAGTATCGACGATGATCTTACGTCCGGTAAGACCCGTATCGCCGTGTGGTCCCCCAATGACGAATTTTCCAGTGGGGTTGATATGATAAGTAATATCATCTTTAAACAGTGCTCGTGTTGCTGGAGGTAATTGTTCCAGAACTCTTGGCATTAAAATGTGTACTAAATCATCCTTAATTTTCGCTAACATCTGTTTTTCATCTGAATCAAAAGCATCGTGTTGGGTAGAAATAACGATTGTGTCTATGCGAAGGGGCTTTTGGTCGTCGCCATATTCAATGGTAACTTGTGCTTTAGCATCTGGTCGGAGATAGTCGATTGCTTGCCCTTCCCGACGAAGTACCGCTAATTCTTTCAAGATTCTGTGGGAAAGATCCAAAGCTAGGGGCATGTAGTCCGGAGTTTCTTTACTGGCATACCCAAACATTATTCCTTGGTCGCCGGCTCCTTGTTGGTCGGGTTGCTCGCGATCTACACCTTGGTTAATATCTTGCGACTGTTCATGAATCAGTGAAATGACTCCACAGGAATCTCCGCTGAATTGATAAGCGCCTTTCGTGTAACCAATATGATTGATGGTGTCTCTCGCAATTTGTTGCACGTCTAAATAAGTATTGCTTTTGACCTCCCCAGCCAATACGACCTGACCGGTAGTCACTAAAGTTTCACAAGCGACTTTACTTTGGGGGTCAAAGGCTAAAAAATGATCGAGTAAGGCGTCACTGATTTGGTCGGATACCTTATCGGGGTGTCCTTCACTTACGGATTCTGATGTAAAAAAATATGACATAAACTTTGCAATTTGGGAAGAAGGTTTAAAAATTGCAAAGCCACTGCTTTAGCATTTTTTTTAAGAGGTTTGCAATCAGTCAAATCCTTCCTCTGTTGTTGAGGGCAAAATTAAGACAAAGAATTTAACTAGAAAAACACTTAAAGATTTTTTTTCTGGGGGATATCTGTAAGACTTCCGTTTTTATCTTTCTAAAATTCAAGGTATTTTGCAGAGCCGTAAACAAACATTCAAAAACAAGCTCTTTAATTCATGCATGTTGCTTTAGCAGGAAATATAGGCGCCGGAAAAACCAGTTTAACGAGAATTCTGGCCAAACATTACAAATGGGAACCTCTGTTTGAAGAGGTCATAGACAACCCCTATTTAGATGACTTTTATGACCATATGGAACGTTGGTCTTTTAACCTTCAAATCTACTTTTTAAACAGCCGATTTAGACAGCTTTTGGAAATACAGCAACTCAACAAGAATGTCATCCAAGATCGAACCATTTACGAAGATGCTTCCATTTTTGCCCCTAACCTGCATTCTATGGGACTGTTGAATCATCGGGACTTTGAAAACTACAAATCCCTCTTTGAATTAATGGAGAGAACAATTTCAGCTCCAGACCTTTTGATTTATTTACGAAACGGCATTCCGAATTTAGTCGATAAGATCCACAAAAGAGGAAGAGATTATGAAAACTCGATTAGCATTGAATATCTCAGTCGATTAAACGAAAGATATGAAGCTTGGATCTCTACCTACGACAAAGGAAAATTACTTATTATCGATGCCGATCAGCTGGATTTTGTTGAAAACGAAGAAGACCGCAGCATAGTACTACAAAAAGTAGAAGCAGAAATAAACGGTTTGTTTTAAACCTAGATATACTCCAAAAAAAAAGGCACCTCTGGGTGCCTTTTTTTATCATAGAACTCCGAAAGAACTATTCCTTACGGATGTTTATTTCAACATTTTTTTCTTCAGCTACCGCTGCTTCAATTTCAGAAGCAGAACCTTCTAAAGTTTTTGTGGTAGTCTCTGTCGATCCGTTTTCAGTGACGGTCTTTGTGATGACTGCCTTCATTTGATCTTCAGATGTTCCGTTGACTTCCACTCGAACTTCTATTGCTTTTTTCTCCTCTACTGTGGAGGGTTCGTGATGTCCGTTTCCTAAAATCGGAGCGATAACCAAACCGACCAAACAAGTTAATTTAATCAGGATATTCATAGAAGGACCAGAGGTGTCTTTGAATGGATCCCCTACTGTGTCGCCAGTTACGGCCGCTTTGTGAGCTTCCGACCCTTTATAAGTCATCTCGCCGTTGATTTCAACACCAGCTTCAAAAGATTTTTTGGCGTTATCCCACGCACCTCCAGCATTGTTTTGGAAGATTGCCCATAGCACACCGGAAACTGTTACTCCAGCCATATAACTTCCGAGTGCTTCAGCGCCCATGACAAATCCAATAATCACAGGTGTGGCAATGGCCAAAACTCCCGGCAACAACATTTCTTTAAGAGCAGCTTTGGTAGAAATATCTACACACTTCCCATATTCAGGCTGTCCCTTCCCTTCTAAGATTCCAGGAATTTCGCGGAATTGACGTCTAACCTCTTCTACCATTTCCATGGCAGCTCTTCCTACTGCTTGCATAGCCAGTGCAGAAAAAACTACAGGAACCATTCCACCCACAAATAATGCTGCTAGAACATCGGCTTTAAAGATGTTGATCCCATCGATACCTGTGAATGTGACATATGCAGCAAACAAGGCGAGGGCAGTCAAAGCAGCTGATGCAATCGCAAAACCTTTTCCGATAGCTGCCGTTGTATTCCCAACTGAATCTAAAATATCTGTTCGCTCACGAACTTCTTCTGGCAGTTCGCTCATTTCAGCAACACCACCTGCATTATCAGCAATTGGACCAAATGCGTCGATTGCCAATTGCATTGCAGTTGTAGCCATCATGGCAGATGCAGCTAGGGCAACACCATAAAATCCGGCTAAGGAATATGACCCCCAAATGGCAACAGCGAAAAGGATCACTGAACTGAAGGTTGATATCATACCGGTCGCTAAACCTGCAATTATATTTGTAGCCGCACCAGTCGAAGAATTCTGAACAATGTCCAATACTGGTTTCTTCCCGAGGGCTGTGTAATATTCTGTAAAGAGTGAAATTAAATACCCTACACCCAATCCTACTAAAATGGCATAGAAAATATTGATACTTGGAATATCACGACTCGCTTCTCCAAAGAATTGAATACCCATCAGTGTTTTGGGCAACATCCATTCGATTAAGAAATATCCAGCAACTGCCGTAATTATAATGGATACTAAATTTCCACGATTAAGAGCACTCTGCACTTCTGCTTCAGTAGCACTGTTGTCTTTGATGCGGATTAAAAAACTTCCTAGGATGGATGCTATAATTCCAACACCTGCAATCACTACAGGTAAAAGGATAGGCCCCATTCCGCCAAAATTATCTTGGAAATTTCCTCCGGCTGCAAGGCTCATATCACGTATGATGTAATTCCCTAAAACCATTGATGCAAGTACTGTTGCTACATAACTACCAAAAAGGTCGGCACCCATACCAGCTACATCACCTACATTATCACCTACATTGTCGGCAATTGTTGCTGGATTTCGAGGATCATCTTCTGGAATTCCAGCCTCTACTTTCCCAACAAGGTCTGCACCTACGTCAGCTGCTTTAGTGTAGATTCCTCCTCCTACTCGGGCGAAAAGTGCAATAGACTCAGCACCAAGAGAAAAACCGGCTAGAGCTTCCAAGACTACAGTCATTTCATTGTAGAAATCACCGTCTGCAGTCATAAAGGTTTTTAAGAAGATGAGGAAAAATAATGAAAGTCCTAAAACAGCTAGTCCTGCTACGCCAAGCCCCATGACTGTTCCTCCACCAAAAGAAACTTGAAGAGCCTTCGGTAAACTTTCACGAGCTGCTTGTGTGGTTCTCGCATTCGCTTCAGTGGCAATACGCATACCAATATTTCCAGCAAGAGCTGAGAAAAATGCCCCTGTGATAAAGGCAGGTATAATTAGAATACTTGTCGTTTCTACTGCTTGTGCTATACCAAAAAGTGCAAGAGAAGCGCCTGCCACGAAAATGGCTAAAAGACGGTACTCTGCGCTTAGAAAGGCGAGTGCTCCCTCTTGAATACTTTTAGAGATGGTTTGCATTTTTTCGTTACCAGCGTCTTGGGCCTTAACCCATTGTGCGCGGACAACCATAAAAATCAATCCTACCAGAGATAGGACAATTGGGATATAAATTGTGAAATCCATTTGTTAGTTTTTGCTTCGTTCGGGTGCAAAAGTACATATTTGTAGGTGAACAGAAAATGTACCTCAGACGGAAAGTTTATTTATACATCACTTTTTTAACAGCCTTTACCACATCCCCACTATTCGGCAACCACTCTTTTAAGAGAACTGGAGAATAAGGTGCTGGGGTATCTGCTGTATTGATTTTTTCAATTGGCGCATCTAAATAGTCGAACGCTTGATGTTGAACTTGATAGGTGATCTCGGTAGCAACATTCCCAAATGGCCAGGCTTCTTCTAAAATGACAAGACGATTGGTTTTTTTCACAGAGCTTAATATCGTATTGTGATCCATTGGGCGTACGGTACGCAAGTCAATAATTTCGCAAGAAATTCCCTCTTTTTCGAGTTCATCTGCTGCTATAAAAGCCTCTTTAATGATTTTCCCAAAAGATACTATAGTTACATCGGACCCCTTTCTTTTGATATCTGCAACGCCAATAGGCAAGGTAAACTCCCCCTCTGGGACCTCACCCTTATCGCCATACATTTGTTCAGACTCCATGAAGATGACTGGATCGTTATCACGAATAGCGGATTTCAACAGTCCTTTTGCATCATACGGATTAGAAGGAACAATTACTTTTAAGCCAGGGCAATTGGCGAACCAATTTTCAAACGCCTGTGAGTGAGTTGCTGCCAACTGTCCTGCAGAAGCGGTAGGCCCACGAAAAACAATGGGACAAGGAAATTGACCCCCAGACATTTGTCGGATTTTAGCCGCATTGTTAATGATCTGATCAATTCCGACCAACGAGAAGTTAAACGTCATAAATTCAATAATGGGACGATTTCCGGTCATAGTCGATCCTACGCCGATTCCAGCAAATCCCAATTCAGAAATAGGGGTGTCCAAAACGCGATCGGGACCAAACTCATCCAGCATTCCTTTAGATGCTTTGTAGGCTCCATTGTATTCTGCAACCTCTTCTCCCATTAAATAAATCGATTCGTCACGACGCATTTCTTCGCTCATCGCCTCTGCAATCGCCTGTCTAAACTGAATTGTTCTCATCAATAAATATATTTTTGTAACAAGGTGGGAAATGAACAAATAAGTCCCTGCTTCTCCTGTCAACTTTAAAATCCTGACAAAAATAATAAATAGACTCCATTCAAGCAGTGTGTTTTCTACAGAGAAGTCTTTTATTAGAAGTCAAGAGCCATTAAATTTGTAGTTTTAAGCTATGAAACTGATCCAGCTAGATATACGGGGCATTTCCTACAGTGAGACCCAGAGTGGGGCTTACGCACTGTTGCTGTGTGAGACAGAAGGGGAACGCAAACTCCCAATTATCATTGGCAGTTTCGAGGCCCAGGCGATAGCTATCGCTTTGGAAAAAGAGATCAAACCTTTACGACCACTTACCCACGATCTGTTTAAAAGTTTTGCCGATCGCTTTGAGATTCGTGTTAAACAAGTCATCATTCACAAATTGGTCGACGGTATTTTTTACGCTTCTATGATCTGTGAACATCAGAAGATTGAAGAAATCATAGATGCGCGGACATCAGACGCCATTGCATTGGCCTTGCGTTACGATGCACCGATATTCACCTATGAAAGCATCCTTAAAAAAGCAGGCTTCAAATCTCCAGTAAGTTCAAATCCGGGTCCTAAGAGCTCAGAAGAAAAATGGATCAGGAATTTTATCGCCGAACAGGTCGATGATCCTTTACCACAAGATCTTGAAAAATTTTCGCTGGATAAACTCAAAAAGCTCCTCCATACTTTTGTCAGCAAAGAAGACTACGAGAAAGCCGCCAGAATTCGCGACGAAATTGATAAGCGCGAAAAAAAATAGCAGTTGTTGATTTTTCGTTTAAAAGTTCTACTGGAATGTGATGAAGTGCATATCCCAAGAATTTATATTTGAGTAATTCAAATGTAAGCGCAATGAAACAATACCTCGACCTATTAAATCATATTCAAACGCATGGTGTTGAAAAATCAGACCGAACGGGTACTGGTACAAAAAGCGTTTTTGGATATCAGATGCGATTTAATCTGGCCGAAGGCTTTCCCTTGGTAACCACCAAAAAAATTCATGTTAAATCGGTCATCCACGAATTACTGTGGTTTTTAAAAGGAGACACCAATGTTGCTTACTTACAAGAGAATGGCGTACGCATTTGGAATGAATGGGCCGACGAAAATGGCGACCTTGGTCCTGTATACGGGCATCAATGGCGCAATTGGAACAGCGAAGGATTAGATCAAATCAAAGAATTGCTCCATACTCTAAAAACCAATCCCGACAGTCGGCGGATGCTCGTATCGGCATGGAATCCTAGTGTTCTTCCGGATACTTCTGTGAGTTTCGCAGAGAATGTTGCCAACCAGAAAGCAGCGCTCCCACCCTGCCATGCTTTTTTTCAGTTCTATGTCGCTAACAATAAGTTGTCCTGCCAGCTCTATCAGCGCAGTGCCGATGTGTTTTTAGGGGTCCCTTTTAATATCGCATCCTACGCCTTGCTGACCCTCATGATTGCCCAGGTTTGTGGTTTTGAAGCAGGAGACTTTGTCCACACTTTTGGCGATGTACACCTCTACAACAATCATCAGGAACAAGTTAAGGAGCAGCTAACGCGCCAGCCACATCCGCTGCCGACCATGCACCTCAACCCAAAAATCAAATCCCTTTTCGACTTTACTTACGAAGATTTTTGTTTAGAAAATTACGATCCACACCCCTTGATTAAAGGTCAAGTAGCTATCTGAGGTTGGGGAATTTTTTTAAGAACTTCTACCAGATGGTCTAAGTCATTCGGAGTGTTATAGAAGTGTACTGAAATTCGAATACCATCTCCGCGAAGAGCACAACGGATATTTTGCTCATGGAGAGCGTCGTAGATTTTTTGATCTCCTTTTAACAAGAATATACTCGAGGGCTTGCGATCGGCTAGTGCTGGGTCCAGAAACCACTCATGTTCAACTAAGACTTGATGAAACAGTCCACTGAGCGACTCAATTTCAGCATATCGTCTGTTGGCCTCTTCGGGCTGCAATTGTCGGATGGCAAAGTCTAAAGAAGCCGCAGATAAGATATCGAAATGCCCGGCGTAGATTCTATCGCCCAATGCCTTGAAATCGGATTGGGTTCGGTCGAAAAAACGAGAATTAAATGCGCAATAGCCATTACCGAAACCAGCTAAGAGCCACTTATATCCACTTCCCACAATAGCATCGAACGGGCTACTGTTGAATCGAAAAGGTGCTGTCCCTAAAAATTGAGTTGCATCGCCGATGATCAGCAGATCTGGAAAATGCTCTTTCACCCGATTCAGGAAATCCAAATCGATTTTTAAGCCAGAAATATATTGCACTACGCTTAAAACTAAAACATCAAATTTTTCGGTGTTTAGCGCCTCCCAAAGATGATCTTCTGCCTGTAGTCCTAATGACACTTTTGTGCAGCTAAAGTCAAATTCGTCTAAGGCAGTTGCCAGCGAATGATAATCCCCTGCAAAAGAAAGTAGTTTGAAGTGTTTTGGAAGAAGATTAAAGATATGTCGAATACCTTCCGAGAAATTGGAAACTAAATAGCAATACTGAGGGTCTGCACCTAAAAAATGTCCTAAATTCTGATGGTATTGAGGGAGTTTTTCGTTTGCAGCAGTCAAATATTGATCGCCAATATGGAGATAAGTCGACTCCTCTTCAGCCCTAAATTCCATGAGGTCTTTAGACATTAAACCCACGTATGCTGTATTCAAATAGGTGGAGTTTTCTAGCAGCGGAAATTCAATTGGCATTTTGTCTTGATAAATTATTTCCTCAAAAATGTAAAATTAGCTTATTTATTAATTGTTTTGTGTAATCAAAGAAAAAGAGTTGAAAGAAAAAGAAATCACACTGATTGCTGCCTTGGACAAAAACAGAGGCTTGGGAAAAGACAATGAATTGCTTTGGCATATCCCTGAGGATCTTAAGCGGTTTAAATCACTAACGTCCAATCATTGTGTTATCATGGGGCGAAAGACCTTTGAATCGCTCCCCTTTGTGCTTCCCAATAGAACCAACATTGTCATCAGCAGGAATGCGGCCTACTCAGCGGAAGGTGTCAAGGTCGTACCGAATATGGAACGTGCACTAGAAGAAGCTGCCGAGGACCCACAACCTTTCATTATAGGGGGAGGTCAGATCTACCAGATGGCCATGCCCATTGCCGATCGGTTAGAACTTACTTGGATAGATGCCACCGCTGAAGCAGACACTTTTTTTCCTAAAATCTCAGCCGAGGAATGGAAAATAACTGAAACCGAAACTTATCCGATGGATTCCGACAGACCGATCGGATTCACTTTTAATACTTATAAACGAAAATAATATGAAAGCTTTTGTATTTCCAGGCCAAGGAGCCCAATTCCCGGGAATGGGAAAAGATCTTTTAGAGCAGTATCCTCATTTGCAATCCAGATTTGATACCGCAAAAGAACTCCTTGGATTCGACATACAACAAATTATGTTCGAAGGAACGAAGGAAGAATTACTGCAAACCCGAGTAACACAACCCGCCATTTTTTTACATGCTGTTTTACATGCAGAAGCACTGGGTGACGATTTTCAACCGCAAGGGGTTGCAGGGCACTCCCTAGGAGAGTTTTCTGCCCTGACAGCCGCAGGTGCACTTTCCTTCAGCGATGGATTGCAATTGGTCGCTAAACGAGCTGAAGCCATGCAAAAAGCATGTGAAAATAGCCAAGGGACGATGGCTGCAATTCTCGGTCTTGAAGATGAGGTCGTCGAGAAAATTTGCGCCCAAGTCTCCGGCATTGTTATCCCTGCCAACTATAATTGTCCGGGGCAACTCGTCATTTCTGGAGCACAAGAGGCGGTGGAAGAAGCTTGTGAAGAACTTAAAAATAAAGGTGCTAAGCGCGCACTTCTCTTACCGGTAAGTGGTGCTTTTCACTCGCCTTTAATGGAGACTGCTCGGCAATCGCTAGCCTCGGCCATTGAGCATACGGACTTCCAATCCCCTATCTGCCCCATCTATCAGAATGTAGATGCACAGGCCTACACGGACACCGATAAAATTCAACAGAATTTAATTGAACAACTGACAGCCCCAGTGCGTTGGACTCAAATTGTCCATCAGATGGCCGCTGATGGTTACACCTCATTTGTAGAACTCGGCCCGGGAAAAGTATTACAAGGGTTAATTCGAAAAATCGATAGAAATGTAGAGGTCAGCGGAGCTTAATCCTTAAAAACCTCTCCATTTTTCATTACAAAAACGACCTTTTCTAGAGTCCCTATCTCTTCAAGAGGATTCCCATTCACCGCAATGATATCGGCGTAGAATCCTTCTGCGAGCTGCCCCAATTGGGTCGACTGCTGGAGGATTTTTGCATTCACCAGCGTGGCTGTTTGGAGGGCAACAGCGGCGGGCATACCCGCTTCTACCATATACCCAAACTCTTTTGCATTTAAACCATGTGGGAAAACCCCTGCGTCGGTTCCAAATGCAATGGGAACCCCACGCTTATAGGCTTTTGCAAAAGTCTTTTGGATCTGTGGACCAATGGCCAATGCCTTGGGGACAATTACAGCGGGAAAGTATCCCGGTATGGTGGCTTTTTCAGCTACTTGCTTCCCGGCAGTGATGGTAGGGACTAAAAAAGCATTCTTCTCTTTCATAAGATCCATGGTACGTTCTTTCATGAGTGTACCGTGTTCAATGGTTTTAACACCGGCCGTCACTGCTCTGAACATTCCCTCATCGCCATGCGCATGGGCAGCAACGTGCATTCCATAGTCGTTAGCTGTGGAAACGATAGCCGCTATTTCCTCTGTAGTGAATTGGGGGTTATGTCCATTTTTAGCGACACTTAAAACACCACCTGTTGCTGTTATCTTGATGCAATCTGCTCCATTTTTATATCGCTGACGAACCGCTTTAAAGGCGTCTTCTACCGAATTAACAACCCCTTCTTTAGGCCCCGGGTCGCCCACCAAATTTTTCCGCATGCCATTGGTAGGGTCCGCATGGCCTCCGGTCGACGCCAAAGATTTCTCGGCTGTGAAAATCCGTGGCCCTTTAACTTTCCCAGCGTTAATGGCATTGCGCAAAGCTACATTTACACCGGTACCTCCTAAATCTCTAACGGTTGTAAATCCTGCTGCCAAGGTTCGTTGAGCAAAAACGACCGACTCAAAGGCGATATCGGCTTCATTATCGACAAATCGTTTACGATAAGATTCTGAATTCGACTCGTGCTCGATGTGTACATGCATGTCGATCAGTCCTGGAAGGACAGTTTGCTCAGAAAGATCGATGAACTCCTCCCCCTTTTGCGGAGAAACAAAACCATCCTGAACGGAAACTATGCGCTCTCCGGAAACGACTATTGTTTTTTTATTCATCAGCTTCCCTTTGGAGGCATCGAAAATTTTCCCACAATGGATAATTGTTTGCTGGGCACTTAGCCCGAAAGAGAGAAGAAATAATGCGGCGGTTAGAATTCTTTGGATCATTGCTTATCTATAAATTCGATTAAACTTTCAGTAATATAGTCAATTTGCTCTACCGTTAATTCTGTATGCATCGGTAGGGAAATGACTTCTTTGACTGCACGATTGGTCACAGGAAAATCCTCTTCGTTAAAAGCAGGACTGGCGTAAGCTTTCTGAGCGTGTAAAGGAATAGGATAATAGACTCCTGTAGGGATATTTTTTTCCTTTAAATAATCGACCAATGCATCTCTATCGACCTCTAAAACTCTAAGGGTATACTGGTGAAAAACATGGGAATCGCAGTCGCCCACACGGACGGGTGTGACAATTTTTGGATGATTCGACAATCGCTCGGTATAGAGCAATGCTGCCGCCTTTCGACGTTCGTTGTAATAGTCTAAACGCTTGAGTTTGATATTGAGTACGGCTGCTTGTAGGCTATCTAAACGGGAATTCACCCCTACAATATCGTGATGATAGCGCTTGTACATACCGTGATTAACAATCCCTCGAATTTTCTGGGCAAGGGCTTCATCAGTAGTAAAAAGGGCACCACCATCGCCATAGCCTCCCAAATTTTTAGACGGAAAAAAAGAAGTGGTTCCAATTGTTCCGATCGTTCCTGTCTTTCGCTTACTTCCGTTTGAAAAAGTATAGGTAGCACCGATACCTTGCGCATTGTCTTCCACAATGTGAAGATTATGCTTTTGTGCGATCTCCATCAAAGGCTCCATCGGCGCTGCTTGACCAAATAAATGTATCGGGATAATAGCTTTCGTTCTGGAACTAATCGCCTTTTCGACAGCCGCTGGATCGATATTATAGGTCTCTGGATGGATATCCACTAAAACAGGAGTAAGTCCCAAAAGCGCAATGACCTCTACAGTAGCCGCAAATGTAAAATCAGCGGTTATCACTTCATCACCTGGTTTTAAATCTAAAGCCATCAAAGCAATTTGAAGAGCATCGGTTCCGTTTCCACAAGGAATAACATGCGTCCCATCTAGGTAGGTTTCAAGGTTTTTTTGAAACTCTCGAACCATAGGACCGTTGATAAAAGATGATTCCTCAATAACTTGAGTAAGTGCTGCCTGAACTTCGTCGGCAATACCGTGATATTGTCCTTGAAGATCGACCATTCGAATCGGATGCATAGAAACAATTTTCATCAAAGGTAATTAATTCATTATCTTCCATAAACTGCTACCAAAAAGATGTTGAAGTAGCCACAGAGATATCTATTTTCTTTACGAGATAGAACCGCTTTGCTAGCTTTGCTTGTAGGATTCCACAAAAATGACGAATTTGGACGTGAAATTGGTGGCAACGATAATATTATAATCATGTGTAATAAAGTGCCACTTTTTCGCATATTAAATTTGTTCAAAATTTCATTTGATGAACCAACTACGCTTGTTTGGCACGATTGTTATCAGTGCTCTTTTTTCAGTGGGGCTGTCGGCTCAGGAGAACCCTAATATTATCCTCTTGATCGGTGACGGGATGGGGCTTTCACAGATTTCTGCTGGCAATTATGCCAATAAAAATGAAACTTTCTTTGAAGAGTTTCAGACAATTGGCTTACTCAAAACCCATGCGCACAACAACCTGGTAACCGATTCAGCAGCAAGCGGAACAGCTATGGCTTGTGGGGTGAAAACATTGAATGGAGCTGTGGGTATCAGCCCCAGAAATGAAAAATTAAAAAGTATCCTAGAACATTGTCAAGAAGCCAATTACAGCACTGCCCTTTTGGCGACTTCAAGTATTGTCCACGCCACTCCAGCCTCCTTTTATGCAAATGTAATTTCCCGTAAACGCTATCAGGATATAGCCTTACAATTGAGTGAACACGATATCGATATTTTTATTGGAGGAGGTAAAAAACATTTCGATTCTCGAGACGACAGGCGAAATCTGATCAAAGAAATGGAACGCTATACTTTCGTGAATTCACTGAAAAAATTTCAAGAATCTACTGCTGCCAAAATAGGCTACTTTACCTATCCAGACGAACCGCCGATGAAAATGAGAGGTCGAAAGCCTGCTTTGGACGATTTATTCGAAAGTGCTCTTCAAAAGCTAGACAGTCGTGAGAAACCTTTTTTCGTGATGGTGGAAGGCTCACAAATCGACTGGGGAGGACATGCGAACGATCTGGACTATATCTTAACGGAATTTCAAGAATTTAACCAAGTGGTTGGAAAGGCACTCGCCTTTGCTAAAGAAGATGGGAACACCATCGTTGTGGTCACAGCCGATCATGAAACGGGAGGATTAGCCATTATCGGAGGGAATATTCGCAGTGGTCGTATTAAGGGTGGATTTAACACCAAGGGGCACAGCGCTACTATGGTTCCTGTATTTGCCTTTGGACCCGGGGCAAAAAAATACAGCGGCATTCAAGAAAACACCGCTGTATTTGAACATCTCGTATCCCTACTTAACTAGGATACCTCTTATGCATTATTTCGTACGCATCTGGTCGAGGACTTGCGCTTTAAATTCTTGATCACTTTCCAGTATGGAAAAGAAAGAATTCACAAACTCTTTTGTTTCATTAAAGGTAGATGGACTTTCAAAATCGTCTTTAAACGAATCTACAATGGCTAAAATGGTAGATTTTTGAGCGAGATATTTTTTTCTAACCTCCTGCATATTCGACACATCTCGCTTAAACCCACGATATTTACGATCGCGAACATCTGAAATTCCTAAAGTAGGATTCACAACAGCATAGCTAGGATTAACTAAGCCAGACATGTCAAAGTCGTACGGTAATGGGATGATTTTGCTATCTACATATAATAGTTTCCCATTGTGCTGATAAGCCACAGAAAAGTCTGTATTTCCAATCATGAACTGAAAAAGAGCATTGGTAATGGAAGCATTTGCATCCATCGCTAGAGGGTGGATATAACGCTCAAAAACTTTCCCCTCGACTCTTTTAGCCACTTTTTTATCGTCTTCAATTAAGAAACCACGGAGTTTATGCGTAATCTGTTTTTTCTTTTTCTGCTCCAGAAAGCTTATATCAACTGTACGAACTCTAAAACAAAAATCAGAAACGGTTTCATAAATTTTATATCCTAAGTATTCTTTGATGATGTTGTCTTGATTTCCATCTTCCAACAAGCAAGGTAAGACCAGCTTCATGTTCTTGTGTCCTTCAAAGAGTGTTCCCTTAGCGTCGTCTTTGTAAATTTTCATTTTAACCGGTGGAAAATAACAGCGAGATCTACGGAAATTTCCACGAGCTCTTAAACGAACGGGAATGGATTGCTCTTTCCCTTCATGGGTATAGACCATAGTTGTTTCGATAAAAGTGCTATCGTTGGTTTTCCGCGCTAATTCCTTATTAGAATAATTCAGTTGAATCGGCACAGTTTCAGCACTATCGAAAAAATCCTGTGCCCAAGCCGTGGGGCCAAATAGGTAAATAAAGCCTAAAATAAGCGATGGCAGTAATTGTTTTTTCATATTAAAGTGAATAAATTTGTGATTAAAATAATGAAAATGTATAGATATCTCTCAATAATCAATCTAAAAACATTCATCACATTAGGGATATCGCTAGCTGTTCCTTACCTAGCCTATCAACTACAGATAGTATACAATATAGATCTTACTCTGATCAGTATTGCCATCATATTTCCATTAGTGTTTACCATTAGAGGAGCTTTCCGTCGCCGTGAAAAAGCGATGGAGCACTTAAGTCGCTACAGAGCTGGGCTAAAAACGTGTCAGTACTTTTTCCAGAACTCCAAACTATCGGATGAAAAAAAAATAGAGGTCGATCAACTCTTGAACAATGTTTCCGTTGAGCTCGTTAAATATCTGAATGTCGTTGGAAACCCCATCCAACCGCTCGACCAAGCAGTCGATGCTGTTTTTAATTTTGCTCAAACCAACAAAGAGGAAATTTCAGGAGGGACCCGACAAAAAATCTACCGTTTTTTAAGAGATGTTCACGACGGTATTGAAAACCTAGTGGCGATCCACACCCACCGAACCCCCATAAGCTTAAAAGCTTATTGTCTAATATTCATTTACATCTTTCCAATCATCTACACTCCCACGATCATTAACAAGATAGGGTATGATGGATCCCATTGGCTCACTTACTTTGTAGTTGCTCTAAGTGAATTTATCCTGATATCGCTCTACAACATTCAAGACCAAATGGAATATCCTTTTGATTCTGATGGTTTAGACGATGTAGATCTTACTAAATACGGATTAGAACGGGAATAGTCGAAAAACGATTATTTTTCTTCTTTCTCAGATCCGAATAAATTGCTGAATTTTTCCTCAAAGCGGTCTGGGATAAAGTTGTTGTTTTCATCCACCTCTAAACCTGTAGCTGTGGAAACCACTGAATAAACAATAACTCCTCCGACAATGGCGACAGCACCGATGACTACAATTACAATTTCGTTCATTTTTCTCGTATTTAATTGGTTGATAGCAATCTAAATATAATTAAAAAAATAAAACTCCCAAAATAGGGAGTGATGTTAGAGCTATTCAAGGCTTTAGGAAGGGCCACTTTTGAAGGAATAAATCCATTTCTTCCAAAATCATTTCAAGCAGAAAGACACATTTATCACAATTAATCTGTTTTTGCGGCCATAAAAACATATCTTAGAGAAACAATCCCAAGAAATTCACCCTTTTATGTCTCAACGAAACGTCCGGAAAGAAGTCATGAAGACTTTGGAAAAAAGTATACATGGCTTTGTCGATAAATTTTTAATCCCTCCGGAAAAAATATGGCAACCAACCGATTTTTTACCACATCCACAAAATGAAAACTTTACAGAAGAAATTGCAGAAATCCAAGAACTCTCCAAGGAGTTAAGCGACGATTTCTGGATTGTTCTGGTAGGAGACACTATCACTGAGGAGGCTTTACCCACCTATGAGTCATGGCTGATGGATTTAGACGGAATTTCCCAACAACCGGACAACGGATGGGCCAAGTGGATACGCGCATGGACGGCAGAAGAAAATAGACACGGAGATGTCTTGAATAAATACTTGTATTTGTCCGGAAGGGTAAATATGCGAGAAGTAGAAATTACCACGCAACACCTAATCGCAGATGGTTTCGATATCGGAACTGCGGCAGACCCCTATAAAAACTTTGTATACACCAGTTTTCAAGAGTTAGCCACCTATCTCTCTCACAATAATGTCGCTAAGATTGCCAAAAAAAAGGGACATCATATGTTGGCGAAAATGTCAAAAATAATTGCCGGAGATGAAATGCGGCACCACAACGCATACAAAGCTTTCGTCAACGAAATATTCAAAATAGATCCGAGTGAAATGATGCTGGCCTATCAGCAAATGATGAAATACAAAATTGTGATGCCTGCGGTGCATCTTCGAGAATCCTTTCAGACCAAAGGAAGTTTGTTTGAGGATTTCTCTACCGTTGCTCAACGCATAGGAGTATACACTAGTTTCGACTATATACAAATCATTGAAAAGTTGAATTCGGCTTGGAACATCGATAAGCTTACTGGCCTGACAGCTGAAGCAGAAAAAGCACAGGAATTTTTAATGAAACTCCCTGAACGAATGCATCGGATCAGTAAAAGAATTATAGTACCGGATACAAAATTCCAATTTAAATGGTTAAATCCGGTTTAAACAAAAATAGAAGGTTACGGATATAAAAAAACCTCAGTTGAACTGAGGTTTTTTTGAGGTTTGCTGTGCGGGTGAAGGGACTCGAACCCCCACGCCGTGAAGCACTAGATCCTAAATCTAGCGTGTCTACCAATTTCACCACACCCGCATTTAGGTGTGCAAATATAATCAAGTTTTTTCCATTATTGTACCTTTGTTTTTTAAAAAATAAAAATGCTCTGGCCTATGACATCTGCAGACAAAACGCGCTTTACAGAAGAACTATTCGATTTTTTAAAAATCCCAAGCATCAGTGCCGATCCGGCCTATGCAAAACACGTTCAACAAGCAGCCGTATGGGTCGAAAATGCCTTGCAAAAGGCAGGGTGTAAAACGACTGAAATCATTCCAACAAAAGGATATCCGATCGTATATGGAGAAGTACAGGTAGATCCAAACTATCCTACCGTGCTGGTCTATGGCCATTACGATGTTCAACCGCCAGACCCCATCGATTTATGGGAAAAACCGCCTTTTGAACCGTATATCAAAAAAACCGATATCCACCCTGAAGGGGCTATATTTGCCCGTGGCGCATGCGACGACAAAGGGCAGATGTATATGCACATCAAGGCCTTGGAATTAATGATGCAGGCAAACGAGCTTCCGTGTAATTTAAAATTCATGATTGAGGGAGAGGAAGAAGTTGGAAGCGATAACCTAGAAGACTTTGTCCGATCGAATAGTGAAAAACTAAAAGCGGATATCATCTTAATTTCAGATACGGGCCTTGGAAGTGTAACCCAACCCGCCATAACAACCGGACTACGTGGACTCAGCTATATGGAAGTTAATGTTAAAGGACCTAGCCGCGATTTGCATTCTGGTTTATACGGCGGTACAGTGGCGAACCCCATTAATATCTTAGCGGATATGATTGCTCAGTTACACTCGCACGATCGAAGTGTGAACATCCCTGGTTTCTATGATGATGTCATTACATATACAGCCGAGGAGAGAAAGCAAATTGAACAAGCTCCAATCGATGATAAGGCTTTTGCTGCTGCTCTTGAACTAAAAGACCTCTTAGGAGAGAAAGGCTTTAGCACTTTGGAGCGTAAGTCGATCCGGCCCACCTTGGATGTCAATGGGATCTGGGGAGGCTATATTGGGGAAGGGGCCAAAACAGTTATCCCCAGTGAAGCACACGCCAAGATATCTATGCGCTTAGTTCCCAATCAGGATTGGGAAAAAATCAGTCGATTGTTTGAAGAACACTTCCAAGCCATCGCTCCTAAGGGAGTTGAAGTAACTGTCACTCCACATCACGGAGGGAAACCCTATGTGATGCCTACGGATAACATCGGTTATCAGGCCGCTCACCAAGCCTACAAAGAAAGTTTTGGAATGGCTCCAGTAGCCCTTAGAGATGGTGGAAGTATTCCAATTGTACCTATGTTCGAGGAAGTCTTAGGGTGCAAGTCTGTACTGATGGGATTTGGCTTAGACAGCGATGCTATCCACTCCCCTAATGAAAATTTTGGCTTGTGGAATTTCTTTAAAGGCATCGAAACCATTCCTCTGTTTTACAAAGCTTATAAAGAGCTCTGGGAAAAGGCATAGTGGACAGAATTGGATTTTTTTCATTACCTTAATGAATCCCATTCTTATGAACCATGTCTGTTATCTACAACCCGAAATCTTTTCAGAGCGCTAGCCCTACAAGCACCAGCTTAAAACCTAGGCGCAGAAGACCGAATGCCTCCCTTGACTCCAATTCTAATCTACTGTTTTGTTTTGTCGAGAGTGGTCTAGGGACATTTCTAGTGAACTATACTTCCTTCGGATTTAACGCCCCCAGCTTGTTCTGCCTTCCCGCCGATCAATTTCATGTATTTGTCAAAGCCGATCTTAACGACTCCCTGAAAATGCACAAAGTGTGGATTGACCAAAACAAACTCCCCAAAAATTTAGGGCGGAAAATAAGGCTTCAACAGATACTTCACTTTCATCAACTTTCAACTAAAGTTAGAAGGCAATTAGAAGCGAATATCTACAGTAGCCATAAAAGCAAAAATTCCTGGGTTGATAGCACTATCATACAACAACTAGCTCGCCAAGATGCGAAAGTCATGGAGGCGCATCCCTTTCCCAATATTCCCCCTTCGGATATCCAAAACTTGAAAAAAATAATAGAGTTCACCGTCCATCACTATCGTCAACCATTTTCAATCTATGACTTAGCGATGATTATGGATAAATCCCCCCTTAGCGTCTGTCAGTATTTTAAAGAACACTGCCGGATGACGTATGCACGCTTCCTGAAAATTTTACGCTTACAGCAAGCCAAGTGCCTGATGTGGAAATACCCGCATAAAAGTTGTAGAAGTATTGCTCTTGAAGTAGGTTTCGACAATACCGCACAACTGAGTCGAGCCTTTAAAAGTGAGTTAAAGCTATCTGTAAGTCAGTATCGGGTACTCATCAAAGAACGTCTTTCTCCCCTTCCCAATTGATGAGGAATAAATCAGCTGCTAAACCATCGACTAAAAAGCGTGCTTGCTTGCGAACTTTCAGATGATCGCCATCCCAATAAAGATTGTCCATCGCTAAATACTTGCTAGCTTGTTCTTCTAAATACTGAGCGTATTTTTTGCCAAAATGTTCCGCGATAAACGCCAAAGAAACACCCCATTGAGTGCGCAAACCGGTCATAACAGCTTCATTATAACGATCGACAGTCGACAAAACTTCCTGTTCTTGTGCTAATTTTTGCTGATTCAAGGCTTTGACATAGCTGTGATTGTTAGAGACATTCCAACTTCGATTGTCTGTTCCGTTATAGCTATGCGCTGAAGGACCAATACCTACATATGGCTTTCGTTGCCAATAGGCAGTATTGTTGACCGAATAGAAACCTTCCTTACCGAAATTAGAACTTTCGTAATGGTCGTAGCCTTTCGCTTCTAAAATATTGACTAGACCGTCGAAATGAGCCTTGACCTCCTCTTCCGCCAAGAGGATCACTTGTTGCTGCGCTACCTGATGTTCCAATACTGTTTTGGGTTCTACCGTAAGTGCATAAGCCGAAATATGTGGCGGATGAAACGCTAATGCGTTAGCTAAATTAAGCTCCCAGTCGGCCAAACTTTGTCCGGGAATACCATAGATGAGGTCAATCGAGAAATTTTTAAAATGTGCTTGAATCAATCCCAGGGAATCCATGACTTGTTGGGCATTGTGCGCGCGGTTCATCAATTCCAAATCGGATGCAAAAAAAGACTGAACACCCAAACTTACCCGATTCACCCCCAAGTCAGACAGCGCTAAAATATATTCGCGGGAGACATCGTCGGGGTTGAGCTCCACCGTTATTTCAATAGTTGGCGACCAGGTAAATAAACCTTTCGATTGTTGAAGGAAATCCCCGATCGCTTGAGGAGATAATAAGGAAGGACTCCCTCCTCCAAAGTAAATACTCTCTAGATTCGTAAAATTGGCCTGAGGCGCTCGCAAGGATAATTCTTGCGCCATAGCCGTTAAAACAGCCGTCCGATTTTTTTGCTTGGTCGAAAAATGAAAATTACAATAATGGCAAGCTTGCTTGCAAAAAGGAATATGAAAATACAGCCCAGCCATAGCGGACGATTATCCCTGAATTTTTTTGGGGTTCTGGCTCACATAAGCGGCCCATCCTGTATAGGATTTTTCAGCTTGTGGCTTCCCGGCATTATAAAAATGACACACAGCTGCTGCTAAGCCATCTGTAGCGTCTAAATTCTTGGGGAGTTCTTTCAGTTTAAATTGCCCCTGTAGCATCTTGGCAACTTGCTCTTTACTGGCATTTCCACTGCCCGTAATAGCCATCTTTATCTTTTTAGGGGTATACTCAACTATCGGTAAATTTCGGTTCAAGGCTGCTGCCATAGCCACTCCCTGAGCGCGACCCAACTTAAGCATGGACTGAACATTCTTTCCAAAAAAGGGGGCTTCAATCGCCACCTCATCCGGATGATAAGAATCTATCAGATCTAGTGTACGATCGAATATTTTTTGAAGTTTAAGGTAGTGGTTGGCATATTTCTGGAGGTGGAGTTCGTGCATATGCATAAACTCCATCGCCCCTTTTTGTATGCGGATAAGTCCAAAACCCATAATCGTGGTTCCTGGATCTATCCCGAGTATCACTTTATCGTGTGTCATTTAGAAGACTTCCTCTTCTTCGGGTTGAGCCGAAATTTTTAATGGAAGCTCAAAACTTACTTGCACCGCAACTCCCACATTCGTTTTCATAGCGGGTTGCGCCTGGGGTAAATTCTCTATAACCATCTGGAATTGACTTTCCAATTCTGGTAATGCATTTTTCAAACTTCGCGATGCTTCGAAGGTCTCTAAAGAAAAACTACCGTTTTTGTCGACCATCAATGTAAGCGTCACCTCCTCCTCGAGGGGCTCTGTTGCAACAAAAGCTTCAGCAGGAAGGGCTTCTACAATGGCTTCTCGAATGACTTGCTGAAAGCAATCGACTAAATCCGTTCCAGAAAGTTCTTCACATTCCGGAAAAGAAGGGTGCTGATCTTCCGCTGACCAAGTAGAGGCTTTCTTAATTTCACTAGCAGGAACGGTGGTCGATTCAAAAAGATGACATCCTACCGTGGTTAAAAGCAATGGAAGAAGAAAAAGAGTAGCAATTTTAGATTTCATAGGACCAATAATAATTGAATTAAAATTACTAATTTTTAAGTTTACAGACAGAACAATGACAAAACTTCCTATTGCCATATGGAATATCTAATACTTCTCCTGAGTTTTCTTTTAGTCATTGGAGGAATCGTAGGCTGCTTTCTCCCACTACTCCCCGGTCCGGTGACTGGCTGGTTGGGGATTCTTTTGCTCTATCAGCATCCCTCCATCCCGAGTGACCCGCTGTTTTTAGGCTGGTCTTTTGTCGTGGCTCTTATCATTTTTTTACTTGACTATTGGATTCCTATTGCTGGGGCGAAAACTTTTGGGGGCACCCAAGCGGGGATTCGTGGGGCAACGGTGGGCTTGGTGCTGGGGCTTATTTTTATGGGACTCTTAGGACTTGTACTCGGACCTTTTTTAGGAGCTGTTTCTGGAGAACTGATCGATGACCCCAAAGATCGAAGAAAGGCTCTTCGAGCTGGATTGGGTTCTTTTCTTGGCTTTTTGGGAGGTACACTTCTCAAAGTTCTTTTAGCCGTTTACTTTTTAGTAGTTTTTGTTCAATTATGGGTCACTTACACAATGTAAAAATGTGTCCTTTTCGATCCATTCAATCAAACCACAACACTATATTTATTAAAATGGATAAAAAGATTTTTTTGCATCAGCCCGGTTAGGTAAAGACCTGGCGCACACGAAAAGGAACACATTTACATCATTTTTTTCTTTTTTTAGGAACTATAATTTCTCCCAAACTATTCACCTTAATTTTATACGGCTCATAGGAAAACCAGCCGGTTTTCCGATCGCCAAAATTGTTGATACGGATATAATTCGGATAGTCATAGGCATACAAGGAAGCATCGAATGTTTGCCGAAACTCGTAGAACTTTCGGGATAGTTTTTGTACCCGATAGACATAAGGGATTAACTCCTGTTGGGATAAATGGTGAATAGCCTCAGCAGGATTTTCCAAGCCCAGCAAAAACAAATCATTGATGTGTAAACTACACACAAAACGACCGTTGACCTCAGGAATCTGATATAAAGCTTGCTGGGTTCTAAGTCGCTGTAAGGCTTCCCAAAAACTAACGGCAGATTCTCGAAATTCCCCTTGGGCATTCTTATAAATTAGAATATGGTGATTTTTTCGAGGATTAACATAGGCATTAACCGAAGGGTTTAACTGAACTGCACTGCTAAACACTTCGCGAATACGCACTTTGCGAATTGGAACGGGATCCCCCTTCTTGTTGCTTAAATATACCTTTGGCACATCATAGCCAACAGCATTTTTTTCGAAGAATGTCCCTCTGGAAATGACATGATCCGATAGCGGGTTTTCCTTTTGCGCATGATAGTGCAGCAGTGCTTTAATGTTAGGGTCTGCGATCTTATTCAGCTGACGGAAATTGGTAAACTCCCGAAGCGATTTCCGTACGTGGAAGGCCTCAGCTACAAACGGTGCCTTTGCCCTCCCGTAGCGGGTTTCCTTATGAATAGACCCACGTATACCTCGGTGTCGGTTACTAACCTCTTTTCCATCGAGCAATAATTTTTTGTGACGACTAAAAAATATTTGTCGCTTTTGCACGTGGGTGACTAATAAGGACAGATATGCTTTCCGTAACAGTTGCGGCAACTGGGCTGTACTTTCGGGAAGCTCTTCTGCTGTGTAGTCCGGATGAGTGGCTAAAAAATCAAGGTAATTTCGATTTAAATATAAAGTAGCAGCTGCTTGAAGCGCTTTTAAACGAAAATCGGTCGCTAGAGGGATCTCGATTCGATCCTTCAAAAATGCTTCTCTCCAATGCTCGAGCAGATATTGCACCCCATGGATGGCATGCACTTGAACGTCAGCGCAAACACCCTCCAACAATTGCTGATAGGTATTACTCAGCAATCCGCTTTCGTGCCATTGGTAGTCGAGATAATTTTTTTTAGGAAACCGCTTTAAAAATTTACGCGCCTTGATAGGTGCAAAGGGGTAGTCGGCTTTTTCTGAAAAAATCTTAAACGTTCGTTCTTTGACTTCGTTCCATGCCTGAGGTTCATTAGCATAGAACTCTCGTGGAGATTGGTAGCGGAAAATATCTGTAAATTCTTCTTTGCACAATACCTTATTGGTCATGCTTTTATTGAGAGATTTCTGCCAAGGGTGAATCAAAATCACTTGGACGGCTGTCGTAAATAGTTCATCAAAACTGATAGGAGTCCCCGAATAAGGACAGGTATGATTGCATTCGCCCCAAAGTTCGAGCCGTTCTATATTTTCTGCATGAGAGGGAATGTTATTATTGATTAATATCTGCGATAACCGTTGATGAAGCTTCGCTTTTCGCTTTTGCTCCATCAAATACATACATCGCTGCATTCGATTTACTTTAATGTCGGTATCGAGAGTGATTTTAATTTGATCGACCGCCCCAAACTGTATAATCAGTTGCCGCATGATTTTTCGGATCTGATAGGCCGCTGCAATTTGCAAGGGGTTGTTTAAGTTTTCAATTTGCTTGTCGCTGGGCAATGCTGCCGTGAGCTGTTGTTTTTTCTGCTTTTTAGCAGGGATTTGCAGACCGTATATGTCGGATAATTGAAAGTTCCAATCATTCTCCCGCCCTATTTGTTTCAGCAGTAGTATTAGTTTTTTATGATCGCTTTGCTGTACTAAATTCAGCAGTTCATGCAAGGGGAGCTGTGTTTGGCGTTCTGCTGTTTGGGGCCACTGCTCTCCAAGTGCCTTCCGCAGCCCAGCTAGAAATACCGCTTCTGGATAGGAATATCCTTCCCGCAAGAAATCAAGCAAATTACGAATGGCTTTTAAACTGAGAGGAGCAGTCCGTTTATCGACAAAAATTCGGCTTATACGACGAGCCGCTGCTTTGGGGAACCCCCAATCTTTCTGGGCTTTTTCCGCGAGTTTATCTTGACTATTAAAAAAGTAGAAACAATGCCAAATATCTATTTTCGCAGACAGGGTTAATTTTTTCCAGTGCATTCCAAAATTCCGCGGGTTCTGCATCAGGGCGTGAAAAGTACCCCCTTGAATCACTTTTTTATAATGTCGATTATAGCCTTTTTCTCCCGGATCTACTGCCTGCAATGCTTCCCAAAAACTGAAACGGGAATGCGATAAAAAATATTCCAAAAAGGATTTTTTCTTTTCGAGGCTCAAAGGCTCTCCTTTGCAGATAAGTGAGTTTACCCATTGCCATCCCCGTAGCTCTTCATATAAAGGATGGGAGAAAACAGTTCGGTATTTATTTTGCTCGTAGGGACATTTGGTCAGTCTCTTTTTCGTTGTACTGAAGGGGCGCTGGTAAAAAACTATTCCTCCCGAGTAATTCCCGCTACTTGGCGGTTTCCCAATCAGCAAGTCGCGCAGTTGTTCTGTGAGGACCGAATGAAATCGTTCTTGTCTTTTCCAAATAGCGTGGATCTCATTGACATACATTTGGCGAGAGAGATACCGATTTCGGATACGCTCCTTTTGGCGGGTGTAGCTTTTGTTTGGCTGGGGGAGCAAGCTGTGCAAATAAGCCCCCAAAAAATTATTCCTCAGGTGCTTTTCGGTAGCCAAAATTCCCAACCGCTGATGATCAGGACTCCCTTGGAAGAGATATTTTTGCGGTAACTGATCCATTCGTCTGCCGACAAAAAACCCCCGGCGTTGACTCATGTGGTACAAGATTCTACCCAATTCATGCAGCGAAATCATATCATTTAGGGCTTTTTTTCGGAGCGTATACGGACACAATGCCAACCATTGACGAAGACTTTTTTCAGGGAATTTTTTGTATTGCTGCCACTCTTGAACGGCAGAGAGCTCTAGGGGACACATCTTCGCCTCTATCAGGCGCTTCAACAGATGTACTTTTCGGCGACGAAAACGGGCAAAACGCTTGCGCATCATACGAGCGTGTCTTCGCTTAGCTCGATAGGATTGTTCTCTTTTCCCTGTTCCAAAATGTTCAATTGGAATAGGATAGACGCTTACCCCCATTTTTAGCTGAGCATTTTTTTCGCTGTAAAATGTCCACCCTATGGCATTGGTTCCGATCCGTAAGCCTAATCTATTTGACATTAATTTCGTATATTAGAGTATTCAATCTTATCACACTAAGGCTATATGCCGTAGACAGAACGTCTTAAATCCCGCTTCGGTGGGATTTTTTTTGGGTGGTTTTTTTCGGTCCATGAGCCAGCTGCGTTAAAATATCTGAGTGAAAACGGATCAGTAGGCTGTAGAGCTGAAAGACCATTTTTTTATCGAATTGTTTTGGATCGCGATCGATCTGGTCGGCAAAATTAGACGCCATTTGTAGGGCCGTTTCTTTTACCATTTCATCGGAGTATTCCGAATGTATCAGAATTTGCAATTGAAAGGCTCTTTGTACAGCCACATAGGTGTTTTCGGCATGTAATTTCTGAAACAGTTGCTTTTTTACCTGGTTGTAAGGATCGTCCTCTAGGGCTAAGAGCGACTTAATGTGGGTATTCCCCAATCCTAGGGCTAGTCCTTTGAGGATCATTAATTCTTTTGGAGAAAGTTGATTTGAGGTCATAAGAATAAATTTAGTAGCGAGGCGTATATCCTCCATTATTTGCTCTAAATGTGTCGAATTTCTATTGATTTTTCTTGACCAATGTTATGAATGGTCTCTATGGCTGTACGAACGGCAGCTTATTTCTGGAATGACCTTTTTTTTCCGCCAGAAAGGGCTATTTTTGACCTATGAAATTGTTCTTACTCACCTTTGTATTGTTAGCGCTCGCTTTTGCCGGAATTGCCATTAAAATCTGGGCAAAAAAAGACGGAGAATTTGCAGGGACTTGTGCTAGCCAGAGTCCTTTCCTCAACAAAGAAGGAGAACCCTGTGGCTTTTGTGGCAAACTTCCATCTGAACAAGATTGTCGCAAAGATCAAATCATTCAAAATTAAGTTTTACTGCCAGGATGTATCGTCTGAAACAGCTTGGTCCAGGTCTCTTGTTCGCTGCAGCGGCCATTGGTGTTTCCCATCTGGTACAGTCGACTCGCGCGGGGGCGGAGTATAGCTGGGGGTTGTTGTGGGCACTCCTTTTGGCCAACTTCTTTAAATTTCCCTTCTTTGAATTTACGACCCGCTATACGGCAACGACAGGTAAATCTGTTCTACAAGGCTACTACGACCTTCATCCGAATTGGCTAAGGGCATACACCCTACTCAGCTTAGGAACCATGTTCACTATACAAACCGCCGTAACTGTTGTTACAGCTGGCATCGCTGAATATTTGTTCGGGGCTTTCTTTTTTGACCATTTTTGGGTGGTCGTTATTAGTTTACTTTGCCTTGCCATCATCGTTTTGGGGAAGTTTTATTTTTTAGACATCTTCATTAAAGCCATCATGATTGTTTTGGCACTCAGTACCACAATAGCCTTTTTTCAAGCCTTGCAGCACCCTATTGAGCTGGCAGACTTTAAAGCTGTTTTTCCCACCGGATCTGGACTACTGTTTTTGGTCGCCTTTATGGGATGGATGCCTGCACCCTTGGATGTGTCTATATGGCAATCGCTTTGGTGGATCGATAAGAGTAAAATCCAATCGATTGAAAGTCTCCGGAAAAACACGGCTTTCGATTTTCGTTTGGGCTACTGGAGTACTTTAGTCATGGGCATTTTTTTTCTGGGTCTAGGAGCCTTAATCCTACATCCCGAAGGCCGTACTTTTCCAACAGCTGGGGTTGCATTTGCCGAAGAACTCATCGGGATCTACCAATCTCAGTTGGGCAACGGAGCAATGATCATCATTGGTTTTGCGGCGCTTACCGCCATGTTTAGTACCACCCTTACCACTTTAGATGCATCGCCCAAAGCGATGGCCAGTGGGCTTCGCATATTATTTCCGAATCGCCAGCAGGTGTGGACCAAAAAAATATTTTGGTTGGGCATCCTTTTTTTGGGTACCCTAGCCATCTTTTTTTTCCTAACCGCCCATATGGGGCGCTTAATCACTGTAGCCACTTTAATCTCTTTTTTATCTTCTCCTCTTTTGGCCTACCTGAACTATCGGTTGGTCTTTCAAGAAGATTTCCCTGAGAGCGCCCGGCCATCTAAAGGTTTAAAGCTGTTAAGTTTCTTTGGGCTTGTTTTCCTACCAGGCTTTTGTATTCTTTACCTTTGGTCCTTAATTTATTCCTAAATTTGTCAAAAGAATTGATTTGGAAACGCAAGTAAAAGAACGACAGCAGCAAGTGAGCAAACCCAAATGGATTCGGGTGAAGCTCCCTACCGGAAAAAAATATACCGAATTACGTGGCTTGGTCAAGAAATATGACCTACACACCATTTGTACTTCTGGCAGTTGCCCAAATATGGGGGAATGTTGGGGAGAGGGAACCGCCACCTTCATGATTTTAGGGAATATCTGTACGCGTTCTTGTGGATTTTGCGGAGTTAAGACCGGACGTCCGGGCGCAATCGACTGGGAAGAACCCGAAAAAGTCGCGCGGTCCATCAAGCTGATGAATATCAAACACGCCGTGATTACTTCTGTCGACCGTGACGACCTTAAAGACATGGGCTCCATCATCTGGGCGGAAACAGTTCAAGCTATTCGACGTCTGAATCCCCAAACAACTTTAGAAACCCTAATTCCTGACTTTCAAGGAAACACTCGAAATATCGATCGTATAGTAGCCGTTGCGCCGGAAGTCGTTTCCCACAACGTAGAAACGGTCAGACGCCTAACCCGTCAGGTTCGCGTTCAAGCCAAGTACGATCAAAGTCTTGAAGTTCTAAGCTATCTGAAAGAACAAGGGATTCGCAGAACTAAGTCGGGCATTATGTTAGGCCTAGGCGAAACAGAAGAAGAGGTATATGAGACTTTACATGATCTCCGCAAAGCAGATGTAGATATCGTCACCATCGGGCAGTATTTACAACCCAGTAAAAAACACTTACCCGTGGATCGCTTTGTTACTCCCGAAGAATTCGAACGTTACGAGGTTTTCGCCAAAGATTTAGGTTTCCGCCATGTAGAATCTGGCCCCTTAGTACGCTCTTCTTACAAAGCACACAAGCACGTCGACTAGGCCCAAACGACCTTTTCGAACAACTGCTGGTCCTCAGAACTCATAAAGGCTAGCTCTATGGGCCAATAATAGAGTTTGTCGGAGGCTAACTGCTCCACCAAACGACCGTAATCTTTTTCAGTCGTTAATATGTTCCCGCCTGCTGCAGCCTCAAGGATTTCAGCGATTTCTTTCGGACGAAAGTGGTGATGGTCCGGAAAGCAAAAACTCTTAAAATGAAATCCTTTTTGTCGGAGGGCTTCCAAAAATCGTTGTGGGCGCGCAATCCCCGTAACGACTACCAGCGGCCTGTCGTGCAACTGGTCGGGAGCAATAGTGGCACTGCCCGCTAATTTTTGACTGTATTCTACACGGCTAAACACCAGTGCCTGCTCGGGCGACAGGGCAAGTTTTTGGCGAACTTCCGCTCGTTCTTCCGGGCGGATGCTCGGGGGGCAATTCGTGACCAAACAAAGCTGAGCTCGCTTTTTTCCAATCTTCGGCTCTCGCAGTCGACCCATGGGCAGAACATAATCGTCTGCAAACAGCGCATCGTAACGGGTGCATAATATCATTTTTTTAGGGGCAACCCATCGGTGCTGGAAAACATCGTCGAGAAGATAGTAGTCCGGGGCGGGTTGCAAAGCCATCAGCCGCTGCATACCTTTTTGCCGGCTTTCGGCAACTGCCACATATACGTCCGGATGCCGCTTCCAAAACTGATAGGGTTCATCGCCAATTTGTTCGGCGGTGGAAATAGCATCCGCCAAAATATAGCCTTTCGATTTTCGCCCATATCCTCGGCTGAGAACGGCAGTATGCCCTCGTTCTTTTGCTTGCTGTAGTAAATGGTTGATTAATACCGACTTTCCAGTTCCACCAACCGATAAGTTTCCGACCCCAATACTGTTTTGTGGAAGCGGAAGAGTCTTCCATATTCCCCAATCGAACAAAAGATTTCGAAGGGTCATAACGGAGGCATAGATCCAAGCAAACGGAAAGGCAAGCCATCGAAGCGTTTTCATGGGCTCTAAGATAGTAGTATATTTGTGATGAGTATGCAGCAACACCTCATAGGCGATATCATCGATGCACTTCAAGAATGGGCACCCACTGCCTATGCAGAAGATTTTGACAATACCGGACTACTCGCCGGCGACCGGTCGCTTGCTTGTTCTGGTGTTCTCATTGCCCACGATGCCGTAGTAACGGTTATCGAACAGGCCATTGAGCAAAAGTGTAATTTGGTGGTCTGTTTTCATCCGATTTTATTTTCGGGTCTCAAGAAATTAACGGGAAGTACCTATGTCGAAAAAGCATTGCTAAAAGCGATTCAGAACGATATCGCCATTTATGCCCTCCACACAGCTCTGGACAACCATCCGCAGGGAGTAAACGAGGCTAGTGCAACAGCGCTAGGCCTACAAACTACTCAAAAATTAATTCCACAAAAGGATAATTTAAGTCAGCTAGTGACCTATGTCCCAGAAGCCGACTATGCCGCAGTTGCCTTTGCCCTACACGCTGCTGGCGCTGGAGCTCTTGGAAACTACGACACTTGCCACTTTGCCACCCCCGGAACCGGACAGTTCAGGGGAAATGCCGACAGTCGCCCGGCGATTGGCCAAGCAGAAGAAATAAGTCGGGTAAAAGAAATTCGTTTGGAGACTTTGATCGAAAAACATGCACAAAAAAATATCCTCAAGGCACTCTTTGCCACACATCCATATGAAAGTGTAGCCTATGAGCTAATCCCTATCAACAATACGGACCCCAGTCGTGGAATGGGACTTCTAGGAGAATTACCGGAAGCCATGGCCCCTACTTCCTTTATGGAGTATTGCCGATCGGTGTTTGGCACCCCTGTTTTGCGACATTCCCCACTGCTGGACCAAAAGATTCGTAAAGTAGCCCTTCTTGGAGGATCGGGTAGCTTTGCCATTGGAGCGGCAAAAGCTGCAGGAGCAGACGCCTTTTTAACGGCCGATCTAAAATATCACAACTTTTTTGAGGCGGAAGGGAAGATCCTTTTAGTCGATATTGGGCACTATGAGAGTGAGCAGTTTACACAAAAAATTATACATGCGCATCTTGAAGAAAAATTTCCTAATTTTGCAAACATTTCACAATCAAGTGCGACCAATCCTGTAAATTATTTTTAAGCATCATGGCGAAGAAAAAAGAAACTACCGTAGAAGGAAAACTTCGATCTCTATACGATCTACAACTGATTGATTCCAGAATCGATGAAATACGGAATTTGCGGGGTGAACTCCCCTTAGAAGTGAGCGACCTCAGCGATGAAATCGCGGGAATCGAAAAACGCATCCAGAAAAACCGGGAGGAGTTAGCAGAGTTCGAAAGTGGTATTAAAGAGCTCAAACTGGGCATTGAAAATGCTCAGGCTTTAATCAAAAAATACGAAGAGGACTTAAAGCGTGTACGCAACAACCGTGAATATAACTCTATCGTAAAAGAACAAGAGTTCCAACAGTTAGAGATCCAATTGGCGGAAAAGAAAATTAAAGAGTTTACCTTTAAAATTGGGAACAAGAATGAGACCATCGAACAATTAGAGGAAAAATTAAGCCAGCGCCAAACGCACCTAGACTCGAAAAAAAGCGAATTAGATGCAATTCTTCAGGAAACCCAAAAGGAAGAAGATCAGCTGCTCAAAAAATCAGCTGAATTCGAAAAAACCATTGAAGAACGTTTGGTCACGGCTTACAAAAGAATCCGTGGGAGTGTTAAAAATGGTTTAGCAGTCGTTCCTGTTGAAAGAGGAGCATCTGGAGGATCTTACTTTACCATCCCTCCACAAGTTCAAATCGAAATTGCTTCCCGCAATAAGATCATCACTGATGAGCACAGCGGACGAATTCTTATCGATGCCGAACTGGCCTTGGAAGAGCAAGAAAAAATGAAAGCTATGTTTGAATAAACCTTCATTCGCAATAACATATGTTGAAAGAGCCCACTGATTGGGCTCTTTTTTTTTGGAAACCCCCGGAGCAAACAGATTTTGTAACTTCATAGAAATCTATGGCGATGATACAGATTTTTGTTACCGGCGGAACTTTCGACAAAAGTTACAACCACATTCAGGGAAATCTTTTTTTCAAAGACACCCATCTCCCTCAGATGCTCGACAGAAGTCGTTGCAGATTACCCCTAAAAGTCGAACGACTTATGATGGTAGACAGCTTGGAAATGACCGCTTCGCATTGGCATACCATTGTTGAAGCCTGCAGGGAGACCAGCAGCTCCAAAATAGTCATTACACATGGAACCGACCAGATGGTAGCCACCGCCCAACACCTGGCGAACGAGAATACGCTCCAGACAAAAACGATTGTACTCACCGGCGCCATGATTCCCTATGCCTTTGGGAGCTCATCCGATGGTTTTTTTAATTTAGGAGCGGCCTTGGCTTGGGTACAAACCCTCCCTCCACAAGTGTATATCGCCATGCAGGGCGAAATATTTGATTGGAACAACGTTTATAAAGATCGGGAAAAAGGAATTTTTAAAAGGCTTAAAGCCTAAGGTTCATAAATCCTCGGAACCTAAAATCCGATCTTCAAAACTTAATCCTTTTTCGCTGCCCATTGGAAAAATACTGCCCGTGACGCATCAGGTTGAGCTCGCTATTGGCATTGTCCAGAAAATCGATCCCAACGCTGCTACTAAAGGGCGTGGCTGCCCCCGAGCGGATCACTTGTGCGGCCAAAGAACTGCTAAAGGCCGAATCGTTAAATTGGAATGTAAGATTGGCGATGTCGTCCGAGTTTAAATGACTGCCGGCTTGGCCGCTAAAGGTCAGCGTGACAATGGTTTGGCCACTGCTCACGGTTAGTACAGGCATTAGCCCAGGCGGAACATTCCCCACGGTCACATGGGCCCCTAGGGTTAGGGTTTGCCCATCGGTTACATTATAGGTGTCGCCCGTTAATTGGATGGCTAGGGTATTGCTATTGTCAATAGAACCATCATTGGCGCTTACTTCCGGATAGTCAAAATCAAAGGGCACATAATCTAAACGAGTCGTATTGTCCTGAAAATCGATATCCATGTTAACGCTATAGGGCGTGCTGGCTCCTGAATGCATCACCTGGGTGGCCGTAGAACTGCTAAAGGCTGCATCGGTGAACTGGAACGTCAGGTTGCTTATGTCGTCTGTGTTCTGGTGATCGATGGCCAGTCCCGTAAAAGTAAGCGTGGCAATGGTTTGGCTGTGGCTCACGGTGAGCACTGGTGTTAGCCCCGGAGGAACATTGCCCACCACTACATGGTCGCCTAGGGTTAGGGCGGTACCATCGGTAACAGTAAAGGTATCGTCGGTTAAATGAATAGACAAAGGATTGCTGTTGTCGAGGGCTCCGGTATTGGCCGCTACCTCCGGGATAACAAAAGAAGAGGAAAGAAAACGGACAGCTCCCAAGGGTGCTCCAGTGATGTTGTCTATAGTAGCTCCTATCGCCACATCTGGACTTCTCCCATCCCTATTCCAATCGCGTAGAGCGGCCAGTGAACCCCCAAATCCAATTCTGGAAGACAAGCCCAAGCTGGGGACCGTTAGTGCATTTATTTCCGCGGAACTTTGGACAGATCCGTTGCTATTCATATAAAGTATATGCACCGTTCCCCAATCGGTTCCTCCAGCATCGTCATTAAAAGCTGCCACCAAAAGTTCTGGAATCCCGTCTCCATTTAAATCTCCTAAAGAGGCTATTTCGGCTCCAAAAAGATCCAAGCTATTTAAATCTAAACTGGGGGTATTTAATCCATTGATTTCCACGGTATTTTGAACCGAGCCATCACTATTCAGGTAAAGGATATGAATTGCCCCAGAAAGACTTCCCGCAATATCATCTCCCATGGCTCCAACCGCTAAGTCCCGAATCCCATCGCCATTAAAATCGCCACCACCCACGCCAACGCCGAAAAAATCAAAGCTGTTTAAATTTAAACTGGGGGTATTAGCCCCATTGATTTCTGTTGTGCTGAGAACAGAGCCGTCGGCATTCATCATAAAAACAAAAACAGCACCAGCAGAACTCCCACCACTATCATCTCCATAGGCTCCGACGGCTAAGTCGGGAACCCCATCGTTATTCAGATCGCCCAAAGGGATGATTCTTCGTCCGAAATAATTGTGGTCATTAAAATTTAAACCGCTGACGGTAAGCATATTGATTTCTACCGAACTTTGCACAGAACCACCGGTCTGCATAAAGAGGATATGAACAGTTCCGGCATTGGTCTCTCCTGCGTCGTCTTCATGGGCCCCGACCGCTAAATCGGGTACCCCATCGTTATTCAAATCGCCGATAGCGGCTATACTACCCCCAAAATGATCGTCACCGTTTAGGTTTAGGCTAGGGGTATTCACTCCATTGATCTCTACGATGTTTTGTATGGACCCATCCATATTCATCAAAAAAATATGGATCGCCCCGCTATCCGTAATACTACCATCAGCATCATCACTAGAGGCACCAACAGCCAAATCGATGACCCCATCGCCATTTAAATCTCCGATTAGACGCACATTAATGCCAAAACCATCATTGCTGTTTAAAGTCAGTCCCGGGGTGTTGCCATCGAAGCTTTGGAATTGGGTTAAGCTATGCGGATCAAAGCCCACATATTCCAAGGCAGGGGATTGTGCCTTTGCCCAAAAAGAGATCAGCAAAAAGCATAGCCAGAGGGCCGAAAATATCTTTTGTCGCAGAACATTCCGAAAAGAGCAATCTTGCATAATTGTCAATTTTTTTGCACTTTAACCGTCATTCATTGACAATAATATGGATCTTGTTTTGTTCTATTTTAGGATCTCTAATTTTATTGGTGTTTCTTTTAGAAAAATGAAATGGGCGTGGAGAATTGGAGGAGAAAAAGCAAAAAAAAAACCTCTCCGGATGGGAGAGGTTGAAGTGGTGGGCGCGAAGGGATTCGAACCCCTGACCCCTTGGGTGTAAACCAAGTGCTCTGAACCAACTGAGCTACGCGCCCTAGCGGCTGCAAATATAAGGAGTTTATCAAAAATCCCAACTTTTTTACCGAAGAATCTCGGCGACCACAAAGGTACTTCCGCCGACATAGATCAGGTCTTCTTTTTGGGCGCCCGATTGGGCGGCATTAAAGGCCTCCTCTACTGACCTAAAGTAGCGGCTGGACAAGGAAGGAGGGACTATTTTTTGGAGGTCTTGCAGGTGAAAAGCCCGGCTGATATTTGGGGCGCAAAAATAGAATTCGGCAGTGGTTGGAAAAAGGGCGAGTAGGGCCGCAATGTCTTTTTCCTGAACAAAGCCCAAGACCAAATGCAGCTGCCGATAGGAATAGCTTTCAAAGCCTTTTACGGCCAAGGCGAGGCCTTCTTGGTTATGGGAAACATCTGCAATACAAGTGGGTTGTTCTCCAATTTGCTGCCACCGTCCCAACAATCCGGTCAGCTTCTTGGTCTTGGCAAAAGCTTTTTGCACAGCTGTAGAACCTACCCGGAAGCCCGGTAATTGCTCAAGAGCTACTGCAGCGGTTTGCACGTTATGGAACTGATAGGGCCCTTGAAGATCTGTCGAAAGCTCGTGTTTCGGACATTGGTCGGCAAAACTAATCGGAGCATTTTTCTGTTCGGCTATCCGGTGGAAAATCGCTTGTATTTCGCTTTGGGTTTGCCCCACCACAACTGGCACCTGATCTTTTATGATCCCTGCCTTTTCCCGAGCAATCTGCGGCAAGGTATCGCCTAAGATATGGACATGATCTAAACCAATATTTGTAATGACACTTAAAACAGGATGGAGGATGTTCGTGGCGTCTAGGCGCCCTCCCAAACCTACTTCCACTACTGCAACATCTACTTCCTGAACGGCAAAATATTCGAAAGCTAAGCCAACAGTCATTTCAAAGAAAGAAAATCCATGCGCCGCTAAAAAATCGCGGTTCTTTCCCACCCATTGGGTAATAAAATCTTTAGCAATATAGTGTCCGTTGATTTTTATCCGCTCTCTAAAATCGACCAAATGAGGGGAAGTATATAACCCAACCCTATAGCCGGCTTGTTGGAGAGCTGCTGCCATCAGGTGGGCGGTAGAGCCTTTCCCGTTGGTCCCAGCAATGTGGATACTTGGGAACTTTTTATGGGGCTGCCCTAAATAATCGGCTAAAGCCAACATATTGTCCAATCCCGGTTTGTAGGCGGTGGCTCCTTTGCGCTGGTACATGGGGAGTTGTGCTAACAACCACTCCACGGTTTGTTGATATAAAGCTTCTTTATTCTCCAAGTTTAAATTGAATCACAACAAAACCAATTTGGCGTCTGGGAGCATTGGCATCCGGAAACCACTTGTGTAAAAGAGCGGTTTCTTTGGCCGGTCGAAGCAGGCATGGATGGGTGTTGGTACTGCCCTTTACGCCGGGAACAGCATCGACTACCCTCCCTTGGTTGTCGACAGTAATACGAACCACCACTATTCCTTCCTGATCGCATTGCTGCACTACCTTCCCTTGGGATTGCAGGCTTCTCCCATTGAGGCCATAGCCGCGCCCTTGGCCGCCTTTACCAGCATCGCTGTAGTAGGTGCTTGCATAGGGGTTGCCGTCTTCTTTTCCCTTATCGCCGGGGCCATCGTCATCGCCCTCTCCGCTGGCGGAGGCATTGTTGGGAGTAGATTTAGAATTCAAAAAATTCGACAAGACGTTCTTAGTGTTTTTGTCCACTTTTGGCTTCGGGGGAGCTGGTGGGCTTACTTCTTTTTTGGGTTCCTCCTTTTGGGGTTGCTTTTCTTGTGGTGGTTCTGGTTCATCGGCAATCTTTACATCACTCTGGTCTTGGGTGATGACCTCCGAAGGTTCAGGCGCTGTTTCTTCTACAGCCTCGGTGGGGGGTGGCGTAGCTGTTTGGGGCTGGAGTTCTTCTGGGGGGTCCGGGCTAGGCTGGGTTACTGCAGCTGGTGCATTGCCCGATCCTTGCTGGGACGTTCCGAAATTAACTTCCATACCAAACTCTATGGGCGGGTCGTAATAGGTTAATCCTAAAAGAAAAAGCAAACACAACAGCAACAGCCCAATGAGGGTAGTAATCGCCGCTGCCTTCCGTTTGTGTGCGGTTTCTAGGAATGCCATACTATTGATTTTCGACCGCTAAGACGACCTTAACACCATTCTGGTTGGCCCAATTCATCACGTAGACGACCTCGTCTAAAGCAACACTTTTCTCGGCTCGAATCACGAGGGAAGGGACCGACATTTGCACCAATTGTCCTTGTAAGGTTTGGGCCAGAGCAGCTTTCGTTACTTTTTGCTGGTCCACGTAAAAAACACCACCTTTCAGGATAGAAACCGTTACCGTATTGCGATTTTCGGTCTTTCCTTTGGCCTGTGGCAATTGTACATCGATGGTCTCTAACTGTTTGGCCAGGGTCGAGGCGATCATAAAAAAGATCAGCAAGAGAAAAACAATATCCGTCATGGAGGACATGTTAAACTCGGGTGTGATTTTATTTCGCCCGCGTAGATTCATCGGTTATGCTGGTTCGTTTAGGAGGTCTAAAAATTCTAAAGATGCCGCTTCCATCTGGTAAACGGCTTTGTTGGTTTTAACCACCAAATGGTTGTAGGTCATATATCCGACAATTCCGACGATAAGCCCGGCTACCGTAGTGGTCATAGCCGTATACAAGCCATCGGAGAGCAGTTTCATATCGATGTTTCCTCCCGCATTTGAAATTTCAAAGATGGAGAGTATCATCCCGATTACTGTTCCCAAAAATCCAATCATGGGAGCAGCTCCGGCGATAGTCGCGAGTATACTCACGTTTTTTTCGAGTTGGTAGACCTCTAGGCGACCTGCATTTTCGATCGTCGTACTGATATCTTCTAGGGGGCGGCCAATACGGGAGAGTCCTTTGGCAACCAAACGAGCAACGGGCTTTTTTTGCTGTAAGCACAACGCCTGTGCACCGTCTAATTTCCCTTGAGTCACATAGGTTCTTATTTGTGGCATAAACTGTGGATCTACCTTCACTGCCGAACGGATCGCAAAAAGACGCTCGAAATAGATATAGATGACTACCAACAGTAGCACAAATAAAAGACCAATAATAATTTGTCCGCCAAGTCCTCCGTTTTGGATCAGCTCCAATATGGATAGCGTTTTTTCGGTTTGCAGTTCAGCCGTTTGTTCCATAGGTTACTACTCTAGTTTTATGAACGTTTAAAGCCGGACAATATTTTATTCCCGCTTAAATGAATCCTTTTAACAATTCAAACACCACAAATCCGCCAGCATAGCCAAGTAGGGCTAACCATCCGATTTTTTTCAGATACCAGAAGAAGTCTATTTTCTCCATTCCCATGGCAACAACTCCGGCCGCCGATCCGATAATGAGCATACTTCCTCCTGTCCCCGCAGAATAGGCGATTAGGTGCCAGATAGTACTGTCTGTTTCCGCAGAAAACATCCCCATACTTGCAGCAACTAACGGAACATTGTCGATCACCGCAGAAGCGAATCCCATCAGCAAAATCACAACAGAGGTGTTGGGGATGGAATGATTTAAGGTTTCTGCAAACTCAAATAACAAGCCCAAAGATTCCAATGCCGCCACCGATAAAAGAATCCCCAAAAAGAATAAAATACTGGGCAGCTCAATCTTGGATAAGGACTTATGAACCGGACTGTGTTGTGCATTGGCGTCGCTCTCTGCATCGATAGAGGTAATATTGATTTTAGCACCACTGAAAATTTCAGCAAAAGTGGCTACGGCAGCCAAAGAAAGCATCATTCCGACATAGGGGGGTAAGTGTGTTAAGGTTTTAAATACCGGTACAAATACGATGGCTCCCAAGCCCAAATAGAGCATCATTTTCCCACGAGGATGGGTGGGTTGTTCAGGAGTATCGATTTCTACTCCTTCGAGTTTTCCCTTGAAAGCCGGGAGGAAACTGGCCACAAAAACCGGGAGAACCATACACACAATAGAAGGAACCAATACATAAGAGATTAGCTTAAGGGTGGTCACCTTTTTATCGATCCATAGCATGGTGGTCGTTACGTCACCAATGGGCGACCAAGCGCCTCCGGCATTGGCACATATAATAATGAGTCCGGCAAACCACATCCGGTCGTCGCGTGTTGGAACAATTTTTTGAAGAATGGTAATTAAAACAATAGTCGCCGTTAGGTTGTCGATAATGGCCGATAGTATAAACGCCAATATCCCAAAAATCCAGAGGAGACTTTTCTTTTGAGTCGTATTGATAAATGATTTTATGGCTGAAAACCCATCGAAATAATCAATAATTTCTACGATGGTCATGGCTCCCAGAAGGAAAATGACAATTTCGGCAGTTTTCCCAAGGTGGTGAAGCAAGATCTCATCTAAATGTGAGGGTTCTAGCTCTTTCAGCATAGTATTAACCTCAAAAACAGGAAGATGATTCACGGCGATCATTGCCCAAAGTATGGCCATCATCGCTAAAGCAGGAATAAGTTTGTCGATGTGTAATGTATGCTCTAAGGTGATGGCTAGATAGCCCAGTACGAAGATGGCTATTAAAATTGTTTCCATAAGGGGTTCAGATTTAGCTCCCTAAAATAGAAAAAAGTATGCACAACGCTATAGCCTCGGGAAAAAGACTATTCCAGTAGTGTGATTTTTGCTAGCTCCGGTGACCGACGCCCAACAATTAACTTGCCCCTCATGGCAAAGTAGGCCTAGGAAAGCGAAGATCATCGCCTCTTTGTAGTCGACTAAAGTAGTGTCGCCTCGTTCGATGGAAGCAGTAGTTTGTTTTTGGAGTTGTTCCATTAAAAAATGGTTTTTGGCGCCACCTCCAGTGACCAAAACCTTTTTATCGGTCGGAAATATTTGCCCAATCTGGCTAGAAACATGACAGCAATAGGTATGCAGCAAGTCTCTGATATCGTGGTGAAGGTAGGCCGCTACAAGAGGTTCAATTGCATTGACCACCCATTCTCGCCCGAGCGATTTGGGCGGTTTTTGCTGATAGAAAGCTAACCGATTTAACTCTGCAAAGAGATCCGGAAGCAATGTTCCACGCGCTGCTAGGGCTCCGCCTGCATCGAAAGGAAGTCCTAAAGTGTTCGCCCACTGATTTAGTACTACATTGACCGCACAAAGATCATATGCGATAGGTGTGGGCAAGGTAAGATCGGTTACATTGGCAAAGCCGCCCAAATTAAGCGTATAGTCATAGGTCTGAAATAAATGAATATCTCCTCCCGGCACCAAAGGGGCTCCCTGCCCTCCCAAGGCTACATCTGGTTTTCTAAATTCCCCGACCAAGGGCATCTGAAAAATATCTGCCCATTGTTGCCAAGTCCCCAATTGGTATGTGATCCCTTTTTCGGGTTTGTGCCGAACGGTATGCCCATGAAAACTTAAAAGGTCTGGTTGAAAGTTGGGATGTTCTGCCAAAAACTCCTGCAACTGTAACTGAGTGATGTCTCCATAGGCTGAGTTGAGCTCTCCCAATGCAGCGGAGGAAAGTTGGTGAGCCAGCTTCAGCCGATCCACAAAATCTTCGGGGTATGGAAAAGTTTTAGCCGCGAGCACTTTGTATTTCCACTGACCGGACACCTTCCAAAAATGAGCCAAAACAAAGTCCTGACCGTCTAAAGAAGTTCCCGACATTTGCCCCAAAACCAAGTATTTATTGTGCTGCATACCCTTGTGCTAATCGTTTGATGATTTTGTTGATTCCACAATATTAGTGGATTATAATTTTAAACTTTATAACAATAATTCCTAAAATCTATAAATTAATAATTGTCGTTTGATTGTAAAGTCCTACACTTTCGTATACCTCAAGAAATGTTATTTTTGTGGTTCTCAAAAAATTAAGTGATTATGCTGCCGGAAAAACAAGGATTGTATTCCCCTGAAAATGAACACGATAACTGCGGTGCTGGTTTTATTTGTAACCTTCAAGGAAAAAAGACAAATGACATCATCCACAAGGCTCTGGATATCTTAGACAAACTAGAGCACAGAGGAGCGGTGAGTGCCGATGGGAAAACTGGGGATGGTGCAGGTATCCTTATTGAAATTCCGCATGATTTCTTAAAAGAACAGTGCGATTTTGCTTTACCAGACTTACATCATTATGCAGTCGGGATGGTGTTCCTCCCCCAGAAAGACAATCAACGTGAATTTTGTATTCAGACCCTTGAAGGTGAATTAAAAAACCAAGGGCTTTCTATCTTAGGGTGGCGGGAAGTTCCCGTAGATCCTTCTCATGTTGGAGAGATTGCAGCTCAAACCGAGCCTGTGATCATGCAAGTGTTTGTCGGCAAAGGCGCCTCCGAGCTTTCAGAGCAAGAGTTCAACACTAAATTGTTTATTGCCCGAAAAATCAGCGAACATAAAATTACGGCTTCTAAGCTTTCAGAGGCCAGCTATTTTTATTTACCGAGCTTATCGACCCATACTTTAATCTATAAAGGACTTTTAATCCCAGAAGATATCAAAGCTTATTACCGCGATCTGAACGACCCTGCAGTGGTAACGCGTTTAGCTTTGGTTCACCAACGATTCTCTACCAATACATTCCCGACCTGGGATTTGGCACAGCCTTTCCGATATATGTGCCACAACGGTGAAATCAATACATTTAGAGGAAACTACAGTCGCATGCAAGCGCGTGAGGAATTACTCAAAAGCGATATGTTTGGCGATGATATCAAGGAAATACTGCCGGTTATCCTTCCGGGGAAATCCGATTCTTCCTCCATGGATATGGCCGTGGAACTTCTCTTGGCTACAGGTCGCTCCCTCCCAGAAGTAATGATGATGATGGTCCCAGAAGCTTGGGAGAAGCACAACAGCATGGACGATGCCAAAAAAGCCTTCTACGAATACAATGCGTGTATTATGGAGCCCTGGGATGGCCCAGCTTCCATTCCTTTCACCGATGGGAAATACATTGGCGCATTGCTCGATCGCAATGGCTTACGCCCCTCTCGTTACACTCTTACCAAAGACGGATATGTGGTGATGTCTTCCGAGGCCGGCGTACTTGAGATTGCTCCTGAAAATATCGAAAAACACGGACGACTAGAGCCGGGGAAAATGTTTTTAGTAGACATGGACGAAGGCCGTATCGTTGAGGATGCAGAGATTAAAAATAAAATCGTCAGTGAACGACCCTACCGCAAGTGGGTAGATGATAATTTACTGCCCCTGAAGAAAGTGGCCTACACGGGGAATACCACCCCTGAAGAAGAACTCGAATTCGAGACGCGTCTGCGTATGTTTGGCTATACTCAGGAGGACTTGAAGACCCTGATTATTCCAATGAGTCTACAAGGGAAAGAAGCCATCGGATCGATGGGAACCGACACGCCTTTGGCAGTCCTCTCGGATCGACCACAACTCATCTACAATTACTTTAAGCAATTGTTTGCTCAGGTAACCAACCCTCCCTTGGATGGAATTCGAGAAGAAATTGTCACCGATATTAGCTTAAGTATCGGTGCAGATGTAAATATCTTCGAAATCGATGAGCGATCTGCTAAAAAATTACGGATCCAAAATCCAGTGATTTCCAACGAGGATTTGGATAAGATTAAATATATCGAACATGCCGATTTTAAAGCTGCCTCCATCAGTACGCTCTATACTATCGACCAAGGGTTAAACGGACTAGAAAAAGCCTTGGACCAAATGGTTACAGACACCATCAGCGCTTTAGATGCGGGAAACAACATCATTATACTTTCAGATAGAGGGGTTGAAAAAGGCAAAGCGCCTATTCCAATGTTATTGGCCTGTGCCCACACGCACAACGCCCTGAAAAAACACGGACGACGTTCCGATTTTGGTATCATTATCGAATCTGCTGAACCAAGAGAACCGCATCATTTTTCTTTACTCTTTGGTTATGGAGCAAGCGCCATTAACCCCTACATGGTCAATGAGATCATCCACCACCAGGTAGCCAACGGGGCCATTCAAGGAATCGATGGCGATGCAGCCATTCAAAACTTTAACAAAGCCATTGCAAAAGGAATTGTCAAGGTGATGAATAAAATTGGTATCTCGACCCTACACTCCTACCGAGGTGCTCAAATTTTTGAAGCACTTGGACTTTCTCAGGCATTTACCGATAAATACTTCTGCAACACTGCCAGCCGAATTGAGGGGGTTGGCCTATACGAGCTTGAAAGAGAAATTCAGAAACGATATACGAAAGCCTTCGATCCGCTGACCCAAGGAAAAATGGATCTAGAGATTGGTGGTGAATATCGCTGGAGACGCGATGGAGAAGCACACATGCTTAGCCCGAACAGTATTGCTCAGCTACAAAAGGCTGTTCGACAAAACAATTTTGATAGCTACGACAGCTATGCAAAAATGATTAACGAGCAAAACGAGAAATTAATGACCCTTCGTGGCTTGTTCGAGTTTTCGAGCTTCGATCCTATTCCGATTGAAGAAGTAGAACCTTGGACCAATATTGTCAAGCGATTTAAAACAGGAGCCATGTCGCTCGGTTCCATTAGCCAGGAAGCCCACGAAAATTTGGCAATTGCCATGAACCGTATCGGCGGAAAAAGTAACTCAGGGGAAGGAGGGGAAGACCCTAAACGCTTCCAAAGAGATATGGACGGCAACTGGCGAAATAGTGCAATTAAACAGGTAGCTTCCGGGCGCTTTGGCGTTTCCAGTCACTATCTGAGTTCTGCTCAAGAAATTCAAATTAAAATGGCGCAGGGAGCGAAGCCAGGAGAAGGCGGACAATTGCCTGGTCCTAAGGTTAATCCGTACATCGCCTCTGTGCGAAACTCGACGCCCTATGTTGGACTCATATCTCCCCCACCCCACCACGATATTTACTCGATCGAAGATCTTGCACAACTGATCTACGACTTAAAAAATGCTAACAGAGAAGCCCGTATCAATGTGAAATTGGTTTCTGAGGTCGGTGTAGGAACCATTGCTGCTGGGGTAGCGAAAGCCAAAGCAGATGTCATTCTGATTTCTGGATATGATGGAGGTACAGGAGCTTCGCCTCTAACCTCCCTGAAGCACGCCGGACTTCCATGGGAACTCGGTGTTGCGGAAGCTCAGCAAACCCTCGTACTGAACGACCTCCGTAGCCGCATAGTATTGGAGTGCGACGGACAAATGAAAACAGGTAGAGATGTCGCCATCGCTTGCTTGCTCGGAGCTGAAGAATTTGGTTTCTCTACCGCTCCGCTGATTGCCTCCGGATGTATTATGATGCGTGCCTGTCATCTAAACACCTGCCCTGTGGGTATCGCCACGCAGGATCCGGACTTGCGTAAAAACTTCAAAGGAAAACCAGAGCATGTCATCAACTATATGTATTTCGTTGCTGAAGAACTTCGCAAGATCATGGCCTCTTTAGGTTTCCGTACAGTAGATGAAATGGTAGGACAATCGCAAAAACTCAACACTAAAAAAGCGATTGAACACTACAAGGCTAAGGGAATTGATTTGTCGAACATTCTCCACAAGCCAGAAGTAGGACCAGAAGTAGACGTGTACAATACTCAAAAACAAGACCATAATCTAGACAATGTTCTGGACTTTAGTATACTCGAAAAAGCACACCCGGCTGTTTATCGAAAAGAAGAACAACACCTAACTTTCGATATTAAAAATACCGATCGCTCAGTAGGGGCCATACTCAGTAATGAAATTTCAAAAATCCATGGGGCTGTAGGACTACCTGAAGACACCTTAAGCCTTAAATTTACGGGGACAGCCGGCCAGAGTTTTGGCGCTTTTGCGACCCGAGGATTATTCATGAAAGTCGATGGAAATGCAAACGATTATTTCGGGAAAGGACTATCGGGAGCCAAGCTAGTTGCTCAGGTTCCTGAACAAGCAACCTTTAATCCTGAAGAAAATATCATCGTTGGAAACGTAGCCCTTTATGGTGCCACTGCCGGAGAGGCCTACATCAATGGAATTGCCGGTGAACGCTTCTGTGTACGCAACTCCGGAGCTACAGCAGTAGTGGAAGGAATAGGCGATCACGGTTGTGAATATATGACCGGAGGTATTGCAGTCGTCTTGGGAGATTTCGGACGAAACTTCGCCGCAGGTATGAGCGGAGGAATTGCCTATCTTTACAGTGAAGACGGCACATTCGATGAAAAGAAATTTAACCTCGAAATGGTTGAATTGGAAGATCTTACCGATCAGGACCGCGAGACCCTTGCAGGTTTGCTGCAAAAGCACAGCGACTATACCAAGAGTCCTAAAGCCAACCGAATCTTGAAGGACTGGCCAGACAGTAGTAAGAATTTTATCAAGGTGATGCCAACCGATTATAAGAAAGCCCTTGAAATGCTAGCCAATAGTGAAACTGAAAAAATGAATTGAGATGGGAAAACTAAGAGGTTTTAAAGAATTTGACCGACAGGTCGAAAGTACAGTCGATCCGAAAGAACGGATACAACACTATCAAGAATTTACGAAAGCACCTTCTCAAGAAGAACTACAGGATCAAGGAGCCCGTTGTATGGATTGCGGAGTACCCTTTTGTCACAGTGGTTGCCCGCTTGGAAATCTAATTCCTGATTTTAACGATGCCGTCTACAAAAACGAGTGGGAAAAAGCTCTAGCCATACTACATTCTACCAACAACTTCCCTGAGTTTACTGGACGTTTATGTCCAGCCCCTTGTGAAGAAGCGTGTGTACTCGGTATTATTAATCCGCCAGTATCCATCGAGATGATCGAAAAGTATATAGTCGAAAGAGGATTTGCGGAAGGTTGGATACAACCACAACCACCCAAAACACGTACTGGAAAAAAGGTGGCAGTTATCGGCTCCGGACCTGCTGGTCTTGCTGCTGCACAACAGCTAAACCGCGCCGGACATAGCGTAACAGTCTATGAACGAGACGAAAAAATTGGTGGATTATTGCGCTATGGCATCCCAGATTTTAAAATGGAAAAAAATGTCATAGACCGACGATTAGCTGTTTTAGAAGCTGAAGGAATAGAGTTTAAAGCAGGAGTTTCGGTCGGAGAAGATATTTCAGCGGTAGAACTAGAGGAGCAATTCGACGCTGTTGCCCTCTGTACTGGAGCAACGGTTAAACGTCAGCTTCCCATTCCAGGAGCAGATCTAGAGGGAGTTGTTCAAGCCATGGATTTCCTTCCACACAATAATAAAGTGGTCGATGGAAAAGCTGAAGCCACAGAAAAACTCCATGCAGAAGGGAAAGATGTCATTGTTATAGGTGGGGGCGATACAGGTTCTGACTGTATAGGAACCTCCAACAGACATGGCGCTAAAAGCGTAACAAATTTCGAAATTATGCCAAAGCCAAGCGAAACCAGATCAGAGGAACACCCTTGGCCCTATTGGCCTTTTAAACTTAAAACGAGTTCATCACACGAGGAAGGAGTACACAGAGAGTGGAGTATTTTAACCAAAGAATTCATCGGCGATAAGAGCGGTAAAATTACGGGGCTTAAAACTGTTGAAGTTCGCTGGAAGAAGATTCCCGGAGAACGTCCGCAACTCGAAGAAAAACCGAACTCAGAAAAAGTGTGGCCTTGCGATTTAGCCTTGTTAGCGCTCGGTTTCACCGGAAGCGAAAATGGCCTACCCGCCCAATTCGACCTAGCTTTAGACGGACGCGGAAACATTGCTACCGCAAACGATTATCAGACCTCTAAGCCGCATGTATTTGTCGCTGGAGACTCAAGAAGAGGGCAGTCGCTAATTGTTTGGGCCATCTCAGAAGGGCGAGAAGCAGCACATCAGATAGACACTTACCTGATGGGAAACTCAGCTCTTCCGCAGAAAAACAAAATGGGAGATTTAGCTGCAGTCTAAACTTTCCCTTAGAAAAAAAGCCGTGCATATCTATGCACGGCTTTTTTTTTGACTATTCCTCTTGGGTGCACAAATAAATTGTACAACAAGCACTAACGATGTTTGAGTTGTTCGGTAAAAGTGCTTTCAAAAATTTTATCGGCATTCCCCGCTTCAAAACCTTCCCTTCGATGCTGGCGGGTAAGCTTTTCTTTCCGCAGGTTTTTAAAAGGAGGTAACGGAAGCCTTTCCGCGAACTCTACATAGCTACCCGGGATAGACAGTTGCTCCCCGCCTGCAAAGCTTGCCTCGACTTCATGAGCAACAGAACTGGATTGACGTAAAAGACCGTCGGGACTCACTTTAATTTTTCCACCCGCCTGGTTTAATACCACACCGATCCCTTCCAAAAAGGCATTGAACTGCTCTAGGGTATCATAGCCTTCTGGTAAAGAATGTACACTAATGGTGTAATGGTTTAAATAATATCGGTTGTAGATGACCCAAGAAGCGTACTCGCTTTCGGTCGCCAAGGTCTGATAATCCCCCACAGTGGGCAGCTCCCAAAGGGGCTGATGGAAAAACTTGTCTACAGCAGTAACATCGTCTAAATCTATAGCGTCTACAGGATCGCTGGTTAAGGAGGAGGTGTATTTGTGGATTATTTTCTGACAGGTCTTTGAAAGCTCTTCAACGCGCAATTCACTGATAAAGACACGTGGAAATTCTTCAGAAGGCGGAGCATACCAAAAGGCATCCAATTTCTTTTTTTCGAACTTGTAGGCATCCTGCTTGGTATAGCCATAATGCAAGAATATTTTTTCAAAAGATTGAATTCCTAAGTGAGGCACACCTAAGGTTCTAAAGGCAATATGATCGTTTTCAATATCGGTTTCGTCATTTATGATCTTCTGCCGAAGCATTTGCTCTAAAACGAGTCCTACATCTGGAACGCGATTTCGATAGGGACGAAAAAGTGCCTCTAAAATGGCTTGTAGTTTTTGAGTCGAATTCATGACCGTATGGTTTAATATGCCCTTCAATTTAAGGATTCCTCTAAAACTAATATGCTAGCATAACAACCCTTAACAACGCCGTTTCAACCATTCATAACTTAACCCCTGAAAAAAAACTTCTAAAGTATTATCCTTATGTATAAATACAGACGATATGTTAAGCTCTTTTTTCGACCGTGTATCAGTTCCTGTTAAAATCATATTTTGCCTTGTCGGTATGGGAATACTGTTTCCCGTACTCATATTTCAATACCAACAGTCCACACCAATAGAATCTGCATTACAGCTCAATGCAGTGGCGCAGGATTTTTATTTACAACACAAAACCTCGCCGATCTTCTCTAATCATACAATTCGAGATTACCGTATACAAGAAGTATTTCCGTCGATTTATATGGCGCAACAACGAGAGCAAAATATCATTTTATTAAGCGGTAATAGAGAACATTATCCCATATTAGGCACCTCTAATCCACCAACTGAAATCAGTGCACGCTCGAATGAATGGACGAAACTATTCTACTGGATCTATGAACTCAAAGAACAGCTACTGCTGATCAAAAATCCAACGCTAAAACAGATTCATAATCGTTGGAAAGAAATCATCACAGATGAAGAAAAGCCACTTCAGGAATATTCTTAAACCTCAGAGCAGTTGCGTATGGGAAGAAAAAATGGGTTAATCGAAAAAGTCCCACACCAGTCCAAAGCGGACGATTCCGTCTCGATAGGGCACCAAAGGTGCCGCAAAATAATTGTAGCCGGTAAGATTGCTATTCATATGCTCCCATTTCACAAAAAAGCGTGTTTTTTGGATTTTGGCGTTAAAGAACACATCGAGTCGGGGGAAATCTCCAATGGCCATCTGATTTTGATTGATGAATTCCCCTAAAATGGGATGATACTGATCTGCATAATAAGCGCTAAAATAGTGAGCTGTAGCCCCAAACTGGGTTTGGAGGGCTTTGTTAAACAGGTCGAACTTAAAGGCAACAGTAGCTCTACCCAACCACTCAGGGACATTCAATGCATTTTCAGCACGGGTAGCTTGCTGCGTTACACGCTGGTATTGAAGGCTAGCGTAGAGACCCATTTTCCAAAATTCATATTTAGGAGCTAGGCGCACTTTCAGATAGTTCAAAGAGCCATCTAATTGCTCCGGTCGGGCAATTAACTGCTCCTTAAATGTTGTAGCCGTTGCCGTATTGCTGAAAAAAGCATACTCTTCTAGCCGCTGATATTGCACCAACAATTGACCGAATTTTTGATGGTCTAACTGCAATTTAGCCGCTGTAAGATTTTGCTTGTCATAGTTTTGGTCGGTCCAGTCAAAGGCTTCGTATATGCTTCTATGCTGGTAAAAATTTAAGGATATCGGTAAAGTTTTCTGGAGGGCCTCAACACCTAAGTTCCAAGCATTACCAACAGGCATCTGAAAGGAAAGCTGGAGGGCATCCGCGGCAAACGAATTTCGGAAAGTCTTGTAGCCTAGCGCTTCAAAAACTCCGGGGCCCAAGGGTTGCGCATAGGAGATCTCCAAGCCGTACTGACTCCCCGTGAGCCCTTCAATTTCTTCTTCTGCCGGACCAAAACTAAGTCGCCAATTTTGCAGGTGAAGACCTGCGGTTAGGCTCCCTCGACCCGGTAGTAGCGTACTGAGTTCCAATTGCTGCTGAAAACTTCTATGATGGGTAATATTATCGACAGGGTTTCTATCCAGTGTTGGACCAAAGAAGTCTGTATTACTGCGGTCTTGTTGAAAACTAAAAGCCTTAGTCTCATAGGTGAATGTATGGCGCAGCTTGAATCGATGCCCCTTAAACAGACTGTCTTTTACCACGGGCACAAGATTAACATGATGATCTAGATGATAGCGTTTCCCTTTGAACATATTGTTCCCCTGTGTTTGTAGATCCAAGCGAGATCGGTCCAGGAAACCATCGTATTCATAAGTGATGGGATCACCATTATCATCGAGATAAGGATCGCCATTTCGGTCGAAATAAGTATAGGTAGGAGCATTTTCAAAATAGTATAAGCCCTCATCCGTTAAGCCTCCATTGATCTGATTTTCGAGTCGTTGCCCTGCAAAATGAAATCGGGCATGATAGAAATCCCCTCGAGAATCGAAGGTACCCCCCATCCGAAATTGAGTTCCGGTACTCTTCGAAAAAACATATTTCCCTAGAGAGCGCAGACCTTTATGTCCGATAAACAAATTAAATCCCGGGGAAGTATTCATGGTCACTAAGGCATCCACCAACTGCCCTTGCTCGAAAGTTGTCTTGAAAAACAGCTCGGTATAAGGCGTAGGGACTTGAAAGTAATGGATATCTTCGATGGCCATATAATTGTCATGACGAGCTCTAGCCCCCATGTGAGGCATATATGAACGAGTACTGAAATCGTAGCCCAAACGATTGAAGGCTTCCCCTACATTTGGGAAGCGCAGCCGTTCGAACAGATCTTTCCGCAAGGTGTTAAACTTGTAATCCTTTTCTATGTTTAAGCTGGTATCGATGGCTTCTACCCGACCGTCGTGATAAATTTTTTTGTAATTATTAATCATTACCGTATCCATACGGATCACAATTGGAGGAAGACGTTTGCGCTTGGGTTTTCGCTGTTCCGCTAAAGAATCTAAGGATTGGGTAGAAGTAAAAGTGTTTGCAATTAAAGAATCAGTTGTTATTCCACTGATGAGGGTAGTGCTTAAATTTTGGGTATTAGCCGTAGAATTCTCAAGCGCATTTTCTGTAGCGCTAACGGTTGTTGCCAGAGTAGAAGAAATCAGTTGGGCGGAAGGCAACTCCGGTTCAGGGGTAGTAGTTGCCGTATTGGAATCTTGCTGCGCATGAGTGTAAAGTCCCAAAAGACCTATAATTCCAAAAATCCAAGCCCTTAGGCGCTTCATATCTGCTTAATTTAGTTGCGAAGTTAAAATAAAAGTGTCTACTTGTAGAAGATGCTCACAAAACAATATACAATTGGAATTGAAGCGGGGACCGATGAAGCTGGAAGAGGTTGCCTAGCGGGTCCAGTTACAGCAGCAGCTGTAATTTTAGGGGCCGATTTTAAGCATCCCCTCCTCAACGACTCAAAAAAACTTACCCCTTCCCAACGCAAAGAACTCAAAGAGGTCATCGAAACAGCAGCGCTTGCTTATGCCGTCGCACATGTCGGGCCCGAAAAAATTGATGAGATCAACATCCTTCAAGCATCTATCCTAGCCATGCACAACGCACTCGACCAACTCCAGACGGTACCGGAACATATCTTAGTCGACGGAAACCGATTCAAGGACTACCGCAATATTCCGCATCAATGTATTGTCGGTGGAGATGCTAAATATCAAAATATTGCAGCGGCTTCAATTTTAGCCAAAACTCACCGAGATGCATACATGATCTCTGCTGCCAAAAAGTATCCACACTATGGCTGGGAAAGCAATAAGGGCTACCCTACCCAAGCACATCGAAAGGGAATACACCAACACGGGATTAGTCCACTTCATCGAAAATCGTTTCGCTTATTAGCCGAACAGATGGAATTCGACTTTTAAATATTAATTTTGTAGAAAATTACAAGTTGTTGTGATGCCAAAGATCCTTCTTCGATTCCTTATCATTTGTCTTCCCATCAGTATTTTTATCAGCTGTCAGAACACCAAAAAACAAGCTCCCACAGATGTCTTTTCGGTCGTCCCGCCAGAGACCATTGGCATCTTGGAAGTTCGGCAAGCCGATATCCTCACCGCCGACAATCTCGGGGAGCAAGCCTCCATTCTCGCTCCAGTCCTGCAGAAATCAATTGGGCAGATAGAACTGCTCAGCGCTGAGGGAATCACACCTGGAACCCTCTTGTGTGTGGGAAGCGTTGGGAAATCGGAGGTCGCATGGACGCTGATCAAAAATCATCGCGACAGCCTTCCTCCCTTGCGATCCGACCGCATTTATTCGGGCATTTCTATCGAAAAAAATGAGACTGATAAAGGCACTTGGTATCGAGCATTGGTGAATAGCATCGAGTTAAGATCTACTTCAGAACTGCACCTTGAAAATTGTATTCGCATCCAAAAGGAAGGGGAGGAAAACCCGCTGACGGCTACCTTACTTCCTCTGCAAAAAGCCTCTCAACCGAACGCTCCGGTGGTTTGGTACTACCTTGCCTCAGAAGAATGGATGAATCATTTGTCTTGGAACAAACCTTCTTTATTGCCTCATTCAGCCGCTCAATGGGTCATGTATGACGGGCGTTTTGAAAAGCAGACTATTGCCCTAGATGGGATCAGTAGCACTTATGATTCGGTACCCTCGATCTACACCCTCTTAAACAATTTAGAAGCTCAGTCCCTAAAGAGCTTAGCACTACTCCCCCAAGATTTTGACGAGCTTTTGGTGATCCCAACCGAAAACAGCCCCTTGCTGTCGAATAATTTTCAACAATTTGCACGCGATAAAAACCTCCCGCTAACCGATTCAGCTATTCCAGAATTTAATCCATTCGACGAGATCTGCTTTATCGAAGCCCAAGGGGAACAGGCGCTCTTACTTCACAGAAACGGATCGTCCGATAGTACCCTCCCATTCCAATGGGAAGAGGAGGGGCAATTCAGAAAGTTTAAGCTCGGATATGTTAGCCTTACGCCGGCACTAGAGACCTTTATGAAGGTGTGGGGAATCGACAAACGAATTAATATTGGTACTTGGGGACCATCGTTTGTATACTTAGCCAGCAGCCAATCTTTTTTGGAAAAACTATTAACCGATCAGCTGAACGGCCGAACATTAGAACGCTCACAAACCCTTCAGAAATACTTTAAAAATGAGCTGAGTAATCGTTCTTCCTATCTGTGGCTTTGCGCTACTACCGCTTTGGCAAACCAAAAAACGTCTGAATCGACCGCAACCGCTTTTCCCTACATTGGTTTACAAGCTCAAGTGGAAAATAATTTGGTTCATTTGCACAGTAGCTTTGTTCAAAAAAGTGATCGGAAAAGTACAGCGGGCTTAAGAAGCTTGGCAAGCATTGATCTTGAAGCCCCTTTAGCAGGGAAGCTACAATGGGTGAAAAATCACAAAACACAGGCTGATGACTTACTGGCCTATGACCAAAAAAACAATCTATATCTATTTTCCAACACGGGTAAAGCCTTTTGGAAAAAACAACTCAGCGGAGGAATTATTGGTCCTGTCAGCCAAGTGGACCTCTACAAGAACAAACGCTTGCAATTAGCCTTTAGAACCGAGAATAAATGGCTGATTTTGGACCGCAACGGAAAGGTCGTTCCGCCATTTGACATCAAACTCCCTTCCACAGCTCCCATTCAGCCTTTGGCTGTTTTCGACTACGACAACAACCGTGAATATCGATTTTTACTCGCACAAGGAAAAGAACTTCGGATGTATGACCGTCGGGGGAAAACTGTTCGCGGGTTTAAAGCCAAAAAAACTTCTGCTCCCCTGTTAGGTGCCCCACAACATTTCCGGATAAAGAATAAAGACTATATCGTTTTTGCCCAGAGGAATAACGAACTTAAAATACTGAACAGGCAAGGACTTGATCGTATTCGTGTGAAAGAGAAAATCAATTTTTCTCAAAACAAAGTGTACAATTATTTAAACAGCTTCACCACCACCGACTTGGATGGCAAGCTGGTACAGGTCGATCGAAAAGGAAACCTCAATACATCTGATCTGCAGTTAGGCGCCGATCACAAAATAGATCTAACGTCAAAATCCATGGTTAGCTTTTCAGAAAACATACTGACCATTAAGGGAATTCCAGTGACTCTTCCCTATGGAAGCTACACGGCCCCCGAGATTTTTTATTTGAACAATATTCTCTACATCACCATTACCAACCTGGAGACCCAACAGCTCTATTGTTTCTACAGTAACGGGACGGCCGTTCAAGGTTTTCCGGCCTATGGAAGTGGTCCGGCACAACTCCGGTATAATGCACAAAATAAAACTATTGAAGTAGCTGTTCCAGGAGAAGGGAATAGTATTCTTCTCTATGACTTCACCACTCAACCCTAGCTTGAAATAAGTTTTCGAAGTGGCCTATCCAACGTTCTTGGACCTCGTCTATAGGTAGCTCTTGCCCTAATTCTTTTGCCATGGAAGTCACCCCTTTTCCTTGAATCCCGCAAGGAATAATGGCATCGAAATAATTCAGGTCTGTGTTGACGTTTAGCGCCCACCCATGCATGGTTACCCAGCGGCTGGCCCTAATTCCCATAGCGCATATTTTTCGTGCAAAAGGGGTTCCTACTGCCAACCATACTCCCGTTTCTCCAGCACTTCTGCTGGCTTGGATTCCATAGTCAGCAAGGGTGAGAATAACAGCTTCTTCAAGCAGTCGTAAATACTTGTGAATATCTGTAAAAAAGTGATCCAGATCCAACAATGGATAGCCGACCAATTGTCCTGGACCGTGAAAAGTAATATCCCCTCCGCGATTGGTTTTAAAAAACTCGATCCCTTTGGATTTTAACTGTTCTTCTGACACCAACAAGTGTTTTAAATCTCCACTTTTGCCCAGTGTAAAAACAGGAGGATGCTCAACAAAAAGGAGGTGGTTCTGGGTTGCAGTTGGGTTTTCAGCGCTCCGATTCGTTCTTTTTTGTTGGATGATTTGCTGAAAAATTTCCTCTTGTAATGCCCATGATTCTGCATATGAGAGCTTTCCTAAATTTCGAGCATTTACAATTTTTGTAGGGGTTTTCATGGATTCTTAGACTGCTGCCCACAAAGATATTCATTTCCAATGGTGTATAGTCTAGACTACTTATATTTGCTCAAAATTCTGCTATGTCCACACTAAGCGAACAGGAAATTGTAAGACGAGAAAAGTTAGATCGCCTACGCGAGCTAGGGATTAATCCATATCCAGCCGCTCTCTTCCCGGTAGATCATCTAGCTGGTGATATTCAAGCTGCCTTTGAGGAAGGAAAAGAAGTGACAATTGCCGGTCGGTTAATGTCGCGAAGAATTCAAGGGAAAGCGAGTTTTGCCGAACTACAAGACAGCCAGGGGAAAGTTCAGGTCTATTTTAACCGAGACGAAATCTGTCCTGGAGAAGATAAATCGCTCTACAATGAGGTCTATAAAAAACTGTTAGACATTGGGGACATCATAGGAATAAAAGGGAGTTTGTTTACCACCATGGTGGGAGAAAAAACGGTGAAAGTAGAATCTTTTACGCTGCTGAACAAAGCCCTAAAACCCCTGCCCCTCCCCAAAACGGATGCCGAAGGAAATACTTACGATGCCTTCGTTGACCCAGAAATGCGTTATCGCCAGCGCTATGTGGATCTGATTGTAAACCCGCAGGTAAAAGAGACCTTCATCAACCGGACGAAGATCACAAACAGTATACGGGAGTTTTTTAATCAAAAGGGATATTTAGAGGTAGAAACGCCAATCCTTCAACCGATTCCCGGAGGAGCAGCCGCCCGCCCTTTTACCACCCATCACAATGCGCTTAATATTCCTTTATATTTAAGAATTGCGAACGAATTATATCTCAAACGACTAATTGTCGGAGGCTTTGACGGGGTGTATGAATTTGCTAAAGATTTCCGAAATGAAGGAATGGATCGTACGCATAATCCAGAATTTACAGTTATGGAACTTTATGTTGCCTACAAAGATTATTTCTGGATGATGGAAACGACCGAAAAACTCCTCGAAAAAGTTGCCCTAGATACCCACGGGAGTACGGCAGTTCCCGTTGGCGACCACATGATAGATTTTGAGGCACCCTACCCCAGAGTACCCATTTTGGAGGCTATCGAAACCCATACGGGCGTAAACGTCCGAGGGATGTCGGAAAGTGAACTTCGCCAGACTGCCCAATCGCTCGGTCTGGAAGTCGATGAAACCATGGGGGAAGGTAAACTTATCGATGAAATTTTTGGGGAGCTCTGTGAACACCACTATGTTCAGCCTACCTTTATTACAGATTATCCCAAATCGATGAGTCCCCTCACCAAAGAGCACCGCGATCATCCGGAATTGACGGAACGCTTTGAACTGATGGTCAACGGAAAAGAATTGGCCAATGCCTATTCGGAATTAAATGACCCCATTGACCAAAGAGAACGTTTTGAAGAACAGCTGAAACTTTCTGAAAAAGGAGACGATGAAGCTATGTTTATCGATCAGGATTTTTTGAGAGCACTAGAATTTGGTATGCCTCCAACCTCAGGTATAGGTATCGGGATTGACCGCTTAGTGATGCTGATGACCAATAACAGCTCCATTCAAGAGGTCCTATTTTTCCCACAAATGAAGCCCGAAAAGCCAGCAATTGCCCTCACAGAGGAAGAAAAGCAGGTCTTAAATCTATTGAAAAAACAAAGTCCTGTTGCTTTGAACGAACTGAAAGAATCTGCCGGACTGAGCAATAAAAAGTGGGATAAAGCCATTAAAGGTTTAACGGCAAAAAAGCAAGCAAAGGTCAGTAAGAACGATCAGGGGCTTTGGGTTGAACTCCTGGATTAACTTCATCCTTCATCCACTATTATTGGGATAAAGACGGCTTTACACCTACAAACTTTCAGATAACGGCCATGCGCCGATTAATCAGCCTATCCGAATGTTTTTAAGGTTTGCTCAAAGGCCTCTAGGGTGTGGTCGATGTCTCCCTGCTGAAGAGCATCATTCAGAAAATAACTTTCAAAAGCCGAGGGTGGTAAGTATACCCCACGATCTAACATCCCATGGAAATAGTCTTTAAACTGCTGGTTATTCCCTAAAGCTGCAGTGGTAAAATCGATCACAGGCGTGTCTGTAAAATGAACGGAAAGCATAGAGCCAACTCTGTTGATTTGCGCTGGAATTCCCAAACGTTTCAATATTTCCGCAAAGCCCGTATGCAGTTGGGCCGTTTTTTGGGCTAAGGATTCAAACACTTCTGGATGACTGTCTAAAGCCTTTAACATTGCAAGACCAGCTGCCATTGCCAAGGGATTACCGCTTAATGTTCCCGCCTGATAGACCGGTCCTAAGGGCGCTAAATGATTCATGATGGCATGGGTGCTAGCAAAGGCCCCTACTGGGAGTCCTCCTCCTAAAACTTTTCCATAGGTAACAATATCTGCACGAATTCCCAAGTACTCTTGAGCTCCACCAGGAGCCAAGCGAAATCCTGTCATCACCTCGTCGAATATCAGTAGTGTTCCATATTGATCGCACAATTGTCGGAGTCCTTCCAAAAAGTTGGGTTGTGGCGGAATACATCCCATATTCCCTGCAACAGGTTCAATGATTATAGCGGCAATTTGTTGGGGCAATGCCTCGAAGAGAGCCTTTACAGCATCCAAATCGTTGTAGGGCGCCAAAAGCGTGTCTTGCGCTGTTCCTTCAGTTACCCCCGGGCTGCTGGGCGATCCAAAAGTGACGGCACCACTCCCTGCCTGAATCAGAAATGCATCGGAATGTCCGTGATAACAACCGGCAAACTTGATGATTTTCTCTCTTGCTGTCGCTCCTCTGGCCAAACGAACAGCACTCATACAAGCCTCTGTCCCAGAATTGACAAAACGTATTTGCTCCATATGCGGTAACATGGAGAGCGCTTGTTGGGCCATTTCGGTTTCCAAAGCCGTAGGCATCCCAAAAGAAGTCCCTTTAGCCGATTGTTCCACCAAAGCATCTATCACAGGGGGAAAAGCATGCCCTAAAATTAAAGGCCCCCAACTGGAGATAAAGTCAATATAACGGTGTTTATCTTCATCGTATAGATAGGCTCCTTTGGCATGGTTGACAAAAATGGGGGTTCCACCAACCGCTTTAAATGCCCGAACGGGAGAGTTGACCCCACCGGGTATCACTGCTTGGGCTTCCTGAAATAATGCACTACTGCGTTGATATCGCATCCTCTGATTTTTTGGGTAAAATTAAAACTTGGCCGGGAAAAATAGCATTTTCTTTGAGTCGATTTTTTTGCTTTATCACCTCTATTTCAATGCCGTATTTTCGCGCCAATCCATACAAGGTATCTCCCTTTTGAACGGTAATTGTGTTTTCATCGGCTCCTGCAGTGGGAGCTTTCTTACGCGCTTTCCTCGGCGATCCTTTAGTGTCGAAACGGCTCAAGTCGAAACGTTCAATCAGCTGAATGAGTTTTTGAGGATATTTTGGATCGGTAGCATAGCCTGCTTTTTTAAGTCCTTTGGCCCAAGACTTGTAATCTTTAGCGGAGTACTTAAACAAAAAAGCATAACGGCTTCTGTTTTGTAAAAAAAGAGAATGATCGCGGTAGGAAGCTTCTGGATTTTCATATACCCGAAAACACTCTCCTTTCTCATCGTCATCATGGGTTATGGTTTTTCCGGTCCAGCCTTTGTGGCATTTAATTCCAAAATGGTTGTTGCCCTCTACCGCCAAGCGTCCTTGTCCAAAACCGGACTCAAGAAGTCCTTGAGCTAGGGTTATACTCGCAGGAATTTTAAACTCTCGCATTTCTGCTCGTGCTACTGGAGCGAACTTTTGGATATAAAGCTCTGCCCTTTGGGAATTCGACAATGTCTTTTTGGGCTTCTTTGCTGCAGGAGTAGGTTGAGAAACTACTTTGGGTTTTTGCGGGACTGTTTGTTGAGTAACAACTGCCTTGGGTTGTTGTCGGATCTGTACTTTTCGACCAGCTCCGCAGGATTGAAAGAAGTTCAGACCGATTAGTAGTAGGCCAAAGTATCCATAAATGTAAAACCGTTTTGTCCTTTTTGAAGCAATCGGTTGTGCATGCCCAAAAGGCCTTGAAGACCTCCTGTGTGAATCGCTAATATGCGGCTTCCCCATGTCCACTGTTTTTTTTGAATTAGGTCAAAAATACCAAAAAGCATTTTGCTTGTATATATAGGATCCAGAGGGATTTCTTCTTTTTGATAAAATTCATTCATAAACGAAACAAGGGTCTGATCGATTTTTCCATAGCCCCCAAAGGTATAATCTGCACACAACTCAAAAGATGCCGCAGAAGACCACTCACTGATTTGTTCAGCCAGTTGATGATGTTTGAGCGATAAGAAGCCCATCGCTTTTTGATGGGGCTTTACAGACTTTGCGATCCCAGCAAGCGTAGCGCCTGTGCCCACACTGACACAAACCACATCGAAAGCGGCCGTATGTTCCCCCAAAATCTCCATACATCCGCGAACTCCGATAGCATTACTGCCCCCTTCAGGGATGGTATAGATCCCCGACGAGAATTGAGGAGGCAAATTTCCCGCAGTCCATTCGGCATACTGAGCTCTTGGAATACAGTGGAGGGTCATTCCCAAGTCAGAACAGCGCTTTAAGGTCTCTGAAGCAGCAATTTTAGTTGCCCACTCTTCTCCACGCACCCATGCAAGGGTTGGGATTTGGTGCTTTTTCCCAGCCGCAGCGACCGCCAGTAAGTGGTTGGAAAATGCCCCACCAAAAGTCCCTATTGCCCGATAATCACCAAAATGGTAGCTTTCTAAATGATACTTAAGCTTCCGAAATTTATTCCCCGAAATCAACGGATCTAAGCGATCTTCTCGCAACACCCCTATTGTATAGTCGCCCGGTGGATTTTTAAGTATTTGTATAGGGGAGTTCATCATTGCATTTAGAATTGATGCTTAATTTTACAAAAAAAAACATGAGACCCCCATTGGAAGAAGAAGATTATTATTTATCTGCTGAAGGTTATAAAGTATTTACAGAAAAATATCACCTCAAAAGAGGCTATTGCTGTCAGAGCGGTTGTAAACACTGCCCATATGGATTTGATGCGCGTAGGGGAAATTCGGCATAATCTTTGTACAGATTTAAAGAATGCATGTTTTAAAACTTTTGTGATGAAAAAAATTTGGTTGTTGACGTTTGTGGTGATTTTTTCCGCCTGTAGCAGTGTTGCAGTGTTTATGGATTATGATGAAAACCTAGATTTTACGCAATATCGCAGTTTTGCTTACTTAAAATCTGAAATTGACGCTGCTCAGATTTCAGACCTCGATAAAAGAAGAATCTTACGATCGGTCGATTCGCTGCTGTTATTAAAAGGACTTGAAAAGTCTGAAAACCCTGATATGCTAATCGGTTTTGGAGCCTCTTCTGAGAAAGACGTACAGGTGAACCAGTCCCCCAATTGGTGGGGTCTTGGCTGGGGTTGGGGCTGGTGGGGTCCCGGATGGGGTGGCGCCAACCAAACCACTGTTCAGACACGTACGGTCGGAAACCTAACCATTCGCTTTTATGACGCTCGGAATAAAAAACTAATTTGGCTGGGCAAAGGTAGAGGTACACTGCCGCTGAAACACGCGAAGCGGAGTGAGCGAATACATGCTTTTGTCAGCGAACTATTAGAGTCCTTCCCGCCCTCAGGAGAATAAACTTTTCGCTTCTTGAAGCGCTTGCGATAGCCCCGTTGGATTTTTCCCTCCGGCCGTTGCAAAAAATGCCTGGCCACCGCCGCCGCCCTGTATATGCTTCCCTAGGGTACGTACGACTTGTCCTGCATCTAAATTTCTGTCCGCCACTAGTGGCTTGGAGATATAACAGCAGAGTAAGGGTTTATCGTTTTGGATTGCTCCCAGTAGCATCACTAAATTGTCGTGCTTTTGTCCCATCCCAAAGGCCAAATCTTTCATCCCTTGCGCATCTAGATCGACTTGTGTTGCTAAAAAGGAGAGTCCGTCGATTTGCTCTATCGCATTTTCAAGATTTTGTTTTAACTGATCGATCTTGAGCTTTTGTAACTGCGCAATTTCTTTCTTTAGACTCTGATTTTCTGTCTGGAGTAGTTCAACGGCTTTAAGCGGGTCTTGAGGATTTTTCAACTGGTCTTTCAGCTGATTCCACTGCTCTGTTTGCGACTGGAAGTAATCTTTGACCGCATCGCCTGTAATGGCTTCTATTCTTCGAATTCCTGCAGCTACAGCAGCCTCCGAAATAATTTTAAAATGCCAAATAACACTGGTATTTTCGACGTGGGTCCCCCCACACAACTCCATGGATTGCCCAAATCGAATACTACGCACTTCGTCTCCATATTTTTCGCCGAAAAGAGCAATCGCTCCCTCCTGAAGGGCTTGTTTATAGGCTTGCTGTCGTTTCTCTTCTAATGGTAACTGCTCTTGTATTCTGGCATTAACAAAGCTCTCTACCTGATGGAGCTCATCTGCAGTCATCTTCGAAAAATGAGAGAAATCGAAGCGGAAAATTCCCGAATGTACCATGGACCCCTTTTGCTCAATATGATCGCCCAGAACAGAACGCAGGGCTTGGTGCAACAAATGTGTCGCGGTATGATTAGCAGCCGTCCGTCGACGCTGATTTTCATCTACCACGGCTTCTAAGGTATCTTCCAAAGATTCCGGTAGTGTTTTACAATAGTGTAGGATTAAATTGTTCTCTTTTTTGGTATCGATAATGTAATGGATAGCTCCGTTGGGCATTTGCAAATACCCCTTGTCGCCTACTTGTCCTCCACCTTCTGCATAAAAAGGGGTTTGGGTCAGGACAATCTGAAAGAAATCCCCCTCTTTTTTGGTATTCACTTTTCGATACTGTGCGATACTGGTCTGTATGGATAGAGTATCGTAACCAACAAAATCGATCGTTTCAATGGGTTTTAAGACCACCCAATCGTCTGTGGATTGTTGAGCCGCCGCCTTAGAGCGATTTTTTTGTTGTTCCATGGCTTTTTCGAAGCCCTGCTGGTCGACCTTATACCCGCGTTCGGAAGCAATCAGAGCCGTTAGGTCTTGCGGAAATCCAAAAGTATCATACAACTCAAATACTTTATCGCCGGGGACTAGTTGCTCTGTGGAAGATTCCAAGACATTGTCTAACATGTGCAAACCTTGCTCTAATGTTTTTAAGAAAGAAAGTTCTTCTTCTCGGATAACATTCTCGGCCAGGTATTGTTGTTTTTTAAGCTCTGGGAAAACAGCACCCATCTGGTCGGATAAGGTGGGAACGAGCTGGCAGAGTAAAGGGGTTTTCTGATCCAAAAATGTGTAGGCGTAGCGGACAGCACGGCGAAGGATACGGCGGATGACGTATCCTGCCCCTGTGTTGGAAGGTAATTGCCCATCAGCTATTGAAAAATAGACCGTTCGCAAGTGATCTGCCACTACACGAATGGCTTTATCGATGTCTTCACTTTCGCCATAGGAAGTCGCTGTCCTCGTTTCGATTTCGCGGATGATGGGCGTAAAAACATCCGTATCGTAGTTTGAGGTCTTCCCTTGCAGAACCATGCATAATCGTTCGAAGCCCATTCCCGTGTCGATGTGTTTTTCGGGCAGCTCCTCAAGCGAACCATTTGCTTTACGATTGTATTGTATAAAGACCAGATTCCAGATTTCAATCACTTGTGGATGATCCTGATTAACTAGTTCTGCCCCTGGTATTTTGGCTTTTTCTTCTTCCGATCGAAGATCGACGTGAATTTCAGAACAGGGACCACAAGGCCCTTGTTCTCCCATTTCCCAAAAATTATCTTTTTTATTTCCAAGTAGGATACGATCATCAGGCAGAAAAGTACTCCAGAGTTCTTTGGCTTCCGTATCCAAGGCAATTCCGTCTTCCTCTGCTCCCTCGAAAATGGTTGCGTACAGGTTTTCAGGGTTGATGTTGTACACCTCAGTCAGCAACTCCCACGCCCAAGAAACAGCTTCTTTTTTAAAATAGTCGCCAAAACTCCAGTTTCCCAACATTTCAAAGAAAGTGTGGTGATAAGTATCTACCCCTACTTCCTCCAAATCATTGTGTTTTCCAGATACACGAAGACATTTCTGGGTATCGGCCACTCGGTTATCCTTGGCAACCGCCTGCCCTAAAAAGTATTCTTTAAAAGGGTTCATCCCTGCGTTGGTAAACATCAGGGTGGGGTCGTCTCTATTGATCATCGATGCAGATGGAACAATGGTGTGTCCCTTGGATTCAAAAAAGTCTAAAAACGTCTGTCGTATATCAGCTGATTTCATAAGTAAAGAAGATGTCCCCGACGCTTATTCCCTTGAGAAACAATTGAAATAGAACGGAGATATTTTTTATTTGATATATTTGCATGTGTTAATCCACTGCAAAAAAACGAAATTTTTGATACGCTAAAGGCACATGTCTAAAGTTAAATATTATTACGACCCGGAAACGCTTTCTTATCGCCCTATAGAAGTACGCCGTTCTTTACGTATTTCGAACTTAATTTTGTTTTTTCTCTCTTCCATCGTTTTTGGTGTTTTAGGCCTGTTTACCTTATTGCAAACCGAATGGATGAGCACGCCAACCGAAATTATTCAAGCGCGCGAACTCAAAAACTACGAACTTCAATTTGAAATTCTAAACAAGAAACTCGAACAAATAGAGTCGGTGATGACCAACTTAGAAGATCGAGACAACAATCTGTACAGAGTGTATTTCGGAGCGAACCCTATACCTGAAAACCAACGTCGTGCTGGGTTTGGAGGAATCAATCGTTACAAAGCACTAGAAGGATACAACAACTCTGAGCTGATCGTTAACACGACTAAACGCTTAGATATCTTAAAGAAACAATTGGCTATTCAATCTATCTCATTAGATGAGATCGAACTCTTAGCCAAAAGAAAAGAAGAATTACTGGCCTCTATCCCTTCGATTCAACCTATTCGCAATCAGGATTTAAAACGAATGGCATCCGGCTATGGATACCGGACAGATCCGTTTACCAAAAAAAGACGTATGCATTGGGGGATGGATTTTTCGGCTAAATCTGGCACACCGATTTATGCCTCGGGCGACGGTATAGTGACCCGCGCAGACAATCGTTCTTCTGGCTATGGGAGACACATTCGAATCAGTCACGGATTTGGATACGTCAGTTTATATGCACACTTGAGCAAATACAACGTCAAGAGGAATCAGCGCGTAAAAAGAGGAGACATCATCGGTTATGTCGGAAGTACAGGTCGGTCGGTTGCCCCTCATTTGCACTATGAAATTTTTAAGGACGGAAAACGCATCAACCCTTTAAATTTCTATTATGGGAATCTCTCGCCTGAAGAGTTTGATGTATTGTTGAATCAGGCAACGGAGGAAAATCAGTCTTTAGATTAAATCCAGTCTTATGCACTTTGAATTTCCAGCAGAGAAACGATATTTTTCTATAGGAGAAGTGGCTAAAGGTTTTGACGTAAATACGTCGCTATTGCGTTTTTGGGAAAAATCTTTTCCGAATTTAAATCCACAGAAAAAAGCAAATGGCATACGGAAATACACCCATGACGACATTGCAGTCATCCAGCTGATCCATCATTTGGTAAAAGAAAAAGGCATGACCATAGAAGGCGCCAAAAGCCAAATGCAGCGAATTCAGAAAGGAGGCGACGCAGGAATGGATTTTCTGCAGAAACTACACAAAATCAAAGCCGAATTAGAAGCTTTGCGCGATCAGCTGTAGTTATTTTTTTCTAAAAAATATCTGTATGGGAATCCCCGTAAAGTCTAAATGGCTTCTGAGTTTATTTTCCAAAAAGCGTTTGTAGGGTTCTTTTACATACTGCGGCAGATTGCAAAAGAAAGCGAATTGTGGATGGGTCGTTGGCAACTGTGTACAAAATTTGATTTTTACATATTTTCCCTTGGTTGCCGGAGGAGGATTTTGCTCGATAATGGGCAACATTAAATCGTTTAGTGCTCTAGTAGCGATCCGTCTCGATCTGTTTTTATAGACCTCCATGGCCATTTCAATGGCTTTGTAGATCCGTTGTTTTTCAGTTGCAGAAATAAACAGTATTGGGACATCATCAAAAGGCTCACATAATTTCTTTATGGCTAATTCCATCTGTCTACTAGCGGCAGTGTCCTTTTCAACCAAGTCCCATTTATTGACTAAAATAACTACCCCTTTGTTGTTGCGATGGGCGAGCCAAAATATATTTTGCACTTGCCCGTCGAAACCTCGAGTAGCATCGAGAAGCAATAAACAAACATCTGAATTTTCAATAGCTCTGATGGACCGCATGACCGAATAAAATTCGATATCCTCCTTTACTTTGGCTTTGCGTCGGATCCCAGCCGTATCGACAAGATTAAATTTAAATCCAAAACGATTATAGGGAGTATCGATGCTATCGCGGGTAGTGCCAGCAACATCTGTAACGATATACCGATCTTCGCCAATAAGGGCATTGATAAATGAAGATTTCCCGGCATTCGGTCGCCCAACTACAGCAAACCTCGGCAGTTCTTGACCGGTTTCTTCCGGAACATCCGGCAAAGCATTAACGAGCGCATCTAACAGCTCTCCACTCCCCGCTCCATTGTTTCCAGAGATCGGATATAATTCCGAAAATCCTAAACTGTAAAATTCGGGAACCAATGCTTGGTGCGAGGAACTATCTACTTTATTGACGGCTAAAAAAACAGGCTTTTTAGCACGACGAAGTATGTGTGCAACTGCAGCATCCATACCCGTTACCCCATCATCTACGTCTACCATAAATATGATAGCATCTGCTTCGTCTACGGCTAATAATACTTGTTTATCTATTTCTTTCTGAAAGACATCGTCGGAATTTTCGAGATATCCTCCAGTATCAATCAATGTGAATTCTTTTCCGTTCCAATCGGATTGACCATAATGGCGATCTCTGGTCACCCCGCTAACAGCGTCTACGATGGCCTCGCGCTTTTGGATCATTCTGTTAAAAAAAGTGGATTTCCCAACATTCGGCCGGCCCACTATGGCTACTATATTTCCCATGTTTCGTATTCTGCTGTAAAAATATCTTAATTATTGATTGGAATAACCAAATCGTTTTAGCTGCTGATTGTTGGAACGCCAGTTTTTTACAACTTTCACATAGAGCTCTAGGTGTATTTTTTTTCCAAAAAAAGTTTCTAAGCTTTTCCGTGCTGTAATCCCTAATTTTTTGAGTGCAGCTCCTCGATGACCGATCAGAATTCCTTTCTGACTATTGCGCTCCACCTGAATGATTGCCCGTATTCGAATGATTTTCGAATCTTCCTTAAATTCTTCAGTAGTCACCTCAACAGCATAGGGGATTTCTTGGCTGTAATGCTCTAAAATCGATTGGCGGATGGCTTCATTCACAAAAAAACGCTCGGGTTTGTCGGTCAATTGATCTTTGGGAAAATACGGAGGACTTTCAGGAATGAGTTTTCGTAATTTCTCTAACAGTTCAGGAATGCAAAAAGATGTTTTTGCCGAGATGGGTAAAATTTCTGCGTCGGGAAATTCCTGATTTAACTGATCCACGGCCTTGTGCAAGGCAGTGGGTTCGGTTAGGTCGACCTTATTGATGAGAATTAACAAAGGTGTTTTTGTTTTCTGGATACGCTCTTTTAACTTTTCATCTTTTAGTGGCTCCATCTCAGCTGTGGTCATATAACAAATAACATCTGCATCGACCAATGACTCCTTCACAAAATGCATCATGGCGTCTTGCATAGCATAAGCCGGCTTGATGATCCCCGGAGTGTCGGACAAAACCAGCTGATAGTCTTCCCCATTGAGAATACCCAAAATTCTGTGGCGCGTGGTTTGTGCTTTGGAAGTAATAATGGATAGCTTTTCCCCTAAGAGCGCATTCATCAGGGTAGACTTCCCCACGTTAGGGTTTCCTACGATAGATACGAAGCCAGCAAAGTGTTTACCTCCCATCGGACAAAGATAACGGATTCAGTACGATTTAATTGGCGAGGACCACAGTTCTATTTGCACAGCATAGAAGATTTATGTAAATTTGCCATTCAAATCGCGAGGTAGAGCAGCAGGTAGCTCGTCGGGCTCATAACCCGAAGGTCGCTGGTTCGAGTCCAGCCCTCGCTACAAAACAATCGAACGGTTATACTTTTTAAAAAAGCATAACCGTTTTTTTTTACGAGATTAGTTGGTCTAAGGAAGTCGAAATAAATCTTCAACCGTACAATTTAAAGTCTTTGAAATTTTCAATGCTAACACGGTAGATGGAACATAAACTCCATTTTCTATGGCATTGATACTCTTTCTTGAAACCTCCGCTTTTACAGATAATTCTTGCTGAGTTAAACCAAAGGATTTTCTCATTTGTTCTAAATTATTTAAAAGCTTGGAATGGTTCCTGCCCATAGTTATTCCTTTTCATATTGTTCGACTGCGTCTGTTAATTCCTTTCCAGTGTTTGGATATAGATAGCCTGCAATCATTGTTCCAATTCCAATCAGACCAACCAAAGCCCCCACTCCTTCTAATACTCTTCCAAGTGCTAGATAACCTAACAGAAAAAGGCCAACTCCGACAAAAATTGTAATGACTCCATTTCTTCTATAATCTATTGGCTCTTTTTTTCTTTCCTCAAAAATTTGCAATAATTCTTCTATTTTGGAAGGATCATCTAAGTTTTTAGATATCTCTAAAACAGTTTCTCTTTTACCTTTTGCATCTTTATATAGCCAGATAAACACAGCAACTGGAATTATGATTCCAGTAAGCATCCCAAAAATTGGTATTATAATGTTTTGATCCATAAGTTGATTATTGAATTAATGTAACGCAAACGTAACATTAAATCCGATGATACGCAAACGTAACACTTAAATGATTCTTTTGATTTTATGAATCAGTAATTCTATTTAATCAAAAAAAGCGTAGAAATCTCTTGGGGTAATACTTATGATCGATATTCAAAATGAGTGATCTACAAAAAACTCCTTGAGAACTCAGGGAGTTTTTTGGGGGTGAAGTGATGCTTGCGACGTCCAGAAAACAAAAGAAAAAATGTGATTCAATGGTTTTATTCTCTCAATTTCCAGAGTAAAAAAGGGTATAATTTTAAATATTACCCTTGGATGATAATATTTGTAAAGGTCTTCAATACTTATATTATGTTTTGAGATGTTTCTATATTTAATCATTTAATAGTCGATAATTACAAATTTTATCGATGCTTTTATTTTCAATTTTTATGGATGTAATCAAACTAAATTAGGGGTCAATTTGTACTCGAGCCGGCACAACTCTAAACCGACCTTAGTATCCGTGAGAAGTGCCGACAATAGTGCTTAATGCTACTAGCAATGGTTTATCTATAGAGACCCAATAATTAAAATTATGAGTAAAAAAGATTCAACTGCAGCTGCGTATTGGAAGGAAAATCTCCGGTACCTTTATATTCTTTTATCGATTTGGTTTTCGGTGTCTTATGGCGCAGGAATACTGTTCCGAAACACACTAGACTCTATCCATATTGGGGGATTTCCATTGGGTTTTTGGTTCGCTCAACAAGGTTCGATTTATGTGTTTGTGATCCTCATCTTCGTCTATGTACACTTAATGAATAAACTCGACGCCAAATACGGATTCGATAAAGATTAATTTATTCATTCATAAAATTTAGAATTATGTCAGTACAAATATGGACCTACATCTTAGTAGGGATCACTTTTGCCTTATATATCGGCATCGCGATTTGGTCGCGAGCCGGATCAACAAAAGAATTTTATGTCGCAGGTGGAGGGGTATCTCCATTAGCAAACGGAATGGCAACTGCTGCGGACTGGATGTCTGCCGCTTCATTCATCTCTATGGCAGGTCTTATTTCGTTTATGGGATTTGACGGTTCCGTATATCTGATGGGATGGACAGGTGGTTATGTACTTTTGGCCTTATTACTAGCTCCCTATCTGAGGAAATTTGGAAAATTCACAGTTCCTGATTTTATCGGTGAACGCTATTATTCTAAAACAGCTCGTATTGTAGCTGTTTTATGTGCTCTATTGGTTTCTTTCACCTATGTTGCCGGACAAATGCGCGGGGTTGGAGTTGTATTTTCCCGATTCCTCGAAGTAGATATCAATACGGGAGTTGTCATCGGAATGATTATCGTTCTTTTCTACGCAGTATTGGGTGGAATGAAAGGAATTACTTACACCCAGGTGGCACAATATTGTGTTTTGATCTTTGCCTTTATGGTCCCTGCCATTTTTATTTCTATTCAAATGACAGGTAACCCAATTCCACAACTGGGAATGGGGTCGAAAGGAGCTGATGGAGTTCATCTATTAGAAAAATTAAACGGACTCTCAACAGAACTCGGTTTTGCTGAATACACCAAAGGAACAAAATCTCTGGTAGATGTATTCGCCATTACTTGTGCTCTGATGGTCGGAACCGCTGGATTACCCCATGTTATTGTCCGTTTCTTTACTGTAAAAAAAGTAAGAGATGCCCGCAAGTCAGCTGGTTTAGCCTTGTTGTTCATTGCCATTCTCTACACCACAGCACCAGCTGTAGCGGTTTTTGCACGAACAAATCTGATCAATACCGTCAGTGGACAAGCCTATAGCAATATGCCACAATGGTTCTCCAACTGGGAAAAAACTGGGCTTTTAAAATTTGAAGACAAAAATGGAGATGGCCTTGTGCAATATGTCGCCAATGCAAGCAGAAATGAATTAACGGTCGACAGAGATATCATGGTATTAGCCAATCCAGAGATTGCTGATCTTCCAGCATGGGTCATTGCACTGGTAGCGGCCGGAGGTTTAGCGGCAGCGCTTTCTACTGCAGCAGGACTACTGCTGGTAATCTCCTCCTCTGTTTCCCACGATTTAATTAAAAATGTCTTCAATCCGGACATCACCGAGAAACAAGAATTAGTGGCTGCACGTATTTCTGCAGTAGGGGCTGTTTGCGTGGCAGGATATTTCGGTATTAATCCTCCTGGCTTTGTTGCAGCAGTAGTAGCACTGGCTTTCGGGTTAGCTGCCGCCTCTTTCTTCCCTGCCATTATTTTAGGGATTTTCTACAAGAAGATGAACAAAGAAGGAGCCATAGCAGGAATGATCGTTGGGATCTCGCTAATGATATTCTACATGTTGAAATTTAAGTTTGGTATTTTCGACGGTGGGAAAGCTGCTGTAGCCGGTTTAAAATCGGACTGGTGGTTTGGAATTTCTCCCGAAGGTTTTGGCACTATTGCCATGCTGGTTAACTTTTCAGTATCTTTAATTGTCAATCGTTTTACTGCTGAAGTGCCTACCCATGTGCAAGACATCGTAGAAAATATTCGTATTCCTAGTGGAACTGGAGCAGCTACGCACTAACCAATTATATCACAAAAGGCTCTGCTGTAAAGGCAGGGCCTTTTTTAATTTCAACTTATGAGTAATTATCATATTAAAAATCTCGAAGAGTACTTTCAAATCTATCGAAAATCTGTCCGTGATCCAGAAGGATTCTGGGAAGAGATAGCAGAAGAACATTTCGTTTGGAGAAAACGCTGGGACAGTGTTCTCGAGTGGGATTTTCAAAAACCTGAAGTCAAGTGGTTTGATGGAGCTCAACTCAACATTACTGAAAATTGTATCGACCGGCATCTATCGACCAGAGGGCATAAAACAGCCATCTTGTTTGAACCGAACGATCCGCAGGAGGAAGCACAACATATCAGCTACAACACCCTTTACACTCAGGTCAATAAAATGGCAAATGTGCTGAGAGATCAAGGGGTTAAAAAAGGTGATCGTGTGTGTATTTATTTACCAATGATCCCAGAATTAGCCTATGCTGTTCTTGCCTGTGCTCGGATCGGAGCAATCCACTCTGTGGTCTTTGCCGGATTTTCATCCAATGCTTTGTCTACCCGGATCAATGATTGTGATGCCTCAATCGTCTTAACAGCTGATGGTTCCTTCCGAGGAGATAAAACGATAGATTTAAAAAGCATCGTCGATCAAGCCCTGGAGGACTGTCATCAAGTCACAAGTGTATTGGTAACCGAACGAATTGGCAGCGACATGTCCATGCAAGAGGGCCGCGATCATCTGCTACAACCTTTGATGGAAAAAGCAAGTGAAGAGTGTGCAGCTGAAGTGATGGAAGCTGAAGATCCTTTATTTATTCTCTATACTTCTGGATCTACAGGCAAACCTAAAGGGATGGTTCATTCTTCGGCAGGGTACATGATCTATGCGGCTTATACGTTTAAAAATATTTTCCAATATCGCGAAAACGACGTCTATTGGTGTACTGCCGATATAGGGTGGATTACAGGACACTCCTACATCGTCTATGGCCCCCTACTGAACGGAGCCACCACTGTGATGTTCGAAGGAGTTCCTTCATATCCGGACTTTGGCCGTTTTTGGGAAATTGTCGAAAAACACAAAATCAATCAATTCTATACAGCTCCTACAGCTATACGTGCCTTAGCCAAAGAAAATATAGAATTTGTAGAAAAATATGACCTCTCCTCCTTAAAAGTATTAGGGACTGTTGGAGAACCCATCAATGAGGAAGCATGGCACTGGTACAATAATAACATTGGGAAGAAAGAAAGTCCAATTGTTGATACCTGGTGGCAAACAGAAACTGGAGGGATTATGATTTCGCCCATCCCCTATTCTACCCCCACCAAACCGACCTATGCAACCCTTCCTTTTATCGGGATTCAGCCTGCATTAATGGATGAAAAAAGTGCGGAGATTCAAGACAATCAAGTGGACGGGCGTTTGTGTATAAAATTCCCTTGGCCTTCCATGGCGCGCACCATTTGGGGCAATCACCAACGTTATAAAGAGACCTATTTTTCAGCCTTTGACAACATGTACTTCACTGGCGATGGGGCTTCGAGAGATGCCGTTGGCTATTACCGAATCACTGGGCGTGTAGACGATGTGATCATCGTTTCTGGACACAATTTAGGGACTGCCCCCATTGAAGATGCGATCAATGAACATCAGAGTGTGGCCGAATCTGCTATCGTAGGCCAACCACACGATATTAAAGGAAATGCACTATTTGGCTATGTGATTCTCAAAGAAGAGGGAGCAGAGCGCGACCCAGACGAATTGCGTGTAGAAATTAACCGCCTGATATCCGATAAAATCGGTCCAATAGCAAAGCTGGATACCATCATCTTTGTTCCGGGACTCCCCAAAACACGTTCGGGAAAAATCATGCGACGAATTCTACGAAAAATTGCGCAAAAAGATGTTTCTAATTTAGGGGATACCTCTACACTACTCAACCCTGAAGTAGTCGATAGTATCCGCAAAATCGTAGGGGTATAAACCCCTGTGATTGAAAATTAGATCGATTTAATTTGTTTTTAAAAGACACCCTAATTTAGATAAGGGTGTTTTTTTATACGAACCATCTATTACAAACGAAAAGGTTTAAAAGTACAGATGATGGAATGCTCCAAAACAAGGAGTTACTTATAGACTTCTAATCTCCAATCTGCTCCGTGTAGTTTTTTGTAGGCTTCCAATTGGTCCAATAGCATGGCTGTCACTTCAGGATAATCTTTAGAAACGTCATTGTCATTTCTTAGATCGGTTGTCAAATCAAAGAGCTCCACCTCATTTTTGGTTTCATGCCATCTTAAAAACCACTGATCTTGCCGAATCCAATATCCATTGACATGATCTCCCATAACGTTTTTGGGGTCGTCGCTTCTGGTGGTCACTACATTTCCGAAAACTGAATTTCTAATGGCAGAACGAGTATTTTCCAATACGGGTTTGTAGGATACCCCAAAATAATTCTTAGGAATTTCAATCCCTACGTAATCTAAAATAGTAGCGGGAATATCCGCACTGTGAATTAAAGCCTCCGATCTTTTGTTGGCGGCTATTTGCCCAGGATATGAAAAGATAATTGGACTGCGAAAAGACATATCGTAGATAGACCCTTTTCCCTTGTCCCCTCCATTATGAGATCGCATAGGGTCGTTCCAAAACTCTTGTTTGGGGTCTTGTTCCCAGCCATTATCATTTACGTAAATGATTAGCGTATTCTCCAAAAGCTCTTTTTCTTTTAAGTGAGCGACCATCTGACCCCATGCATCGTCAAACCATGTACAGTTAGCATAGTACTGCTTAGCCGATTCTGACATGTCTTTATCTTTGTAGAGGTTGTAATATTGCTCTGGAGCATCGAAAGGGTAATGGGGTAAAGAGGGCGCAAACCACATAAAAAAGGGCTGTCCTGAAGTTTCCTCCAGAAAGTCATATGCTGGCTGATTAGTCACACGAGCCAAATCCATTCCATCGCCTCCCATATGCTGAATAAACCAATCTTTTGTCTTTTGTTCTCCCTCTGTCCATCCTTTTGTCATCCCGTGGGTAAAACCGCCATTTTCGAAGTTAAATTCCCACCACTTACCGCCTTGAAAACTCACATATCCCTTTTGCTTGAGAAGTTCGGGAAGAGTACGATAGTTTTTCATGTGAAGCGATCGCTTATCGAAATAACTTAAAAATGCTTGAGCAGAGTCGGAAGGAATATTTCGCACATTTAGCATTTGCTGATAAAGGTTTCCGGCTCTGTTATAATAGTCTATTGGTAAAGTCCCTGTCAGTAGGGTTTGCAGGGATGGTCGGCAATGATTGTCCGAAACATAGCCTTGGGTAAATAAGGTCCCTGAAGCAGCTAATGCGTCCATATTTGGGGTTTGCACATAATCGGCCCCCATAAACCCAAAATAAGGATATCCTTGATCATCGCCAATCAGGAGGATGATGTTGGGAAGGGACATTTCTTGGGGAACTTTCTCCCCGCTATTGGAAGATTTACAGCTGACAGCTAAAAATAAAGTCAGCGTGATCAAAATTCTATTCATACAGTAAAATTTATTCAAACTAATCATACTCCATTGATTTTTGTGATGGTCCTTTATATTTTGAGGATAGGGGTTTGCTGGGGTAAAAAAATGATACACTTTTTTCGAAAGTGTTAATCCTGATAAAGGATGGGGTTTAAATGAGTTTGCACCACCTCACCAACTTTCGCCCCAGGGCACCAGGTGTCCCAATCGTTTTGTTGACCTTCATTCGACGGCTGTTTAAGGGTCATGTTTTTATCCATATATATAATGGTCATCACTTTACGCATTTGGTTGGTCGTATTTGCACCTGCCCGATGGAATATCCATCCAGAGTGGAAACTAATTTCACCCACATCATAGGCTTCAACAACATGCTTATAGTCAGTAACTCTTAATCGCTTAGAAATTTGTTGTTCACTCTCATCGCTGATGGATAGTTCTCGACCTTCAAGAATTTGATGGCTCCCAGCACTAAATTCTAAAGGCCCCATCGCTAAGGGTGTCTGTTGTAATGGTATCCAAGCAGTAATGGTTTTATCTGTTGTTAACGGCCAATAATATTGGTCTGCATGCCATGGAGTGATGCCTCCCCCGGCTTCCTTATACAGTGCCTGATCGTGATATAGACGAACACCCTCTACCTCCATCAGTCGGGCGGCCATTTGTGCCAGTCGTTTATTGAAGACAAAGGTTTTGACAGCATCGTCCGTTGTCCATAAATTAAACATTTGGAGAAAAGCTTTCCCATAGGTTGATCGCTTTTCCAAAGGGAGTTGATCGACATTTAAGGCCGTTACTTGTTGACTGATGACTGTATTAAAATGATCTAATGTTTCCCGATCAAATACATGTTTCAGCTTGATGTATCGGTTCTTTTTATAGAAAGCGATTTGCTCCTTTGTTAAGGGATACTCTTGTTCGAATGTATGTTTATGTTTCATCTTCAATTCTCTTGGTACCATCCGTATAAAATTATTTCAAGCGAATTCATTTTACCAACGCCTTAAAGCTAAAAAATTGGTGATATCAATGTACAAATCTTATGATAGAACTTCAGCGCTTCTTGCCCTATTATTCTGACTGGTTTGGCCTCTGATAGATGTGCAACTCCTTTGCTAAAGATCCAACAACGGCTGTTAATGAGTAGATGATAAAGAACTATTAAATCTTGTTTATTTTCTCAAGAGTTCCCTTAAATTTGACCCTCAAATAGATCATATGGAGCCATTAAAAACACTCATTATTGGAAGTGGACCTGCAGGATACACTGCTGCCATATACGCCGCAAGAGCTGACCTGAATCCTGTTCTTTACACTGGACTGGAGCCGGGAGGACAACTGACCACCACAACAGAGGTGGATAATTTCCCTGGCTACCCCAAAGGAGTCGACGGGCCTACCATGATGGTCGAACTTCAACAACAAGCCGAACGATTTGGCACAGATGTCCGAGTTGGTTTTATCAAAGAGGTTGTTTTTTCTCCGGAAAAAGGAGGACTGCACAAAGCCATTGCAGAAGATGGAACTGAACTTTTGGCGAAAACAATTATTATCAGTACCGGTGCGACGGCAAAATATTTAGGGCTCCCCAGCGAACAAAAACTTCGTGGCGGAGGAGTATCAGCTTGCGCGGTTTGTGATGGATTTTTCTACAAAGGTCAGGAAGTTGCTATTGTAGGAGGTGGCGATACTGCGGCCGAGGAAGCGACCTATCTTGCCAATATTTGTAAGAAAGTGACCATGCTCGTGCGCAAAGGAGAAATGCGAGCCTCTAAAGCCATGCAACACCGGGTAACCAATACTCCGAACATCGACCTTAGATATCATACAGAAGTGGATGAAGTATTGGGAGATCAGGTGGTTGAAGGACTCCGTATGGTGAATAACCAAACCAACGAAAAAGAAGAAATTCCAATTACCGGACTTTTCATCGCTATTGGTCATAAACCCAATACCGAAATGTTTTCTGGCCAGTTAGACATGGATGAAAGTGGTTATTTAATTACTGAAGGTAAAAGTACACATACCAATCTTCCGGGTGTTTTCGCTGCTGGAGATGTTCAAGATAAAGAATATCGACAGGCGGTTACGGCTGCAGGTACAGGATGTATGGCTGCTTTAGATGCTGAACGCTATTTACAAGCACTAGCCTAGGCCTTCCAAAACCTCTACTGCTTCTTCCCAAGCTTCCATTTTAGATTGGAGGAGTTCTTTTTTTGCGTTGTATTTATCAAAGAAATCTGGCGTTGAAATGGTCTCTTCGTAATTGATTTCTAATTCAAAATCTATCGCTTTAATTTCTTTTTCAAGCGTTGCAATATCACGCTCAAGCTTCTGAACTTTGTTCTGATATTTTTTGCGCTGCTTTTGGTTGGAATATTCTTCGGCAGCACTTCCATTTTTATTGGAGGCAGTGGCCTCTGTTGTTTTTTGCTCCAGAGCACGCATATCTGAAAGGGCTTGAGAAGCCAAATAATCGTTTATCCCACCAAGAAACAGACGAACCTGCCCTTCTTTAAAAGCCAATGTCTGCTGGCATAAATCCGTCAGGAAATCACGATCGTGGGAAACCAGGATTACTGTCCCTGGATATTCTAATAATGCCTCTTTTAATACATGTTTGGAGTGCATATCCAAATGATTGGTGGGCTCGTCCATCAAGAGAACGTTAAAAGGCTCCAGCATCAGTTTACAAAGCGCCACTCGATTGCGTTCTCCTCCAGACAAAACTTTTATTTTTTTGTCGACCGCATCGCCGCGAAAAAGAAAAGCGCCCAGCATATCTCTTACTCGACTGCGGTTCTCTTCCGTAGCCGCTTCTTCTACGGCTTCTAATACCGTTAATTCAGGTGCTAAAGTTTCAGACTGGTTTTGTGCAAAATAACCCAACTGTACATTATGCCCTAAGATCACTTTTCCATCATGGTCTAACTCACCTGCTATGATCTTCGCCAGAGTAGATTTCCCCTGTCCGTTTTGACCTACAAACGCTAATTTAGTCGACCGTTCTAGTTCTAAATCGACATTTTCAAGTACACGGTGATCGCCATATGTTTTGGCAACATCGTTGATCCTAAGCACCACCTTTCCCGGTGTTTTTGGGGCGGGAAATCTTATTTTCATGGGGGCCTCCTCATCAGGATCGACTTCTATACGATCCATTTTTTCCAACTTCTTAATTAAGGACTGCGCCATACTTGCCTTGGAGGCTTTGGAACGGAATCGCTCGATGAGTCGTTCTGTTTGTTGGATTTCTTTCTCTTGATTTTTTTGGGCAGCAGCTTGTTGCTTTCGCAGCTCCGAACGCAACTCCATATAACTACTGTAAGACTTTTTAAAGTCAAAAATGCGCCTCTGAATAATCTCTATGGTTCTGTTGGTAACCTGATCTAAAAACATACGGTCGTGAGAAACAACCAATACGGCACCTGGGTACTTTTTTAAATAATCTTCAAACCACAAAATAGATTCAATATCCAAGTGGTTGGTCGGTTCATCTAAAAGTAAAATATCGTGCTTGTTGAGTAAAAGCTTGGCTAATTCAATCCGCATACGCCACCCCCCTGATAAACTATCGGTCGATTGGTCGAACATTGCTCGACTAAACCCTAGACCTTTCAGAATACGTTCCGTCTCTGCCTGATAGGTATATCCTCCTGCCAACTCCAACTGGGTCGTTAACTCAGAAATTTCACTGACCCACCCCAAATAACGGTCACTTTCATAATCGTCTGATGTGGAAAGCAAGTGCTCCAATTCGGTTTGTCGTACTTCCAAGGCCTTAATCTCAGGAAATGCCTTATAAGCCTCTTCCAAAACTGTAGCTCCTTTTTCGAAATCTAGATCTTGCGACAAGTATCCGAGGGTACATTTTTTCTCTAAGGATATTATCCCCGATGTAGGCTTTTGTTGCTTGGAGAGAATTTTTAAAAGTGTTGATTTTCCGGCACCATTTTTTCCGATTAAGCCTACGCGATCGCCACTTCCTAAACGAAAAGACAGATCCTCAAACAGCGTTTCTCCTCCAAAATACACACTTAAGTTTTGAACACTTAACATATCGACTATTCTTTACTTCTGTTGGGTGTGAGCTCAACAGGAATCTCTTTTTGTTCGTCTATAGCTTCCACCAATAAACGGGACAGGCGAGGTGCCATCAGTACTCCACGAGTTCCCAAGCCGTTAAATGCATAGAGCCGCTTGAATTGAGAGTGCTGTTCTAAAAGTGGCCTCCTATCGCTAACCGTTGGGCGAATCTGGGCCTGATGATGGAGTATGGTGTAGGGTCCTTGTATCAATTTATCTATACGGGCTACTAACCATTCTTTCCCTTGCACTGTTGGCTGTAAGCCCTTATCCTTCCAATCGAAGGTAGCTCCCACCCAAAAACGATGAGACCCAAGTGGCACAATGAAAATACTACTTTTCAGTAGTTTATCTTCTGGCCACTGTGGTGCTTCAACAATAAAAAATTCCCCTTTACAACCTTTTAGGGCGGGTAGTGGGAAAAAAGGATTCTGCTGCGCTTGAAAACCTTGGCAAAAGATCAACTGCTGGGCCTTTATCCCTTTGTATTCCACCCCATGGGGATGTACAGTAAGAGCATCAAATTCAAAACTCTCTTGCATAAAACTAGCGGGATTTTCGCGAATTAAGTGCTGCTGAAGTCCTGGAATATCCAAGCGGCCAACACCATTCACTTGTCCATATCCGTGTGGTGTCTTGACATTAGGAATGCTATCCTGATAAATTTTTGGGTCTAAAAATAGATCGAGCCCCATAGAACCTGCAGCTGAAAGCCATCGATTATGGTCGCCATCGTTGGCAAAAACTTTACAAATGGGAAGCGATTGAAAGTAATTTGTTCCCAGTCGAGCAGCCTGACGACTGTAAAAAAGATTCGCCTCCCGATAAAAATCTAGTCCTTCCCATGCCATCGTATAGCGCTTGAGAATGGTAGGGTTAAATATACCTGCTGCTTTAAGTGATGAGCCGCTGTCTGCCTGGTAGATCACACGGAAATCTTTAGCGCTTTGCCGAAGCTGTTCAGCATAAGCCATCCCCGCTAAACCAAACCCAATAATTAATGAATGCAGCATAGGCAAAAATAAAAAACGCTGCCCGAAGGCAGCGTTTTAGAAGGTAGAGATATGCGTTTAATTATTCCACATGTCCTGTTCGAAATCTCGAATAACAGATTTAATACGTTCAGACTCTAGGAGCTGTCGAAGAGCGTCTTCAAATATGTAGTCTTTGATATTTCGATCCTCGTAAACGTTTTCTTCCTTGTAAATGATGGAATTAAATCGTCTAGAATTCAACATCACATCGAAAGTAATCGGTTGTGACGAGTTACGAGAATTGAACACTTTATTCTTGTTTAAAGTGGTCCGCGCATCAGGGAACCAGATCCAGAACAATTCTACTAAATCTTGTTCTTCTTCTGGAGCATCCAAGAAATTAACGTCCGGAGCTACTGGGCAAATCCCCAATAATCGATACTTAAGCTCTCCTAAGCGCTTATTGAAATACCATGTCCCCTTCACTCGATACTGACGAATCTCTGCAGCTGTTATATTTCTACGAGAAATAAACTGGGGGTCGACTGCCTCCCCTGCATTCAACTGTTCGAAACCAGCGTCTAATGTATCAATAGACACAAGGCTTTCTAGAATTTCCTGATAGGTAAGTTTTTCCTGAAAATAGGCCGACTTGTAAACTTCCTTGATTTTACCTCTTCTTAAATCTCTTTTCAACACATCGAATAGCGATCGACGGTCAGGACCTAAGTTTAAAGTATCTGTAGGATAATAATACGGAAAATTAATACGCTCATCCAAGTCGATGATTTCCCAAATAGTCTTAGACCACAAAACGTCTCGATCATCCACATAACCATAGGCCAGTGGAGATTCGTCGTTTGCCTCTAATTGCTGTTCATTGAGTTGACCCACTTCCTGAGGAACACGGGCGTTTAAAAGATTCGCCTGACTCCATAAATTAACGGAGAGTAGGGACATCAAACAACTGAACAGTAAACTATTTTTAGCTATCATCGTTTTAGTATTAATTCACGATCTCACAAATGACAGGAGATACTTTCTTGAATTTATAACTCCGATTTTGCGGATTTCGTACTTTGATATCAAAAATTTGTACTGATTGACCCGCTTTTACACGTCTTAATGCGCTTTTAGCACGATCGTTAAGCTTACTACCAGTTACATTAATGGTTGGCTGCCCAGGTGCTTTAAATTTAAAGCTGACCGTCTGAAGCTTGATATCGAAATCGAAATCGTCAAGTACTGCACCGATGGTAGAAATCGCTAGGTTATTTTTTGGAATAGTGATGTTTCCAGATTGTCCGCGAACAACACCGCTCGGACGTGGAATATCCTTGATTCTAAAAGTCGTTTTGGTAGAAATTTTTTGTCCATCAGGTAAGGAACCACTAGCGATAATACTCACTTCGCGTCCTTTGCCAGGAACCATACTGTATTTACTCCCTTTCACTTTCTTAAGTCCAGGAGCTGAGGCGTTCACTTTGTTGTCTGGAATCCCAGGGATCGAAATAGTCATTGGGTTACTTACTCCACGATAGACCACATTCATCTTGTCAGCTGAAATAACCGCAGCATTCGGCTTCGAAATAACAGCGAAACTTTGGTCTACTGGAATTTTAGATTCAACACCATCGTTTAAAAAAACTAAATCTCCTGTAATGTTGTGGTCTCCAGGTCGACCGGCGCCTACTTTAAGCTTAATTCCTCCAGGAATAAGATCATAATCTCCTTCTTTCAAGGGAGTTCCGTCCAAACTGAGTTCAACTTTATTCGGATTTTGTGCTCCCCCTTTACGTCCAAGGATAACGCTTCCATCAAAGGTTTCCCCTTGATAATAGGCTCCTTTTTCTGTTTTCAAAAGGGTAATGTAGTTCGATTCCGTTACACCTGTTTCTAGCTCAAGCTCTTTCCCCATCAATGTTGTCAGAACATCGCTTTCGGTCAGTCGAATATCGTTCTGCATCATGGTGAGTTTTGCCAAAGATGAAACTAGGGGAAAACCTTCAAAATTGTAGGATAACCAAGGCTGATCTTGCCCATCCTTGTTTTGAACATTATTGTTTTGATCTCCAGTAAAGAAGCGCTCCTCCACTAATTGGATATATTTTGGGAACTGACTTCCAAATACTTGGATTACGCGCATTTTATAGTTATTGATCATATCTATAAATGCCTGCCCATCAGGGCCTACACCATTCGCATCAAAGAATGCTAAGTCCAGGGCTTCTCCTTTATCCATCTGGGAGTATTCCTTTAGTTCCGGATCTTTTTCGCGTTGCTTTTCGGTGATTTGGTCCTTGATTTCTTGAATGCGGTTGAAAAATTCATTGGAAACTTTCTTGATTTCTTGAGCTGTACGCTCATGTCCTATCCATTTTCCTTCCTTTTCTTCTGCATTCACAGATATTTTCTGATAGTAAATTTCATTACTTTCAGCTACTCTGGCATTAGCACTTTTAAGCTTAACAAACATTTGTCCAAAGCCATCGAGTACTTCTTTACTTACGTTTAAGGCCAACATGGTGATAAACACCAAGTACATCAGGCTGATCAGTTTCTGCCTGGGGGTTTCTTTTGCTCCTGCCATGGGATCTAGTTTTTAGTCATTGCAGAAAGCATTCCTCCATACACTTGGTTGAGGGAAGCAAGATTGGCTGATAAAGCCTCCATTTGAGAGCGCAACTGTTCTGCATTCTCATTTACTTTATCGTTAAATCCAGAATTATTTTGAGCTTCACGTACTTGTGATTCGTACACTGAATTGAGTTGTTCCATCTGTGCTGCAGCTTTTGCTAACTGATCACTGTATTGTTCAGAAGTAGAAGCAGCGCTTGAAACACCTGTAAGAGACTTCGCAGAAGTTTCTAAGTTGCGGATGCTTGAGGTTAGACTGTTCATTAATCCAACGTCTAGCTTTGCTTCCTTCATCAATTCGTCGATCTTTCCTGATAAACCTTCTGAAGATCCTCCTTTAGGAGCAGCGCCAGCTTGTCCTTTTACTTTTTTAACATAGTCTGCGTGTTCTTCCTTGATCTCTCCAGTATTCAGAGCAGCAACCGTAAAGATTAATGCTTCTGTCCCAAGTCCAAGTCCGAGTACGAGTCCTCCTGTAATCGGTCCGATCTCTAAGTGAAGGATTTTGAAAAGTGCTCCGATAATTACAACGGCCCCACCTAGACCAAAAAGCATGTGCATTGCAATTTTGCTACGTAATCTTTTGTTTAATGATTTGTCGTCCATTTTAAATAGTAATTTGTAAGTGAAATTTTTTTTAAAGATAGTATTTCTATCTAAAAAAATTAACGGATTTTAACTTTCTGTGTCCCAAGATAGTCTTGAACAGTTCTAAAACCAATGTAACTTCTGGCTGTATCGGCGTACTCGTAGTCTCTAGAACTCACGCGTAAGTAGTAAGCCACGTCTTTCCAAGACCCCCCTCGAACAACTTTTCGCTTTTCGGTATTACTCGAAAGGTTAGGGTTTAAGGACGCTACATATTCGTAGGCTCCTGAGTCGTAAGCAGAGTTCGTCCACTCGGCAACATTCCCAGCCATGTTGTACAAGTTGTAGTCGTTCGGCAGATACGATTTAGCTTCCACGGTGTAAACTGCCTGGTCGGACGCATAATCTCCTCTTAATGGCTTAAAGTTTGCCAAGAAGCAACCGCGATCGTTTAACAAATATGGAGACCCCCAAGGATAGGTTCCGGAAGGAATCCCTCCACGTGCAGCAAATTCCCATTCTGCCTCGGTCGGTAATCGGAATTTATTCACGATAGGCTTCCCTTTGTCTCTTTGGTAACTGTTTTTAAAATTGGTTCGCCAACGACAAAAAGCAACCGCTTGTTTCCAAGAGACCCCGACAACAGGATAATCCTGATAGGCTGGGTGTGCAAAATAATCGTTGTGCATAGGTTCGTTGTAAGAATAGACGAAATCCTTAATCCAAACGGTCGTATCAGGGTAGATTTGTATCTCCTCTTTCTTGATAAAAGGCGTTCTATCGATGAACTGCTTTCTTTGTCTTTTCGACTCCATGGATGCGCCTTCAGCATCAAACCATGTATATTTATAAACGAGTTTAGTGACGTCCAATTTCATTTCTCCATCATACCACAATTCTGGGGGGAGATAGAGAGAGTCCATCACCTCGGCATATGCTTGGTCTACATAATCGCGTGTGTCAAAGCTAAGATCTGCGTCCCAGTTAATGGCTCTTCCTGCATAACCGTCCTCCGAAAGATCGTAATAATTGGCCCGCATGTATTTCTGGAACTCATTGAGTTTGGAAGTATCGGCATCTTGGAAAGCAAACTCTCCAATTCCGTCTTTGTTCTCTGGTGTCAGTTCCAACTCATCTGCCTTACGTGCGAGCATAGCTAGTGCGATGGAGTCTTTCACCCAGTAAACAAATTGCTTGTATTCTGAATTTGTAATTTCTGTCTCGTCCATATAGAAAGGACGAACAGTCACTGTCCGAGCTGGTGCGTTTTGGAGCTGGGCGATGTCTTCATCGGCTTTCCCCATAATAAAGGCACCCCCTTCGACTAAAGTCATCCCATATGGTTTTTCCGGAAACCATTTCTTTTGGCGAACACCAATCAATTCCCCTCGGTTTTTAACACCGCAACTAACAACGCTCAAAAACGCAATAGACAATAAGCCTATGCGTTTTAGGGTACTTAGTTTCCGAAAATTTCTTGTTCGCAACAAGGGCATTTACACTTTAGATTTAACATCCAGTTTGTAAGAGGTCAGTTGATATGATTTGAGGGCAAGATTATATTCCTTTTTTAAAAGCCTGAAGCCATCGTTCAGGAAGTAAATCTTGGCAGGCATCAAGATAATCTTTTTGCGTGCAAGGTAATAACGTGGAACTTTTTGATTTATTATCAAAATAATTTTCGTCGCGTAATTCTAACCACCATCGACCGCTATTTTCACTCTTCCAAAATATGAGTTCCTGATGTGATAATTGCACTGTATACTTGATAAAACCTGAGGATGTAGCCACAGGATACTCTCCAAAACGACAACTATAACCTTCACAAAAATACCAGATAAATTGTGCTAAAAGTTGATGAAAAATTGGCGAATTATGCAATTCAAAGACCCCAAATGCAGTAACACGATCGCAAATTCCTGCATATCTAGACAAAGCGCAGATCGTTCTACTGTCAATTCCGTTCGGTTGGCCGTTGGTAATATTTCCAGCTGCAACACCGGATAAGGACTTCATATCAAAACCAACTAAATCTGCATTTCGGAGATAAGGTTCAGCTTCTCTTACATCGTCCAGAACAATCCCTAAACGAACTGCATCGAAACAAAGTTTGTCCATCAGATCTAATTCCTCTTGTGCTATGTAATAGGCTTGATAACCAATATTAGTGAAGTGCTTTAAGAGGTTTGGTTGTTCCATTATGATCTGACTCATATACGAGCGACCTGAAATAAGTTCTTCGTCTTGCGAAAAATCGAACTGATTATCGACCATCACCAAATTCACGTACTGATTGTTTTTTTGGTAAGAACGATACAGGGGATAAATTAAATCGTTACTTCCTCCAATGAAAATGGGCAATATATTCAGCTGACGCAGCTGGAAACAAATTTCATGTATGGCAAAGTAGGTATCTTCTGGACTGTTTCCATTGGGTAGATCTCCCAAATCGGCGATCTGTACATTCCAATTCCCCGGGTATAAAGCATAAAAGGCTTTTCGGAAAGCAGTGATATCGTAACTAAAGGTGGGAAAATAAGCGTTTCTGTTTTCTTGAACGCCGATAATGGCTACTTGAATTTGCGACAGCTCTGGCAAGCCATCAGCAACCGTATGCCTTAAAATAGCATTCCCCAGGACGTGCCTTGGCATTAAGTGGGTGTGATTTATTGCTTCATCGGCAATGGGCTGGAGCAGCTCTAAACTCATTTGCGGACCGATTTAGATGTCTTCTTTTTCTTTTTGGGTTGCTTGGCTGAAATATATTCTTTCGCCTTTTCTAAAGTGATCTTGGTTGGATCGATGTCTTTTGATAACTCTATTTTTAACTTGCCCTGAATGATATTGGAACGTCCCCACCGAGCTTTTTCAATTCGAATACCTTCGGCTGTCCAGTCTTGAATGACTTTCTCTTTTTCCTTCTGGATCTTATCTGCAATGAGCGTTTCAATATCTTCGATAGATAAATGATCGAAATCGTATTTCTTATTGACGTTGATAAACAAATTACTCCATTTCAAATAAGGCCCGAAACGCCCCACTCCTTTGGTAACGGGTAAATTCTGATAAGTGTGAATAGGAGCATCTGCTTTTCGCTTTGCTTCGATTAACCCTATAGCCTCATCCAGGGTTACTTCCATTGGGTTCTGGTCTTTATTGAGGGAAATAAATTTCCCATCGAACTTCACATAAGGACCGTATCGGCCGACCGCTACCTGGACATCCTGATCTTCATAAGACCCTAGACTCTTGGGTAATTGAAATAGCTCAAGCGCCTCTTCAAAAGTAATTCTATCCAGTTGTTGGCCGGGGGCTAGACTGGCAAATACGGCCTTTTCGTCCTCGTCATTCTCCCCTAATTGTGCTAGAGGTCCAAACTTTCCTAGACGGACTTTTACCACTTTACCAGTAGCAGGATCTGTCCCTAAAATTCGCTCTCCAGATTCGCGCTGAGCATGTTCCTGAACATGATTCACTGTCCCGTGAAAATCATCATAAAAACCACTGATGATATCCGTCCATTGCTTGTTCCCACGCGCAATTTCATCGAAGTTTTCCTCTACTCCAGCAGTAAAATTAAAGTCCAATACGTTTTTAAAATTTCCAACCAAAAAATCATTGACAATCATGCCAATATCTGTCGGAATGAGCTTCCCTTTATCGGAACCTACTTTTTCTTCTTTAATTTCTTTTTGTACACTCTCCTGGAGACGAAGTTGGATATAGGCTCGAGGGACACCCTCATTTTCACCTTTTTGGATATACCCTCGATTGAGAACTGTACTAATCGTCGGAGCATAGGTCGATGGTCGTCCAATACCTAGTTCCTCTAATTTTTTTACGAGTGCCGCCTCCGAAAATCGAGCGGGTGGCCTAGAGAAGCGCTGTGTTGAGGTTAAAGCGTCAAGGGCAAGAGCTTCCCCTTCTACTACTCTGGGAATAATGCCTACTGTGGCATCTTCCTCTTCATCTTTTCCTTCGAGGTAGAGTTTTAAAAATCCATCGAAAGTGACAACTTCCCCACGGGCAATAAATAAATGTGGATGGTTATCGGCCGCAATTTGAAGCTTGGTGCGTTCCAAGCGCGCTTCACTCATCTGAGAGGCGACGGTGCGCTTCCAAATCAATTCATAGAGCCGCGCCTGATCGTAATCTAGGTTAACCTGTATCTTGCTGGGGTCTGTTGGCCGAATGGCTTCGTGAGCCTCTTGAGCACCTTTATTTTTTGTTTTAAAATTCCGAGCCTGTACATATTCCGCTCCAAAGCGATTTTCAATTTGGTTTAAAATTGCTCCCTGTGCCTCTTTGGAAAGATTCACACTGTCGGTTCGCATATAGGTGATTAAACCAGATTCATATAGTCGCTGCGCTAAAGTCATGGTTTTGCTGACGGAAAAGTAGAGCTTTCGAGCAGCTTCTTGCTGAAGGGTAGAGGTCGTAAATGGAGGGGTTGGACTTTTTTTGGCCGGCTTTTTTTCTAAAGCTTTCAAACTGAATTGACTTTCGGAATTCAGCTTTAAAAAGGCTTCTGCCTCCTCTACTTCAGTAAATTCATGATTGAGAACTCCTGCAATTGATTTTTGCTGGTCGTTTAAAAAAGTGGCTTGTGTCTTAAATGTTTGGGTCGGATGAAAATCCTTAATATCCCTTTCCCGTTCCACGATTAATCGTACAGCCACCGATTGAACTCTTCCGGCTGAAAGTCCTGGCTTTACTTTTCGCCACAAGACAGGAGAAAGTTCATACCCGACTAATCGGTCTAAAACCCGCCGAGCCTGCTGAGCATTCACCAGGTTGTAGTCGATTTCCCGAGGGTTATCTATGGCCTTTAATATGGCGTTTTTAGTAATTTCATGAAAGACGATACGCTTGGTTTTTTCGGGCTTTAACTTAAGGTTCTGGGCCAAGTGCCATGCTATGGCCTCCCCTTCCCGATCTTCATCACTTGCTAACCAAACAATCTCTGCATTTTGAGCCAGTTTTTTTAACTGGGACACAACTTTCTTTTTGTCGGCGCTTACTTCGTATTTGGGCATGAAGTTTTTTTCTATGTCCACTCCAAGCTCTCGGGCAGGCAAGTCAGCAATATGCCCAAAACTCGATGCTACTTTGTAGCCTGTACCCAAAAATTTTTCAATGGTTTTTGCCTTAGCAGGCGACTCCACTATCACTAAATTTTTTGCCATTTCATCATAGAATTCTACTGTAAAAGTATAGAAGTTTTTATAGCTCATCCTAAAGAGGACTGTATCTTTGTCCTCTTTACGCGTCTATTCAACATCATTTTTTTTAGATGTTTGGATGTAAATCGTTGTGAATTAAATACTTAAATCTACAATACTCAATTAAGCTTTTTTTATGGAATGGATACTTCAACCCTGGCCTTGGTATATCGGAGGACCGATGATCGCGGGGATTATGTTTTTACTGCTATGGGTAGGACGTCGTTTTGGGATGTCTTCCAATTTACGAACGGTCTGTGCTGCCGCAGGGGCGGGGAATATCATTGATTTTTTTAAATACAACTGGAAAGATGAACGTTGGAATTTAATCGTTGCTGCTGGAGCGATCATCGGAGGGTGGATAGCTTCGTATTATTTAACGACCGATACAACAGTGGTGCTTCACCCTGAAGTCGTTCAAGATTTACAAAATTTAGGAATTGCTGATGCTGGCCAGGCATATATGCCAGAAAAACTGTTTGGCTCAGATGCAATCTCCGATTCAAAAAGTCTTTTCATCCTTATCTGCGGTGGCTTTCTAGTCGGCTTTGGAGCACGTTATGCTGGGGGCTGTACTTCTGGGCATGCTATCTCAGGCCTGAGTAATCTACAGCTGGGGTCCCTGATTGCCGTCATTGGATTTTTTATTGGTGGCCTTTTTATGAACCACATCCTTTTACCTTATATACTCTAATCGTCATGCGCTCAATTATATATTTATTAATCGGTGTCCTATTTGGCATCACTATGTTTAAATCGGAAGCCGCTTCTTGGTTTAGGATTTATGAAATGTTTCAGTTTAAATCATTTCACATGTACGGCATCATCGGCTCGGCCTTAATGCTGGGTGTTTCCATCACACAATTCATTAAGCGAAAACAACTCAATGATGCTTTTGGCAATCCTATACAAATAGCGCCTAAAGAAAAAACAGTTGCCCGTTATTTAATTGGCGGTATTTTCTTTGGCTTAGGGTGGGCGCTTTCAGGAGCGTGTCCGGGACCTATGTACACGCTGGTTGGTGCCGGTTTTTCGCCTATCATCATTGTCATCCTCGGGGCTGTCCTAGGAACTTTTGTCTATGGAATCCTCAAAAAGTATTTACCGCATTAATCGCTGACAATTTGTCGGGTTTGCTGGAAAGGTCTTATTTTTGTGTCAGTCTAATGAATGATGAACGAAAATAACACCGACCTAAAAAAACGACAAGGGATGACTCCTGACCCATCGGTCGATGGAGTAGTCATACAATCGCCAGCAAATGGACAACAATCCTCTGGCAAAAGTGTATTTATTGAAAGCTACGGTTGTCAGATGAATTTTGCCGACAGTGAAGTAGTCGCCTCTATTTTGGCAGAAGACGGCTATCGAACGACTTCGACCTTGCAGGAAGCCGACCTAGTGCTCCTCAATACCTGCTCCATTCGCGAGAAAGCAGAACAAACCGTTCGCAATCGACTGCATCATTTCAATGGCTTAAAGAAAGCAAAATCTTCCCTGAAAGTCGGGGTATTGGGCTGTATGGCTGAACGGCTCAAACACAAATTTCTTGAGGAAGAAAAAATAGTAGACCTCGTTGTTGGTCCAGATGCCTATAAAGATATCCCCAACCTCCTCAAAGAAGTTGCGGCAGACCGCGAAGCCGTCAATGTGATTCTTTCAAAAGAGGAGACCTATGGAGATATTAGCCCAGTAAGATTAAATTCCAATGGGATTACAGCTTTTGTATCCATCACGAGAGGTTGTGACAATATGTGTACCTTCTGCGTTGTCCCATTCACGCGTGGACGGGAAAGAAGTCGTGATCCAAAAAGTATACTCGCAGAAATCGCAGATCTGGCCGACAGAGGTTATAAAGAAATTACGCTCTTAGGCCAAAACGTGGACAGTTACCTCTGGTATGGTGGTGGGCTCAAAAAAGATTTCGACAAGGCGAGTCCCCTTCAACAGAAAACCGCTGTGGATTTTGCACAATTGCTGCGGTTAGTCGCCGAGGCGCATCCTAGCATCAGAATCCGATTTTCGACCTCTAACCCGCAGGACATGTCTCTGGATGTGTTGCACACGATGGCGGCTTACGACAATATTTGTAAATACATTCACCTCCCTATTCAGTCGGGAAGCGATCGTATTTTAAAGAAAATGAACCGCCTCCATACACGGGCAGAATACTTTGAATTGATCGATAATATTCGCAAAATCATTCCCGATTGTGGATTGTCGCACGATATGATTGCAGGATTTCCTACCGAAACGGAGGAAGATCACCAGGATACCCTCAGCCTGATGGAATACGTCAAATATGACTTTGGTTTTATGTTTGCTTATTCTGAAAGACCAGGCACTCTAGCCGCTCGCAAAATGGAGGACGATATCCCAGAAAACGTCAAGAAAAGAAGACTGAAAGAAATTATAGCACTTCAGCAAAAACACGGGAAATACAGAACAGAATCTTACCTCGGAAAAACTGTTTGTGTTTTAATCGAAAAAGAATCAAAAAAATCCAGCGCTGACTGGAGCGGACGAACAACTCAGAACACTGTAGTCGTTTTCCCAAAGCAGACGTACAAGGTAGGAGATTTAGTAGAAGTAAAAATCGACAATGCGACCTCGGCAACCTTAATTGGTACTGCCGTTGGTTTATCGGATAGAATTTAACCCCATGGAAGCAAGCGCTCTACAAAGTATCAAGCAGCGGTTCGAGATTATCGGCAACAATGCAGGACTCAACCGGGCAATTGCCAAAGCCCATCGGGTGGCGGGGACGGACATATCCGTCTTGGTCACCGGTGAAAGTGGGGTTGGAAAAGAGAGCATCCCAAGAATCATACATCAGTTTTCGCATCGGAAGCACGCTAAATATATCGCTGTAAACTGTGGAGCCATTCCAGAAGGAACCATCGATTCTGAATTGTTCGGACATGAAAAAGGAGCATTTACTGGCGCTACACAAACCCGATCGGGCTATTTCGAAGTGGCCGATGGAGGAACCATCTTTTTGGACGAAGTTGGAGAACTCCCCCTGCCCACTCAAGTGCGTTTACTTCGGGTACTGGAAAATGGAGAATTCATTAAAGTAGGTTCTTCAAAAGTTCAAAAAACAAACGTCCGCATCGTTGCTGCCACCAATGTGAAAATGCAGGAGGCCATCCAAAAAGGAAAGTTTAGAGAGGATTTGTACTATCGACTAAGCACTGTTGAAATTGCACTCCCCCCTTTGCGAGAACGCCAAGAAGACATCCCCTTGTTGTTTCGAAAATTTGCCGCTGACTTTGGGCAAAAATACCATATGCCGACGCTTAGGCTGGATGAATCGGCACAGGAACTACTCCAAAACTATCCTTGGAAAGGCAATATCCGACAATTGCGAAACGTAGCAGAACAACTTTCGGTACTAGAACAAGATCGACTACTGACAGCGGCTCAGCTCAGCCACTACCTTCCTTCAAAAGGACCTCAGCTTCCTGCTCTTGTAAATGTCGACAAACAATCGGAGTCCAGCGACTTTGCTAACGAAAGAGAAATCCTTTATAAAATCCTTTTCGACATGAAGAAGGATTTAAACGACCTGAAAAAGTTGACCCTCGATTTATTTGAAAAAGAAGGAGATCTCAATCCTACGGAAGAACATCAGCATATTCTTCAAAAGTTATACGATGAAATTCCACCGGCGGAGAAAACCCCCAGTGTAGAAACACTCTCTCTACCCAGTGAAAATAACTACTCGACGGACCTCCAAAAAACCAGCGAAATCGATAAATATGCATTTGCGGAAGCCGTTGTAGAAGAAGAACCCTTATCGCTCCAAGAAAAAGAAATCCAAATGATACGCGAGGCATTGTCGAGATCGGGTGGTAAACGTAAATTAGCAGCAGACGAATTGGGTATTTCGGAACGAACACTCTATCGAAAAATAAAACAATATGATCTATAAGTTTCGTCAATATTGGCTTTGCATCAGTGCACTGTTGTGTGGATTCGTCCTACAGTCCTGTGGCATTTATTCTTTTACCGGAGCTTCCATCCCTGCTGGTACAGAAACTTTTCAGGTCAATTATTTCAATAACATGGCGGGTAATCGCCCAGGGTCTATCATAGAACCGGGATTGGATCGTGATTTTACCTTAGCACTTCAGGACATCATTCAAAATCAGACCAGCTTAAACCTTGTCAACAATGATGGAGATCTTATCTATGAGGGAGAAATAACAGAATACAGTGTTACCCCCATGACAGCAACAGCTCAAAATTCAGCTGCACAGAACCGTTTAACCATGCAGGTTAACCTCCGATATTTCAACACTAAGAATCCTGAAGATGACTTCGAGCGATCGTACTCATTCTTTTATGATTTTGCGGCTGAATTGCAGGTGTATGATATCAAAGACACTGCGCACCAAGAAATTTTTGAGCGACTCACTCAAAATATTTTTAATGATACCTTAGCCAAATGGTAGGAGGCAATAGTCCATTTAGCGATATCATTCAGTCTTTCAATGGAGAGGGCAAAGAGCACGTAGCTCAACTGCGGAAGCTGGTTTTACAATATCCTTATTTTCAACCCGCCTACGCTTATTTTGTCAAAGGCCTAGAGGCCCAAAAGGACATTACTCATGACCGCCATTTAGCAAAGCTTTCAGCTATCACTCCCGACCGAAGAACATTAGAATTATTTCTTCAAAAATCGTTTGGAACGACTGCTGAACAAGAGCCAACTGTCTCTGCGGCAATGGAAGAGAAAGAAGTCGCGGATAAGGTACTTCAGGAGGAAGAGAAGTCTGCAAAACAGCCTACATCTGCCCCTAAAAGCATCAAGAGGCCAGAAGAAAACAGCTCTATATCTAGCCAAAGTGAGAAGGATCCCGCCGCTAAAAAAACATTTGGCGAATGGCTTAAAGCATCGCGACCTACAGAAAAGTCCGAAAATTCCACCCTTTCGGAACAACTTAAAACAATAGACAGTTTCTTAGCCAAAAATCCTTCCATCCCCAGAGGCGAGAAGGATACAACCGAACAGCAAGATCTTAGTTTACAAAACAATTTCGACAGCCAAGAACTCATGACTGAGACCCTTGCAAAAGTTTTTGTGAAACAGCAAAAATATGATCAGGCCATGAGCGCATACCGCGTATTAAGCTTGAAATATCCAGAAAAAAGCACTTTATTTGCAGACCAAATAAAAAAAATAAAACGCCTAAAAGGCGAAAAATAAAAGTCTTATGGGAACTTATACTGTTTTTATCGCTTTAATTGTAGTCGTTTGTCTACTGTTAATACTCATCATTATGGTGCAAAACCCTAAAGGAGGAGGATTATCATCTTCTTTCGGCGGTGGAAGCAGCCAACAAATGGGAGGTGTTCAGAAAACAACTGATTTTCTGGATCGAAGCACATGGGTCTTAGGAGGAATTCTCCTTGCTTTAATCCTGTTATCGAATATTACCTTAGACAGACCTCAAGCTGCTAATCAGGATTCTCGCCTGTTAGATCCACAAGAACAGACCATTCCAGAAAGTATCCCTGAGGGGATTCCAGAAAGTGCTCCGACAGAGATTCCGGAAATCCCTGAGGACCAACTTCCTCAATAAAATATCAATGCCAGCCTGACAGGCTGGCATTTTTTTTTCATCTATGTCAGTTATTTCTGGCTTGGCATAATATGTGCTTAACTCCTAACAAAAATTAAAATTTGTACGCATGAGTGATATTTCAATCCAACCTTTAGCTGACAGAATTTTGGTAGCCCCAGCAGCTGCTGAGACCAAAACTTCTTCCGGAATTATTATTCCAGACACTGCAAAAGAAAAACCTCAAAAGGGTACAGTAGTTGCCGTAGGCCCTGGAACTTCAGAGCACCCGGTAACACTTAAAGTAGGAGATTTAGTGCTCTACGGAAAATATTCCGGAACTGAACTCAGTCATGAAGGAGAAGACTATTTAATCATGAAAGAAAGCGACGTACTCGCTAAAATTTAAATCCATAAAATAAATCGAAAATGGCCAAACAAATCACTTTTGACATTGAAGCACGGGATGGCATTAAACGCGGTGTTGATGCACTTGCCGACGCGGTAAAAGTAACTTTGGGTCCTAAAGGACGTAATGTAATTATTGGAAAAGCTTTTGGAGCTCCCCAAGTAACCAAAGACGGAGTTTCTGTAGCGAAAGAAATCGAACTAGAAGACACGCTCGAAAATATGGGAGCGCAGATGGTAAAAGAAGTAGCTTCCAAAACCAACGATCTGGCGGGTGACGGAACAACAACTGCTACCATATTAGCACAATCTATCGTTAAAGAGGGACTTAAAAACGTTGCTGCTGGGGCCAATCCATTGGACCTTAAGCGCGGTATCGATAAATCTGTAGACGCAATCGTAGCCGCTTTGGCTGAGCAGTCCGTAGAGGTCGGTGATGCCTCTGAAAAAATCCAGCAAGTGGCGAGTATCTCTGCAAATAACGATGCTACGATCGGAGGGCTTATTACTGAAGCTTTTGAAAAGGTAGGAAAAGAAGGAGTCATCACTGTTGAAGAGGCCAAAGGGACCGACACTTATGTGGACGTTGTGGAAGGAATGCAATTCGACCGCGGTTATCTATCGCCCTACTTTGTGACGAATTCCGAGAAAATGGAAGCCGACCTAGAAACACCCTACATTTTGTTGTACGACAAGAAGATCTCTGCCATGAAGGATCTACTCCCAGTACTTGAGCCCGTAGCACAGACAGGAAAGCCTTTATTGATCATTGCTGAGGACGTAGATGGGGAAGCCCTTGCGACTTTAGTCGTCAATAAATTAAGAGGTGCATTAAAAATTGCTGCTGTTAAGGCTCCTGGCTTCGGTGATCGAAGAAAAGCGATGTTAGAAGACATTGCTATTCTAACGGGAGGTACTGTTATTTCTGAGGAACGTGGATTTACGCTCGAAAATACTACCATTGAAATGCTAGGAACCGCAGAGAAGGTAACCATCGACAAGGACAATACGACTGTAGTGAATGGCACTGGTGCAGCGGATGCGATCGAAGCGCGCGTTAACCAGATAAAATCTCAGATTGAAGCTTCTACTTCTGACTACGATAAAGAAAAACTTCAAGAGCGTTTGGCTAAACTTTCTGGAGGAGTTGCTGTATTGTATGTCGGAGCACCCTCCGAAGTGGAAATGAAAGAAAAGAAAGATCGCGTAGATGACGCTCTTCACGCCACACGAGCTGCGGTTGAAGAAGGTATTGTCGCTGGTGGTGGTGTTGCTCTTTTAAACGCCAAAAATACTTTGTCTAGCCTAGAGGCCACAAATGCCGATGAAGCTACGGGTATCCAAATCATCAATCGTGCGATTGAAACACCTTTACGCACCATCGTTGAAAACTCTGGAGGTGAAGGCTCTGTAGTAGTGGCTAAAGTATTGGAAGGGGATGCTAACTTTGGATTTAACGCCAAAGAAGGCACCTATGTAGATATGCTGAAAGAGGGAATCATCGATCCGAAAAAAGTAACGCGTGTAGCCCTAGAAAATGCTGCATCTGTTGCGGGAATGATTCTTACCACCGAATGTGCATTGGTAGACATCAAAGAAGAAAATCCTGCGCCAGCAGCTCCTCCAATGGGAGGTGGAATGCCGGGGATGATGTAATCATTTCACAGTGTTTTCAAATAAAAAAGCCGCTTCCCATGGGAGCGGCTTTTACTTTTTAGAATCAGTTGTTATTTAATCTCTTCTTTTACCATCCCGCATTTAAGCATCATTTTTCCAAAATAGGGATTTCTAATTTCTGGAGAGTAACTGAGCCAAGATGCTCCCTCGTTGTTGAAAGCCATGGGACAATACTGATGATAGACCGTTACCTCGGTTCCTTCAGCGGTACACAAGGCTAAAATCTGCTCCGAAACTTCCTCGAATAAACGACGCTGTTCTTTGATGGTCTCTGCTACCGCTATTTTTCCCGCTTGTTCGGCTATGGCGTCTTGCTTCGCTTTTTTGGCATTTTTCTTCAAAACCATGGCGGCTTTTTGAGCTGCATCAAAGTCTGTGGCTACCAAAGCATTCTTTAACTCCATATAGGCATCTACCACTTCTTGGATAGCATCAGATCGATCGAATGAAAAAGTAGAATCATCGACAATAGGTGAGGCCAGCAAAGTGCTGCTCCCTACAAAGCACATTAAAATAAATTGTTTCACGTTCATAAGAAAAAATTTAAGGGTTAATAAAAAAGGTTTAATTCAATTCGATGGTTTCTTCAACGTTCCCACACATTAACATGGCAGCGCCAAAATAAGGGTTCTGTATTTGCTCTTCTCTACTGATCCAAAAGCCTCCCGCGTTCTGGTTGGCCATTGGACAATATTGTATATACGCCTTCCCCGATGGGAGTCCATAGGACTTCAATAGGGCAATCATCCCATTTGAAAGGACTAAAAACTCTGCTCTTAGATCATCTATCTGGGTGGTGTGGTGTATATGAGTCAATGCCTCTTGTAATAAGGACTGATGCTCTGCCAACCGTTCGTCTGTCTCATTAGCAATAAAGCGCTTACTCGCCTCAACAAAAGCTAAGGCTCCAGCCTTTGCCTCTTCATAATTATCTTGGGTCAGCGCATCTTTTAGCTCCAGATAATTGGCAAGCATCTGATCAAAAACCTGTCGGTATGCCGGGCTTAAATTAATCGATTTAACCGGCCACTGCACTGTTTTCTGAGAAGGGCTATTCTGTTCTTTGGGATGCATATCCTGCATCATACTATTTTTTCCTGCTAACTGAGCTGCCGCATCGATACTAAAGGCACCTGCCGATGCTACTTCTTCCCCAACTTCAATTCCTGCTAGAATTTCATAGTCCGCACCAAAGTCGTCCCCTATTTCCACCTCACGCATACGGAAATATATCCCTTGTTCGTCTGTTTCTTTAACATATACTACTGAACGTTTTCCTGTCCACAAAACCGCTGATTTCGGGAGAATTACAGACAATTCCTCCATTGAGAACTGGGAGCTAAGTGTTCCCCGAACAAACATTTCTGGCTTCAGTAAATTCTCTGAGTTATCGATTTCTACCCGCGCTTTAAGGGCTCTAGAATTTTTCCCTAGGATAGGATCCAAATAGCGGATAACACCTGCGTAGATTTTCCCTTGTAGAGCAGCTACTTGAAATTTCACAGTATCACCTACTGCTACTTGAGATAACTGTTGTTCGTATACATCAAAAAGTGCCCATACCTTGTTTAAATCTTGAATTTCATATAGTTGTTGTCCTTCACGAACATGGTCGCCAACACGGATATGTTTGTGACTGACATAACCCGACTGATCTGCCAAGATGGGGAATGAAACGATCGCCTGATTGGACTGAAGTACTTGAGCGATCTGAGCAGGCGTAAACTTCCAGTTCTTGAGTCGATTAATAGTCGCCTGATATAGCTCTGGTTGTTGGCGCATCACTTTTTTAGCTTCAATAATTTCTTGCTGGGCAGTAATCAGCTCCGGAGAATAGATCTGAGCAATGACTTCGCCCTTTCTAACAAAAGCACCAGTATAATCTACTCCTAGTGCCTCAATTCGTCCGGGGATATGTGCAGTCTGTGCATACACCCTCCGTTCATCTGGGTAGATTTTCCCGTCAACGACAACTGAGGCACCCTGCTGTGCCAAACGAGCAGGAGTGGTTCTAACACTCGCCAATTGAAGCGCCGTCGGAGACATACGGATACTGTTTGGGTCTATTTCGTCCGCATTGTTCTCCATCGGAATTAATTCCATACCGCAAATCGGACAGAGCCCTGGTCCATCTTGCCGAATCTGCGGGTGCATGGAACAGGTATATTCCATCTCAGCTTGAGCTGCGGTCTCCGTCTCATTTCCATCGGCCACGGAAGAGTCTGAAAAAAGAGTCCCCCCTATAATAACACCTAACAAAAGTCCCAATAAAATCAGTAGGTAGGGGTGGTTAATTCGTTTGAACATAATTACTAGCTTTAAATTCTCCTGATAAATAGTCTATTTTTTCTCGTGCCACAGACATCTTTTCCAATTCTGAAGCGAACGATTTTTTGTACTTAATGATCTTTTGATGCATGCGTATGACTTCTTCAAAATCTTGGCGGTCATTTTCATAGGCAGACATCAACAAAGCAATCGATTGGTGGGCAGTAAGAATTAACTTTTCCAAGACACTTAATTCTGTAGTAGCCGCTTGATATTGAAAAATTGCTCCCTTCATGGCAGCAGACAATCGATTGAATTGAGCCTCTTTCGATTCTTGTAATGCCTGCGTCGTTAAGGTCGCCACGGTAACAACTGCCGTGTTTTTTTGCTTAAAAATGGGCAATGAAAGGCCGAGAGTGGGCATCCATGCATCGGTACCACTAGACGATAGATTGGCGCCCTGCTGAATAATAGCATAATCTACCCCCAGCCGAATATTGGGACGATTTTGCTTAAGGGCGACTTGTTCCCCCAATTCAGCGGCTCTAATCTGTGCGTCGAAGGCTAACAGAAGCGGATTTAAATCGACCGAAGGGGTTTGCGTTAAGGAAATATCTGTCAAAGGTGTAGCTTCTGGTGTAATCGTAAACCTCTCTGAACTATTCATCAACAGATGGATCTCTTCCCATAACGTTTGCTTCTTCGCTCGATAAATTTCGGATTGAGCTGCTGACTGATCCAATAGCATTTGTATCCTAAGTACATCAACTAAAGCCCCTTGATCGGATGCATAGCGTGCAATGGCCGTTTTTTTAAGGGTTTGCAATACTTCATTGTTCTCCCTTTCTAGATCCATCCACTGCTTGTAACGTACGAACTGATAATAGTAGGCAGCCAGATCGAAATACAACTTGTTCCGCCGATCGATGAATCGGAAATGTGCTGCTTCAGCCAACATACTAGCCCCCTCTTTTTGCCGCTTCAACATACCAAACCACGGAAAACTTTGCGATAAGGACAAGCGACCCACCTGCGGCCCCGTCCGTGTCTGAATCGGGCGAATAAAATAACCCATCGAAATTTTCGGATCTTGCAAAGCAACTTGCGATGTTCGTTCCATTGCAATTTTAAATTCGGTAAATGCAAGCTTGAGTTCTGGGCTATTCAAGGCGGCTATCTCCCATAAATGATCTAATTCTTGGGCTTGCAGGGGAAACAAACAACTCAGGCTAATCAGTAAAATCTGTACACTTTTTTTCATGACTGACGATTTAATTTACGCTCTTCCCGTATGGCGTACAAGACGGGAACAGTGAAATAACAAATGACGGCTATTAGCATTCCTCCAAAAGCAGGAATGGCCATAGGAATCATGATATCTGCTCCCCTTCCGGTGGAAGTGAGTATGGGGAGTAATGCAATCATCGTGGTAGTCGTCGTCATTATTGCAGGACGTATTCTTCGTTGCCCGGCCTGAACGACTGCAGCCTCCAATTGATGGCTGTTTCGAATCTGCTGCTTTTTAAAACTTTGGTCCAAGTAAGTGGCCATCAGTACACCGTCGTCAGTGGCTATACCAAAAAGCGCTATAAAGCCCACCCAAACAGCAACACTTAAATTGATCGGGTGGACCTGAAATAAGTCCCGAAAAGAAGTATTACCAATATTAAAATCTAAAAACCAACTTTGCCCATATAGCCATAACAATAGAAAACCACCACTGAAAGCAATAACAATTCCGCTAAACACCATCAGCGATGTTAACACGGATTTGAATTGAAAATATAGAATTATGAAGACGATAATGAGCACTAATGGAATCACCAATGCCAGTCTTTTTTCAGCGCGAACTTGATTTTCGTAGTTCCCAGAAAACTTAAAATTTACCCGCTCTGGCACTTTCAATGCTTGGCTATCGATCCGTTTTCCTAAATAACTTTGTGCAGCTTCAACCACCTCGACTTCAGAAAACCCTGCCTGCTTGTCGAACAATACATAGCCGACTAAGAAAGTATCTTCACTTTTGATGGCTTGAGGTCCTTTTTGGTATTCGAGATTCACCAATTCTTTTAGTGGAATTGAAGCTCCGTTGGGAGTGGTTAAATAGGTGCTCATTAATGCCTCCGGACTATCGCGCAATTCGCGTGGATAACGCAAACGGATCGGAAAACGTTCACGCCCTTGAACCGTTGTGCTGATTTTCATTCCCCCCAAGGCTATTTCAATAAACTGCTGTACTTGAGCGACACTCATCCCATAGCGAGCAATTTTATCGCGATCGATTGTTAGATGGAGATAGGGTTTTCCCACTATCCGTTCTGCAAAGACCGATTCGGGCTTAACGCCCGCTACTTTTTTCAGCTCTTCGGCAAGCTCAATTCCAAAGGCTTCAATGGTCGATAAATCTGGGCCAAACACCTTGATCCCCATAGGTGCACGCATACCTGTTTGAAGCATCACCAACCGTGTTTCTATCGGCTGTAATTTCGGTGCTGATGTGACCCCCGGAATTTTCGTTAGCTGAATGATCTCATTCCAGATATCATCAATATTTTGAATATGATCCCGCCAATTCCTGAAGTATTGTCCCGAACGATCAGGAATTAAATTGGATGCATCAAGCTTACTCGCTAATATAGACTCACGGGAAAGCGTGTCCTTGGTTTTTGTGATATAATGCCCTTTGGCAGTTACCTTAAACCGTTGTCTTCTCCCTTTATTGTCCAGTGCATATTCAGGCTTATACAAAATCACATTTTCAAACATCGATATGGGCGCGGGATCTAGTGCAGATTCTACTCTTCCTAATTTCCCTACCGTTAATTCTACCTCTGGAATTGTACTGACCAACATATCGAGTTGACCTAAAACCTTTCGGTTGTAATCTACTCCTGAGTGTGGCATGGAAGTAGGCATCATTAAAAAACTACCTTCATCTAATGCTGGCATAAACTCTTCTCCTATTCCGGGGAAAGTATGAGTAAAGGAAGACCACAAACTTGTCTGACGAATATTAACACCGACAGTGTCCATCCCCTTGGCCACAAACCCAAATACTGTTGAAAAGCCAAACCAAATATTAACCGCCAACAACACTAATAGTACAGGAAGACTCAAAAAGCTCTTTTTATGTGCTAAGCACCATCGCAACAGCGGGCCGTAGTAATGCTCGATACATTTGAAAAATGCGATGATCGTCCCCACCGTAAAAAATACAAAGAGAAAATTTTTCCCCTTGGAATTTCCTGGACCTAAAGGGATCCAATAAACAGCTAACAGCCACATCACTCCCAAAACGATTAAAGCTAAATCCAGATAACGAAACAATATTATTCGCCAAGATCGTTTAATAGCCAATCGAAGAATTAAGGGCTTAAAGTATTGGAAACAGACGTAGAGCAAGGTAAGAACTCCCACCAGCAGGTTCCCTGAGAAAAGGGCATAAACGCCTAACGCACATAAACCCACCCATAGTAATTTCTTCAGTGTTTTTTTTGGGGCTTTCACGCCAAAAATCCAATGAGCTAATGTGGGCAATATAAATAGTGTTACACCCAAAGCAGCCAACAAAGCAAAGGTTTTTGTATAGGCCAAAGGGGTAAATAATTTCCCTTCGGCTGCTTGCATACTAAATACGGGAACAAAACTAACAATGGTCGTTGAAACAGCCGTTATAATGGCTCCACTGACCTCACTTGCCCCTGCATATATGGTTTGTCTGAGGGGTTGGTTGGGGTGTTCGCGTTTGTGCTTGACAATATTTTCTACCAATATTACGGCTAGGTCTACCATGGTTCCTATAGCAATGGCAATCCCTGAAAGAGCTACTATATTGGCATCGACCCCAAAGTAACGCATTCCTATAAATGTTATGAGAACAGCAATGGGCAGTAATGTACTGATCAAGATGGATACCCGTAAATTCAGTAGCGTTAACAGAACGACCAAGACAGTAATAAAAATTTCCAAGGTGAGGGCTTCTTCTAGCGTTCCCAATGTCTCATGAATTAAATCTGAACGATCGTAGAAAGGAACGATGGTCAGCTGAGACTCCACTCCGTTGGGTAATATCTTTTTGGGCAATCCAGCACGAATATTTTCTATCTGTTGTTTAACATTATTAATGACTTCTAAGGGGTTTGCTCCATATCGGGCAACTACTACCCCTCCAACCACCTCGGCACCATCTTTATCGAGTATACCTCTTCGGGTGCTTGGTCCTAATTTGACCCGGCCTAAATCGCGAATCCGAATAGGTGTATGATTCGATATTTTTACAACCGTACCCTCAAGATCTTCAATAGACTTCACATAGCCCAAGCCCCGTACGAGATATTCGACCTGATTGATTTCTATCGTTTTAGCCCCTACTTCTTTATTTGAATTCTGAACCGCTTGTAAGATTTGTGGAAAAGTAACCTGATGTGCCTTCATCGCTCTTGGATCGATATCGATTTGATATTCCTGCACAAAACCACCTATGGAGGCAACTTCTGCAACCCCAGAAGCAGCATTTAGCGCATACTTGACATAAAAATCCTGCAGAGACCGTATCTCATGTAGATCCCACCCCCCTGTCGGATTTCCCTGTGGGTCTCGACCTTCAAGTGTATACCAAAATACTTGTCCCAAAGCGGTGGCATCCGGTCCTAAGCTCGGTTGAACCCCATCGGGTAATAATCCTTTAGGAAGTGCATTAAGCTTTTCCAGAATTCTAGAGCGTGACCAGTAAAACTCAACAGATTCCTCAAAAATCACATAGACACTGGAAAATCCAAATATCGATGAACTCCGGATAGATTTAACCCCTGGAATTCCCAACAAATAGGTCGTCAGTGGATAAGAGATTTGATCCTCGATATCTTGGGGAGATCTACCTGCCCAAGGGGTAAAAATAATCTGTTGATTTTCACCTATATCCGGAATAGCATCTACAGGGACGGGGTCCCTAGGGAGTAGGCGCGTATTCCAGTCGAAGGGCGCAGTTATGATGCCCCATCCCATAAACAATAGGAGCAAAAGGCTGGTGATCAGCGGATGATGTAAAAAGTATTTTAAAAGTCGATTGACCATTCATATTAGATTTAATTAACGTCAGATGACATAAGAGATATGGTCCCCTTAATCATCCCTTTCAAGGATATAACTGTAGTGTACAAAGATTTTAGTTTGTAAAATCTGCCTACAGCTCGTTAAATAGCAAAGTGGCTAAGCCAGAGGGCTTATCCGTAATGAATGAGTCTAGAAAATTGTAAATAGAGGGGTGCGGAGACAATGTCTGGCGGATCGAACCAAGGCGTGGCAGAACTCTGGGTTTTCCGGGTAAAGACACCTCTATCTGTTGAAGGATAAGTAATTAAAATTGTTAAAGTGGGAATTTCAAAATCATAGGAATACCGATCAGGAGTGTCTGTGTCAACGGACAAATTTTGGTCGAAACAACAAGGTTTCTGCGATAGTCGGAACGTCGTATTTGCGATAGAATTGACAGGCTGTTGAACAACTTCCCCTAGACAGTTTTTAGGGTGTATATTCCAGGAAATACGTGCTAAATCGTCTTGACAGTAGTGAAAATTAAAGCCAATTTTTGCACCAGACGCTAATACAAGCGTGGCTAACAATAGTGCAACAAAAGCTTTTGTTTTTTTCAACATATATGCAAATTAGTACAAACCAGCCAATTATAAAAAATTCCTATCGCCAATTTCGTGTTAAAACTGCTCGATAGTTCCTCTAAATAACTTAACGTAAAAAGGGACGAATTCGTATGTCTAAGCCCTACAACAATCCAATCTTAAATGCTTATTTTTGGCGATAAATTATTTCCATTGACTTCAACTGCACTGCAAACCCAAGTAGAACATCTTCTTTCGGAAGATAGATCGGTAAGGGAACAATTACAGGCAATTTGCGAACTGCTTCAAAAAGAAGTAGCACACTACGATTGGGTGGGCTTCTATTTTGCCGACGCTAGACAGAGGAAGCTTTTTCTAAAAGCCTTTGCCGGTAAGCCTACTGACCATACGGAAATACCCTTTGGGAAGGGAATATGCGGACAAGTAGCAGAGTCTAATCAGAATTTTGTGGTCCCAGATGTTCAAGCGCAAGACAACTATATTTCTTGTAGTATCGATGTTAAATCAGAAATCGTAATTCCGATTTTTGTGGATGGAGAAAATATCGGACAAATCGATATCGACTCCAATACCCTAGATCCTTTTAGGACCGAAGACGAACAACTACTAGAACATGTTTGCGCTTTAGTCGCAACTCAACTAAAAAACACTAATACAAACCCGTTAGAGCTATGAAAAAGCAAATCCAAAAGGCCCTTATTTCCGTATTTCACAAAGAAGGTCTTGGCCCTATAGTGGATGAATTGCACAGTGCTGGTGTGGATATTTATTCTACAGGAGGCACTCAAGATTTTATTGAAAAAAGAGGGATTCCCGTTATCCCTGTCGAAGATATCACCCAATATCCTGCAATTTTAGGGGGACGTGTTAAAACACTACACCCCAAAATTTTTGGCGGAATCTTAAACAGACAAGACGTTGACAGCGATCAGCAAACACTTCAAGAATTTGAAATCCCACAGTTAGACTTGGTCATTGTTGATCTATATCCGTTTGAAGACACCGTTGCTCAAGGAGGAACTGAGGCTGAAATCGTTGAAAAAATTGATATTGGTGGAATTGCCCTTATTCGCGCTGCAGCAAAAAACTTCAAAGATGTTCTTTGTGTGTCTAACCGAGGACAATACGACGAGCTATTGGAGTTAATCCAAAAAGACAAAGGAAGTACCAGCTTGGACACTCGACAAAAATTTGCGGTCCAAGGCTTCGCCACCTCATCGCACTACGACACGGCAATTTTCAACCACTTTAACCAAACGGAAAGTTACCTCAAGCTCAGCGACCACCATACTAGAAGCTTGAGATATGGAGAAAATCCGCATCAGGAAGGTCGCTTTTTTGGGCCTTTTGAGGATATGCTCGAGCAACTTCATGGGAAAGAATTGTCCTACAATAATTTATTGGATGTGGATGCCGCTGTGAGCTTGATGGAAGAATTTACGAACTCCGACCCTACCTTCGCCATTCTAAAACACAACAATGCCTGTGGTTTGGCTACTCGAAACAGCTTAGCTGAAGCTTATGCCGATGCACTTAGCGGAGACCCTGTGTCTGCTTTTGGCGGGGTTCTGATTGCTAACCGACCGATAGACATGGCTACAGCCGATCAGGTACATGAGCTGTTTTGCGAAGTTGTCATTGCACCCGATTTTGAAGCCGATGCGCTCGAGCTACTTAAACAAAAAAAGAACAGAATCCTCCTGAAAATCAAAACCTATGATCGTCCTACAACACAAGTGCGCAGTTGTCTTAATGGAGTGCTCGTGCAAGAGAGAGATCTGGCTACAGACCAAGAATCTGATTTACAGGCAGTGACCAATAGAAAAGCAGAAGCATGTGAGATATCTGATTTGTTGTTTGCCTCTAAAATATGTAAACACACCAAATCGAATACCATTGTTTTGGTAAAGAACAATCAGTTGCTAGCGTCTGGTACCGGACAAACATCTAGGGTAGATGCGTTGCAGCAAGCAATTGCAAAAGCACAGCATTTTAAATTTTCATTAGCGGGAGCCGTCATGGCAAGTGATGCCTTTTTCCCCTTCCCCGATTGTGTTGAAATTGCCCATAATGCGGGGGTTCAAGCAGTCATTCAACCGGGAGGTTCAATCAAAGATCAGCTATCGATCGACTACTGCGATGAGAATAATATGGCAATGGTGTTTACAGGAACGCGCCATTTTAAACATTAATTCCTAATTTTATTGGGCCAAATATGAAATTACATGGGGATATTTACTGAAGAAATAGCCATTGACTTAGGGACAGCTAACACGCTTATCATTCACAACGATAAGGTGGTGGTAGACAGCCCTTCAATTGTTGCTATCGATCGCCTTTCAAACAAGGTGATAGCTATCGGGAATGAAGCGAGTATGATGCAGGGGAAAACCCACGAAAACATCAAAACCATTCGCCCACTCAAGGATGGTGTAATTGCCGACTTTAACGCTTCAGAGCAAATGATTAATATGCTCATTAAGAGTATCCCTTCCCTGAAGAAGAAGTTTTTTACACCCTCGCTTCGGATGGTCATTTGTATTCCCTCAGGGATTACAGAGGTAGAAATGAGAGCTGTACGGGAATCTGCTGAACGTGTGAATGGAAAAGAAGTCTACCTGATTCACGAACCCATGGCAGCAGCCATAGGAATTGGCTTAGATATTATGCAGCCCAAAGGGAATATGATAGTCGATATCGGTGGGGGAACAACAGAAATTGCCATCATTGCCCTTTCCGGTATTGTTTGCGATAAGTCCGTAAAGATTGCAGGAGATGTTTTCACCAATGACATCATCAATTATATGCGATCGAAACACAACCTATTTGTAGGGGAACGAACTGCTGAAAAAATTAAAATTACTATCGGTGCCGTTGTCGAGGATTTAGAAAATCCACCAGAAGAAATGTCTGTTCAGGGACGAGATTTGCTATCAGGAAAACCCAAGCAAGCAATGATTTCACATTCAGAAATTGCTAAAGCCCTGGACAAATCCATTATCCGGATAGAAGAAGCCATTATGGAAGCCTTGGCGCAAACACCACCAGAATTAGCGGCAGATATCTACAATACAGGGATCTACTTGGCCGGTGGCGGTGCCCTTCTACGCGGCCTCGATCGGCGTATCTCTCGGAAAACAGACCTTCCCGTTTACATAGCAGAAGACCCGCTACAAGCCGTTGTCCGGGGAACAGGTATCACCCTTAAAAATCTAGATCGTTATAAGCCCATCTTGATCAAATAGATCATGCAGCAAATCATCAATGCACTCCTGCGCAATGTCAGCTTAGTCTTGTACTTGGCACTGCTGAGTTTTGCGTTGATTTTTTTGAGCAATAGGAGCTATTATCATCAATCTCAGTTGTACCGGCTCGGTATGGGGCTTGGCGGATGGATTAATCAGGGAAGAACATCTTTTACCAATTACTTTGAGATCAGTAACCATAACAACATACTTAAGAGGGAAAATGATCATTTGATCAATCAATTGCTAAAGCCCAAGGACAGCTTAAACCTCAGCATTGAAAATTACTTGGGGTATAGAGCCATCCCAGCAGACCTGATCCAGAAATCTTATCATCTCCCCAAAAATACGTTTATCCTTAATCGGGGGAGTAAAGCAGGAATCACAAAGGAAATGGGGGTTATTGGCGCCCATGGAATTGTGGGGATTGTCAATCAGGTAACTCCCAATTTTTCGAGTGTAATGTCGCTTTTGGATACTGATCTAAGTATTAACGCTGCCTTTAAGAAAAACGGTGCTTTTGGCTCATTACAATGGACAGGTAAAGCCCCACAAGAATTTGATTTTCGCGATATCTCCATTATAAATCCTGTAAGAATTGGCGATACGATTGTCACGGGGGGGATGTCTGCATATTTCCCAAAAGGTATTCCGCTTGGACAGGTCATCGAGTACGACTCCGATCGTGTGCAGGGTTACCATCAGATCAAAGTGAAATTGTTTCACAACCCTACTCAATTACACCAAGTGTATGTTCTTGAAAACTATGGTCGAGAAGAGCTTGATTCCCTTAAACAACTGCTGCAATGAATCAACGGACCACAACCCTCTTGAGTAGATTTATCGTTTTGTTGCTTTTACAACTTCTCTTCTTTAACCATTGGGTGTTTTTTGATGCTGTCTTCCCAAGTGTTTATATTTTTTTCGTGATGAGTTATCCTTTTGAGGCTAAGCCCCAAGAGGTCATTCTCAGTAGTTTTCTTTTAGGTTTAAGCCTGGATGTACTATCGCAAAGTCCTGGAGCCCATACGATTGCCACACTTACCATCGCAACCCTTCGCCCTGCAGCTATTGCTGTTTGCTTGGGATTAATTTCAGATTTTTCCTCTATTTTCTCACGACGAATCAAAAATCTTAATCTATTACTGTTTATCCTACTGATGACTTGGATACATCAGATCATCTATTTTTCAGTTTTGTATTTTACTTGGGAGGCTTGGCTACAAATCATAGGCGATACGATCGTTCATTTTTTAGTGTCTAGTCTGTTTATTTACCTGACGTTAAGCTTATATACAAGAGATGATTCGTAAGTATCTTTTAGTGGTTTTCACCCTGCTGAGCGCCCTTATATTTCTGAGCCGACTCTTCTATCTCCAAATTATAGATCCTGCCTACAAGTCACTGTCTGAAAATAATGCCATCCTGGAACGGTCCATCTATCCGGAGAGAGGTCTCATTTATGACCGTAAAGGAACTTTGCTAGTGGCCAACCAGCCAGCATATGACTTGATGTTTATCCCTGAAAATGGTAAGGCCTTCGATACTCTAGCCTTGGCAAACTTGTGTGGCGTAGATACGGATTGGATCCATCAACAAGTAAAAAAAGCCCGCAGATATTCGTTTAAACTCCCATCGGTGGTTGTGAGACAACTCTCTAAAGAAACCCATGCGGCCTTTCAGGAAAAAATCTGGCAATATCCAGGATTTTACCTGCAAAAACGATCTTTACGCGATTATAAAGTAGAGGCTGCCAGTAATATTTTAGGCTATATCAGCGAGGTCAATCGGAATGATTTATACAGAGATGAATATTATGCATTAGGAGAACTCATTGGACGGCAAGGAATCGAAAAACAATACGAAAAATCGCTCCGTGGAAAAAAGGGGAAATCCTTTTTTCAAAAAGATCGATTCAATAAAGTCATCGGTCCCTATGAAAATAAAAAGTTTGATGAAGCTGCACTTCCCCCAGAAGACATTACCTTAACAATAGATGCAGAACTCCAGAACTATGGAGAACAATTATTGCAAAATAAGCGGGGCGGAATTGTCGCCATAGAACCGGCGACTGGTGAAATTTTAGCGTTGGTAAGTGCACCCAGCTACAACCCTAACCTTTTGGTGGGAAGAAATCGATCGACAAACTACCGAAAGTTAGCACAGGATACCATGTCTAAACCACTTTTCGATAGAGGATTACAAGCACAATACCCCCCCGGCTCCCCATTTAAAACCCTAAATGCTCTGATTGCTCTACAGGAAGGTACCATTACGGAAAAATCTAAATTCAGATGTAATCAAGGGCATTATTATGCACGAGGAAGATTCATGAAATGTCATTGCAGAAGAGGCACGCAGAACACATTAATCCCGGGGATCTACAAATCGTGTAATACCTATTTTGCACAAACCTACAGAAGTATTATAGAAGGAGCAGAAACTCCTGCAGATGGACTTATGCGGTGGAAAAATCATCTGAATAGTTTTGGCCTTGGCAATTATTTAGGCTATGATCTTCCCATTGGGAAACCAGGATTCATTCCCGACTCTAGCTACTACAATAAGTGGTATGGAAGAAACGGATGGAAAGCTTCGACCATTATTTCCAACGCCATAGGACAAGGAGAGATTCTTACCACTCCAATTCAAATGGCGAATTTTACGGCAGCCATCGCTAATCGAGGCTATTATATTAAACCGCACTTTGTCAAAAAAATAGGAGAACAAACAATCCTAGATCAACTCCCAAAAAACCAAACAACTATAGCTCCCGAGCATTTTAACTTAGTCATCGACGGCATGGAATTGGTGGTTCAAAAAGGAACTGCTAGAAGTGCTAGAATTCCAGACATTAGCGTATGTGGAAAAACGGGAACAGTAGAGAATTTTACACTTATCGATGGCGAAAAAACGCAGCTGACAGACCATTCAATGTTTATTGCCTTTGCGCCCAAAGAGGAGCCTAAAATTGCCATCGCTGTATTCATTGAAAATGGTTATTGGGGAGCTCGTTGGGCCGCCCCAATCGCCAGCCTGATGATCGAAAAGTATTTGACTGGAACAGTCAAACGCCGTTGGTGGGAAAACCGAATGATGGAGGGGAGTTTAGAAGCAGAGTATCTTAAACCAATCAGTGGAAAACCATTTAAAATCAATGAATAAAGGAATTCTTTTTCGACTGGACTGGCTGGCGATTTTCCTCTATACCGCATTGGTTATTTTTGGATTTTTCAATATCTACTCGACGACCTATCAATCCGATGCAAGTTCCATCTTTGACCTATCGCAACCCATCGGAAAACAAGTTTTTTTCTGGATGTTAAGCCTTGTGATGATTGCTTTTTTAATGGCTATCCGTGCAAAATTTATTCAAGAGTTTTCTCAAATCATCTATGGTGTCTCTATGGTATTGCTGCTGGGCTTATTTGTCTTTGGAAAAACCATATCAGGAGCTACGTCTTGGTATGTCCTCGGAGGCCTGAGTTTTCAGCCTGCAGAACTTGCTAAAATGAGTACAGCGCTATTACTAGCCGCCTATTTAAACAGGTTTCAGACCAATCTTATGCAATTTAAATCCCAAATAATCGCCTTTGGGATAATCGCTATCCCGGCCCTGCTGATTGTCGTACAACCCGATCCGGGTTCAGCCCTCGTCTTTGGAGGACTCATTTTTATGTTATTTCGCGAAAACTTAAACCTGAACTACCTCTATATCTTATTAGCAGCTGGTGTTATATTTATCCTGAGTTTAATGTATCAATTCGAAGGAACGAGCTTGTTTCTCAGCTTTGTGATTCTCTTGGTTTACTTTCTGATTAAACGAATACGACCAAAATCTAAAATCTATCCCTTTTTGGCGGTATTGTGCTTGAGTATCGGTTTTTCTTACTCCGTGGATTATATATTTAACGAAGTATTCGAACAACGTCACCGCGATCGTTTCAACATTGCCTTAGGAAAAAGTGTGGATACTCAGGGGATTGGCTACAATATCAATCAATCCAAGATCGCCATTGGATCTGGAGGACTTCAAGGGAAAGGTTTTTTGCAAGGAACCCAAACCAAAGGAAATTTTGTCCCCGAACAACATACCGACTACATTTTTAGTACAGTGGGAGAAGAATGGGGCTTTTTGGGCTGTAGTTTTATAGTGATTGCTTTCTCAGCTCTCATCATACGTATATTGTCTAGAGCAGAAAAACAAAAAAATAAGTTTCGCCGGGCCTATGCTTATGGGGTTGCAGGGATAATCTTTGTGCATTTTTTTGTCAATATTGGCATGTCTTTGGGGGTCGTCCCAACCGTGGGAATTCCTTTGCCATTCATCAGCTATGGAGGATCTAATCTGTTGTTTTTCACCCTACTGCTCTTTGTGCATTTAAATTTTGATGCAAATCGTTTAAGTATTTGGTAACTCTAAGCGGGTATCAAAAAAATCTCTTAAACTGTTGCCTAAAAGCATAAATGCCAATACTAGACTCATGATGGCTACCCCAGGAAGTAAGGCCAAATGAGGTTGTCCCAATACCAAATAACGGAAATGGTCTTTAACCATACCCCCCCAGGTAGGAATGGGAGGCTGTGCGCCTATCCCAAGAAAACTTAATCCACTTTCGATCAGGATAGCACTGGCAAAATTGGAAGCTGCTACCACCAACAGAGGACCCGTTAGCATCGGTAGTATGTGATAGGAAAAGATTCGAAATTTTGAAAATCCTAATGTTTGGGCAGCTTCAACAAAGGTGAGTTCTTTTACACTCAATACTTGTCCGCGCACTAAACGGGCGACATCTACCCACATGGTTAAACCTACAGCAATAAACACCTGAAATATGCCTTTCCCCAAAGCTAAGCTTATGGCCAAAACCAATAGAAGTGTAGGGATAGACCAAACAATATTCATCAAATTCACTAATACCCGGTCGACCAGACCGCCAAAATATCCTGCTAAACCACCGATAAAAATTCCTAAGCTTAAGGAAATAAACACCGCTATAAAGCCAATTCCCAATGAAACACGGGAACCAAATAATAATCTACTCCATAAATCACGACCGTATTTATCGGTCCCCAAGGGGAAAGATCTTTGTTGAAATAAATCGGTGGTCATTTGTTGTTGTGTTGCCTGATCGGTCGGTCCATCCGTAAGTATCAACTGTTTTTCGTCCGATCCGTAGGGCCAAATATATAGTCTCCCTTCTTCCACCCATTCGAATGTTTGGACGGGAATTTCCTCAGCTGGATTTTCAACGCCAAAAAACCAGTGGCTTTTAGGGAGAGTATTGGTATCGGGTCGGTAAACTAAAACAGAAAAACCAGGTGCTTTGGAATGTATAGACAACTGCATACGATTGGCATGTCGGGAATTGTCTGGGGCCCACAGTGTAGCTGTTAGGGCAAGCAACAAGAGAATTAGGATATAAGAAAGACTGAGGACACCTATGGAATTCAGTCGTTTTTTATTGCCAAACATCTACAGTTCGGATCATTTTTGGGTCTGTGCAACAGGCCTTTTTCCCAATAGATTGCTGTTCAAATCTTTTAGGATAGCAACCGCCTCAGAAACATACATGTCCTTTTTTAAACTTTCGTCTATTCTTTGACGATTTTCGCGGGTTTCATCGTTCATGGGTTTTCGACTTCCAGCCTCAGGGAGCCAATTAAACGTGAGCGTAGATTTAAAATCCCCGATGGCTTCGAATGCTTTTGACTGCTCCCGATCGAGCTCTAAATCTTTGAGATATTCCTGATAGTTTAACGGGTAAACATTATCGTTTTGTTGAGATTTAATCCAGCGGGCTTGCTCTTTCACCAAGGAAATAAGTGGATTGGCCAGCATCCGGTCTTTACTCCTACTAACGATGTAGTTATAAGACCACTGAGGAACATCAGGACTGTAAGTCGCAGGGGAAATACGATCCCAACTCAAGGGATTTTCCTGATCGCGCTCTCCTACCTTTACTTCTGCATAGCGATTGGGAAATACAATATCACTTTTAACACCTTCCAATTGGGTAGATCCGCCGTTAATGCGGTAGAACTTATCCGTGGTTACTTTTAGTGCGCCTAAATTACCATAGGTATTTCCAGAAATAACTCGGTTTAGATCAATAACATTCTGTACCGTCCCTTTACCGAAGGTTTGTTCGCTCCCCAAAACAATTGCTCTTCTGTAATCTTGCAGCGCAGCGGCTAAAATTTCTGAGGCAGAAGCCGAAAATTCATTGACCAATACGACTACTGGTTTGTCCCAGACTACTGAAGGGTCTTCATCTTCCAAGACTTCTTTTCGCCCTCCTATACTTTTAACCTGAACAACGGGTCCTTTCTCAATAAAATAACCAACGATGTCTACGACCGTTTTTAATGAGCCTCCTCCGTTATTACGCAGATCTAGAATAACTCCCTTAGCACCTTTAGCACTGAGTTGCTCTAATTCAAGTTTTACATCAGACGCAGCATTACGTTCGCCATAATCGTCGGTATTGAAATAAAATTTCGGGAGTTGAATTATTCCGAAAGTATCTTGATCGGCTTTAATCAAGGAAGATTTTGCAAATACTTCTTCCAGTTCCACTACATCTCTGGTTACCTCTACATCTTCTATAGTCCCATCGACTCGTTTAATGGTGAGAACTACCTGAGTTCCCTTGGGTCCTTTAATCAGTTTAATGGCGTCGTCTAACCGCATACCGGAAACATCGACAGAGCTTTCTCCTTTCTGAGCTACTTTTAAGATAATATCCCCGACTTCCAGAAGCTTCCCACGCCAAATGGGCCCTCCTGATATAATTTCAACTATTTTGATTTGCTGATTGCGTTTTTGCAACCGAGCGCCAATCCCTTCAAATTTACCTGAGATGTTGGTATCGAAACGGTCTTTGTCTTCTGGAGCAAAGTAGCTCGTATGGGGATCATATTGAAGAGCAACTGCATTCAAATAGATGGAAAACCAATCTTTACGTTCTAATTCATCGAATAATTCAAAGAAGTTTTGGGTATTTTCAAGTGTGGTTTGCCGAGCTTCTTCTTCCAAAACAGCATCTGACTTGGGAGTATAGCTTGCATCTTCAGACTGTTTGTTTTCTTCTATTTCCTTTAATTCTACAAAACGATCTAAAGTGGAAAGCTTAAATCTTTTTCGCCAGACACTTTTTAACTCATTTAAGTTAATGGCATAGGGTGTATTTTCATAATCTAAACTAATCGAGTCTTTTACGCTAAAGTCAAAAGGGTCCACTAACAAGTCCGGATAAAAGGTTTTGACTTGGCCAATACGAGTAGTAATCTGTCGATAGGTCAAATCAAAAAACTCCAAGGAAGCTCCTTTCAGTTGATCATCGATTTGTGTTTTATAGCGTTTGAAATTATTGATATCTGTCTTTAAAAAGAAGCGTCTTTGTCCATCCAAGCCTTCTATGTAGTTCATAAAAACTTGTTCTGAAAAACGATCGTTGATAGATTTAGGACTGTAATGGCCGCGTTCGAGTACATAGGAGATGACTTCCAACAACAACTTGTCTTTATCCGGATTTTCAGCTTTGGACATAAAGCCAAAACCAAAAAACACCAATGCTCCAGCAAATAAGAGGACTACAAATTTACGCATGCTATAAAAGTGGTTAATAACTACTAAAATAGCTAAAACCAAGGGGACTTCGCCCTTAGTTGCCTTAAAACTTTTTGTTAAAATAGAATTAAAAGGACTCCGATTGGAATTGCTTACTTTTGAATTTAAACTTAAAATATGGCCAAACGACCTTTGATTTTAGTGACCAACGATGATGGAATTACCGCTCCTGGAGTCCGCACGCTTATACGTGTGATGAATGAAATCGGAGATGTGGTCGTGGTTGCTCCGGACTCCCCTCAATCTGGAATGGGGCACGCGATTACAATCAATGACACCTTACAGTGCGACAAAATAACCCTTGACGACGGGCCTCAGATCGAATACAGCTGTTCGGGTACTCCAGCCGATTGCGTGAAAATGGCCATTAACGAACTGATGGACAGAAAACCAGATATTTGCGTTTCTGGTATAAACCACGGGTCTAATTCCTCCATCAATGTTATTTACTCTGGGACAATGAGCGCCGCTATTGAAGCGGGAATTGAAGGTGTTCCAGCCATCGGATTCTCTTTGCTCGATTTCCGCTGGGAAGCTGATTTTGAGCCACTAAAAGCCTATGTTAAACAAATTACCGAGCAAGCCCTCGCTCAAGGAATGCCAAAAGATGTGGTGCTCAATGTGAATTTTCCCCAGTGTGAAGAGGCAAAAGAAATCAAGGGGATCAAGATTTGTCGACAAGCAAAGGCTTATTGGGTAGAAGAGTTCGATAAACGAACAAACCCTCTTGGCAAAGATTACTACTGGTTGACCGGAAAATTCATTAATGAAGACGGCGGAGAAGATACAGACGAGTGGGCCTTGTCCCAAAATTATGTCTCCATCGTACCGGTCCAATTCGATTTAACCGCTCATCATGCCATAGCACAACTAAATACGTGGAAACTTTGAAATATAAATTATTCACATACGGCATAGTCGCGAGCCTGTTCGCCACTAGTTTTGGTATTGTAACCTATACATTGATTTTTTCGAAAGGCGAATTATTTGAGAGTTTACAGTTTCTGTATCTTCAGAAAAAACTGGGGGCCATCATCAGTTTAGGGGCATTGCTCAACCTCCCTCTATTTTATATCTCTTTACGAAAAGAAAAGTACCCTTTTGCTGCAGGTGTCGTTGTCTTTTCTTTAGTGTTAGTATTGATTGTAGCTTTGCTAAAAAGTTTTTAACTCCGAACCAAGGCAGGGATGAAATATTATATTATTGCGGGAGAAGCTTCAGGAGATATACACGGTTCTCACCTGATCGAGGCGATTATGAAAGAGGATCCAGAAGCTCAAATTCGATGTTGGGGAGGTGATCTAATGGCAGCTGCAGGTGGGCAATTGGTAAAGCATTATCGAGAACTGGCTTTTATGGGTTTTTGGGAGGTCATCATCAACCTACACACCATCTTCAGAAACATACACTTTTGCAAGCAAGATATTTTAGCTTTTGTCCCCGATAGAATAGTGTATATAGACTACCCCGGATTTAATATGCGGATTGCTGCTTGGGCAAAGAACAAAGGCTTCGAGAACCACTATTACATCAGTCCACAAATATGGGCTTGGAAAGAAAACCGTATCCATAAAATCAAAAGGGATCTAGATGCCCTCTATACCATCCTCCCTTTTGAAAAAGAATATTACCGAGAAAAGCATCAGCACGACGTCCATTATGTTGGGCATCCGTTGTTAGATCATTTAAGCCCCCCTCCTAAACAAAAGCTCGATGTAGCCATCGAAAAACCTGTAGTGGCACTTTTGCCCGGAAGTCGCCTACAAGAAATTGAGCGGATGCTACCGCTCTTCCTCGAAGTCGCCGAAGAATTCCCTGATTTACAATTTGTGGTTGCAGCAGCACCTAGTCTTCCAACTGCCGAATACGAAAAATATCTCACTAAAAGTTCAATACAGTGGGTGTATAACCAAACCTATGCACTACTTTCGAAAGCACATCTAGCGGTCGTTACCAGCGGGACAGCCACCTTAGAAACAGCCCTGCTAAATGTTCCTCAGTTGGTCTGCTATCGCAGCAGTAATATCTCTTATGGAATTGCCAAACGTTTGGTTAAGCTGCCCTATATATCGCTTGTTAATTTAATTGCCAACAGAGCGGTTGTGCGTGAATTGATCCAAGAAGAATGTACTCCAAACCTCATCAAAAAAGAGATTGAACAACTCTTAACCCCCGATAAAAGAGCCGCAATGGAATCCGCCTATACGGAAATTCGAGAACTCTTGGGGAAAGAATCTGCCAGTCAAAAAACAGCTAAATTCATTGTTGAAGGGGCTTAGAATTTATCCTACATTCGGATATGCCCCGAAGCCCTCATCTCTATTGGATTAGCTCATTTTTGTTGTGCGGAAGTTATTTTGCTTTACGGGACCTGGGAGAGCTCTATCTTCTCGTTTCCGTAGCATTGATTTTTGGAGTGATATTCTACAGGCCTTTAAGCAGCCAACTCATCTGGAGCTTGGTGTTTTGCGGCTTGGGGTATTGGAATGGAACGCTCTACGTTACCGACCTTCCAGAGACAAATGGTACTTGTCAGGAACTTGTGCTAGAGGAAGTCTTGAAACCTACTGAAAGATGGTGGAGATATTATGGCCGTTGCGCGCAAACAGAAGAACAGTTGCTGGTCAATATCCGACGAGGAACACTTCAACCAGCGGTCGGAAGCACTGTATTGACCCAAAAAAATCCTTGGGCCATTCAACACCCATCCATGCCAGCCACATTTGATTATGCCCACTACCTAAAGCAGAAAAAAATATATCGGCAATACTACTTGTCGAAGGGAGAATTTACCTTGGTTTTGGGCGAGGAGCTAGATAATTTTTCGGCTGCTCGATTGAAGGAAAAACTACATAACAAGCTTCAACAACAAGGCTTTTCATCCTTATCCAGTGGCTTGATCCTGGCCTTGTCCATGGGGAGCAGAAATTACTTAGACCAACATCTCAGAACAGATTTTGCCCAGACGGGACTCATGCATCTGCTAGCACTTTCCGGCTTGCACATAGGATTGCTATTTATCTTTCTCAATCAGCTGTTACAACCACTCTTGAGGATGAAGCACGGAAAGAAAATAAGAGCTCTTTTGGTATTGATATGCTTGTGGGGATTTTGTGCACTTTCTGGAGGAGCAGCTTCTACCACTAGAGCTGTACTAATGCTGAGCATATGGCAGCTTAGCTTTTTTCTTCACCGAAAAACACCGGCCATGGGAATTTTAGCCAGTAGTGCATTTCTGTTGGTGCTTTTTCGACCGGTCTATGTCGTAGAAATGGGCTTTCAGCTAAGTTTTCTTGCAGTGGCCAGCATACTTATAGTTGCTCCATGGGCCCAACAACTGAGTACTCATTGGCCCTCTGCACTTCAAAAACTATGGGGTTGGGTCTGGGTCTGTTTAGCAGCCCAACTGGGCGTAGCTCCCTTGAGTATCCATCACTTTCATCAGTTTCCTGGATTGTTTTTAATCGCCAATATCACCGTATTTCCAATCTTCTGTGTTTATCTGGCCTGTGTTTTTGGAACAGTCGCTTGGGTAGGTATCGGAACTATCCCGAACCTTTTAGTTCATGGACTAAATACTTTTACAGATTTTCTTTCGCAATGGGTCGCTTGGCTGGCGGAACAAGAACAATGGCTCCTCGACGATGTGCGGCTATCGGCAGCAGAACTCCTTTGTTGCTATCTGATATTGATCGGGACAGTCGTTCTTTTAAAATACAAGAAGTGGTTGTCTGTAACTGTAGTACTACTGCTCGGGATACTTGTACTGAGGCAAGGAACTTTAGATGGTACAACCGCCCCCAAAGCCATTTGGATGGGAGATCTCAATAATAGTTATCTAGGGATCCAAAAAGGTCCAAATTTAAAACTGTATGGTACCGCTAACAACAAATTAACAGAGACGCAAAAAAAGAATCTGTGGTACCGCTTTGGGATTAAACAGTTTAGTGTATCTAAAAAAAGCACATGGATTCCATTAAACGGGAAACAAATTTACCATCAGACAGACACGCTCCTGCCGAAAAGACCGGAAAGCTCCCCGGCTATTCTTTGGATGAGTAAAGGTCCCCGTATCGATTTTGAAGCTTTACTGGACAGTCTTTGTCCCCTTCAGCTATGGATCGATAAAACAAATCCCGCTTGGTTAATCCTACACTGGAAGCATACTGCTCATGAACGAGCAATAGAGGTCGTAGACATGAGCACGGATGGGTTTAAGGTTATTCCCCTCTAAACCTAGGCACAAAGTTTTCCTGATACCTTTCAAAATCTCCGGGCTGGGAAAACACCTGATAGTCGCCTTGCTTGATCATCTTTAGATACAATTCCAATTGCTGGGGTTTAAGGTAACCCACTACCGGAGTAATTAAGTCGCCTGTTTCGCTTATAAAAATGGTCGTCGGGTATCCTCTAACGCCCAAAAACTGTGTAAACTGATGTGTCGAATTACGTCCTCTTCGGGTTTCGTCATAATTGGGATTCTCAAAAGTTTTTCCAAAGTAATTGACCGTATCGTTCCCCTCTGCATCGAACTTTACAGCGTAATAATGCTTGTTTACATAGTTCACTACATCGGGGTTGCCAAAGGTTTTTTTGTCCATCAGTTTACAAGGGCCACACCACTTAGTGTAAACATCCAAGATAATTTTCTTGGGTTCGTCCTTTTGCTTCTTCAAAGCATCCGCTAGGGTTAACCATTCGATTTGTGCTTGACCAAAAGACAGCAACGGAAAGCCAAGCAAAAAGAGATACATCATTTTTTTCATAGGTATAAAGATTTAGAGATTAATGTACATTACCCATTAGACGTTTGAGATAGATCCCGAGCAGAACCGCAAAAACTCCAGCGCCTAGCGCATATTGAGCGATGATTTCAAATCCATTAATATAAGTACTCAGGGAATCAAACCCGCTAATTTCACTACTGTCACTTTCTACCGCCAACTGTTTTCCAATGAATCCGACCAATTGAAAAGCATAGGCCGAAGACAAGAACCAAATACCCATCATAAAGCCGACGATCCGCTTGGGGGAAAGATCCGTAATCTTTGACAAGCCAACGGGCGACATGAATAGTTCCCCTACAGAGATCAGAAAGTACATGACCAACAAATAGGTCATGGGAACCATTCCATTACTATCCGCTACATTCCCACTGATGGATAAAACATAAAAACTAATCCCTGCCATGATTAGACCTAATCCAAACTTGTAGGGAGTTCTGGGATCTTTACCTTTCTTTCGCAGGTAGGTAAACATCATAGAAATTGGAATCGAGAGCAAGATGATGAACATAGAATTCAGCGAATTTGTTTGGGCAGCATCTATAAACTCTAGATTGACATTTCGAGCGGCAAACAGTGTAATTACACTTCCTGAGAGCTCATGAAAGCCCCAAAAGAGGGACATAAATACCGTAATAACTAAGGCAACAATCAGCTTGTTTCTTTCCTCGGTAGTCACCTGCGTCATGATATAGACCAGATAGCCTAGAATCACTACTCCAATAACATTAAACAAAACCGAAACAAGATTTTGATCTCCAAAAAAAGTTCCTCCAATTCCCTGATATGAGGCTAACATAAAGGCAATGACTGGGGCCGCCAACAAAGCCAATACCTGGATGAGACTGCCCCTGGGAATCCCCAAGACTTTTTGTTCCAACAGCTCGGGTTGCGGAGCAAGGCCATGATTTCCAAATACGCCCTTGCGAATACCACTCCAGAAGAATGCCAAACCTGTTAACATTCCAAATCCAGCTAAACCGAAACCGTAGTGCCATCCATAGGAGGCTGCTAACCATCCACACAGCAAAGGAGCTACAAATCCCCCTATGTTAATCCCCATATAGAAAATGACAAATCCAGCATCTTTTCTTTGGTCACCTTCGGGATACAAGGACCCTACAAAAGTGGAGATATTAGGCTTGAAAAAACCATTTCCCACTACGATTAGCCCCAAGGCCAAAAAGAATGCCGCATTGTTTTCAATCGCTAAGACAAAATGCCCTAAAGCCATCAGAACTCCCCCTAGAAGTATGGATTTCCGAAAGCCTAAATACACATCCGAAATCTTCCCGCCTACCACTGTAGATGCATAGACTAGGGAACCATAAGAAGCATATACGGCCGCAGCCGCAATATCGCGTGTGGCAATGGCTTCAAAAATCTTGTTTACCATATATAAGGTTAACAAAGCCCGCATGCCGTAGAAACTAAATCGTTCCCACAATTCTGCAAAAAATAAATATGCTAGACCTTTCGGGTGGCCTAAAAAACTCCTATCTACTGCTTCTTCCATTGTTCTATAGATTATTCAAAATAAAGTTGGTCATTTTTCGATACAAATGAATTCGGGTATTCCCACCATAGATGCCATGGTTTTTATCGGGATATATCATAAACTCAAAATCTTTATCTGCCTGTATCAGGGCCTCGGCCATTCGCATTGAATTCTGCACGTGTACATTATCGTCGCCCGATCCGTGAATGAGCAATAGCTTCCCCTTTAGTTGATCAGCGTAATTGATAGGAGAATTATCGTCGTAACCGCTAGCGTTCTCCGTGGGAGTTCTCATAAAGCGCTCCGTATAAATCGTGTCGTAGAATCGCCAATTGGTAACAGGAGCAACAGAAACTGCCGCCGCAAAAACATCGGCACCCGTCAGCAAACACTGCAGAGCCATATGTCCGCCAAAACTCCATCCCCAAATACCTATCCTATCGGCGTCTATATAAGAGCGTTCTCCCAATTGCTGCGCAGCTGCGATCTGATCTTCCGCTTCATACTTTACCAGATTTAAATAGGTCACTTTCTTAAAATCTGCACCTTTAAATCCCGTTCCACGACCGTCGACACAAGCAATAATATAACCTTTGTCTGTCAGATATTTATGCCATAAATCTCGTTGAGACCCCCATCGGTTAGCCACCTGTTGTGATCCGGGTCCTGAATATTGAAACATCAGCATTGGATACTGCTTGTTTGGATCGAAATCCCGAGGTTTAATCATGTACATATTCAGGCTATTTCCATTCACTTGAATGGTCGAAAACTCTTTTTGTGGGAGTTTAAATACCGATAATGTTGAAGACAATTCTTCGTTGTTTAACAACTCTCGAACCACCTTACCACTGGATGTACTGCGTAAGCTATATTTTGGTGGAGTTTGTTCATCGGAATAAGTATGTATAAAATATTGACCTCCACGGCTAAAAAATGCTCCATTAGACCCGGTCTCTGCAGTTAGGGCTCTTTTCCCACGACCGTTTATCCGAACAGCATAGACTCCTCGCCCAATAGTTGTTTTTTCGGTGGATTGGTAATAAACTTCTTTCTGCTGGGCATCCACCCCATAAAAAGCGGTTATCTCCCACTCCCCTTTGGTGATCTGGTTAAGTAACTTGCCCTCGGCATTGTAGCGATACAGATGTTTAAAGCCACTGCGATCGCTCGACCAAATAAAGTCGCCATTTTTTAGAAATCTGAGATCATCTGCAATATCTACATAGGCTTTATCTGTTTCTTCAAGCAAAAGCTTCGAAGCATTTGTTTTTAGGTTTAAGGACCACAACTGTAATTTGTTTTGATGACGATTCATGGTCTGATAGGTCACAATATGATCTTGTGGGGTGGCCAGTATTCTTGGAACATACTCCCAATCGTCAGAAGCCATCGAGACCGATTGTACTTTGGTGGTTGCCAAATCATAACTATGCAAGCTTACTACCGCATTTTTTTCTCCTGCCTTTGGATATTTAAACGTGTATGGGAAGGGATAGAGTTGAGATCCATAAATATCCATGGAGAACTCTGGGACATTTGTTTCATCGAAACGCATAAATAAAAGCTGACTGCTAGAGGCATCCCATACAAAAGCTCGTACAAATCCAAACTCTTCTTCATAGACCCAATCGGTCGTTCCATTGATGATGTGTTGGCTCCCATCGTCCGTAATTTGCTGGATGGTATTGGCACTTAAATCTTTTACATACAGATTTCGTTGATAGCTAAAGGCCACTTTTTGACCATCGGGCGAAAATTGCGGCTCTTGAACAGGAGCATCGAAAAGCATTTGTACCTGTTGGGTGTTTCGATCATAAATCCAATAAATCGCTTTTTTCGATCGTCTGTAAATGGGCTGGGTATTGGTTTCCAGTAAGATCTTTGATTCGTCTTTTGAAAAAGTATAACCTCTAAAGCGAGGTAGTTCTGGTTTTTCGTCAGCATCCAGAATCAGCTGTTCAAAATCAGCATCGGCATAAGCATACTGTATGATTTTAGTGTTTTTCAACACGGTATAATATTCCCCTCCTTGCATAGACCGGATAGATTCCAATCGTTCTGGGCTGTATCGCCACTGCCAAATGTCTTCTTGCTGGATTCTTTTTTGGGCTTGAAGACTTAGCATCGTCCCAAGGATTAAAAATATTAACGAGTTAAATTTCATACGAATAGTAAATTTGTTTAGCTACTAAAATAACGAAATAATCGAGGGTTTAAAAAGAGGACTACATTGTTTAACAAAAGTTATCTTCGTATCAACAAACAACAACATGCTTTATGAGTGCAGCCAAAATGGTGAAGGGGTTTTCTAAAAAATCTAAACAAGAAAAAATACAATGGCTCGAGGAAGCTTATTTTAGTAAAAACCCTCAGGCGATGGATAGCTTGAGACAGTATTGGCATCCCGACAAAAAATTACAAACCAAGCATGACGAGTTTATCGAAAACACACTCAGTAATTTTTATATGCCCTTGGGTGTAGCACCCAACTTTTTAATCAACGATGAAGTATATGCCATTCCTATGGCAATAGAAGAGAGTTCCGTAGTTGCGGCCGCCAGCAAAGCAGCCAAGTTTTGGGCGGAAAGAGGTGGGTTTAAAACAAGGGTCATCAATAATTTAAAGGAAGGGCAAGTACATTTTTCTTACGGGGGCGATCCTGCTAAACTAGATGCATTTTTTGAAAAAAATAAGGGTGCCTTCCTAGCCAGCTTAGCGCCTTTGGCTGCGCGAATGGAAAAAAGAGGGGGAGGAATTCATGCACTAGAACTCAAAAATCGAACACATCTGATTCCCCACTACTATCAATTACATCTGCAATTCAAAACAGCAGATGCAATGGGGGCAAACTTTATCAATTCATGCTTGGAACATTTATCACAAATATTTGTGCAACAAGCAGAGGAATCCACCGATTTAAACAGTGGCGAAAATCCCATACAGATTCTGATGAGTATACTGTCGAATTATGTTCCTGAATGTCTAGTGGAGGCTATTGTTGAATGCCCAATAGCTGCTCTAGGAACTTTTGGTGAAATGGACAGCCAACAGTTTGCCGATAAATTTGTGGAAGCCGTACGTATTGCTCGTGAGGAACCCTACCGGGCAGTGACACACAACAAAGGGATTATGAATGGGATAGATGCGGTAATTCTTGCCACGGGGAACGATTTCCGTGCGGTGGAAGCAGGCGTACATGCATATGCCGCTAGGGATGGGAAATACAGAAGTTTAAGCGAAGCAAGCGCAAGCGATGGTGTTTTCCAATTTAAGCTGCAAATCCCCATGGCACTGGGGACCGTCGGAGGACTCACCACCCTGCACCCGCTAGTGCAATGGTCGTTGCAGTTATTGGGAAATCCGGGCGCTGAAAAACTGATGGAAATTGTAGCAGCAGCCGGACTTGCCCAAAATTTTGGAGCAGTGCAATCTTTGGTCACCACCGGCATACAAAAGGGACATATGAAAATGCATCTCTTAAATCTTTTGAATCAGAAAGGAGCAACACCCGATCAAAAAGAAGCCGCTTTAGACTATTTTAAAAGCAATGTCGTTAGCGCTGCAGCTGTGGAGAATTTCTTGAATAATCCTACATGACACTTTCGTTTCAAGCATCAGGAAAATTATTAATCAGTGGCGAATATGCCGTTTTAGATGGAGCCGAGGCCTTGGCCTGTCCCACCCGAAAAGGACAAACGCTAGAGTTCAGTCCACAGCAAGGGAACTTCATTTGGGAGAGCTACACTTTAGACGACAAGCTCTGGTTTAGAGGAATCTTCAACCCTCGTTCTTTTGAAATCCTGAGCACCTCCGACTCTTCTATTGCTACACGTTTAACGCAGATATTACAAGCAGTATCCGCAGTAAAAAACGACTGGCAACTTCCTTTGGAAGGACAGGTACAGTGTCGATTAGCCTTTGACCCGCAATGGGGGTTGGGGAGTTCTTCTACACTCATTTCACTAATCGCGCAATGGGCATCTATAGATCCATATAGACTATTGCAACAAACATTTGGGGGGAGCGGTTATGATATCGCCTGTGCCCAAGCGGCAGGGCCGATCAGCTATCAGCTAAAAGAAGATAGCATCCATGTGGAAGAAGTTAAATTTAAGCCTCCCTTTCACAAACAGCTTTATTTTGTCTATCGCAATCAGAAGCAAAACAGCCGATTAGCAATGCAGCACTATCGATCACAAACTATTCCTGCTGACTTTATCGGTGATATCTCCGCAATTAGCCGGGAGCTAATCGGTTGTCAGCAACAGGAAGATTTCAATCGACTCCTCTATCAGCACGAAAAACTAATGGGACAGGTCTTAAAGCTCCAACCGATACAAACAGAACTGTTTTCTGATTTCCAAGGACAAATTAAAAGCCTCGGTGCATGGGGTGGAGATTTCTTTCTAGCCTCGTGTATGGGGGCTGAACCCAAAGATTATTTCCAAAAAAAGGGATACACAGTCGTGATCCCTTTTTATGAAATGTTAAAAATTTAGGAAGTACTAGTAGTACAATGCGCGATTGTCGGCGATAGTCGCAGCAGACTCTAGCGCTTGTCCAATATTTGCTGTTACTTTTTTATACTCTTCTGTACGTAGAGCTTCAGCGTACACCTCATAGCTGCGAAGTACAATTGCTTTTTCGCGCTTGGTTACTTTAATCATATAAACACCGGTATTTCCTTCTAAAAGCGGAGATACTTGGTTTTCAGCTATCCCGAAAGCTGCCCCGATAATATAGGGCTCGGCACCGGCGCCTACTAAAATAGCATTGTTCTGGTTAACGGCTGTCGCTGTTTCTAGCTCGCGTTCTGTTGCTTCTGCAAGCGACTCAAGACTTTTGTATTGTCCGTATTTTTCTTTGAGTAAAGTTGCTCTTTTTTGCTTTTTTAGTTCTGGAATGACCTGATTTTTAACTTCGTCAGCAGAGATGGTTCCTGCGGCAGTTAGCGTTGTTAATTCCACGATTACATACCCTCCATTTGGCAAGTTGAAACGTCGAATATCGCCCTTGGCAGTATCTTCCGCAAATGCCCAAATCACAAGGTTGCGCATGTTGGGTAGGCTGGGAAGGTTTTCGTCAAGGATGTCTATCGATTCAACAGACTTAACTTCCAAGTCTTTCGCCTCTGCTGCAGCAGCAAAGCCAGTACTTTTCTTACTTTCAATTTCAAAGGAAGTTGCCTGCTGGAAAACAGCATTAGAGGTTTCTTCCGATGGGACGATCGCTCTGCTGATATCGGCCATCCAAACCACATCTTGCTTGTCTGTTACTTTAATCACGTGGAAACCAAACTCTGTCTCTACCACGCCAATACGTCCAACTCGATTCTTGTCGGCAAAGGCAAAAAATTCTTCAGCCATTGTTCCTTCTTGGAAAAAGCCTAGGTCTCCACCTAAGTTTTTAGAGGGTCCGTCGGAGTTTTCTCGGGCAAGGGTTTCGAAGTTATCTGGGTTCGATCGTGCCGTTCTGTAGAGGCGGTTAGCTAACTGCTCTGCTTCTTCTTTGGATCGTGTTACTTGACCGGATGCGCGTGTAGCTCCTTCATATGCGATAAGGATGTGGCTTGCTCGGATAGCACCTCCTGATTTACGATCCAATAGTTTAGATATTTTCAGTGTTTCCCCGTCCTGATAGGGACCAAACACCTGATTCTTTTCCAATCCAAAGAGGATTTCGGCATACTCGCTGGGTAATTGTCCTTTGGTTCGGTAGATGGAATCCAGTGGACTATCGGAATAACGCTCTAAAAACTCAGCGACATTCTTCGTGGTTTTAAATCCTTCAATCGTATCGGTTAACTTGGAAACATCATTATACTCAACTCGGTCTTCAAGGAGTACTTCTAGATTTGTCCGTAGGGCTGCAATGTCTTCTTGGGTTGCCTTTTCATCGAAAATAACCATTTGGATGCCTCTGGAGGCTTTGCTTTCGAACTTAGACTTGTGCTGATTGACGTAAGCTTTAATTTCAGCATCCGTAATGTTGATTAAGCTATCTGCAATCATCACATAGGGAAGACGAACGAACTCTATGTTCACCAAATCGTTTTCTAGATGATAGAGTTGTTCTGCTTCTTGCTCGGTAATCCCAGCGCTGGCCTTGATCAGGTCTAAATAGATCTGCTCTTTCGCCACAGCAATGATATTGTCTTCTTGTGCTTTCCAAGACTGGTATGCACTAGGGTTGTCCACCTTAAGTCTGGCGACAAAATCGGTAAATAAACCAAAGTCGAATAAGCCCAATTCATTTTGGAATTGAGGGTCTGCTACTATATTGGGATTTTGAGAAACGATTTTTTCTATCTGTTCTGCCCCAGCATCAATTCCTAATGCTTCATACTGCTGCTCCAAGAGCGTCTGACGAATATTCTGATCGTATACTAGCTTGGCCGCTTGTGTGGTCGAGACATTGTAATTTCTTTCAGCGAATTCCACTTGTTGTCGAAAGACATTTAGAGAAATCTCATCATCATTCACTACTGCAATCGGATCGGTTGGAGCTCCACTAGCGCCCGTTCCGTCGAAAACTCCTGATATCACGAATGCGAATAAAGACATACCGATGATAAGGATCAAGAAAATAGATTGCTGTCGTATTTTACCTAAAATTGCCATAAAGGGTTATGTTTTGTAGGATGCGAAAATAATATTTTCCCTTCAATATTGAAACAATATCCTCAGGAAAACAGTGTGTTAAATCCTTTAGGAAAGATCTGTCTTCTCGAGTTTAATACGTTCGATCTTGGTGGAACTAACGGAAAGAATTTCCAGTTGGCATTGTTCCAGTTCTAACTGCGATCCTACTTCCATGATTTCTCCCGTTCTGTAGGCCACCAAACCACCCAAAGTCTCGTAATGATCACTTTCAGGAAGTTGTAGATCATAGGTCTGATTGAGGTAGTCTACTTCCAAACGTGCTGAAAATTCAAACACATTTTCCGACAGTTGCTTTTCATGGTGAGCAATGTGGTCGTGTTCATCCTCTATTTCTCCGAAGAGTTCTTCAATGATATCTTCCACGGTGATTATCCCCGCTGTACCCCCGTACTCATCCAAGACAACAGCCAGACTTTTACGCTGTTTGGTTAAACGCTTAAGGACTTCATTTGCAGGCATTGGTTCTGGGACAAAAGTGACCGGCAAAAGGACACTTCGCAAACTCTTTGGCTTTCGAAAAAGTTCAAAAGCATGTACATAACCAACGATGTCATCTACTGTTTTCTGATAGACCGGAATCTTGGAATAGCCCGTAGATACGAAAAGGTCTTGCAGGTCTTTTAGGGGAGTATCAATGGCAACGGCCGTCAGTTCAGCTCGAGGAACCATGACTGCTCGGGCTTTGACATCAGAGAACTCCAAAGCATTCTGGAAAAGGTGGATTTCACTGTCTATATTTTCTTTATCGGCACTGGATTCAATTTGCTCTTCAATGTAATTTCCCAATTCTACCTTGGAAAAGTTCAGCTGTAGAGTATCGCTTTCAACCTTGAATAAATATTTTAACAAGCCGTCTGTGAGTCCCATAATAAAAGCCGACAAGGGGGAAAATATCCAATAAAACAGACCGGCTGGAACAATGAGTAATTTCATCAGCCGATTGGCAAATAAACGGAAGAGTACCTTGGGTAAAAATTCAGCGGTGAGGAGGATTATTCCGGTAGAGATGAGCGTTTGAACAAGGATAATATTTAAACTTAACTCATCGGTTTGCAAGAGGGTGTTGGGGAAAAACAATTGCAGTATACGATCCCCCATAAAAATACCGTAAACGACCAAAGCTATATTATTTCCCACCAGCATAGTCGCAATAAACCGAGAGGGATTTTTCGTTATCCGCTGAAGTAGCTTAGAGGAAAGATTGTTTTGTTGCTTTTCTAGTTCTAAATAGATAGGGTTGGCAGAAACAAAAGCAATTTCCATACCCGAAAAAAATGCGGAAAGCAAAAGACAAATACCAATAATAAGATCGGTGAATATCAATTACTTCTGATTTCGAGCATTAAATTTTCTTCTGAAGTGGCGTCTAAATAAGGCCATGAATACAGATAAAACACTAAATCCTAAGAAGATATAGGCTTTAGTCGGATTAAGGGTCCATAGCTGCACCGTTTGAAAGGCGGATATTACAGCAATGACCCAATACAGTACTTCCGAAATACGATAGGTTCTCATTGTTTTGGAATAGTATCTTGAGTTTCCTCTACTTGAAGTGTTCCCTCCAAGCTTCCTGTTTTAAAAGTAGTAAATTCTTTGTTGGCATCCAATCGGGTTCCATTCAGATCGTATTCTGGGCTAGTATATTGGAAAGGCCTTTCGGTAAACAACCATTCCGATTGAGAATCCCAAAAGAGCTGATCGGTTTTCAGGACAGCTCCGTTGGAAGATCGAAGCTCTACTGCTCCCCTCAAATCTATAATTTTAGTAGCATTGTAGAGTATTCCATAGTTTGCTTCTAGAAAGCTCTCTTTGTTTTGAGCATCGTAGAAAGTGACAAATACACCCTCTGGGAATTCAGAATATTGAAAAGCCAAATGGGTGTAGTCGATATGCTTTGGTGCCTTTAAAATGGCTTGTACCTTGGCAGAATCCGTATAAACCATACGGATATTATCTGCCGTACCCAAAGGCACATCTTGAATAGAAACAAGCTCTTTAAGCGCTTGTGAATTGTCCGCACACCCCAACAACAGCAGTGGAATAATCCCCCACATAAAAATTGTTGAGGCGGCTTTCATCTTTTTTATAATTTGGGAACGGTTACAGATTCGCCCACCCAGCAGTTAAACTTGATCACTTGACCTTCGTTACCTTCCGTAAAAATATCGGTTTTAGAAGGGGCCCGTCCAGTGTAACTTTTCGCGGTTTTAAGTGCTACCTTCTTGATGGATGCGTCTACCTTAGCCGCACGCTCAGCTAAAGACGCTGCGAGCCAATACATGGCACGCTTCTCGAATTGGGTCTGTCCACAATCGTTAGCACTTGAGGCATATAGGTTGGCAATTAGCAAATAGGCTCTTCCCATAGAAGGCTGAAAAGACAAGGCCTTACGGGCATAGCTTCGGGCTTTACTTTTACGCCCTTTGTTTTTAAATTTTGTCGCAATCTTAAATAAGATTTTGGCTTTTTTGTAATTATCCGTTTCTAGTGCAATCGATTCTTCGTAATACTGAAGTGCACCAGCTTCGTCTCCGCTTTTGTCTTTTAACAAGCCTAGATAGTAAGCCGAATCGGCGGATGGGTCTAATTGATGTAGGGCTTCTACCAGTGTCACAAACAAAGGTGCGTCGGAACAGTCTTTACTGTCCATTCGACTAGCAGCACGCTTGAGCCATACTGCATCGCCCTTGTTCGCTTCGAAATTACGTTCGTAGAGGGGAATTAAATTTTCGCAGGTGGCTTCTTTCGAAATAATGGCGTCTAAGTTCGAGGCAAACACTCCAAAAGCTCGAGAATTTGTCTGAAACGCTTTTTTATTTCGCAGTTCTCTTGAACTGATAGCGTCTCCTGCTTCTTCTTTTTTAAGGATTTTATCGATTCTCTTGGCCAGATTGGTCTGCTCCAATTCGAATTTTTCTGAAATCTCCTCGTACTTCTCAAAAAGTAATTCAGTCGTGACTCCGTCGGCGTTAGACTTGTAAAGCTTGTAGAGGGTATTGAAGTAGTTGTAGAGCATTTTAGGGTTGGTAAAGCTCTTAAAGTCTACTTCGTGCGCCTCATCAAAGGTCTCGTAAACGGCTTTGAGGTCTGCTGTTTTATAGTCGAGCATGGCCTGGGCTTTTTTACTGATAATATCTCCTTTTTTGGACCTCCCTTTTCGCGTAGGGAAATACTGCACCCACTGGTCGTATAGACTTATTAAATCATCTGCGATAGCTCCTTTATCGGCATCTTCTGCCTTTTTGTAACGGTCCTTAAGAATCTTTTCCCCGTAGGAATAGATAGCTACGTTTAGGTCAGGACAAGAATCGCGAACGGCTTTCCAAGGAGTGTAAGCCGCATCGTAGTTTTTTACTTTAGCAGATTCTGCAAAAATGGAAAGGTTTTGCAAGCATTCTTCTTTGTTTTGAGACCATGCTTGGGCAATCGTTGCAGTGAATATAAGTGCTGTAAATAGATGTTTCATCATGTAGCAATTTAATTATACTTTCTTTTTATAAACCATAGATCGTTGAGCGAAAATCCTACCCGGACAGCCCAGTAATTTTCAAGGATACGGCCGTTATCGGTATCGCCCCGTTGGCCTAATTCTAGGCCAATATTAGCGTTGGAAAAGCCGTTTAACGGTATACCTAGACCAAAAGACATGCCAAAGTCGTTTACGCTTTCACCTTGGGCTATTAGACCAGTTGTTTCTTGTCGTACCCCAAACCGATAAACCACTCTCTTCCAAAAGCTTGTTAGGGAAGTATAACGGGGGATATAAAACCCACCGATAATCATTCGGGTGCCGTCTTCATAGCTCAGGCTGGGTAGCTGCATAAAGGGGTTTGAGAAATTCGAGGAAGCTGTTTGTTCGTATTGGAAACCGAGGAACCACTTTTTCTCCTGCCCTATTCCTCCCCCAAACTTCATAAGGGATGGCATGCGTATATCAGTTTTATCTTGCCCAGAAGCCGCAAGATCGACTTCTTCGAAATCCCCAGAATTGTTTCCACTTAAGGAGCTGGTATAGTATACTGCAGAGTTGGTGGAAATTAGTGTTGCCTCTGGGTAGTAGCTAGCGTATAGTTCGGTGAATATTTTTTTCCCTAGTGGGATCTTAAGATCGGCAGCCAACTGGTAGGTAAGTCCTGAAACACTGGCGTTCTTATCTAAAAAAGTACCAAGGTCTACAGACTCCAAAAACTGAGAATTCCTTAGGCTAATTCTCCCAAAATCGTAGTTGACGGTCGCTCCTAGGGCAAAATATTTAAAGAGTGGAAAACCAATAGATAAAAAGGCCTTGTTTATACCACCTTCCCCTTGAAACCGGTCCACTCGCTCCACATTGCCATCATTGTCGGCTTCGATGATGTCCTGAACTCTATACCCGACCGAGCTGTACGGCAAAATCCCAAAACCGAAACCAAAGGGACCAACTGGGATTCCGATTCCTAAATAATCGATAGTTCCGCTGGGGATATTTTGGGTTTCATCTGCCGATTCTAAGTTGGTAGATTTGTAGTGAATCCCAAGCGAATAAGTCGTCCGCTTAAGTCGTGCATAACTCGTGGGATTACTTAAACTTACATGGATGGAGTCGTTGTATACTTCTAATCCACTCATATGTCTGTTGAACTGATTTCCACGGAAATTCAGGTCCCCCATCCCATTATAGGAATAGGGCGATGCCGATGAAGATTGAGCATATCCCCATTGAGCAATGCATAGTAGGGCAAGAACACGAAAAAAATACGTCATGTAGTCCTGTTCAGTTGTAAGATGAATTGCAAACCTTCAAAAAGAAAATTTGGCTGGGCAAATATGGTGTTTTTTAAAGTTTTAGGCAAGATGGATGCATCCCCACCCGTTAAAATTAACAAGAGATTAGTATGTTTTTGAGCATAAGCGTGGTATTGGTATTCAATTTCCCCCCGTATTCCATGATGAATTCCCGCGTGAATGGAAGCAGCAGTAGAATCGCCTTGGAAAGATGTCGGTAGCTGTGATTCCAATGCTGGTAAGCGCCCAGTGAAATGATGCAAAGCCTTGTAGCGCATTTCAAGACCCGGACTGATAGCCCCTCCGGAATAGATCCCTTCAGCCGAACAGAAATCATAGGTGATACAGCTTCCCATATCTACCACCAATACGTTTCTATTCGGGTATTTTTTTCGGGCTGCTGCAGCTAAAGCTAAGCGGTCGTCTCCTAAGGTCTCTGGCGTTTTGTAGGACATTTTCATTGGGAAAATCGGGAAGGCTTTTATTGGTTGAACTCCCGGGTGATTGAATCGCCTCAAAAGACGCTCCGTAGATTCTTTACCAACATTCGACAGTATCCCTCTTTCAATGGTATAGGTTTTTTGCCATAGTTTCCAAGTAGTTTCCCACTTAGCCGTCAGATCGAAACGATCTTGAAGTACACAGGTCTCATCCTCGTAGAGGGCCAGTTTTATCAGACTATTGCCAAAATCTGCTAAAAGTTCCATGAATGGCTAAATTAACAAAAACCGCTGGGGATTTGGGAGGAACCGAAAAATGATTTTATATTTGCACCTGCTTAGCAAAAGCGGAGGTACCTTAGCTCAGTTGGTAGAGCAAAGGACTGAAAATCCTTGTGTCCCTGGTTCGATTCCTGGAGGTACCACAAAAAACCCCCTGTTAGTCATTGATTTTCAGGGGGTTTTGTTTTTTGATTATCTCCTGTGTACCACTATGTGTACCATTTAGTGGTTTTTTTTCAAAAATTTAAAGAACAGATAAAGAAAAAATACCTTTACAAAAACAATCTATATGATTAAAGTTGGACTAATTGGTGGAATCGGACCTGAATCAACAATCAAGTATTATCAACTTATTATTCAAAAATTTCGTG
>JBMHCX010000004.1:0-24202 GCA_049889695.1 Flavobacteriaceae bacterium | reverse complement strand
AAGTTTTTTAATTCATCTACTGAATATCTGATTTCTGACATAGTTAAGTTCCTTTAGGTGTTATTTGTATTCTTCTTGTAACCACTCTTCAAAACCTATCTCTCTGACCCCATCACTAAAGATGATGTCATCCACACTTTGACCACTCTTCTGTATCCATTTAGGAGAGGACTTCTCCTTTTTCACATAGTATTCTTTCTTCTTCTTAAACATCATATATAAATATATACTTCTGAAGTTTTCCTATCATTTCTGAACGATTTAGAACTCATCTTCCAATCTTTTCAGATGTTTTCTTATCGTCTAATCATATCAAATGAGGTGGATAGAACGTCCATAAACTCGTCCAATTCTTCGTCATCTAACTCTCTGAATAAACCTCTACGAAGTTTATCAACCAACTTCCTACCTTCCTTATATCCTTTAGAGTTGAAACTCACCTCGTCCATCTGTTCCTCCTCGTCCTCATAGTATCCCATCTCCTCTAAAATCTCGTCTAACATTATCTCATCTTCTATTTCAGATAAGAAGTCTTCAACGTTAAAGTCCTCATCTTCGTCCTCAATATCTTCTATGGGGTTTTCATTTTGTTTATGAAATGTCTGAAGTATCCTTGATGAAGGACTCATCCTATCGTGATACTTGGTAGGTTGTATTTGACTTACTACTTCAGTTAAGGGTTGAGATAATTTCTTTAATCTATCTCTTAACTGATTTCCTTTTAATTCTGTTGTTCTAATCATTGTTCTTTTCCCTTTCTAATAAGTATCTGACATACTCGTCATCCACTTCTTTTGTATTTGAGAAGAAGTATCCTTCTCTTTCTATTTCACTACTTGATGATGTATTTCTTCTTGAATACTTTCCGAACTCATCTACGTAGTATGTTCTACTATTACTTAAAAACTCTTTATACATTTTAACTACTATTCTTTTCCAAAGAGGATATAATCCACCTTAAGGGAATTTTATAGTTTTCCCTCAAGGTGAAATCATAATACTTCCAAGGGAGTATTACAACGATGAGGTATTCAATCTATTCCCTCATTCTCAACCAATCCTCTGTGTAGATTACATTGGTTTCCCACCATTCAAGTTCATCGTATCTCAACGATAGGTTTTCGTTATTCCTTTTGGATTTTTATTATGGACATAACCCTTAAGGTGTCAACTTCGTTATATCCCCTCACGTAGATTATCATTCCATTGAACCAACAATCAAAAGAACTCCCTACAAGAATAAATATGGAAGAAATCAGAAAACGTAAAAAAACACCCTCTAACGAATGAAATAAATGGAAATGAGTATCAGTTCAGAACTTCAATAATAGGTTGGGAAACCTCAACGATATCATCTCTATTGACACGTTCCTCTCTGATTTTACCTTTCTTGTAAATTGAGTAAACATGAGTGTTCTTAAACACACTTCCACGAGGTGTTTTTAACCCCTCCTCATTGAAAATTTGAGATATCTTTCTATACCCAATAGGGGTAAGATTATTGTCCTTATACTCACAGATACGTCTGAATAAATACTCTTGGTATTCAGAATAATTTGATTCCCACAATTTAGTGGTAGTAATTGAAATAGAGAATGTTACTTGTAGTCTTTGGGGGTAAGAATAACCACCTTCCAACGTTATTCCACAGTGACCGACTTCGCCAAATTTCTTGGCTGATCTACATTACACCCGCGAAGGATAGCAATATAGTAGGCTAAAAATTGTAAGGGGATGGTCGAAAAAATTGGGGTAAAACACTCCGAGGAAAGCGGAATTTCAATGACGTGATCGGCCAAGGCTTTCACCGCTTGATCCCCTTCACTGACAATGGCAATGATTTTTCCTTTACGGGATTTGATCTCTTCTATGTTGCTCACAATTTTTTCGTAATGCCCTTTTCTGGTGGCAATTACGATGACTGGCATATTTTCGTCGATCAGTGCAATTGGGCCGTGCTTCATCTCTGCTGCCGGATATCCTTCTGCGTGGATATAGGAAATTTCTTTCAACTTAAGGGCGCCTTCTAAAGCGACAGGGAAATTGTAGCCTCTCCCCAAATACAAACAATTATCGGCACTGTGATATTCCTCTGCAATGGTTTTGATATGTTCAATATTCGTTAAAAAACCTTCGATTTCCTGAGGGATATTGTCGAGCTCAAAAAGATAATTGCGCAGCTCAGCATCCGAAAGTTGCCCTTTAATACGGGCCAATTCAAGAGCGAGTAGAGTGAAAACAGTAATCTGCGTGGTAAATGCCTTAGTAGAGGCAACACCTATCTCTGGCCCCGCATAGGTAAATGTTCCAGCATCTGCTAAGCGAGAAATGGAAGCTCCCACGACATTACAAATTCCAAAAATAAAGGCACCTTGTTCTTGTGCTATTTTTAAAGCTGCAAGCGTATCGGCTGTTTCTCCCGATTGGGATACGCCAATAACAATATCATCCTTGTAGATGATGGGGTCTCGATACCTAAACTCAGAGGCATATTCGACTTCTACCGGTATTCGGGCAAAATTTTCGATCAAATATTCGCCTACCAGCCCTGCATGCCAAGAGGTTCCACACGCCAAAATGATGATTCTTCGAGCATTGCTGAACTTGTCTCTGTGTTGGTTTAAGGCACTGATTTGAATTTTACCTTCTTTGGTTAAAAGTCTCCCTCTAAGCGTATTGCGAATAGCCTCTGGTTGCTCATAGATCTCTTTCAGCATAAAATGCTCATATCCGCCTTTTTGGATATTCTCTAGATTCCATTTTAATTCCTCGACATATGCATCTACTCGGACATCAGTTTGGATATTGCGGATCTGAAGGTCGCGATGGGTCCTTAAAATGGCCATTTCATAATCTTCAAGATAGACTACCTTTCGGGTATGTTCTAAAAATGGAGTTGCATCTGAACCGACAAAATAGGCTTCCTCTGCTATTCCAATGGCCAAGGGGCTTCCTAAGCGAGCGACTACTAATTCATTGGGTTTTTTACGGTCGTAAACAACAAGCCCATAGGCACCAATCACTTGCTGCAGAGCTACTTGTACGGCTTTTCCCAATTTTAGACCCTCTCTATTTTGAACGTCCTCAATCAGGTTTAACAAGACTTCCGAATCGGTCTCTGATTGGAAGGTATAGCCTCGGTTAGACAACTCTTCCCGAAGACTACTGTAGTTTTCAATGATACCATTGTGGACCAAGACTAAATCTCCATTCTGGGACACATGCGGATGCGCATTCATTTCAGTGGGCTTCCCATGAGTGGCCCAGCGGGTATGCCCCATACCAATATGCGTTTTGGTCGTCGTTTTTTCGGCTAGGGTATTTTTTAGGGTCTCTACTTTACCTGCCACCTTTGTAATGTCATAACTCTCTTGGTTGGCGAGCATTATTCCAGCACTGTCATAGCCCCGGTATTCCAGTCGTTGAAGCCCTTCGATGATTAATTTTTCTGGATGTTCTTTTCCGATATATGCAACGATTCCACACATAAGTTTAATGCCGTATTACAAGTTGATTTTGCTCTACACGAAAGTTCATTTTTGCATAAAAAGGAACATTGTCGTCTGTCGCGTTAAGGATCGTCTTATAGCAGCCTTCCGATCTGGAAAGCTCTATTAGAAATTCCACTATTTTTTTTCCAAGGCCAAGCCCTCTTTTGTCAGCAGACACCACCACGTCTTCGATTTGCCCCATTTTTCGATTCAGTTTCTGAAGAATGTGGAGGCTGGCAGTAGCTACGATGACACCATCCATTTCAAGGACGTGACACATAATATTTGGGTCTTCTAAATACAAAGGATTCAGCGGTTGTGAAGCACTGCTCCCAAAAGCTTCTTCCATCATACCTGCTAGAGTCTGAAGGTCTTCAGCCCTGCACGCCCGAATGTCGATTACTTCCTTCATGAATGGAAATCTAATTTTTTTTGTCGAAGTTCAAAGTTTTTCCCTAGGTATACCTTTCGAACCATCTCATCTGCTGCCAACTCTTCCGGTAGTCCTGCTTTGAGGATACTCCCTTCGAACATCAAATATGTTTTATCGGTAATGGCTAAGGTTTCTTGAACGTTGTGGTCGGTAATTAAAATACCGATGTTTTTATTTTTTAAATGAGCGACAATTCTTTGAATGTCCTCTACCGCAACAGGGTCTACTCCTGCAAAAGGTTCGTCTAGTAAAACGAATTTAGGGTCAGTAGCTAATGCTCGAGCGATCTCTGTTCGTCTTCGTTCGCCTCCTGAAAGCAGATCTCCTCTGTTCTTTCGGATATGCGTAAGTCCGAACTCCTCTAGTAAAGCCTCAGTTTTTTCTTGCTGTTCTTTTTTAGACAGTTCGGTCAGTTGCAAAACACTTTTAATATTATCTTCTACGCTTAACTTTCTGAAAACGGAGGCTTCTTGTGCTAGATATCCGATTCCTTTTTGAGCTCGGCGATACATGGGGAATTGAGTGATGTTCTCTTGGTCGAGGTAAATAGTCCCGCCGTTGGGCTTAATCAGTCCAACAATCATGTAGAAAGAAGTCGTTTTCCCGGCTCCATTTGGTCCCAATAACCCAACGATTTGCCCTTGCTCAACTTCCAAAGAAATGCCCTTTACAACACTCCGTCCTTTGTATGATTTTTGGATCGATTCTGCTCTTAAGATCATCGTTTTTGTTGTTTTCGTTCGATATATCGGGCAATGAAGATACTTACTTCGTATAAAATAAGAATAGGGATACTCACGATAATTTGACTAGCAATATCCGGAGGGGTAATGATGGCCGATAAACTCAGGACCAGGACCAATGCAATTTTTCTATTCTTCCGAAGGAATTCTGGACTGACCAGTCCTACTTGAGCTAAAAAATAAATCAGGATAGGGAGTTCAAATATTAGCCCAGAGGCCAAAACTGAGGCGCGCACCAAGCCGATGTAGCTACTCAGGTCGAAGTCATTAAAAATTTCATTACTCACCGAGTAGGTTCCCAAAAAATTTATAGAAAGGGGTGTAACGATATAATACCCAAACAGTACCCCTAAAAAGAAGAGGAGGGAGGCGAAAAATATAAAACCGCGCGCTGTACGTCTCTCTTGCTTTAATAGGCCGGGTTTGATAAACCGCCAGAACTCTAACAATACATAAGGGAAAGCCACGATAAAACCAGCCAAAACAGAGGTCCACAAATGCGCGGAAAACTGCCCAGCAACAGTTCTCGATTGTACTCGAAAAGGGAGGTCTTTGGAGCAAAAATCTGTCGTCCCACCGATCGATTCTGCCAAAGAACAAAACAGGCGATAGGTCAAAAAATCTTTCCGTTTGGGACCGAATAACAAAACATCAAAAATAAAATCCTTAAAAAAGAAGGCGACACCTCCCATCAGGACAATGGCCATTGTGGCGCGGATCAGGTGCCAACGCAGCTCTTCCAGATGTTCTAAAAAAGACATATTGTCTGTCGGGTTTACCATCGATTGGTCTCTTGTTTAAAGCAATATTTCTTCTCCTGTAAACGGAATTCGAATGGTAGATTGCTTGTTGACGTGGGGGCTAAGCTAATTGGGCAGGACTCCTTCACTAGAGTAGTGAATTGGTCTTCATTACCCTGGGCTAGCATTTTTAAAGCGGTAGCTTTTTGAAGCAAGATTTGCTGAACGTTTTTTCGTATGTCGGCTTTTAATTTCAAACTTTTGTTTAAAATTTTTAAAGAAAGTGTTATCTTGTAAGTTACAAAGTTAGCTAATTTAACAACACTTTATTTGATGGTTGAGGGGGAACTTAAAGGGGCTTTAAAGCAATTTTTTGGTTTCGATGAATTCAAGGGTTTACAACAGCCCGTTGTGGAACATTTAATGTCGGGGGAAAACACCTTTGTAATCATGCCTACCGGCGGAGGAAAGTCCCTCTGCTATCAGCTTCCAGCACTGATTAAAGAAGGAACGGCCATCGTTGTATCCCCTTTAATTGCCTTGATGAAAAATCAAGTCGATTTTTTAAGAGGAATCTCAACTTCCGATGGCATCGCCCATGTGCTTAATTCCTCCCTTAACAAAACCGCCACAAAACAAGTCAAAGACGATATACGTCAGGGACGAACCAAATTGGTATATGTCGCCCCAGAATCTCTTGTAAAGGAAGAGACTATCGAGTTTTTTAAGTCCGTTAAAGTTTCTTTTCTAGCGATCGATGAGGCGCACTGTATCTCTGAATGGGGGCACGATTTCCGCCCAGAATACAGAAACTTACGCAAGATCCTATCCCAAATCGACAATTCGATCCCAATTATTGCGCTCACGGCAACGGCGACTCCCAAAGTACAAGAAGACATTCTTAAAAATTTGCAGATTACAGATGCCAAGGTGTTTAAAGCTTCTTTTAACCGGCCAAATCTGTATTATGAAGTGCGTCAGAAAACTGAAAATGTAGATTCAGACATTATTCGTTTTATACGTGAAAGACCTGGGAAATCGGGCATTGTTTATTGCCTCTCCCGTAAACGTGTTGAGGAATTGGCACAAATTTTACAAGTTAATGGAGTCAATGCATTGCCCTATCATGCGGGCTTGGACTCCAAATCCAGAGTGAGTCACCAGGACAAATTCCTCAAGGAAGATTGCGACGTAATTGTCGCGACTATCGCTTTTGGGATGGGTATCGATAAACCCAATGTTCGCTTCGTTATTCACCATGACATTCCCAAGAGTATCGAAAGTTATTATCAGGAGACGGGCCGGGCTGGTCGAGACGATGGGGAAGGACATTGTTTAGCTTTCTATTCCTACAAGGATATCGAAAAATTGGAAAAATTTATGTCCGGTAAGCCAATCGCTGAACAGGAAATAGGGATGGCTTTGTTACAGGAAATGGTTTCCTACGCCGAAACAACAATATCGCGTCGAAAATTCATTTTACATTATTTCGGAGAGGCCTTCGACCATACAAAAGACCTTGGTGGGGATATGGACGATAATGTTCGCTTTCCCAAAGAACAGATTGAAGTTCAACAAGAATTACAATTGTTGCTGCAGATGGTCGAAAAAACGAATCAGAAGTACAAAGCCAAAGAAATGGTACTCACTTTAGTGGGAAAATCAAACGCGCTTATTTCTTCACATCGTACCCATGAAAAATCCTTCTTTGGTGAAGGAAAGTCGAAGGACGAAAAATTTTGGCGAGCACTGATCAGGCATGCGCTTATTCATAATTACCTCTACAAGAACATAGAGACCTACGGGATTCTTCAGCTAACCGATAAAGGACGAGAATTTTGCGCAATGCCTCATTCTTTCTTGATGGCAAAAGATCATGATTTTGAAGCAACTTTAAAGCCGAGCAATGTTCAAAAAACAACTGCTTCGGACGAGCAGCTGTTGAAATTGCTTCAAGCTGAAACCAAAAAAGTAGCCGATCGACACGCTGTACCTCCTTATGTCGTTTTTCAAGATTTCTCTTTGGAGGACATGTCTTTAAAATACCCCACATCCATGGATGAATTAAAGCAGATCAATGGAGTAGGGGAAGGCAAAGCCATTAAATATGGTGCTAGCTTTGTGGAGATTATCCAAAAGTATGTGGAAGAGAATTCCATCGAACGGGCGCAAGATTTGGTGGTTCGGTCGACGGGGACAAACTCAGCCATCAAACTTTTTCTGATCCAAAGTGTGGACCGAAAACTTCCTTTAGACGATATGGCTGCTGCCAAAGGCATGAATATGGAGCAGTTGTTAAAGGAAATGGAGACTATTGTTATTTCGGGAACTAAGTTAGATATCGACTATTGGATTCAGGAGATCCTAGACGACGATGACCAAGAGGAATTACACGAGTATTTCATGGACGCCGAATCAGACGAGATCACCGATGCCATAGAAGAATTTGACGGCACCTACGAAGAGGAAGAAATCCGATTATATCGCCTTAAATTTCTGAGTGAAATAGCGAATTGACCTGTTGCGAGGATTTATCTTATCTTCGCGCCAAAATAATCGCATGGAAGCAGGACTATACGCCCATTTACAAACGACTAAAGGAACAATAAGCCTTCAGTTACATTACGACAAAACTCCCGGAACCGTTGCTAATTTCGTCGGCCTGGCCGAAGGAACAATTGCTAATGAAGTTAAAGCGGCAGGTGAACCCTATTACAATGGATTAAAATTTCATCGTGTAATTGCTGATTTCATGATTCAGGGAGGCTGTCCTCAAGGCTCTGGAGTCGGCGGACCTGGATACCAGTTCGACGATGAAATACACGCTGCGTTAAAACACGATAAACCCGGCATTTTATCCATGGCCAATGCTGGACCGGGGACAAATGGAAGTCAGTTTTTTATCACCCATGGAGCTACTCCTTGGTTAGATGGTAAGCACACAGTTTTTGGTGCCGTTGTGAGTGGTCAAGAGGTGGTAGACGCTGTTGCACAAGACGATCAGATAGAGACAGTGACCATCGAAAGAGTCGGCGCACCTGCTGAGGCTTTTGATGCTCCTCAAGTATTTCAACAATTTCTAGCAGATAAAGAAAAGCGCGAGGCAGAGCAACGCGAAGCGCAAGCCAAAGCCTTAAAAGAACTTACTGAAGGAATGGAGCAAACAGCTTCAGGACTCTTCTACCAGATCAATCAATCAAAAGGAGGACAAAAACCCGCAAAAGGAAGTAAAGTTTCCGTACACTACCGAGGTATGCTCACAGATGGAACTGTTTTCGATTCTTCCTATCAACGAGGGACCCCTATAGATTTTGCTCTTGGAATGGGGCAAGTAATCCCCGGTTGGGATGAAGGAATTGGTCTATTGGGAAAAGGAGATCAAGCAAAATTGGTCATTCCTAGTCAATTAGCTTACGGGAGTCAAGGGGCCGGAGGAGTTATTCCACCAGATGCAACCCTAATTTTCGAAGTGGAACTGGTAGATTTCGCTTAATAATGCCCAGCTGGCCGATTTTCGGCCTTCCATTTTATATTGCAGCCTAAGCTTGGTTTTTGCGCTTCTGGAAGTGCTTGGCCTTGCAGTAGCCGATCCAGGGCCTCTTGTAAAGATGCTCCTGTAACGGGGACGTGGTTTCCGGGGCGAGAGTCATCGAACTGTCCTCTGTAAACCAAGCTATGGTGCTCATTAAACAGATAAAAGTCTGGCGTACAGGCCGCTTTGTAGTCCGAAGCAGTCTGTTGATGTTCATCGTATAGATACGGGAATTGCATACCGTATTTTGCACCAAAAATTTTCATCTGTTCAGGGCCGTCTTGTGGGTAGTTTTCAACATCATTACTCGAAATAAATGCCACCCCAATTCCTTTTTTCTGATATTGATTTGCCAGTTGAACGAGCGGTTCGATCAGGTGAATAACAAAAGGACAGTGATTGCAAATAAAGACGATTAATGTTCCACTACTTCCCGAAATATCTTCCCAGCCATACGCTTTGTTGTCTAAGGTATTGGGCAGTTTAAATGAGGGAGCTTTGGTCTCCAATGGGAGCATATTAGAGGGAGTTCTAGCCATAGTGGGTAGGGATTTACATCATTGAAGATAGATAGACAGCATTTGCCAATAGTCGGTTGGTGCCATACCAAAAGGCTCTAAACTGGGTGTTGTCAGTGAAAATCAAGATTTTTCCTTTGCCTAAACGAGAAATTTGGAAGGGGACACTTCCTTTTAAGAGCTCCAGATTCTCCTCTGAAATATAGCCGCTCAGCAGAGGCTTTTGGGTGTATTGAATGGGGTTGTTAAATCGATCTTTCGAAGCTTCTATAAATATTCCGGTATTCCTAAACATGGGTAGGGTGTTGTTCGACTGCCCAAAATTGATCGGATGGCTTCTGTCCAGTATAGTTTCAAAAATGGCTCCTCCGATCCGTTGAGCACCAAAGTAATTTTGTCGTTCTTCAAAGCTCGCAGGACTGTTTCTCTCTTGAGGGGATATGATTTTCGGAGAAATCAATTCATGTTTTTTTAACCAACGGATACTGTTTCGATAGGCAATAAGCGTTCCTCCACCCTTCACATAGGAGGCAATTTTTTCCGGGGCTATAGCAGTTCCAGAATAGGAGGGAAGTATGAGGTGTGAATAGTCGTCTAAAGCGATAGAATTTAGGCGATTAGCATCTAATTTGGTTGGCGGGTTGTCCCATCGATAGTCCCATAAATGCCAGATTTCTCCCGCATCATAGGACCTTACACCGTCTCCGACAACAAGTCCAATCTTTACTTTTTCCAAGGGTCTAAAATTGTTCGACCCAAGATCAATCCCTTGGGTAAGACCTCCTTTAACACCGTATATCATTAGACCGTTCTCGGCCGCAAGTTCTTGGAGGAACGTGAATAATTCCTCTGGCGGGAGCGATTGTTGCTGAACGGGAATAAAAGTAGTTCCATAGCTGTATTGTTGACCTTCATGTGAGAATGGTTTAAGGCTGATCTTTGCGCGCAAATCTTTTCGTTGCAAAGCTCCCCAGGCCCTTGGAAGTAGATAACTCTGATTTTGTATCAGATATCCATAATTGGAGGTTTCTGAGACAAATCCTTCGGGCGGGTTTATGGACGAAGATCTACCTTCTTCTAATACGTCTTTCATAGGAACCTTTTCCAACTGTACATTAAAAGCTAGAGGAAAGCTCCAGGCCGAAATATCGTAAAACAAGCTATCCTTAAATGAGGTTTGTCGATTAAACATGGCTTGAATCAACTTGATTTTTTTCTGTTGCATGGGAACGACAAAACTATTGCTCCCATCCAGCTCGGATTGCTCGGATTTCCAGCCATTTTTGGGGGGATAGACCTCTATACCATGCCGCTGAAGTGTTTTAGCCAGATAGGTCGCTCGCAGATGATCTTTGCTAGACCCGAATACATAAGTATCCTTACTGTATTTATTACCTAAGGCACGTGCTTGAGTATAAAAATCTTGATAGTATTGCAGTAGTTCGTTTCGAATTTCATGAGCCCCCTCTAGAGTAGAAAAGGCTGTTTTTAGCTGATTGCGTATTGTAAAAGGAAAACTGAGTTCGCCATTGACGCTGTTTTGCAGGTGGCCACGGGAACTGGCTTGCTCGAATAAAATTCCGATACCTCCGTTAACATCCGGGTAGGTCGATCCTTTTCCATAATAAAAATCATCATAACTCTCCTGGGAGTAATACAAAGAACCGATTTTATTCAATGCTGCTGCATGATAGTTACCCAGTTGCGCTGTAAGCTCTTGATTCTTGGCAGGGGTCAGCGGATTTACCCGCGAAGGGATTCCTGGTTGGAAGAAAAAAGTGGCATTGGTGCTCATTTCATGATGATCGGTGAGCACGTTGGGCAACCACTCCGTATAAGTTTTAATGCGTGCCTGTGACTCCGGTAATTGAGCGGGTAGCCAATCTCTGTTCAAGTCGAACCAATAATGATTAGTTCTTCCTCTTGGCCATGCTTCGCTATATTCTCGATCGTTATTATCTGGGTTAAGATTGGTATTCCGATGACTATTCACCCAGCTCGAAAACCGTTGAACACCATCCGGATTAAAACAAGGGTCTAACAGGACTATGGTCTGCTCTAATTGTGCTTGCGTAGACTCTGCTTGGCTAGCAGCCAGATGATAGGCCCACAAAACAGCAGCATTGGTTCCACTGGCTTCATTTCCATGAATCGAAAACCCTTGGTATACTACGAGTGGATGATCTGAAAAGTCTGTGATGGTTGCAGAGGATTCCGATAGCGCAATATGTTTTTGGCGTAGTGTTTCGAGGCGATCAATATTGTCAGGACTGCTATAGATGAGTAACCATAACTGTCGTCCTTCAAAGGTTTTTCCTCTTTTTTGAATTTTTATTCGATCAGACTCACGGGCGAGTTGTTGAACGTAGGCGCTAATTTGGTCGTGACTCAGATGCCATTCTCCAATTTCAAAGCCGAAAAATTCTGCAGGAGTTGTAATCGAGGAGTTATAGGGGTGATTGGAGTCTAGATAATAATTTTGGGCAAAACCAAAAAAACAATAGATCCCCAAGAGTGTGGAGAAAAGCGTTTTCATGTGAGCGATTTACTCACCTAAGATACAGAAACAATTCGAGAATTAGATGTCTTCAAAGTTCAAGTCCGAAAAATTTGAGGACTCTTCAGTTGAACTTTCTACTCTGTCTTGGTTGGGGTTATATTCCTTCTGATGCTTTTCGCTAATTACTTCAGTTCCCCGCTCTTTGACAATATAGTTCATCGTTTCTTCCAGCAAATCTTTAAAATCCTTAAAGTCTTCTTTATACAGATAGAGCTTGTGCTTTTTGTAGTAATAGCTACCATCCTCGTTGGTAAACTTCTTACTTTCTGTAATGGTCAGATAATAGTCACTAGCTTTTGTCTCGCGCACATCAAAGAAATAAGTTCTACGGCCTGCGCGTAGTACTTTGGAAAATATTTCTTCGGCACCCCCCTCTTCGTGGTACATAAGTTTGTTTAATTGGTTCCTTTGTTATTAAACAAATCTACTAAAAAAAGTTCAACAAAAGTATATGTTTAAAGAGAGTTCCCTTGTTGTTTGCGGTAAAGTTCTCGATAGTAGCCTTCTTTTTCTTTCAGACTTTTATGATCTCCAGCTTGGATAATTCTCCCTTCTTCCAGTACTAGTATTAGGTCGGCATCGATAACAGAAGAGATCCTATGACTCACAATACAGCTTGTTTTATGCTGGCTCAATTGTTTTAAGTGACTTAAAATCAATTCTTCAGTATCTGTATCTACAGCCGACAGGCAGTCGTCGAATAATAAAATCGGCGCATCTTTAATCAGGGCACGTGCAATAGAAATTCGTTGGATTTGTCCCCCGGATAAGGTAACTCCTCTTTCGCCCAACAAAGTGTCATATCCCTCTTTAAAATCGATAATATTATCATGAACAGCCGCCGCTTTTGCAGCCGCTTGAACCTCTTCTGGGGTAGCATCTGGCTTTCCGAATAGTATGTTTTGGCGAATCGTTTCAGAAAACAAAAATGGATTTTGTGGAACAGTGGCTATCATTTTTCTCAGTTCTTGCAAGTCGAATTCTTGGATAGGAACTCCACCAATAAAAACCGTTCCCTCTTGTGGATTATAGATTCGAGTGATCAGATCTAAAAGAGTACTTTTTCCGCTTCCAATACTACCAATGATTCCCAATGTTTGTCCTTCTTCCACTCTGAAGCTGACATGTTTGAGTGCTTGGATGCTCGTTTCTGGATAGCTCAGGCATACATCTTTAAATTCTAATGCAAAATCTTTTTGGAGGGCCTTTTTTTCTCCCCCGATTATCTCGGGCTTTTCCTCTAAGAAATCGTTGATACGTTGTTGGGAAGCTGCCGCTTGTTGTACAATGGAACTGACCCATCCAACAACGGCCACAGGCCAGGTAAGCATATTAATGTAGATGATGAACTCCGCCAAAACACCGATTTCAATTTGCCCATCCATATACTGTTTTCCTCCGATAAAAATGACCAATAAATTACTCAAACCAATCAGCAGTATCATCAGCGGGAAAAACCAAGCCTGTAGCTTAGCTAAGTCCATATTTTTGTCGTAGCCTGTCTGCGCTAAATCCCCAAAACTTCGGGAAGATTCTTGTTCCAGACCATACGTCTTAATGATAGCAATTCCGCTAAAACGCTCTTGTGTAAAAGATGAAAGACCAGACAAAAACTGCTGTACAGCAGTACTTTTTTGGTTAATGATCTTACTGAGTTTATAAATGATATACGACAGAAATGGGAGGGGGAGTACAGTGTAAAAGGTCAGTTCTGGTGCAATACTGACCATGTAGCTGATTACAATAATGAACAATGCAAGCGTGTTAGTGCTATACATAATGGCGGGACCTACATACATACGAACTTTCCCCACATCTTCTGAAATTCGATTCATCAAATCTCCGGTCCGATTGTTTTTGTAGAATTTTTGACCCAAAAGCTGGTAGTGAGCAAAGATGTCGTTTTTTAAATCGAACTCTATATATCTCGAGACATTGATGATGGTTTGCCGCATTAGAAAAGTGAAAAATCCTGATATGATGGAGGCGGCCAGTATTACTAATATGTTCATCAGTAATATTTCTTTAATCTCCCCAAGGTCAGCATCTACATTGTTTAAATATCGTTCTACAGTGGTAAGGGAATTCCCGATCAGACGCGGAGCAAACAGCGAAAATATCCGAGATACAATCGTTATCACAAAACCCAAGAATAATTTCAGGCGGTATTTGTAGAGATATTTATTGAGTGCTTTAAGGGAATTCATCTGCTCATTTAGGCGTCCCAAATGTAACCAAAATCAGGGGGAGTAGCACATTTATTAAATGTGAATTTCCCTTTAAAATAATTCCCGAGTATGCCAATTAAAGCTGTATTTTTGGCGCAAATAAGTTCTATGATCACTCGTCGACATGTTCGAATAAAAGCTGCACAGTCCATCTATGCTTTGCTGAACGACTCGGAAAGAGATTTACAGGATGAGGTGCAGTTTTTCCAAAAGAGTATCCAAAACTCGCAAGAGCTATTTTTGCTAAGCTTCGATTTTATCCGTGCGACCTATCGGGAGGCAGAGGCAAAACAACAAGCACTTCAAAAACTAAGGGTCCCAGATCTAAAGGCTGAAGCAGAGCTCCAAGCCATACTTTCGAACGATTATTTTATCTTCTTGATGGAACACCCGATTGGGAGTAAAAAAGGAATGAGTCGCCGATTAAAGCATTGGGATCTCGAATTCGAATACGTTAAAAAAATCTACCAATCTTGGGAGAAAAGCGATGCCTTTCAGACCTACACTGCTCTGGAAAGCCCCAACAAAGAGGAACAACATCAATTCTTACTGCACTACTTTAAGCATTTTGTAGCTACTTCCGATAGGCTGGCAGAACACTATGAAGATTTACAGTTGACTTGGGCAGATGACCTTCCTTTGGTGAACACCCATATGCTCCGTCAATTAAAAGCGATTCGACTAAATGACCCTGCTTCATTTCAATTCCCAGAATTTTCAAATAGGAGTGAAGAAATTGTCTTTGGTGTAGCATTATTGGAAAAGACATTTACCCAAAATGATCTCCTCCAAAAAGAGTTTGAAAACAAAACTCCTAACTGGGATGCCGATCGTATCGCTCAACTCGATGCAATCCTCATAAAAATGGCTTTAGCAGAGCTGCTGTATTTTGAAGAAATTCCCCCAAGGGTCACACTCAATGAGTATCTTGAAATCGCAAAAGATTATTCCACCCCTAAGAGTAATCAATTCATTAACGGCCTGCTAGACAAGCTGGTGAAGGAATTTAAAGAAAATAACCGTTTGCTAAAATCTGGCCGGGGTTTGCGCTAACGGATATATTTTTTATTTTTGAGGAAACTTTGAATTAACATGAAAAAAATTTTTATTGCTGTAGCTGCTGTTTTTGCGCTGAGCTTAACTGCATGTAATGACAGTGCTTCCAAAAAAGTGAAGCAAGAAACGACAACTGAATCTGCTGCTCCTGAAGCTGCTGCACCATCTGAATTTCCTGTGATGAAATTCGACCGTGTATCACACGATTTCGGAACTATTAATGAAGGAGAAAAGGTAACGACTACTTTCGCCTTTACAAACACAGGACAAACCGACCTGATTATTGTAGATGCTCGTGGTAGCTGTGGATGTACAGTGCCAGACTATCCAAAAAACACACCAATTGCTCCAGGACAAACAGGAGAGATTGTTGTGAGCTTCGACTCGAACAACAAACCTAACCTTCAGCAGAAGACAGTTACGATTTCTGCTAATACACAGTTAGGTCGTGAAACACTTCGTATCAAGGCTATGGTAAGTCCAGATCCTGTAAAACAACAACAACGCGACGCCGCTGCTAAAGCACGTCAACAAGCGAACTAATTCCATGGATGGATTCTCAGGGCAATTGCCCTTTCTTTTATTAATGTTGGTGGTGTTTTTCTTTTTCATCATCCTTCCACAACAGCGAAGACAGAAAAAAGAAAAACAGTTTATGAGCGATCTCAAAAAAGGAGATCGTGTTATTACTAAAAGTGGAATACACGCTAAGATTGCCGAAGTCAACGACAAAGACAATACGTGTGTGATCGAAACTCTTGCGGGGAAACTCAAAGTGGAACGATCAGCTATTTCTTTAGAGATGAGTGCAAAACTCAATCCACCGCCATCAAAAAAATAAATATTTATGACATCCCGCTCCGGCGGGATGTTTTTTTGGGTGACTATGTATCGACTGATTAAACCTCTACTTTTCTTATGCGACCCCGAGTGGGTTCACTATGCAGTATTTAAAGCGATTCGTTTGGGGCATAAATTTCCTGGTGTAGCTGCTATCATTCGATCGCTCTATCAGTTAAACGACCCGCGACTAGAACGGGAGCTTTTTGGACTTAAATTTCCGAACCCTGTCGGATTGGCCGCTGGCTTTGATAAGGACGCGAAGCTATATCGAGAATTGGCCAACTTCGGTTTTGGGTTTGTAGAGATCGGTACACTCACGCCAAAAGCACAGCCCGGTAACCCTAAAAAGCGACTTTTCCGACTCGTTGAAGATCAGGGCCTGATTAATCGTATGGGCTTTAACAACGGTGGTGTGGTGGCAGCTGTAGAGCGCCTAAAGGCAAATCCGGGAATACTCATCGGGGGGAATATTGGGAAAAATAAAGTCACTCCGAATGAGAATGCTGTCGAGGATTATCTAATTTGTTTTGACGCACTCTTTCCCTATGTCGATTATTTTGTGGTCAATGTCAGTTCTCCAAATACTCCCAACCTTAGAGCGCTTCAGGAAAAAGAGCCATTAACAGCTCTTCTGCAAACTTTAAAGGATCGTAATCTTCAGCAAGCATCTCCGAAGCCAATCCTTTTAAAAATAGCTCCCGATCTTAGTAACGAACAATTATTGGACATTATTGATATCGTCCAGACAGTCGGTATCGATGGTGTAATTGCCACCAATACTACCCTCGACAGAACCGGACTTCGATCGACATACAAAAAAGAAGTAGGCGGTTTAAGTGGTCAGCCGCTAAGATCTCGTAGTACAGAAGTGATTCGTTTTTTGGCTGAAAAAAGTCAAAAGGCCTTCCCAATCATCGGGGTGGGGGGGATTCATAGCCCCCAAGATGCCCTCGACAAACTCGCGGCAGGTGCCGATCTGATTCAGCTCTATACCGGTTTTGTTTATGAGGGACCCGCCGTAGTGAAACGTATCAATGCGGCTATTCTCAAAGAGCAAGCCCAATAAGATCGACTTCAGAATTATGCTTTTTTAGTTTTTTTACATTAAAATCTTTAGAGTATTCGCGTATATAGTTTAGGAATTATAACCTAACACCAGTTGCTTGATTTTTAACACTTTTAGACTCCTTTCTGACTGAATTTCACGTACATTTAAAGAACCAAATCTTACTGTTATGATGATCAATTCAAAAAACCTACTAGCAACCTTATCTTTTGTGACAATTAGTTTCTTTTCGTTGAATGTCTCAGCGCAAGAAAATGACAATCCCTTGACGATCGGCCTTAAGGCTCTTCAAATTCAGGACGACTTCGGCCTTGGGGTCGATATGACCTCCCCTTATTTTTTGGATAAAAAAATGGCCGTCAAATTAGGCTATCAAATGCAATGGTTGGAACATTTACACGGTAATGAAATTACCTGGACCAGCTACAGCACTTGGCAACTTGGACTCAAAGGGCGCCGTTCTGTCTTGGAAAATAAGCTTTATGTAACGGCTGAAATCGGTGGACTAATCATCCTCCCAGACGATAAGTTTTCTTCCGATGATTCCGAATTTGGGGGCTATGGGCTCTTGGGAATCGATTGGGTGACCACTAACGACCTAACACTCTTCCTGGAGTTCGGCGCTGGAGGTGCAGTGGCTCGAGCAGACAGATTAGAGGCTAATCCTGTCTATTCCAACGGCTTTATTTCTCAGGTTGGATTTCGAATACATATGTAAGTCTCGCATTTCTAAAGGAATGTTTACATTTTCGAGCGGAATAAATTACATTTAGCCTATTAATTTTAGTGCTAATACCAAATGAAATATTTTGTACCTCTTGCTCTTTTGGGGATTTTGTTGACGTCTTGCCAACAAAATGTTCAATCTTCTCTTAACTATCCAGACACCCGTAAAGGAACAGTTGTGGATACACTCTTTAACACTCCAGTAGCCGATCCTTATCGGTGGTTGGAAGACGACCGTTCAGCTGAAACCGAGGCTTGGGTAGAGGAACAAAATAAAACTACTTTCGGATACCTAGACAACATTCCCTTCCGTCCCGATCTGAAAAAGCGTTTGCAAGAATTGTGGAATTACGAAAAAATGGGAACTCCTTTTAAAGAGGGAGATTATACCTACTTCTATAAAAACGATGGACTGCAAAATCATTATGTGCTCTATCGACAACGTGGCGATCAGGCACCTGAAGTATTCTTAGACCCCAATACATTTTCTGCTGATGGAACAATTTCCCTTGCGGGTCTCAGTTTTACTGAGGATGGTTCCTTGTTGGCTTACAGTATTTCTGAAGGAGGGAGCGACTGGCGGAAGGTCATCGTGATAGACGCTCAAAGTAAAGAGCAAATAGAAGATACCCTTCGCAATATCAAATTTAGTGGTATGTCATGGAAGACCAATGAAGGATTTTACTATTCCTCCTACGATAAGCCCGAAGGGAGTGAACTTTCCGCTAAGACAGACCAGCACAAGCTGTATTACCATAGACTTGGGACTTCCCAACAAGACGATCAGCTCGTCTATGGAGGTACAGCCGCCGAAAAACATCGCTATGTATCCGGTAACGTCACCAAAGATGGAAAATATCTCTTTGTGTCGGCGGCAAAATCGACCTCTGGAGAAAAACTACTGATGAAAGACCTCCAAAACCCTTCAGCCGATTGGGTAGTGATCACAGCAGACTATGAAACCGATAATTATTTGGTCTACAGCAAAGACAACCAGTTTTACTTTCAGACCAACCGCGATGCTCCCAATCAGAAATTGGTACGTTTTACTGCGGCTCAGCCTCAACTGGAATTTTGGGAAGATATTATTCCTGAAAAAGAACAAGTGTTGAGTGTTGGTCAGGCAGGAGGCTTTTTGTATGGTCAATACATGGAAGATGCAACGACCAAGGTCTATCAGTTGGATTTACAAGGAAATACAATTCGAGAAATAGAATTGCCCGGCGTAGGATCGGCTTCTGGTTTTGGTGGAAAAGAGGACGATGAACACTTGTACTTCCGTTTCTCCAATTACCACACTCCATCCTCTAGCTATAAGCTCGATATCGAATCGGGAAAATATGAGCTCTTCTGGAAGCCAGAGATTGGATTTGATTCTTCTGCCTATGTCTCTGAACAAGTTTTTTACACTTCCAAAGACGGTACGCAAATCCCCATGATTATCACGTACAAAAAGGGGACAGAAAGAAATGGAGAAAACCCAACTATTTTGTATGGTTATGGAGGCTTTAATATCAGTTTAACTCCTCGTTTCAGTGTCGCCAATGCCGTATGGATGGAACAAGGGGGCATCTACGCGGTTCCCAATCTAAGGGGAGGAGGAGAATACGGAAAAGCTTGGCATAAAGCCGGAACAAAATTGAACAAACAAAATGTTTTCGATGATTTTATCGCTGCAGCAGAATATTTAATTGCTGAAAAGTATACAAACCCTGAAAAATTAGCCATCAGAGGCGGTTCCAATGGAGGGCTACTCGTTGGAGCAACAATGACACAGCGTCCGGATTTAATGAAAGTTGCATTACCGGCAGTGGGCGTTTTAGATATGCTGCGGTATCATACATTTACGTCAGGTGCTGGTTGGGCTTACGACTATGGAACAGCGGAAGATTCCAAAGAAATGTTTGAATATCTCAAAGGCTATTCTCCTATCCATAATGTAGAAGAGAATACTGCTTATCCAGCCACTTTGATTACTACTGGCGACCATGATGATAGAGTTGTTCCTGCACACTCTTTTAAATTTGCGGCTGAGTTGCAAAGCAAACAAGCAGGGACCAACCCCGTCCTGATTCGTGTTGAAACCGATGGAGGCCACGGGGCAGGAACCTCGCTATCCAAGACCATAGAAGCTTATGCTGATGTCTTCGGATTCACCCTTTACCACATGGGCTACAAGGTTTTACCTGAGCGTTTAGAAAAGAAATTAGAAGACTAGCCTCTGCTCTGGCATAATTTTTGTCCCTACTACTCAAACAAGTTGAACAATGCGTTTTTTTTTCACTTCCCCTAGACTTTTATTGTGGGCGATCGTTGCCCTGCTCACCGCTTGTGAGATCAACAACTTTAATGATTTAGACGACGATCGGGTATCATGTGAAGATCGATGCGAATACGGGGTTTATTATTACAATTCTTATTCGGTTGAAACCATCACTCTGGATGAACTGAAAGCCCAAATAAGGGTCGAGGAACCCAAAGCCTATGAAGCCACTGGGAAGTTTTATTTTTATAATGATCTTTTATTTGTCAACGAGCCTCAAGTCGGTATTCACGTTTTAAACGTATCCGATCCTGCCAATATTCAAAAAATTAAGTTTATCAGGCTGCCGGGAAATATTGAAATCTCTATTCGAAACGGGAAAATGTATGCCGATCTCTACTCTGCCGTTCTTACCATCGATATTTCAGACTTAGAAAATGACAATATACGTGTTGAAGGGGCCAATACAGGCATATTTGAATACTATGCCCATCAAGAGGCTTGGGAGTATATAGAAGATCACAACCCAAGGAATGACCGTCCTAAGCAACTTGAATACGAAGAAATTAATGCTGTAGAAGGACTTGGTGAAACCGTTTTTATTTCGGGGATCCGCTACAATGGAGTCCGGTGTGCTTGTGACTACTGGGTTTTATATGCTGAAGATGCGATGGCTAATGTCGACGTTTCTAACGATGCCGGTGGAAACGGAAATCAAACAGGAACAGGGGGATCCTTAGCCCGTTTTAAAGTTATTGGCGATTACCTCTACACGCTTAACACCAACGCTATAAAAATTTTCCGCTTCGATAGTTCAGGCGCCCTGCAAAATTGGAGTACTGTTAATGTGGAATGGGGGATAGAGACGCTCTATCGCTTAGACGATCTATTGTTTATCGGATCCATGACAGGTATGTTTATCTATGATATTGAAGATGCTGGAAACCCATTGTTTATATCCGAATATGAGCACTTTAGGGCATGCGATCCTGTCGTGGCTCAGGGCAACTACGCCTATGTTACTTTGCGAAGTACCAACCAGTGGTGTACCGGCAACGTTAATCAATTGCAAATTATTGATATTACCGATGTGTTTAATCCTGTACAAACATCTGTGTACAATATGAACGCTCCCTATGGACTAGCTGTACGCAACGATCGTGTTTTGGTTTGCGATGCCTCCTCGGGGCTTAAAATCGTAGATGTCTCGGATAAAGAACGACCCGTTATTGCTGGATTTATTAGTGGTATCGACGCCCGCGACATTATCCTGATCGGGAATATTGCTTATGTCGTTACGACAGATGGTGTCCTGATTTATAACATATCTGATCTTGACAACCCTCAGCAGTTAGGAACGCAAGAATTTTAATGACTGTCTTTGTATCCACGTCAGCAAAGCATACAACAACTGGATGCCAGAAAAGGAGGGTATTTCTATCTTGAAGTGCCAGCTGCCTATGTGCAGAAATTATTCCGCCAACGAAAAACAAGACTCTTGTGTACTTTGGATCAAGACTTGACCTATCGATGTGGATTAAACCATTTGGGGAATGGAGACTTTTACATCATACTCTCCCAGAAAAACCTTAAAGATTTAGGAAAGCAACTCGGAAGTCATGTACGAGTATTCCTCGAAGAAGATCCAAATCCTTTAGGAGTTGAAATCCCTGAAGTACTTGTCGTATTATAGGAACAAGACGCATTCCTGCAACAAAAATTCGAGGCACTGAGTGATGGAAAAAAACGGAGTATTATCCATCAAATCAATCGTATTAAAAATATCGACCTAAAGATTAGTCGGGCGCAAAAATTGCTCTTAGAGACCGTCTAGGAATTAGTCAAAGTAACTGAAAGTTTCTCCGCTTTTGATGGTTTGTAAACTTTCATACATCAAACGAATTACATTTTCCACATCCGATTTATGAACCATTTCCACAGTTGTGTGCATATAGCGAAGTGGAAGAGAAATCAGGGCAGAGGGGACACCTCCGTTGCTGTAGGCAAATGCATCCGTATCTGTCCCTGTAAATCGAGACGAAGCTAGTCTTTGAAAAGGGATGTTATTTTTTTCAGCAGCCTGTAAGATGCGTTCGCGAAGTTTATTTTGAACAGCTGGAGCATAAGACACTACAGGACCTGCTCCCATTTCTATATGTCCTTGTTCTTTTTTATTGATCATTGGTGTAGTGGTGTCATGACAAACATCAGTTACGATAGCTAAGTCCGGCTGAATGGTGTGTGTAATCATTTCAGCACCGTGAAGTCCCACTTCTTCTTGAACAGAATTGGTGACATATAAGCCAAAAGGCAGTTGGATGTTATTTTCTTTCAGCAAACGGGCTACCTGTGCAATCATAAATCCGCCTGCACGGTTATCGATGGCGCGGCACACAAATTTGTTGTCATTTAAAACCTGGAAAGTATCCGGATAGGTGATAACACAGCCGACGTGAACCCCTAAGGCCTCCACTTCCTTTTTGTCTTTGGCCCCGACATCAATAAATATATTGTCTAATTTCGGAGTCTCCTCCTTGCCAGCTTTTCGCGTATGTATCGCCGGCCATCCGAAAACACCTTTTACAATTCCCTTGTCGGTATGAATATTCACCCACTTAGAGGGCGCAATCTGATGATCGCTTCCACCATTCCGGATGACATAAATTAAACCATTATCGGTAATGTAATTCACATACCAGGATATTTCATCGGAATGCCCTTCAATAACGACCTTGTATTTTGCCTCAGGATTAATCACGCCTACTGCCGTGCCGTAGGCATCGGTAATAAAGGTGTCTACATAAGGTTTAAGGTAGTCCATCCAAATTTTCTGACCATTCCATTCATATCCCGTCGGAGAAGGATTGTTGAGATAACGTTCAAAAAAATCGATGGCATTCTGATCTAATATTTGCATGTTCAGCTGAGTTTAAAATTTAAACCTCGAAATTAACAATAATCAATCAATTCTGTGGGATGAAGAATTTCTACTTTTGCAACATGAAGCGAACGCTTTTATTGTTGTTGTTGATTTCCCCTTTTTTTAGTGTAGGGCAAGAAAATTATTCCTTATCCGAAAATGACTCCATTCCCATGAGTGGAATAGTATTGGACGAGGTGGTGGTCTTTAAACCTTTACGCTTTAAAAACTATGAAGCACTCAAGCGATACGCAATTCTTCGAAATAGAACCCTGAAGGTATATCCCTATGCCAAATTAGCAGCCGATCGTTTAGAAGTCTTGAACAATCGTTTGCAAAACATTGAACGGAAGAGCGATCGCAAGCGGTATTTAAAACGATTAGAAAAGTTTATCTACGATGAATTTGAAGCGGAACTTAAAAAGCTCTCCCGCTCCCAAGGGCGTATTCTTATTAAACTGGTACACCGGCAAACAGGAAATACCACACATGCACTAGTGAAAGATTTGCGCAATGGCTGGCGAGCCTTCGTCTATCAGACAACTGCTTCCTTATTTAAGTTATCTTTAAAGGACGAATATAATCCTCAAGAAGTTTATGAAGATTACCTTATAGAGGACATCCTTCAACGCGCCTTCGCAGTCGACCGGTTAGAAGAACAAGCTACGGCATTAGACTTCGACTTGAATGCTCTTTACGACATCTGGAAGGAAAAGCGAGAAAACTACCGATAAAGCATTTTCAACCAAAAGTTGTGTAAAGGAAATATTGACTTAAAAAAATATATCCGCAAAATCTAAGCTAAATAGCTGATGCTAAGATCTCTAATTTAACCCTCTATATTTCCCTCAAAAAAAAAGTAAAAATTTAGGTTTAAAAAGGTTTGTAGGGAATAAAAAGGGTTCTATATTTGCACCCGCAAACAAGGAACAGTGATGTTCGGTTTGCAATGTTCTTTGAGAGAATGATAAAATAATGACAGCGCGTATCCAAGTAGAAATACTTGATACAATAAGCGAAGCAAAACCATTTTGAGACGAAGTCAATTTTAATCGTTGCTTGTTTAAAGAAACTACAACGAAG
>JBMHCX010000003.1:0-30427 GCA_049889695.1 Flavobacteriaceae bacterium | reverse complement strand
ATACTTCTCTTATGAGGTAAATGAAGCGCTTCATATGTCTGATAAAGAATCAGGGGTGATTTTAGGAATCGTAAATCAAATTAACTCGGAGTGTAAACAAAACATAGACTCTCATAGCCAAAACCTAATAATTTCAAATTTAGAGTTGTTGCTTAACTATTGTTTTAGGTACTATGATCGACAATTTTATACACGCACGAATCTTAATAGTGATTTTGTGTCCAAATTTGAACAAGTTTTAAAGGATTACTACAAGTCCAACGCTCAATTAATTGACGGACTTCCATCCTTATCCTATTTTGGTTCACAAATCAATATGTCCCCCAATTACTTAAGTGATTTATTAAAGAAAGAAACAGGAAAGGGCATTAAGGAGCATGTTCATGATTACGTGATTCAAAAAGCAAAGAGCATTTTACTAAGTTCAGATCAATCAATTAGTGAAATAGCCTTCGACTTAGGGTTTGAATATGCACAAAGTTTTAGTCGTTTATTTAAAAGCAAAATGGGTCTAAGTCCTTTAGAGTTTCGCTCATTAAATTGAGGTTTTTGCTGCAACTTTGAATAATAGGGGGAGCAAGCCGTAGCCGCTATGCTACACATAATTAAACACTAAAACCCTGCACAATATGTGCGGGGTTTTTTCTTTGTTGTTCCCGATAAATGTTCCCAATTTTTTGAAGCGTCATCAAAATGCCTATTTTCTATAGACGATCCATAAACATTAAGGGTTTGGAGAAGAAAATACAACTGGTGTCAAGGAGTATAAAAGGGTCCTTGGTTCCACTTCAAGGGGAGCATCGTATAAAAGTAAATCCGTTATACTGTAATAGGTAGCGGTTTTTTATTTTTGATCTATGAGAATATTCCTATTGATTTCATTCTCTGTGATGTTCATTTCTTGTAACGATCCAGAACCAGCCTCATCCATAAAAGTCGTAGGCCAAATGCGCGATGTGATGTGGAAAGGCGCTTTAGCGGGGAACATTTCAACCGACTCATTAAACTATCCCACTGCGTATGGATTAGGTCCCATTGAATATTTAAAGGGTGAGGTTCTATTGTTTGAAGGGCAAACATTCATTTCTAAAGTCATCGATAGCAATGCCCACCGAGTGACTCAGGTAAATTCTATAAAAGCCCCCTTTTTTGTTTATTCAAAAGACAGTGACTTAACAGAAATATCTATTCCAACCAGGGAACTTTCTCTTCGATCAACGGAGCAACTAATCGACTCCCTCTACCTTGATTATGAGAAACCATTATTGGTGAGCATTGCTGGTGTTTTTCAGGATTTAACCCTACATAGCGTTAATCTACCCGAGGGCAGTACTGTTTCTTCGCCCGATGAAGCACATAAGGGGCTGACGCAGTACCATTATCAGAACTTAAGCGGTAGTATAGTGGGATTCTTCTCGCGTAAACACAAAGCCATTTTCACCCATCACGACAGTTACTTTCACGCACACTTTATCTCTGACGACCGAAGTATCATGGGCCATCTGGATTCCGTATCTTTTCATGCAGACAAGGCTACTTTTAAGGTTTCCAAATAAATTAGATTTGCAACAATCCTAAACCATGGGGGGGGCGATTAAAACCGCAACACGACCCCTGCTTAACTCCCGCGAGACATATTTATCCCCTTCCCTTTTTTTATAGGTCACTAACCATACCCCCCGCGCCCGGTCGTAATTTGTGGACATCCACGTTCTCAAATCCGTGGCGGAGCTTATTTCAACGGTATTAAAATCTTCTGTTTTCAGCATAAATAATCCTTTCGCTTTTCAGTTGAGGGAACGACACTTCACTTCAATTGGAGATTTAAAAGGGTCGGCAACTCTCTGAAATGACTAACATTGTTCACTGTTTCTTCGTCTGTTAGTAGTAACAATCGTTGTCCCTAAAGTACAGAAAGCGATAGACTTTATATCTTTACCCTCAAACCCTTCGCTAATGACCTCACAGAAATACGCCAAATTAATGACGGGGATTCGTAAAATTGTTCGGGCAATTAACCTCGAATCGAAGCGTGTGCAGAAAGAGCTAGATATCAGTATTCCCCAACTGCTGACCTTAAAATACCTCCAAGATTGCGACGATTACAAGTCTACTATGAAAGAGATTAAAGGCTTTTTGTCTTTAAATGCCAGTACGGTGACCGGCATCGTCTCGCGATTAGAACAGAAAGGCTTAATTGCGCGACTCCCCGACCCAAAAGACAAACGTTCTACCCCCATTATTCTTACCTCCAAAGGAAATGAAGTATTGATTCAATCGAACGAATCCCTACACGAACGTATTTCTAAAAACCTTGAAGTCATTGATGAAGACGAATTTTCAAGAATAATTAATTCACTAGAAACTTTAATCGATCTATTTAATATCCAAGAAGTCGATGCATCGCCTATTATTACTGGGCAAGTGACTATCGAAAACACCAAACAGAGCTGATTAGTTTCTGCTGAAAATACATTTTGTATATTTGCACAAAATATTTTTTATGCAGATCTACAAGACTGTAGTAGGCTTACTTACTATAATTATCTCCAACTTTATTAGCGCACAAACTTCGGTATCTGGAACGGTTATCGATGAACAGGGAACTCCTTTACCGGGAGCTTCTATCGTTATTGCTGAAACCAATACGGGAGTGACAACAGATTTTGATGGATTGTTTTTTATAGAAACAACCTCTTCTGTTAGCCTTACCATTAGCTATGTGGGCTATGAGACACAAACCGTTCTAGCCAACCCCGGCCAAGAGCTCACCATTCAAATGCAGCAATCCAACGCTTTGGATGAAGTTGTGATCACGGCATTGGGAATACGACGGGCTGAAAAAGCCATAGGGTATTCCGTCCAAGGTCTTTCAGGAGAAGAAGTAGCTGAGGTAAAAGCGACAAACATCATTAATGCCCTTTCAGGGAAAGTGGCAGGTGTTAACATCACCGGCTCTTCCGCTGGTCCATCCGCCTCTGCCAATATTACCATCCGTGGGGCGACTTCCCTCATGGGAAATAACCAACCTTTATTTGTCGTTAACGGAATGCCGATTACAAACGATCTTTATTCCTTCGACGACGGCCTAAATGGATCTTCCTCTATTGATTTTGGTAATGCAGCACAAATCATCAACACAGACGATATTGCCGCCATAAGTATCTTAAAAGGTCCTGCAGCCTCTGCCCTTTATGGTTCCCGAGCAGCGAACGGAGTGATCTTAGTTGAAACAAAAACAGGAAAACTTGCTGAACCTGGTTTTCGGATTGATTTAAATACCAACTTTCAGTTTGGGACGCCCTTAAAGCTTCCCAACTATCAAAATACCTTTGGTTCAGGGGGACATGGTCAGTACAGCTATGTCGATGGTCTTTGGTCGACTGGCGAGGCCAACCAACGGGATGCTTACGGAGAAAACTGGGGGCCAAGAATGAACGGCCAGCTCATCAAACAATTTAATTCTAACGGCCAGGCTGTTCCCTTTACACCCTCCCCTAACAATGTTCGAGATTTTTACGAAACTACCTTTACCAATACGACCAATGTCGCGGTAAGCACAAGTAACGAAGATTCCTTCGGACGTTTCTCTTACACCTATTTGGTCAATAATGGGCTGATCCCAAATACTGATCTAGAACGCAATACGTTCAATACCTCTTTTGGAAAATCGTTGTTCGATGACAAACTAAACGTCACTGTCAACTCCATGTTTGTCCGCTCTACCTCGGATAATATCCCCAATACGGGCTACGACGAATCTTCCTCGGTGATGTATGGCTGGTTGTGGTTCCCACGACAGGTAGATATTGGAGACCTCAGAGATTATTGGCAACCCGGACAGGAAGGGATTCAACAACGCTATGTAGAAAATGAATGGGTTAACAACCCATGGTTTTTGGCCTACGAAAACACCAATGCCTTCCAAAGCAATCGGTTCATCACCTCCATTCAAATGGATTATAGCCTCAATGCATATGCCAATGTCCGCTTTCGGTATGGGGTAGACTATGTAGATGAACAACGGCAATACCGCAGAGCTCCCTCTACAAAAGCTGTCTTAAACGGTAGCTATCGCGAAGATGAGATCTCCTTTAGAGAAAGTAATGCTGAACTGTTGTTGAATGTGGACTTTTCTCCCGAAGAAGACAATATTATCGATGTTGAAGCTAAACTAGGAACCAACCTAATGTCGCAAATCGCCAATTTTGGGATTGCCAACAACCCTGAATTGCAGATATTTGGTACTGGCCCTTCGATCTATACACTCACAAATTCACGCTCTGGCGTACTGGTAGAATCCCAAAAAACAAACGCAAAAATCAATAGTGTCTTTGGCCTGTTGAGCTTGGACTACAAAAACAAGGTCTATTTAGACTTTACCTATCGAAACGACTGGACAAGTTCTTTGGTTAATCCGCTCGTCGGAAAAGATCAGTCTAATTTTAGCTTTGGTTATCCTTCAGCTTCATCTAGTATTCTCTTGCATGAAATTGTTGATCTGCCGAGCAAAATAAACTTCTTTAAAATAAGAACTTCATATGCGGAAGTAGGAAACGGTGCCCCAGCCTATTCCTTTGGGAATACCTTTACCCCACAAGCAGCCTTTGGAAACAATCCTGCCTATACGACCAACAGAACTATTTCCGATCCAAACCTCAAGAACGAGCGAACGACCGCCTCAGAAATTGGATTCGACATTAAAGCGTTCGACAACATCCTAGGGCTCGATTTGACCTTCTACAAAATGAACAGCTTCGACCAGATCATTTCTTTACCCATTGCTATAACAAGTGGATATGATTTCACCTTGACCAATGGTGGTGAAATTAGCAATACTGGGATTGAAGCTTCCTTAAATATAAACTACCTAAACACAGACGACTTTAAAGCTTCTTCCACCATCAACTTTGGAAGAAACCGAGCCATCGTAGAAGAGCTGCCAGATGTTATTTCAAGCGGCCGATACTCCATCATAGCCGATGTATTCCCCGGCGATGAAGGAGGATCTGACTTAGAACTCGTTGCTGAAAAGGGAAAGTTATTAGGACAGTTATACGGCTTAGGATTTCAGCGAGGTCCAGATGGGCGTATCATTCACGAAAACGGACTCCCATTACTCACCGATGACAAAGTTTCCGCTGGTAGCTATCAGCCCGACTTTAGACTCGGCTGGTACAATGAGTTTTCGTATAAAGATTTTAAATTGTCATTCTTGTTCGACGGACAGGTGGGCGGTAAAATCTACTCAAGGTCGCATGCGCTGTATGCTACCGGAGGAGCGATTACCAATGAAGATGATCCTAACTTAGACCTCTCTACAATGGAAGGCAGAACTGTTTACTCGGTTGCTTATGATTCCAGTGGAGATCCTGTTTATACTGCTGAAGCAGGTTCAGGCGCCGGCGTTGTAGGACCGGGTTGGATGTACGATGCCAATGGGGATCTTGTAGAAAACACCGTAGCGGTACCCCCGGGGGGAGCGGCCTATACCGGGTATTTCTATAATTATTACGGCAACGGTTTTAACCGAGATAATATCGAAGCCGCCACCTACGATGCAACCTATTTTAAACTCAGAGAACTGAGCTTCAGTTATGACTTGACCGATAAATTAGCCTCATCGCTTGGCTTTAAATACGCTACCGTATCGGTAATTGGTCGTAACCTCCTATTATTTACGAAAGTCCCGACAATCGACCCTGAAACCTATTCCATCAGAAATGGAATTTTTGTGAATGGATTTGAAAGTACATCCATCCCGTCGACCAGAAGCTTTGGTATTAACCTTAAACTTGGATTTTAAATTATGAAACGATTTATTTTTTCACTACTCACACTATTTATTTGTACTGTTTCATGTTCCGACTTTGAGGAACTCAATCAAAATCCGAATGAACCCACTAGCGTTGGAGCGGATGTTTTGATGACCAATGCCATTCGAAATAGTGTACAGACGACATCCAACGAAGCTTTTTTAATCTCCAATAATGTGGCTCAGTTAACAGGAAAGGCCCTCCGATTGGAAGTAGACAATTACAAATGGAACGCCTTCCCTACTTTGTGGGAGGGACTATACGAAAGTCTTACAGACGTTGAAGCGGCACTCGCATTGGCCAGTGAAGCAAACAACCCTGCTATGCAAGGGGCACTGATGGTTTTAAAATCTTGGATTTATAGCCAACTAACCAACGCCTACGGAGATATTCCCTACACGGAAGCGATTAAAGGAGGATTGGCTGCCGAACCGAATTTAACGCCAACATACGACAGTCAAGAGTCGATTTATGCGGCCTTGTTGTCCGATTTGGAATCGGCTGCAGACATGCTTGCCAACGGTGGTTCCATCAGTGGAGACGTATTGTACAACGGAGATGCCCAAAAATGGATTAAATTTTCGAATGCGTTGCGTTTGCGATTACTCATGTACAAATCCGCCAAAGAAAATGTAGCGGCCGAGTTTAGAGACATTGTCCAAAATGAAGCCCTTTTCTCTTCTAACGACGATCAGGCGGCCCTTACCTTTTTGCGATCTTTCCCAAATGAGTTTCCTACACTCCCGCTAAAGTCAGGAGATTTCATCGCTGTTGCCTTTTCTGGGTCTGCCTTGAACGCTTTTAACCAATATAACGACCCACGACTGAGCCGCTATGCGCGACCCAATGCCGATGCCAACGGAAATAGAGATTATGACAATCCTACATTTTCGGGTATTACCAATGGAGTTGTCTCAGAAGGTTCGCTATTAGGCGTTGCCTATTATGATTTTATAGGAGATGCCACTGCCGCCGAAATGGGCATTAATTATGCGCAAGGGCTATTAATGACCTATGCAGAACAAGAACTTCTCTTGGCTGAAGCAGCCCACAACGGCTGGATCACTAACAATGTAGAAACACACTACAAGAACGGTATTCAAGCCTCCCACGACTACTATCAGGTCGACTATGATCCGTTCGGCTACACCGATTTTGAAGATTTCTACAACAACTCAGGAGTGGCCTACACCGAAAAAATGGACATTTGGGAACAAAAATGGATGGCGCTATTTTTTACAGCGATGGATCCCTATTTTGAAGTCCGAAGAATGTATCTAGATGCTGGCGGTTTCGACAGTATTCCTTTCTTAAGAGAACCTTTTGGCACCAACTTTAATAATCGAGAACTCCCCATGCGATTCCTTTATCCCTTCCAAGAACAAAGCTTGAACAATGTAAATTACAGCAATGCCAGAAACCAATACGACGGGATCAATGGTCGAATGTGGATCCTCAGCGATTAATTCATGAAAAAATACTTTGATGTATACCCTAGGGTCTTTTATCCTTCCCTGATATTTATCCTAGGGTTTGTTTTTTTATCGATTTTTGGGGGCGATGCCGTGCGTCAGTTCTTTTCAGAGACTTCTCGCCTGATTACCTCCCAGACGGGCTGGCTATTTATTATTGGGGTCAATTTCTTTTTAGCATTTTGTCTTTATGTAGCCTTTAGCCAACATGGGAAACAACGTCTGGGTGGGGAAACAGCCACTCCAGAATTCTCTGTTTTTTCCTGGTTTTCCATGCTTTTTTCAGCGGGAATGGGAATTGGCCTACTCTACTTTAGTGTATCAGAGCCCATTACACATTTTGCTAACCCTCCCATTCCGCAAACTTTAGCCCACGACCGAGCAATACAGGCCTTAAACCTGACCTTTCTTCACTATGGATTACATGCTTGGGCAATCTATTGCGTGGTCGGCTTAGGACTGGCTTATTTTGCCTTCAGCAAAAAACTTCCTTTTTCCCTTCGCTCCATTTTTTTCCCGGTAATCGGCAGGAAAATATTCGGGAAAACTGGCGATTATATCGATATCATTGCAGTCATCGCTACATTATTTGGCTTGGCTACTTCGCTAGGGTTTGGTGCCCGCCAAATCGCTACAGGACTCAATTATATTTTTGGGATCGACGCTGGGCAAAATACACAACTGCTCATCATATTAGTCATTACCTGTATTGCCACTGTTTCTGTTGTAACAGGCTTAAAAAAAGGGGTGAAGTTCTTGAGTCGACTCAATATGATCATTGCAGTGATTTTCTTGATCCTTGTCATGCTCCTCTCCGGCCCGATAGATATGATGAATATATTTATCCAAAGCACTGGAAAATACTTCGATCGATTCTTTGACTTAGGCACTTTTGCCTCTTCATTTGTCGATAAAACATGGCAAAATAACTGGACAATCTTCTACTGGGCCTGGTGGATTGCGTGGGCTCCTTTTGTAGGGACATTTATTGCCCGTGTATCAAAAGGAAGAACCATCCGCGAATTTGTTTTAGGCGTTTTGCTCGTCCCTACCCTGATGACATTCCTCTGGATATCCGTTTTTGGAGGCTCTGCACTTTCCATGGAACTTCAAACACCTGGAATACTGTCGGATGTTGTCCTAGTAGACAGCTCTACCTCTCTTTTTGTCTTCCTTGAACAGTTCCCATTGGCTTCCATTACTAGTCTGATAGGTATCTTTATGGTCTCAGTCTTTTTTGTTACCTCGTCGGATAGCGGCTCTTTGGTCATCGACAGCATCACTGCGGGTGGAAAATTAGATGCCCCCGTAGGACAGAGAATCATGTGGGCGTTTATGGAAGGTGCGGTCGGAGCAGCACTTCTAATTGGTGGCGGATTAACAGCCATGCAAACCGCCTCTGTCAGCTCTGGTATATTGTTCTTGCTTTTGCTTTTTGTCATTTGTTTTTCGCTGCTGAAATCTTTTAACAGAGATCTTTCAAAGAAGAATAAATCAGCTAATGTAGACAGCTAAAAACTGAGGGACTACTGCATTATTGCCGCTTTACACCCCTACATACCTCCTGATTTTTTAGTATGTAACAAGTATTTTCCCGCTGCTTCTGGCGATTCTAAGGCTGAGCTTGGACGTAAGAATTTCATGTTTATCTATTTATGTTTTACATTGAATTGTTTAAACCATAGATATGACTAGACTCCTGCCACTCTTTTTTCTGCTGACCTCCTTTGCCGTGGCACAACAAGGAAAGGTATATAGTACCGAAACTGTTTCGAGTAAAATATTAAATCGCGAAATAAACTACTCCATCTACCTCCCTCCAAGCTATGACACCTCCGAAAAACACTACCCTATCGTATATCTCTTGCACGGTGCATGGGACGACTATTTAGGTTGGGTGCAATGGGGAAATCTACAGAGTATTGCCGACAAGATCTTTCAAGAAAAGACTGTCCCAGAGATGATTATCGTTATGCCTGATGGATTAGTAGACTCCTTTTATCAAAATTCTTTTGATGGAAAAATACGATACGAAGACTTTTTCTTTCAAGAGTTTATCCCTCAGATCGAGGAACAGTTCAGAGTAACAACCAAAGTACAGCCGGCAGATTCGAGTCCTTCTCGGGCGATTGCAGGACAATCGATGGGAGGATATGGTGCCTTGTATTTATGCTTAAAACAACCCCAATTATTCAAGGCAGTATATACTTCTAGCGCTGGTTTTATCGATATTCCACGTATATATTCCAAACCCTTTGACAAGCAACTGCTGGATGATACCTTTTCTAAAATCTGGGGGAAGAAAACAACAACGGGAAGCTTTGAAAACTTCCGGAAAAATTCCATTCAAAAAATGGTTAGCGACTTAATTCCACTTGAAGTTGATCGGCTACCTCCGATTTTAATTGAATGTGGTGACGACGATTACTTGCTTGATGGAAATATAGAAGTCGCTCAAATTCTCCAAAAGAAAAAGGCAAAAATAGAATTTAGAGTCTACGATGGGGGGCATACTACGGACTATTGGAGAGATAAAGTAGATGATATACTCTTATTTATCGGGGAAAAGTTCTGACCGAAGCATTGCGTCCCACAGGCATAACAAAACCGATATACGACATCCTTTCATTTCGGAGGTATCCTTTAATTAGATGTTCTCTTCTCATTTATTAACTTCAACCGATGATCAAACTACTCAACTCGCTGAAAACATTCAAGCTCATATTAAAGGGGCTTTCCTACTTGGCTATTCGTGAAAATTTTAATTCCCTCACGCAGTCGTTGACCACACTGTTGGCTCGCTTAAATGTGACGATTAATGGCCATAAAAATCAAACCACTGTCAAAGCCCTCGCTAATCGCTGGCAGAAAATGATGCCTCCGGACTATCCTGAAAAATTTAAGATCACAGCAATTACTGAAGATACTGCCTACGGTGAAATTCATATTAAATGCCCCCTGAGAAATTCAGGCGATGCCCATGCTTGTTTTCGACTGATGAATTATGACAGAACCTTGATGAAGAAAGTCGGCGGACAACTATTGGTGTTAGAATCCCAGTCGACTTCTGGAAAAAACTACTGTAGAGTGGCCATAAGAAAGGCCGATCGGGATATGGCAGACCTAACAGCTGCTCATCAACTGTAAACATGATGCTTTTAGAGCTCTACTCTGGTCGACCAAGAAGTTTTCTAAAGCCCAGAAAATGATTAGGTCTTAAGTTTTGTTTACCTTGGAATTCCATCAAATTAAATCAATGAAAAAAATCACCCTCCTGCTTGTATTGATATCGATTTTAGGATGTCAACAAACCAAAAAACAAACGGTTGAAAAAGCCAAACCACAAAAAACGAAAGGCCTCATCGATGTCGCTGAAACCAAAAGAATCCTGTTTACCCTAGCGGCTGATAGTATGAAGGGTCGGGACTCCGATAGTAAGGGCTATTTTAAAGCTGCAGAATTTGTGCGTTCCTATTTTCAATCCAATAACATATCGCCTTTTTATCCCGACTACCAAGATTCTTTTAGTACAAAAGGAGTAAAATCCTATAATGTAGTTGGCCAAATTGGCAGCTATGACCCCGCTAAAAAAACAATTTTAATCGGTGCACACTTGGACCACGTAGGCATTCAAGGAGAGGAAAGCGATTCGATATTCAACGGTGCCAATGACAATGCCTCTGGCTCGACTGCCGTAATGCAAATTGGAAAATATTTGGCCCAAGAAAATTGGGAATACAATATCATTCTAGCGCTTTTTGCCGATGAGGAGAAAGGACTTCAAGGAGCCTATCATCTGGCCCAACGCTTTAAAGATGAAAATATCAAGCCCGCGTATATGGTTAATTTTGAAATGATCGGTAAAACCTTAACCACTGGCGAAAATCAGGTGTATATGACCGGCTATAACTATTCAAATATGCCAAAAGTCATGAACAATATTTCGCCTAATTTTGTTCAATATTTACCGGAAGCAAAGCAATACAGCCTATTTAAACGATCCGATAATTATGCTTTCTATCAGACCTTGAATACCCCAGCATTTACATTGTCTTCGTTTGACTTTAAAAACTTCGATTATTACCACAAAGCAGGGGATGAAGCCGAGCGAATGGATATCGAAAATATGCACCAAATAATTCGTACGGCGGCGATGACGATTGCTCAAATGATGCGCCAGCAAGACGAGATTCATCTCAGCATGGAAAGTCAGGAATTTCTGCAACAATAGGTCCCGCTAAAAAGCACCCTTGTATTTGCTCCTAGGAAGGAATATTTTCTAGAAGTTATCTGCAATGGGTCACTAAAGGCTTGGCGGGAAACACAGCCCTAAAAGAAGCTGTTTTATTCCTGAAATTTAAATTCCTTCAAGGCAGTGTTTTGGACACCCCCAAAAACCTTATTAAGAACCTGTGGAGAGGGATGGAAGGGATGATGACGACTGGTATACCCCAGACAATAAAAGTGATGCTGGTGCTCAGTAATCCGCTCACAAATTGCTTTTGCAGCTGCCTGAAGGTAATCGCGACTTTCGATGCCATTTCCCCAACAAAGCAAAACTTTAATGGTTTTAGTTGAAGTCAGTAGGGCTGAAATATGCGCCAGGTTTTCTTGCATAAGCTGAAAGGAAAGTTTTCTAGGTAGCTTTTTTGGGTTGGTAGACCTAAGCGGACATAGGTTGGCTAACACCCATCCGTTGCACCCTTGCTGCCGAGCGATTGCTTGAATATTTTTCGAGCTTGGATCCAAACGACTACTGTTTGCAGTACTGGGGTTTAGGGCAATGGCCAATAGTAGCTTATCTCCTGACTGCCCCAATAAGTACCTTTTTTGGGGATCGTTGTCGGGGACACAAAAAAGATCAGATCGCATAACTGAATATTCGTTTTTCTGTTGATTTTATCCTGATCCACAGACCATCCGATTCCTTGCCCTATCGGTAGGGATCCACAACGATATTTTGATGGACATTATCCTGGTGATGCATAAACGAAAAGCCCTTGTGAATGGAGCGTGCACCGATATTTCCCGCTTTGTCGAGAGCTATGTAGGCGACCTGGAAATTGGGCGTCTCCTGTTGTTTTTTGATGATTCTAGATATGGCTTCGTCACAAGCTTGTTGAGGCGACATCCCCTGTCGCATGAGCTCCACAATTAAAAAGCTCCCCACGGTTTTTACGACCTCTTCTCCCATTCCCGTGGCGACAGCTCCCCCCACTTCATTATCGATGAATAAACCAGCTCCAATAATTGGGGAATCCCCGATGCGTCCTTTCATCTTGTACCCCAAGCCACTAGTGCTACAGGCCCCACTAATATTTCCTTGCTGATCTCGACATAAAACCCCAATCGTATCATGGTTTTCTACATTAATGATGGGTTGGAACTGTGCTTCTTTTTTCCACTCCTCCCACTTGCTTTTTGCCGCCGGGGTAAGCAAAGGTGTTTTAGGATAATTTTGTGTTCTTGCAAACTCTTCTGCCCCAATCCCTGAGAGCATTACATGAGGGGTTTTCTCCATGACATCCCTAGCCAAAGCCGATACATGCACCACATTTTCGACCGCCAAAACCGCCCCACAGTTCCCTTGGTGATCCATCACACAAGCATCCAAGCTAACATGCCCATCCCGATCGGGAGTTCCTCCGTAGCCTACCGTTGTGTTATTGGGGTTTTCTTCTTCTACTTGAGTGCCCAAAATAGCAGCTGTCAGCGCATCTTCTCCCGCTGCTAAAGCCTTTGCTGCAGCCTCGTTTGCCGCTCTAAAGTTCCACGTACAAATACTAATCGGGCTGTTCGATAAGTGCTGCTTTTGGAACTTATGCGCAAGTGGAGCAGAAGGGTAAAAGACCGGTAAGGCACTTGCTAGAGCTGTTCTTTGTAGGAATGATCGTCGTTTCATTGTTTATATTGCATTAAATACGCTGCGCTAAACCTTAGCGAGTGTGGAATCATTTTGATTAAGATATGAAAATTGAAGTATGCATCAATCGGCTGGAAGACTTAGAGCTGGTTCAAGGGCTGTCTGTAGATCGAATCGAACTGTGTATTGAACTGAACTGTGGCGGTCTAACACCCTCCTTGGCCATGGTCGAGCAAGCGGTGCATCTCAGTAAGATTCCCATCCATGTATTGGTACGTCCCAGAAGTGGTGACTTCATTTATACTCCTCGAACCCTCGCGATGATGCTCCAGACCTGCCGACAAATCGAGCGTTTAGGAGTTGCCGGTATCGTCACTGGAGCACTTGCAGCTAAGGGACGTTTTTCCCCAGAAATACTTATTCCCTTCAGAAAATCACTCAATCATACGGTCTTGTATTTTCACAGAGCCTTCGACGAAATTCAGAATCCAGATCAGGCACTAGCCAGCTTAAAAAATATTGGTTTCAACGGACTGCTCAGCTCCGGACAACAAAAGACAGCACTAGAAGGAATCGATCAACTAGTGGCTTGGAAAAAATGGGCCGGGAAGGACTTTGAAATTCTCCCCGGAGCGGGAATAAATGCAGAGAATTGCAGCATATTTAAGGAAAAGCAATTCAATTGGATCCACCTTTCAGCAAAACAAGAGGTCCTTCCTCTTGTCCCTTCTAAATTCTCCTCCCCCCAATACGGCTTAAACCTTGAAGCCCTCCAACAGCTAATTGCGCTTGTCAAATAAGTCACTCACGCACATATGTTTAGAGATCCAAAAAATACTGAAAAGTATTTATTTTGTAAATAAAACTTGACATTTTAAACGGAAGATGTATATTTGTCAAATAAACTTTACATTATGAAAGCCAAGCGAAAAAAAATAATCCACCAGCTGGCCCTATGGACATGGTCATGGGTGGCGACATTGGCCCTAGCCACATTTGGACCAAAATTTATTTGGGATGATCATATGGCACTAACAACCTTTGCAATACTTACAAACCTGATTAATGGTGTATTGATGATTTTAGCCAACCGAAAATTATTCGATCATTACGACGAGTTGGAGAGAAAAATACACCTAGAATCCATGGCATTAACACTTGGGCTTTCTGTCATTGTGGGACTGAGCTATTCCCTTTTAGACCTGAGTAATTTAATTTCCTCCGATGCGGAAATAAGTGTGTTAGTTGGGTTTATGGGGATTACCTACTTCTTTTCACTCCTGATTAATCGCAGTAGATATTTATGAAAAATAGGATTCGAGAACTGCGCAAACAAAAAGGGTTAACCCAAGAACAACTGGCTGAAATCATAGGGGTGTCAAGACAAACCATCAATGCCATCGAAAAAGAAAAGTTCGATCCCAGCTTACCGACCGCTTTTAAGATGTCTAAATTATTCGACCGGCCAATCGATGACTGCTTTTTATTTGATGAAAAAGCTTAAAATAACAGGGAATAATCTATATAGCTGGGGTTATTCCTCCGCCGTATACACGCTTCCGTCGGGTAGGGTAGCATCTACTAAATAGCCTTTTTTCAGCTGACTAATAGATACGTCAGCCCCTGCAAAATTAGCTCCACTTAAATAAGCTCCATCGAAATTCGCCCCCTTCAGTTTGGCGTTTTTAAAATTGGCACCACTGAGTTTAGCATTGGTGAAATTTGAAAACATAAAGTTGGAATGACTAAAATTGGCATTGTTGAAGTTGCTGTTGGTGAAGTTCGCAAAGCTCATATTACCATACCTGATTTCAAAGCCAGCGGCCTGAGCACTCATAAAATTTCCCTTTTGGAGATTGGCCAAATTCATCTCGGCCTTCTTCAAATTACATCCCTTAAAATTTCCTTTTTTAAGCTCTACTCCATTCAATTCTATCCCCTCTAAATTAGAATCGCCAAGATCCAATTCATCTAAGTTGATACCCTGATCTACTAGATCCATCAAGGCAATAATCCGCGCTTTACTGTTACGGATACCAGCAGCCCCATCGATAGTTGAAAGAGCTTGGTAATGGAATTGTTTCCTTCTTTCAGGGGTTTCACGGATAAATACGACGATCGCTAATATAAGTCCAAGCGGTTCTAGGGAATTAAATATGATATTCAGAATAGTAGACTTAGTAGCGGCATAGGTGAAAAAGAAAAAGATGATGGTAATTAGCCCACCAATTTTAAACAATGATTGATTCCAAAACCACTGTTCGAGAGTCGATAAGATCTTTGAGCTTTTGGTTTTTCGTTTAATCCGTTGCCGTAGGGTCAGCAGTTTCGAAAGCTTTACCTCTCCGGCAGCATTAACAATCTTCTGTTGGCTGTTTTCTCGATCTCTTTTTTTTTGAGCTAACTTCTGCTCTAACTCCTCCATGCATTCTAGTTTTCAGTCATCAGCTCTACGACCGTCTGGTAGGTATCCAACCATGCTTTTTCGTGATTGGGGCTCCAGTGGTCGCCATTTAATTCGGAAATCGTATTGATTAAACATTGCCCAACCACAGGATAGTGCACCAACTGAGTGCCATAGCCTACATGATCTTGTCCTAGGGGCTCTAAAATTTCTTTTATGGCTTCCGGGTTCCTGATATTTTCCACTAAAATAACAAGCGAGTTATACAATTTTTCCCCTTGTCGTTCTTTGGTGGTGTTCTTAAACATGGGCTCTACAGAAGGAGCCATCTTAAACAAATCCGTGTAAAATTGCTGGACAAATTTGTCCTTATTCAAGATTACATTTTCAAAACTCTCCTCTACAAGTGTTGCTGTATCCATAATTATAGTCAGTAAATTCAGCCATAATATACTTAATATGTACTGAAATGCATAGTTGCCTCTGAGCTTTTATAGAATAGATGCAAACAAAACGACTACATTCTCTCCTCTAGGGTGAATACGTTGTGGAGCTATGCTTCTCGTCTACAATACTATTTCACTTATAAACTATAAACGGCTCGAATAGTCACGAATCGTGGCTGCACAAAAGTCTGCGCACTAAAAACTGAAATATTATTAGCATTATTGCGGACTTGCGTGTCTATGTTTAAAATATTCGTCGCCTTGATTTCCCATTCCCATTTGGCATCTTTATCCTTTCTATAGGCCAAGGAGGCATTCCAGCTCTGAAAGGATTGGGAAGTATCTCCAAAGTCTTGTGCCGTATAGCTGTAGTCCGATACCAAGGTGATTTTTTCCCAGATATAAGCATCAAATTCAATGGAAGGCGATTGTACGTAAAACGTCGTTTTTCGCTCCCCCTGATTGTTATTGACAATGCTGTAGCGATAGCGTAAATTAACATTGGGGGCTACCTTGAAATTGGTCCTTACTCCCGGCGTATAGGTTTGGGTAAATCCTTCATTTAAGGATTGCTGCCCTTGAATAAACTGATTGATACGCGAATAGTTAAACGCCGTATTCATACTGGCTCTGACTTTTCCTAGTGTCTTTTGAATTCGGCCAAAAGCATTAAAGTTTTCATCGGCAAAATTCGAATTGAAAAAGCTACTCGTACGGATAACATTTTCGAAATTCGTCAGGTTTCTGATCTGATCAATGTTTTTTGCATAGGATAAACGAGCAAATACATTGGTGTAATTGAACAAATTAAAACTGCTATACAAAAGACTGATATTGTGCGACAAAGCGTTTTGAAGTTCCGGCGCTCCGTATTGAATACTATTGTAATTATTTAAAACTAAACCTTTGGCCAAGCGAGTAACATCCGTAAACTGATTTTGCATACGGTAATTTAGGGTTAAAGACTCCCCTTTTTTGATTTGAATTCTGGTTTCAAAATCAGGCAGAATCCGCACAAAATTATCCTCTACCGTATCGCCGAATTGCTCATTTCTATTCCCGTAGGCGTGAATAGAAAAACCCGGGGTAAAGGTAAATTTTCCGGTCCGAAAGCGGTAATGGGCCCCCAGGTAAAAATCTTGAAAATCGTATAAAACATCATTGTTCGCTAATCCCTGATTGATGCTCGGCGTGGGTGTAAAACGCATATTGTCTGAAAGGAATTGAAATATATTCGAATCAAATTGTTGCCGACTTAAAATGGTCCCGAGGGTAAGATTTAAATTACTTTTCTGATTGATGATATGATAGTAATCCAACTTGGCATCAAGCTGATTGGATTGGATCCTCCTATGCTGCCCAAGATCATACGAATTTAAATTAGTATTGAGCCCCAAGGCATTTGCCGTATTGTCGAATGCATCGACTGCTGTCGGAGAATTATCGAGAACCGCGTTGTAAAATGGATCTTCGTCTTTTATCAAATGTTGGGCTTCAAAAGCAAAGATGTTGTTTTCGTCTAGCGTAAAATAATAGTTTAAATTTTGGTTGATGCTAAATGGCGTTACCTCTTCTATTTGTTGGGTATTACCGACCACAGACGATTGAATCATCTGGCTCTGCCGATCGTTAGACGTCCGAATGAAAACGTCGTAATCCAACTGATTGGTCGGATTGGGTTTATAGGAAGCACTGAGTTTTAACAAGCCTTGATTAGATCGTTCAAGACTACTTTCTTGGGTATCCTCATTTGGGATTTGCAAAGACGAATTGGTATACTGAATTTGACTGCTTTCCTGAGCGTTGACTGCACTAGAATTAAAAATTAGGAACCCTGTTAGATCCAAAGAAGTGTTCGGAGAATAACTAAAATTCCCACTGGCAAGTTTGTTCTCAATTTTTAAAGCATTCCTTTCGTTTGTCAGAAAACTGAGGCTGTTATCGCCTAAATTAATACTGGTCCCACTCTGTCGACTAGGGGCTCGAAATCCTCCCCCAAACCCACGGAGGTCTCTTCTGGAGATGGCTACTTCCCCTATATTGTTTAGATCCCCAATAAAGTTAATACTGTACTTAGGACTGTAATAAAACAATTTAGGTTGCGCCAGATATAGACTTTCTCGAGGCGAATTCCCGCCACCAGCAGTAATATTTCCAAACCAAAAACTTTCTTTTCCTTCTTTTAATTTGATGTTAATCGCGACGTTATCCTGGTTGTTTCGCACTCCTCTTAATTGGCCAACTTCTCCGTAATTTTTTAACACTTGAATTTTATCCACCGTACTGGAGGGGATATTTTTTGTGGCGACTTTGGTGTCTCCATCGAAAAAATCTTTTCCATTCACCATGAGCTTATTCACCACTTTCCCTTCCACTTCTATCTGTCCGGTATCATTAATTTCGATTCCCGGTAAATTATCGATGATGTCTTCTAACTTTCGCTCGGAGCCATTTTTAAAGGAATCTGCATCGTATATTAACGTATCCCCCCGAACTAAAACAGGCATTTTCACAACCACCTCGTCTAAGACGATATCCGAGCGAAGCGTATAATCGCGACGAAGATTACTTTCCTGGACCGATAGACTGTCGTTAATGGTTTGCAGGCCCAAAAAACTGACTTGAATTTTATAGCTCAAATTTTTCTTGAGCTGAAGGACAAATTCCCCCAACGCATTGGTGAGGGTATACGACTCTAATTCATTCGTCGATTTATTGATGGCGACCAGACTGGCAGACTCCAGAGGCTGTTGTAAAGTGTCGATAACCTTTCCTTCAAATTTTACCTGTCCAAAGGAAAAGTAGCTGAATAGACAGACGAATACGAAAATACGCATAGCTCAGATGATTAAATGAAATAAATAAAGCTTACCCTCGTCTTCTTCGACCATAACTATTCCGCAATTCCATCATTTTGCTGACAATAGTAGTTCTATAGTCTTTTTTATTGATTTCCGCTCCCTTGGTTGGTGCTTTGATGGCTTTTCGCTCTTTAGGATTAATGACAATCTCTGAACACAACATCACCGTATTGCCTGCGCTTACTTCAAGGATTAAACCCGGCAATCCCCAAAATTCGGCCGGCCCATGCTTCACAGGAATCTGTAATGTATACCAAGCTTCGATGGGAGTAAGTTTAATGTCAGCTTCGGTTGTTGAGGTGTTAGTACTGCTTAAATCGCTCCATGAAAAATTAAACCATGACAGCTCCTGTTCTGGAACTACTGCAGTCGCTTTAAAACAGGTGTACTGCCCGATTTGTTTCGTATCCGGCAGCATTTTCCATTCTATGGCTTGTAGTTCATCCTTGACAAGGAACTTTTTGCCGTAAAACTCTTGTACCTGAACCAACTGATTCTCCGCTACATTTTTATATTGCTTCCCGCGGGCGAAGTTACTCCCCCAAGAATCGGTAGCTCCAGAAATAGCATCGACTCGCTCTTCTTCAACAAAGAGGGATGCCTCGGTATTAAAACTCAAGACGTAGCTTTTTTCTAAGCGATTCTTTAAACGGGCTTTGACAGCTTTCTTTTGTGCTTCGCTCATACGAGCTCCCCAACTGCCCAATTCCATTTTGGATTTGGAAAAATAATAGGCTTCTCCCTGAAAATCTTGAACGCTCTCTGAGCTGTATTCTGCGACAAAGAGAAAGGGGAGAAATAGATAAAATAGTGCGATAGGCAATTTCATAAATGCTCTTTTTTTTTGTTTAAAATTAGCATTTATTCTGTTGAATCAAGCATGATTGACCAGAGATGTGCCAAGAATGCTATTTCTTGAAGATTTACTCCACCAAATAATCCAATTTCAATTGTTTAAATTCTGAATTAAAGGTTTTTACTTCCTCTTCCATTAATTGAGAAAAGCTGTTCAATTGTTGCTCAACCGCTTGCGTCAATTCTTGCCGAACCGCTTCATCCTGATCGGTAGGAGGAAAATCATTCAAGGTAACCAAACGGTTCAAATGACCGAGTTTATTGGTGAGTCGAATCGGGAAGTTTAGAGGATCCTGATTACTGCGGTTTTGGGTCTGATACAGTGCTTTTTCAATAGCACTCAACGCTTTTCGCAATTTTTCTGCCTGCTCTCTTAAGCTTGAAGCCTCTTGATTTTCACGATAATTTTGTTCAAAAGCTGAGAGTTTTTTGTTAATAGCTCTAATGGTTTTAATGGCTTTGTGTGCTTCGTCGACAGTAGCATTTACTTGGTTGACAAAATTAAATTGTCGCTTCATCCCCTCTAAATCTACCTCTGAAAGTGGATTGGCTAAAATGTCAAATTCTTGTGTTTGCGTTTGTCCATTGACCGATAAAGTCGCTTTGTATTTCCCTGGAACAGCCTTGGCGCCAGAAAAGGAGGCGCTCCAAAAAATCATTCCTTTCAATTTTTCAGCTCCAGGATAACGGAGATCCCACACCCATTGATTTCCTCCTTTTTGGGGAGTTAATTTATTTTTCTTGTCGTAGTTGCTGTAGGCTTTAATTGTCTTCCCGTCCAATTCAGTAATTTCAATTCGAACGCTGTCCTTTTCTTCCGCATAGTCTTGGAGGTAGTAATGGAAAATAACACCATTGGAGAGGTTGGTCCCAGCCGTTAAGGAAGACTTCCCTCCACCTCCAGAAACACGATATGTTTTTTGAGGCTTAAACAGTTTTAAGGTAACATCTCTTTTTTCATCCATGGCCTGATGCACCACTGTCAGATCATCGATCATCCAAAGACTTCTCCCCTGAGTAGCAACAATAAGGCTATTTTCTTTTAAAGTCAGATCAGTAATGGGAACGATCGGTAAGTTTAACTGGAAAGGCGCCCACCTATTGCCATCGTCGTAAGAGATATACATTCCGTTTTCAGTTCCGGCATATAACAACCCTTTTCGATTAGGATCTTCCCGAACAACTCTTGTAAAATGTTCTGCAGCAATTCCTTTGGTCATCAATGTCCATGTTTTGCCAAAATCGGAGGTTTTGTACAGGTAAGGGGTAAAATCTCCCATTTTATAACGGGTTCCAGCGATATAACAAGTCGCAGCATCGAAAGCAGAGGGTTCAATACTGTTAATCATCATCCATTCGGGCATTCCTTTGGGTGTAACGTTGACCCAACTTTTCCCACCGTCTTGCGTCAAATGCACGAGTCCGTCATCGCTTCCTACCCAAATGGTCCCTTCTTTTAGGGGCGATTCATTCGCGGCAAAAAGGGTACAATAATATTCCACTCCGGTGTTGTCTTGCGTGATTAAACCTCCAGAAGACTTTAATTTTTCAGGATCATTTCGGGTTAAATCAGGACTGATGACTTTCCAACTTTGGCCTTGGTCTTCTGACAGATGAACATGGTTGGAGAGGGTGTATAATTTCTTAGGATTGTGGCGGCTAAAAAGTATGGGGAAATTCCATTGAAATCGATATTTCATTCCCTCAGCGCCATATCCCATAGGATTATCGGGCCAAACATTAATGGCCCTGACACTTTCAGTATCGTGATTCTTACGGGTTAAAAAACCTCCATAACTACCCCCGTATACGATTTCGTTATTGGTAGGATCGACGGCTATATGGGCAGACTCGCCCCCAGCCGTAGGCTCCCAATCGTTTTCGCCAATCGCTCTGCCAAAGCTGCGATGGCGAATACGGATGGTCGAGTTATCCTGTTGGGCAGCATAGATACGAAAGGGAAAAGCATTATCCGTAGTGACTCGATAAAATTGAGCTGTAGGTTGATTGTAATAAGTACTCCATTGAGCTCCTCCGTCAAAACTAATTTGGGCCCCTCCGTCATCCCCGATGATCATACGTTGGTTATCTTCTGGCGCTATCCAGAGATCGTGATGATCGCCATGCGGTGCTCGATGCGCTGTAAACGTTTTTCCTCCGTCAGTTGAATGATGATAAGCGACATTCATGACATACACCCCGTCTTCATCTTGCGTATCGGCATATATTTTTGTGTAATACCAAGCTCTTTGACGAAGTGCGCGACTAGCATTGACCTGCTTCCACGTTTTCCCGCCATTCTCTGATCGATATACTCCTCCTTTTTCTTTATGCTCCACAATGGACCATACCCGATCTGGATTAACGGGCGACACAGCAACACCAATAATACCTAGGGTACCTTCTGGGTAGCCTTCGTGTTGGCTAATTTGCGCCCACGTTTTTCCGCTATCTGTACTTTTCCAAAGTGCAGACCCAGGTCCACCACTGCTGAGGCTGTAAGGCGTACGCTGTATCCACCACGTAGCCGCGTACAGTACTCTCGGATTGGTCGGGTCCATCAATAGCTCTACAGCTCCTGCCTGAGCGTTGGTATACAATATTTTTGCCCATGTCTGACCGCCGTCCACACTCTTGTAAACACCGCGCTCAGGAGTTGGCGCATAAATATTTCCTAAGACAGCAGCATATACAATATCAGGGTTATTTGGGTGAACAACTATTCTTGGGATATGTCTCGATTTAGGAAGACCAGAGAAACTCCATGTTTTCCCTGCATCCACAGATTTCCAAACACCACTCCCAGAAGAAACATTCCCACGGACGGTTACCTCCCCTCCACCGACATAAATCACATTGGGGTCACTTTTAGCGACTGCGATGGAACCGATGCTCCCCCCGAAATACCCATCTGAAATATTCTTATTAGGTTTTTCCTGCATCTGTAGTTTTCCATACACCTCCCCCAGTTGCTCCGAAGTAGTATACATTCGGTTGTCCGGGAACTCCACAAACAGCTGCTGACCGGCCTCCACGAAAAGGCCCTAATTCTCGATACTTTAAGGAACTATACAGTTCTGCGTTAACAACAGTGCGCTGGACTTTTTTTGCTCTTCTTTGCCCCGTCAAAGTAAAGCTCATAAGCACACACATGAAAATTAAAAAACGTTTTATCAACTGCAGAGAAAAGCTACCCTTCATCTTGTATATTTTTATTTAATTCCCAATTTACATCAAATAGTTTTTTGTTCAAATTTTCGCCCAAGAACTTCATCTAATCTTAATCGATAAAAAATAACTCGTCGTTCCCTTTATTTATCGTTATATTGGCCTTCGATAGAAGAAGAATTTTGCTTGGATGATTATGGATTTTAGAAGATTTATCCCCCTTTTTTTAGGGCTAATGCTGGTGGCTTGTTCTACTTCAGATGACAGCCCCCCGCCCATTGGAGGTAACGACTCTGAAAACACAACCACAGATCCGGCAGTGGATGCCGATAACGATGGGGTGGTCGATAGTGTCGACGCCTGTTTAAACACTCCTAGTGGCCTGGAAGTAGACAGCAGTGGCTGTCCCGTAAACGCTACCTCCCCCTACCAAGCCCCTCCTATTCCTACACATGATTCGGAAGAAGTCATCTCTATTTTTAGTGATGCCTACACCAACAGGACAGTAGACACCTATCTTACTCCTTGGTCTGAAGCCAATATGGAAACTATCGCCCTTAATGGCGATACAATTCTTCGTTACCACGACCTGAATTATGCTGGGATTGAAACGGTGAGTCAACAAATCGATGCGCGTTCCAAAACCCATATCCATTTCGATTACTGGACTTCTGATGCTTCAGTTGTCAAATTTAAATTAGTGGATTTCGGAGCAAACGGCGTCTACAATGGTGTTGGTATTGCGGACGATGTAGAACATGAAATTGTTCTAGAAACAGTACCGCAAAGGCAGTGGGTAGGAATCGATATTCCATTGGCGGACTTCACCAACCTGACTACCCGTGCAAACCTTGCGCAATATTTAATTTATGCTGAACCTGCTGGAAGCAGTACCCTTTTTATCGATAATATCTACTTCTATGGGGACAACGGCAATGGTGGAGATTCCCAAAACTCCGATAATTCCGACGGTGAAGATCCAGCCATCGACAACTCAGACTTAAATCTTGTTTGGAGCGATGAGTTCGACTATGAAGGACGACCCGACCCCACCAAATGGCATCATCAAACCTATGCCCCTAACGGCGGGAGCTGGTTCAATGGAGAATTGCAACACTATGTCGACCACGAGCAAACCACCTATGTAGACAATGGTACACTTAAAATTGTGGCTAGAAAACAAAATTATACCACTCAAGGGGTGACCAAAAATTATACCTCTGCCCGTTTAAACTCCAAGGAAGACTTTCGTTATGGGCGTGTAGATGTTCGTGCAAAATTACCAGCTGGCGGAGGAACTTGGCCCGCTATTTGGACTCTAGGCACCAACATTAACGAAGCCGGCAATTTCTGGGGGGACACCTACGGGAATGTAGGGTGGCCCGCCTGTGGTGAAATTGACATCATGGAACAAAACGGCTGGGATAAAACCCAAACCTATGGTTATTTTCACTGGGCAGATACTCAATCAGGGGCCTACAACAACGCTGGAACAACAACCTACATTGCCGATAGTTCTTCTCGTTTTCATGTGTACTCCCTGATTTGGACAACCGAAATCATGCAGATTCTCTTAGACGATGAGGTATTTATGGAATTACCCAACGATGCCAACAATCCCTACGATAATCCACACTATTTATTACTCAATATTGCCGTAGGTGGAAATTTAGGAGGAGACGTTCCTACCAATTTTGGCACCCAAGTAATGGAAATCGATTACGTCCGATTCTATCAATAATTTTATCAATACACGCCATTATGACGTCAATATCTCGGTTTTATGGTCCTCAATAAACACTCTTCATTCGTTTATAACATAGGGCTATGATGAAAATTAGTTGGGGTCATTTTCGCATTGCAGCAATTTTGTTTTTTGCCTTGCTGCTATCTCCTTCCCTTTCTTTTGGGCAGGTTTCCGTGGGTGCGGGGAGCTACACCACCAATCATCCAGGAGTAGATGCTGCAGGTCGAAACGGATATCCTTCTGGCACTCCTCATTTGAGTGGAATTGCCGCAACAAAGCCTGTTCCTACAAACGATTGGTGGTCGAAGCTAATCAAGGAAGGACAAGCCGACAACCTTTTCAATTATCCACTAACGATGAAGACCACCTCCAACGGCCTAATCGTTAGCTATATCCCGTGGGGAGTCATTGGAGATTCTCAACCTATTACTATTGGCCTGAGCGGACTCCAAGCACAAAGAACTACAGTTTCCGATCATTCCGATTGGACGGTGCAAATGTCTTGGCAAGACAGTGACCAACAAATGAAAGCTACCTCAGGTATTGGAATGCCCTTTTTGTATTTCGAAAAAGGAAGTAGCGATCGAGTGGAAATCAGAATTCAAAGTGGCCAAGTCAGTATTGAAAATGAACAATTGCGAATTGAAAATGCTAGCCATGGCGCAGATTTTGTCGTTTATGGACCCATGGGTAGTGTGTGGGAGCAAAATGGAGATGTATATAGCTCGCAGCTAAACGGAAAAACTTATTGGTCGATGGCCATGCTTCCACAGTCGACTAACGATATAGCACAAATGGCTGGAGTACTGCAATCATTCGCGTATGTATTCCCGACAGATACTTCCGTAGATTGGTCCTACAACGAAAACAATGGTATTGTTCGAACCACCTTTACCGTGACTACCGAAGTAAAAGAAGGATCGGATAATGTCTTTCTTCAGGGACTACTGCCACATCAGTGGAGCCATCTGAGCAATACAAGTCCCCAGCCTTCTGATTTGTATTACGATAGTGTTCGCGGACAATTAAAAATACTCCAAGGGAATAGCTTTGTTGTCGAAAACCAATTCTCAGGCATCCTCTCTACCCTTCCAAACCTTACTCAATATAGCGACTCCTACGACCCCGCTGAACTCATTGCCAAAATTAAAGTTCTTGAAAATAGTCAACTAGATCTTTGGACTGACTCCTATAATGAAGGGCAGCTCATGAACCGACTCATCCAAACGGCCAGAGTGGCGAATGAAATTGGACAGATAGAGTCACGCGACTTGATGCTTCAAACCATACAGCAGCGCCTAGAAAACTGGCTGACCTATACAGCAGGCGAAAAAGCGTTTTTGTTTTATTACAATCAAGATTGGAGCACCCTGATCGGATATCCAGCAGGGCATGGGCAAGACAGCAATATTAACGATCATCATTTCCATTGGGGATATTTTATTCATGCTGCAGCATTCCTCGAGCAGTTCGTCCCTGGGTGGACCGACCAATGGGGACCTATGATTGAACTACTGATCAGAGATGCAGCTGCTCAGGATCGAGCGGACTCCCAGTTCCCATTTCTTAGAAATTTTAGTCCTTTTGCAGGTCACTCATGGGCCAACGGATTTGCTTCTTTCCCACAAGGTAACGATCAGGAGTCTACCTCGGAAAGTATGCAGTTTAACTCCTCACTGATCCATTATGGCGCCATTACTGGCCAAGATCATATTCGGGATCTAGGGATTTATTTATATACGACAGAACAGTCTGCTATTGAAGAATACTGGTTCGATATTAATGAGCGTAATTTTAAAGCCGATCAGACCTATGGACTTGTATCAAGAGTTTGGGGAAACTCCTACGACAACGGTACTTTTTGGACTTCCGATATTACTGCCTCTTACGGTATAGAGTTTTATCCTATACACGGAGGTTCATTTTATTTAGCCAGCCAACAAGACTATGTAGCACAAATCTGGAGGGAAATCGAACAATACACCGAAATACTTAGCCCCGATTCTACCAATCCCAATCTTTGGCACGATACCTTTTGGAAATATTTAGCATTTAACGATCCTGAAAGAGCTTTAGAACTCTATGCACTTTCCCCCAACAGAAACTTAAAGTTTGGCGTTTCAGATGCCCAAACCTATTATTGGCTACATGCACTGACTGCTTTGGGAATCCATCAACCACAAATTACAGCAAACTATCCTATCGCCGCAGTTTTTGAAAAGAATGGTGAAAAGACATATGTGGTGCACAACTATGGAAGCACAGCTCGAAATGTTACTTTTTCCGACGGGTTTAGCTTAAATTCAGCGCCACAACAAATCACTACTAGTAAAGACATTGACATTTCCGGAGTTTTAGAAACTGATTTTCTTCGGGCTTATCCAAACAGTAGTGTCTCCCTCGCGCTAAATCAGGTAAACGGCCCTATAGCAAGAGTGGAATTTTATCAGGAGGGGCAACGGATAGGGACCGATACTGCCCCCCCTTTTTCCATCACCACTGCAGGATTACCCTTAGGACAACAGAGCTTTTGGGCAAGAATGTATACAAACGATGATCTTTACGATATTTCCAACATCATCACTATCCAAGTAGGGGAGCAAGTACCCTACACTAGTAACAGTCATGCTATTCCCGGAAGTATAGAAGCAGCACACTATGACCGCTATGAAGGTGGGAAGGGACAGAACATCAGTTATCTAGATCTAACCCCCGGGAACAACGGGGACTTTCGTCCTGAAGAAGATGTAGATGCAGGCCTTGTCAATGGCGAAGGAACCACCGTCGGATGGATCGATGCAGGAGAATGGCTGGAATATAGTATTGAAGTCGATCAAAGCGGATTCTACGATCTTGCTTTCAGATATGCCTCTGGTGTTGCTACCGGGGGAGGCCCATTTTACTTAGAAATCGATGGCACTAAAATTAGCCCTGATATTCATCTGAGCCAAACCAGCGCTGAAGACTGGGACACCTGGGCGACCAAAAATGTCGCGGATATTCCATTCACCGAAGGGAATCATATTTTAAGAATTGTTTTCAGTCAAGGGGGCTTCAATCTAGGGCGTATGCAATTCAGTTGGAGTCGCGAACTGTCCTACAACACCCCTGTGGCCAATGCTGGTGACACCCAAACAGTCGTACTCCCCAATAATTCCGCAGTATTAGACGGAAGCGCCTCCCAAAGCAACGGTGCCGGAACATTGACCTATCAGTGGCGACAACTCTATGGCCCGAATACTCTACAATTTGATGATTCTTCCAGCCCAAACCCGACCATCACCAACCTGGTGGAAGGCATTTATCGTCTTGAATTAGAGGTTACTGCAGGTGGATATAGCGATAGCGATCAACTCTACATTATTGTTAACGAAACAGGAAATCATCCTCCTGTAGTTCGGTTGGACCGCCCAAGTAATCAGCAGAGCTTTAGAGTCAACGATAATGTTGTTTTAGAAGCGCAAGCGAGTGATTTAGATGGGCAAATTAGCAGTGTTCGTTTCTTACAAAACAATACATTTATTGGGGAGCGAACAGAAACCCCTTACCGCTTGACTTGGGAAAATGTTACAGCCGGAACCTATACCCTAACAGCTATAGCTATTGACGATCAAGGGGGTAGCACCGCATCAGAACCCCGTGTTATCCGTGTACAAGAGGTATTGGAATGTTCGCAGACGCATACTACTGGACAGCAAGGACAATTTAGCACGGGTTATGTTTCTACCTTCGAAACGGTTGGCAATACCTTAAACATTCAATTTGAACTTTTAGATACAGATAAATCTGGTGTGGTCGCCTTCCTTTGGCAAGAAAATCCCTTTCAGGAATTTCAAATGGAACAAACTGCTGAACGGGTGTTTACAAAATCTATCAGTGGCTACTCACAGGGAGACCCCGTGAGCTTTGCTTGTAAATTTGCTTATGCTGGAGGAATGGTCGTCACCGATTATATTAGCTATGTGGTGGGTTCTACTTGCAGTGAAACGGCAAGCCCAGATCCACCAGAGGAGGATAACGAAGCTCCGGAAAATTTAACCGCATCTATCGCTCAAATCAATTCTACAGCTGTGCGATTTAATGTGCGTGCTACCGACAATTCAGGGGCTGTGATTTATGTTGTACGACAGGGCAATCAAGAGCGAACATTTAACGGACAATCCGGAGAAAACGCAACAATTCAATGGAATGGACTCAACCCTGGAACAGATTATAGCTTCGAGTTTCGAGTAAAAGATGCTCGTGAAAATTGGAATAGCGAGCTTGTTCGTTTACAGTTAACCACTCCTGAACAGGAGAATAACGCTTGTGCTGGGGAATCGTCAGAGGCTTCTCAAGGGAGTTTTAACGCAGGGTATCGCTACCGCTTTGAAACTATCGGAGACGACGTAAGAATTCAATTCGAATTATTGGACAACAGGACAGATATAGTCGCTTACTTATGGCAAGAAAACCCATTCAGTGAAATATCGATGGAACCCATTGGTGAAAATCAATTCCAAAAAGTATTGAACCACCAAAGCAGTGGGCAAACATTGAGCCTAGCCTGTAAGTTTGCTTTTGCGGGTGGTCTTTCTGTTACCCGCTACATACGCTATGAAGTAGGCGATAATTGTCAGGAAGAAGTGGTATTAGACACCGATGGCGATGGGGTAGCAGATCCATTTGACAACTGTCCCGATAGCCCACAGGACGGTAGGGTAAACGAAGAAGGATGTCCTGATGGTGACGGAGACGGCGTTCCGGATGAAATAGATCAATGTCCTTCCTCTTCAGAAAATAGCTCCGTAAATCCATTAGGCTGCGAGGAAGCCCTCGTTTTCCCAAATCCTTCGGATGGCCCTATTCAAATATATTTAAATGGTGAAGATGTAGAAGTTCTGATTACTCTGAATGATCTAGGTGGACAACAGCTCATACAATACATCGTCCGTGTCCCAAATAATCGAATAATAACCCTTGATTTATCTTTTCTCTCGCCCGGACTTTATTTTATTAAAGTAGCAGGTGAACTACATCAGTCTCAACACAAAGTGATTATTCAATAAGCCCTAGGGGATAAATCCTCTTCGACTTATTTGGCCTAAACCCACAAGGAAACACCACACGAATACTTATTGTGTTCATTGCCCATTTTATCAATTTACCGGTTGAAACTTAAAACATCAATAAGCTTGCTAATTACACCTGTTATTGTTTAATGATTTGACAAAAATTAGCGTTAAAAGTTAAACATTTTAAAAACTAGGATTTTTTGAACGACCGTCAGCTAAAAAAATGAAAGGGGTAAAACTCTACAAATACACTCGTTTAAAAAATTACAAATCACAGTATTTATAATTTATTTAATTGTATTTCAGTGCTTTAATAAATATATACGAATATTGATTTGCATTGTTAAAATTTAATTGCAACTCTACAGTTCACATTTTCGTTATATTGGGAAGCTAATTGAATAAAAACTAATTATGAGGCGTTTTTTATTTCTTCAGGTCGCATTTTTACTGGCCTTTGGAGCTGAAAGTTTAGCTTTTGAACTTTCTCCTACCACTAAAAATCTAAAGTATTTAGAATTAGAAGCAACCAATCTTGCAGATAACTCTAGTGTATCCTTATCTACCACAAGCACTCCATCAATAGTTGGAACGTGGCGTTGGGCACAAACCGCTGCTGCCTTTGGGTATGGACCCAATCAAAATGACATCAGCTGGTACAGTAACCCCGCTGGAGATTTAACCACTAGAGCGTGTGAGTTCGACGATGAGTTTGTCATTAATGCTGATGGTACTTTCCAA
>JBMHCX010000002.1:0-18087 GCA_049889695.1 Flavobacteriaceae bacterium | reverse complement strand
CCATTGTTCAGCCAAATGACCTGAACGATGGTAGAACCGAAAATATAATCGTCTTCACTCAGTAGAATTTCATAGCCCCGCTGAAACAAATTATCCTCATTGATACGCTCTACCTCTTCAAAGTCTAGGATTTCTTGCGTTTCCCCATTGATTCGAATAGTCGTTGTATTTCCTTTGGAAGAAATGATGGATTCCGAAACGGCTGCCGTCTCAAAATCAAAGGAGCGAGAACCGCCATCGTCGGAAGAACACGCCACAAATAACAAAAGAAGAAAACTTAAAGAAATATTTTTCATGTTGAATGGAATTAAAAAAGCCCTTTTGACAGATCAAAAGGGCGGGTTAATAAAGAGCCAACGAGGAGATTTGAACTCCCGACCTCTTCCTTACCAAGGAAACGCTCTACCCCTGAGCTACGTCGGCAGATTGGGTGTTGAAAATTTACTTTTCAGAGCGCAAATATACAGCATTCTGCATTTTCAAATCAAGAAAAATAAAAAAAGCCGATACTTCGTATCGGCTCTTTGAGCGGGAGACCGGGTTCGAACCGGCGACATTCAGCTTGGAAGGCTGACGCTCTACCAACTGAGCTACTCCCGCATTGGTAAAACGTTTTTTATTGTGCAGCAAAAATAAGTAAAAAAACTTTTTTTGCAAGTAGTGGGGAGAGCAGGATTCGAACCTGCGAAGGTAAAAACCAACAGATTTACAGTCTGTCCTCGTTGGCCGCTTGAGTATCTCCCCTACCGAAGTAGAGAGCCGATGGAGGGACTCGAACCCACGACCTGCTGATTACAAATCAGCTGCTCTAGCCAGCTGAGCTACATCGGCTTTTAACGGATGCAAATTAAATGCTATTTTTCCGGCTTTCAAAACAAATTATTTAAAAAATGCACCCCTTAGGCACGCATTTTTTCCTTTCTCCGTTTCAGCATGCGAACAGCAGTTTCAGACACACTATCGACCGCCTCTTCAAAAGATTTACAAACCTTCCGCACAGAGATATCGTCCCCTGGGATAGATACCAAGATATCCGCTTCTTTGTTGATGCGATCCGAATTATTCTGCTGGGTAAGCTTTAGATCTATTTCAATGATTCGCGAATGAAACTGATGCAATTTGGAAGTTTTACGCTCTGCAAATTCCTTCAGATCTGCTGTTGCTGAAAAGTTGACCGCCTGAAATTTCGTCTTCATAAATTCTTTTGTTTTGGTAAAGTGTTATTTCTTTTCCCGCGGATGCGAAGCTGCATAAATCGATTTGATTTTTTGCATACTGCTGTGGGTGTAGACCTGTGTGGCCGCCACACTGGAGTGTCCTAAGAGATCTTTAACAGCATTTAGATCTGCTCCCTGATCCAGTAAATGTGTAGCAAAGCTATGGCGAAGCATGTGGGGACTTGTTTTTGTCTTTGTAGAGACCTTATTAAAATACGAATTCACCAATCGATACACAAAATTTGGCGTTAATTTTTTGCCATTTTCGCCTATAAACAGATACGACGGATCGTGAATAGTAGCCAATGAAGCTCTGTGAGATAAATAACTCTCTAGTTGTTTTTGAAGAATTGGCAATAGTGGAATCATTCGCTCTTTATTTCGTTTCCCCAGCACTTTCAGCTGTCCACTGTGGAACTGAAGATCACTGACATTTAATCCGATCAATTCTGCTCGACGGATGCCGGTATAGTACAAAGTCTGAAGAATAGTCAGGTGCAAAACACCTGAATAATCATTCCCGAAAAAATCGGAGGCAAACAATCGTTCTACCTCCTGCAGAGAAAAAGGGACCGATACTTGTTTAGAACTTTTTAAGGGCTTGTGCTGTTGTAGAGGAGACACCTCCAACTGCTGTGTCTTGATCATAAAAGTGTAAAAGGAACGCAGAGCAGATATTTTTCGGTTAACACTTCTGCTGCTCAGCCCTGTTTCCATTAAAACAACTATCCAAGAGCGTATAAGACTATAAGGCACCTCTGCTAAATCTGTCAGCTGATGTACGGATTGGCAGTATTCTGCAAATGCCTCTAAGTCGGTCCTATAGGCTTGTATAGTCGCCTCTGCATAGTTGCGTTCCAACTGCAGATAGGTCAAGAAATGTTGGATTTGCCCCATAAAAAAACACTATCTCCTAAAGGTAAAACTTTAAAAGATAGTGTCGTTAAGTAACCTTGATAAAATCTATTGGTTCTCTTGATCGCGCAAGTGTTGAATGTACTGCGCTTTCTGAATCTTAGTTCTGTGGCGAACGGAAGGCTTAATAAATTGCTTGCGTGCACGTAATTGTCTCATGTGTCCAGTTTTGTCGAACTTTCGCTTGAAACGCTTGAGCGCCCGGTCGATATTTTCTCCTTCTTTTACAGGTATTATCAGCATATGTTTAGCACCTCCTTTCTTTAAATGGTGTGCAAAGATAGAAGTTCATCTGAAATTGACCTCTACTTTTAGTATTTATTTCAAAAGATTCCGGGTAATCACTAATTTTTGGATCTCACTGGTTCCTTCACCTATGGTACAAAGTTTAGCATCTCTGTAGAATTTTTCTACCGGAAAGTCCTTAATGAATCCGTAGCCCCCGTGAATTTGAACAGCTTCATTAGCAACTTCTACACAGGTTTCAGAAGCAAATAACTTTGCCATAGCTCCAGCCTTTGTCACTTTCTGTCCGTCATTTTTAAGACGACCCGCCTTATGGGTGAGTAGCTCTGCGGCTTCAATTTTAGTGGCCATTTCAGCCAACTTAAATGAAATCCCCTGAAATTCGTTGATTTTCTTTCCAAACTGCTCTCGTTCGGAGGAATATTTAAGGGCGGCTTCGAATGCTCCTTTCGCGACTCCCAAAGAAAGGGCTGCGATGGAAATACGTCCGCCGTCTAAAATTTTCATGGACTGTATAAAGCCTTCGCCTAACTCGCCCAATAAATGATCTGCCGGAATACGACAGTCTTCCAATACCACTTCGGCAGTTTCGGAAGCACGCATCCCTAGTTTATTTTCTTTTTTTCCAAATTTCAAGCCTGGCGTCCCACGCTCTATCACAAAGGCAGACATTCCGTGGTTGTCCCCTTTTTCACCATTACGTGCTATCACCACGACTAACTCAGCCGACTGCCCATGTGTAATGAAATTTTTAGTACCGTTGAGCACCCAGGAATCGCCATCGCGCTTAGCAGTAGTGTTCATGCCTTTAGCGTCTGAACCGGTATTTTGCTCCGTAAGTCCCCAAGCGCCAATCCACTCTCCACTGGCCAACTGTGGAAGCCACCGTTGCTTTTGCTCTTCTGAACCAAATAACAGGATTTGACTCATAGCAAGGGAGTTGTGTGCCGCAATCGACAGCCCTATGGAGGGATCTACTTTTGCAATTTCTTCGATGATACAGATATATTCATGATATCCCAATCCTGCACCGCCATAGGCTTCTGGGATAAGAATTCCCATAAATCCGTACTCTCCAGCTTTGTGTAATACTTCTTTGGGAAAGTGTTGCTTTTCATCCCATTCCATTACATATGGTTGTATGTACTGTTGGGCAAAATCACGAGCTGCTTCCGCCACCATTTGCTGGGTTTCGGAGGGTGCGTAGGGAGTTTCTAGTACTGGAGTTTTCACAATTTTTTATTTCAAATATAGGGTTAATCTTTGAATCCGTGTAGGATCCAAGCCCTTTAACATTTGAAGACTATCGATCGGAAAGCCTCCCCATTCAGTCCGTTTTGCAAGAATGCTGTAAGCGAGTGCAGCATCCACATAGGGTAGCTTCATCAGTTGTGCTAGACTGATGGTATCCAAATCGGCTGGTCGAAGTCGAGGCGGTTGCAGGATTTTAAATTGCTGTAGCAATCGGTCGACGACTGTCGAATCGAGGCCATAAACTTCATAGCACTGCTGGGGGACAGAAAATCCTCCTAAATAGGATCGATAACTGACCACTCGCTTGGCGAGCACCGGCCCTATCCCACGCACTTGCTGCAGGGTTTCCACGCTTGCCTGATTGAGCGACCTCGGCAGAGGCAAGGCCTTTCGCGATTGCTTTGGTCGAAAGGCATTCGAAGAAGCAAAACGAACAGAAGATAATTGTGGGAACTGCGAACCGGGATCTAAGCCCACTCGCTTGAAGAACACGGCCTGTGTTAAACGTTGATTTTTACGGGAGTTAGAGGCGTCGATCGCTTCAAAAAAAGGATACGGAAGCCGAATCAGATAGCGCTCGAACGCACTAATCTTTTGGACATAGTACGTCCATGAAGTCGGTAATTTTGGAGGAACTTGCTGTGCTTCAGGAACCGCTAGCGGCTGATGCCATTGACGGTATAAAAAAATACTGACACACAAGAGGCTTATACATGACAACACCCGAGCAGTGGTCGTAAATCCCACATGCCCGGGTGTCTTCATCTGTATGTATAATAATGTTACTTAATGCCCTGAATAGCCGATAGATATTTACTCAATTCTTGTTTCACTTTGGGGAATAAGAAAAACAATCCTATCATATTTGGGAAGACCAGCGCCAAAATCATCGCGTCTGAGAAAGTCCAAACAGCAGACATATCGCCTGCGGCACCAATCACAATAAAAAGTAAGAACATCACCTTGTAGGTCAGGTCTGAAATTTTACTCTTCCCGAAAATATACATCCACGACTGAAGCCCATAGTACGACCAAGAAATCATGGTTGATACCGCAAATAGAACAACAGCTATGGTCAAGAAAGGTCCAGAAAAGGAAATGTATTTGGCAAAGGCTGCTGCTGTAATACCAGCACCTTCAACTGCCTGCCCATCGATTGTTACGACTCCCCCAACACCTCCGTAATCAAACACAGTATTGTCGCCATTGAAGATAATAATGACCAAGGCCGTCATAGTACAAATGACTACCGTATCGATAAAAGGCTCTAATAATGCGACCAAGCCTTCAGAGGCTGCATAGTCTGTTTTCACGGCCGAGTGGGCAATCGAAGCTGAACCCGCTCCTGCTTCATTGGAAAAGGCGGCTCGTCTAAATCCGGTAATTAACACCCCTAACATACCCCCCAAGCCTGCTTGTGGGTTAAAGGCTTGTGAGAAAATCATCCCAAAAGCATCGTCTACAAACCAAAAATTGGTTCCGATAATGTAAATACACGCTAAAATATACATGAGGGCCATAAAGGGCACCACTTTTTCAGTGACTGAGGCAATACGCTTGATCCCGCCGATGATAATGATCCCTACCAAAACCATCATGATTAGACCGATGATTGTTCGTGCACTTCCTCCGGTCATCCCGAAGAAATCCACCAGTTGCATGGCTGCTTGGTTCGACTGGGCGGCATTCCCCCCACCAAAAGAGGCACCGATACACAAGACCGCAAAGATGACACCGAGTATTTTTCCCAAACGGGCATAGCCGCGTTCTTTTAATCCTTTAGTCAGGTAATACATGGGCCCCCCATAGATGGTTCCATCTTCTCCCACATCTCTGTAGCTGACCCCGAGGGTACACTCCACAAACTTGGTCGACATCCCTAGGAGTCCACAAAGAATCATCCAAAAGGTTGCACCAGGACCTCCAACCGCAATCGCCAGGGCCACCCCCGCGATGTTTCCATTCCCGACCGTCCCCGAAACAGCAGTAGCTAAGGCCTGAAAGTGACTGACCTCTCCTTCTTGTGCTTCGTCTTTAATCGTATCTTTAATATCGCCTGAAATCGCTAAATCGCTCCCGGCTTCATGATGATCGATAGCATCGTATTTTCCTCTAACCGTGTTGATGGCCAACGGGAACTTGAGGACATTCACAAAACCAAAATACAAGGTGAAAAACAAAGCTCCTCCGACCAATAAGAAGATAATTGTGGGAATGCTTGTCCCTGGAAAATTATGAAGAACAACCGCACCCCACCAGTCGGCGATAGGTGTAAATGCTTCATTGATTTTTTCGTCTAAGCCCTTTTCTTGCGCGTGTAGGACTGGAATTTGAGCCAGTACAAATAGTAGGGTCAAGAAAAATTTTGGTTGTGTAAATCGCATGTGTTTTCAATTCAGTTGATGCTGCACAATATCATCAAAATGCTGCAGATATACAAGCACTCCAGTTGTGTTCAAAACCTACAAGTCAAAAACGGAAGTGCGCTTGGTAAAGATCATATCTTTTAACTTTAACCAAAACGCTAAAGTAAGATAGGCTAAAAAGCCTCCTACCAAGGTCGTAAATGAGGCATAGACAAAGAACAAGCGAACGCTTTTCACCTTCATTCCTAGAAAGTCCGCCAAGCGGGTACACACCGCAAATCCGTTTTGTACCGCATAATTTTGTAGCTTTTCCATAAACATTTGCCCTGTAAAAATAGTTATTCGTGCATCAAATAGAAACCGACAGCACACGACAAGCACTTTTTTGGCTGACAATATTTTCGATACAACTGCAAAAGGGCCTGACTGCCTGCGGCTGAACGAACAGCTACCCCCATTTGCTGATACCGCTCTACAATTCTATTTTTCTCGGGTTTTAACTGATAAAACCAATCCAAATAGGCCTCTGGATCGAAATGCAATTGAGTTTTTGCATAAGCAAAACGGATAGGGATCATACAATTGATAAGGAGCAGTTCAAAAAACGCAGTACTGATCTTTTTTTTCTGCTGCCGACTGCGTGCGCCAAACGTATAATGTGTATCCCAATAGGCAGATGCCTGTACGGAGGTTAACCAACGGATATCATCAGGACGCTGTGCATCTATCAACTCCCGAAAAGGCCGTGGATGTCGGCCGTATAGTGCTGCTAACAAAGCCCAGCGAACGGTAGGAAAATTAGCAGGTCGCAATCGGGCAAACTGAAAACTCGGCGGTGCGGTAACCGACAGACGAAACTTGCGCTGAAGATAGCGATAGAGCGTCTTTAACTCCAGCGCGTAGCCCTCTTCTGTATCCGAAGGCAACAGTCCTGCACTTCCTAAAAAAAGGGCTTCTAAGGCTTGTGGATGATGCAATTTTCGAAGAACAGCCATCGGAATTTGCCGCGCAATTTCGGCAAAAGCTGCTCCATTGGCGTGCAAGCCAAAACTCTGCGCTAACTGCCGAAAAAGAACGGCCTCCCAATCGTTTTGGGTATTGGACAGCTCGCTGTAGATCCAATCGGTTTTGGCATTTAAACGTTCAATGAGCAGCCGGTCTTTCCAGCCGTCCCATTTTTCTTCTGGGAAGTATTGGAGGGAAGCAGCGCATGGGATCCACGGGTGGGTAGCTGAAAAACGTTGACGGTAATTGTCCATCCACCGACGGGCAACAAATTCCGACAAGATAAGCGTGGGGATGGGCGTCCCACTGGGAGAAAAGATCAGCCGATCGTGATCCCAAACCACATGTAGAATCACAGCGTCGTAGTTGGGATCGCGATGGTGCTGATGATGCCACCAGTCGGAACTCTTCAGATGAACTTCCACATGGCCCGTCCACATGACCTCCCCGAGGCGAATCTTGGCATTTTTAAAATCTGGCCCCTCCGCCTCATTCCATACACCAGGCTGCAACACCCGAAGTGAATCGCCGTTGGCCGTTGTCAGCTGAGGGGTCGAAAATTTTTGATAGCGCCAAAGAAATTGCAAGAAAGCTTCTTGCATAGGTCAAGATTGGGACGATGTAAATACTACTCTGTAGGGCCTTCCCACTCGAGTATGCCCCCAAGCAGGTTAAATGTCTTGTTGAAACCCTGACTTAGCATTACTTGACAAGCTTGGGCACTTCGCATACCAGACCGACAATAGACATAATAGGGTTTGTCGGGAGCTAATGCTCCTAAACCATCCATGAAATTTTGCGGTTCACGAATATTCAGTAACTGCGCTTGGGGAATATGACCGGCGGCATATTCTTCCGGTGTTCGAACGTCTAATATAATGGCGTCTGCCGTCTGGGCGAGCTGATCTGCCCATTCTTTTTGATCAAGTTCCATAGATAAAGATTTACTCAAAAATACAATTAAAAATAAAGGCAAACATTTGACGAGAAGAAAATTTTAATTACATTTGTATCTACAATTGTTGTAATGACAAAAGAAGTGGCAAAACATATAGTTGTCGGATTAATACGAGCGGGCTTAGAGGCCAACCAAGCCATTAGCGCTACCTTAAAACCCTATGATCTCACCCTACAGCAATTCAACGTATTGCGGATCCTTAGGGGCCAAAAAGGAAAAATGGCCACCCTTATGGATGTGCAATCCAAGATGATTCACAAAATGAGCAACACCACTCGTATTATTGATCGGCTGATTGAAAAGAACTTGGTCGACAGAGAGGTATGTGCCGATAATCGACGGAAAATTGATCTGTGCATTACGCCAAGTGGTCTAGACCTCCTACAACAATTAGACCCCCTTATCAGCTCAGCGGAAGAAAATTTCGTTGCTCAATTCGACCCTGAATCTCGCCAAGCCTTAACCCAATTGTTCCACCAAAAACGTATTGTTTAATTTTAATTTATCTATATCTATGAAAAGGATTCTATTACTATTGTTAACTGTACCCGTCATTAGCTTTGCTCAATCCAAAGCGATCAACGCTGCTGAAAGTAACATCCATTGGGTGGGGAAAAAAGTCACTGGACAACACGAGGGAAATATCGCTCTTAAGTCAGGTGCCTTAGAACTCAACAACGGCGAATTGGTCGGTGGTACTTTTGTGGTAGACATGAACACCATCGAAGTAACCGATTTGGAAGGCGACTACAAAAACAACCTGGAAGGTCACTTAAACTCCGACGACTTTTTTGGCGTAGCCAACCACGCAGAAGCCAAGTTAGTCTTTACAAAAGTGGAAAAGGCCGCCGATAACACCTATAATGTCACAGGCGATTTCACCATTAAAGGAGTCACACAACCGGCGAACTTCCAACTAGACATGGACGGGAACGAAGCACACGCCAAAGTAGTCATTGACCGCACGAAATTCAACATTCGTTACGGATCAGGTTCTTTTTTCGATAACCTAGGAGACAAAGCGATCTATGATGACTTTGAATTGGACGTTACTTTAAAAATGTAATCCTCCAATGTTTCGAAAATTAAATCTATTGCCATGGGATTATCGAAGATTTATTATCTTTGACCTAATGTCTAAGAATAGATTTAATACATGGTGGTGGAACGCGATAGCTTAAAGCAATCGTGAAACACAGCCATATACCATACCAAGGCTTGTCTCACGACAAGCCTTTTTTTTGTTTACAAATGAAAAAGAATACAGCGGAGAAATACACCTTTGAAACGCATCGAAAAACCTTACTGACAGATCTGCTCACCCCGGTATCGATCTATCTGAAGATCCGCGATCGATTCCCCAATAGCATCTTGTTAGAAAGTAGCGATTACCATGCCAATACGATTGGTTTTTCTTATATCTGCATGGCTCCGGTGGCCTCTTTCAAGATACAGAACAACTTACTACAAACCAGCTTTCCAGACGGAAGCACACAAACAGCAGCACTGGAAGCTAGTGCTGATATTCCCGCGCTATTGGCCGACTTTCAGCAGCGGTTTTCAATAGCACCCAACACAGAGAAAGACTACATTCAACAAGGATTGTTCGGCTATATGGGACATGAAATGGTCCAATACTATGAAGGCACAAACATCTCTCAAAAACCCGATAGCGCTGACATTCCAGACCTCTATTACGCTTTTTACAGACATGTCATTGCCATCAATCATTTCAATAACGAGACCTATCTGTTCGATCACTGTTGGAACACCCAAAACCGTTTAGAGGAATTGGAAAACATCCTTCGTTCGCCCAGCCCAATCACCTACCCTTTTCAAAAGGAGGGGGAGAAAAACTCCAATATGACAGACGAGGACTTTCTAGGATTGGTCGATGTGGCTCAAAAACATTGCCAAAGAGGTGATGTTTTTCAATTGGTACTCTCTCGCCGTTTTTCCCAACATTTTTCGGGCGATGAATTTCAGGTATACAGAGCTCTACGAGCGATTAACCCTTCTCCTTATCTGTTTTACTTTGACTATGGCGACTTTAAAATCTTCGGTAGCTCCCCCGAGGCACAACTTATCGTAGCGGACGGACAAGCCGAAATTCACCCCATTGCCGGGACCTTCAAACGCACTGGAAATGATGCAGAAGATGCGGCTCTTGCACAAAAATTAGCCGATGACCCTAAAGAAAATGCCGAACATGTCATGCTGGTAGACTTGGCGCGTAACGACCTCAGCAGAAACGGCTCAGAGGTTTCCGTCGTCACCAATAGAGAGGTGCAATTTTTTTCGCATGTCATTCATTTAGTCTCCAAAGTAATCGCCCGTAAAAAACCTTCTATAGAGACCTTTCAGGTCGTGGCGGACACCTTTCCTGCCGGAACATTGAGTGGTGCTCCCAAACCCAAAGCCCTAGAACTTATAGAGCGCTATGAACCTACCAATCGAAAAACCTATGGAGGAGCGATCGGATTTTTAGACTTTGAGGGAAATTTTAACCATGCCATTATCATCCGTTCGTTTTTAAGCCAACGGAAAACGCTCTACTATCAGGCAGGAGCAGGACTCGTCGCTGCCTCTACGCCAGCAAACGAACTTCAGGAGGTCTACAACAAATTAGGTGCACTGGACAGAGCCCTCGAAAAAGCAGAACAGTTATGAGTCAGAACAAACCCATTTTTGTCGTCGATAATTTCGATTCTTTTGTCTTTAACTTAGTACACTATATCGAAGAATTAGGCCACCCAGTTGTGGTTAAACGCAACAACGCCTTCGAACTCCAAGAAGTGGAAGCCTATGACAAAATACTCCTCTCCCCCGGCCCCGGAATTCCGGATGAGGCCGGACGCATGAAAGCCCTTATACAGGAATATTGGGAGCGAAAAAATATCCTAGGGGTTTGCCTCGGCCACCAGGCCATCGCTGAAGTCTTTGGCGGGCAGCTAGAAAATTTAAGCCAGGTCTATCACGGCATCGCCACTCCTGCACATCAGTTGCAATCGGATGTGATCTGGACCGATATACCCGAAACTTTCGAGGTCGGACGCTACCACTCCTGGGTGGTACAAAAAAACTTACCCGAATCGCTCGTCCCCTTAGCCATCGACGACCAACACCGACTCATGGCTTTCCGCCACAGCGAAAAACCCATTTGGGGGATGCAATACCACCCTGAATCTGTCCTGACTCCTCATGGAAAAAAAATGATCGCCAACTGGTTAAATACATAACATACGGATGAAAAACTATTTGGAAAAACTCACGGCAGGTGAATTCCTGACCCAATCGGAAGCCCGCCACATCTTAATGGAAATCGGCACGGGAAAACACGAACAGATTCCCATCACTGCCTTCCTGACGGTTTTTATGATGCGCCCTATCCGACCAGAAGAACTGGCAGGTTTTCGAGAAGCCCTCTTGGAATTATGCATCCCTGTCGATCTCAGCGCCTATGCTCCCATCGACCTGTGCGGAACAGGAGGCGACGGAAAAGACACTTTTAACATCTCCACTTTGGCTTCTGTGGTGACGGCCGGAGCTGGAATTAAGGTGGCCAAACACGGAAATTACGGCGTGTCTTCCGGCTGTGGCTCCAGCAATGTCATGGAATATTTGGGGATACAATTCAGCAACGACACTAGCTTTTTGGAACGCTGTATCGACCGAGCCGGAATGTGTGTACTGCACGCTCCGCTCTTCCATCCGGCCATGAAAGAAGTTGCTCCAATTCGCCGAGGCTTAGGGCTAAAAACCTTTTTTAATATGCTCGGTCCATTGGTGAACCCTGCGCGGCCAACACATCAGTTGGTCGGGGTCTACAGCTTAGAGCTCATGCGACTCTACGGACATATCTTCGAACAAACAGACATCAACTATACGGTTATTCACGCCCTAGACGGCTATGACGAAATTTCCCTGACCGGGAGCACTAAAATCCTTCAAGCACAGCAAGAAAGTTTGTTAAGCCCCCAAGATTTGAATTGTGAAACCCTTGCTCCTGCAGCCATCGGGGGCGGTCATACAGTAGAGGTCGCTGCTGAAATATTCATGAATGTCCTTCAAAACAAGGGAACTTCAGCCCAACGACAAGTCGTTTGTGCCAATGCCGGTATGGCCATCGCCACCCAAAAAGGGATTTCGGCTACCGAGGGCTATGCCCTGGCCGAAGAGTCTTTAGCCTCTGGCAAAGCTCTTCACGTCCTTCAAACCCTTCAAGACATCAGCCAATGAACGATATTTTAGCGCAAATTGTAGCCGACAAACAAAAGGAAGTAGCCGCACGAAAGCAACTATTCCCCCAGAGCTATTGGGAACAATCGCCCATGTATACGCGAGCGGTGGTCAGTCTTAAAAAAGCATTGTTGGCCCCTGGGCCACAAGTCATTGCCGAACACAAAAGACGCTCTCCTTCCAAGGCTGTTATCAACCAAAAAGTACAGGTCCCTGAGGTCGTTCAAGGCTATGCCGCTGCAGGTGTCGCCGCCCTTTCGGTGCTTACCGAAGGACCCTACTTTGGAGGATCCCTAGACGACCTGGTTTATGCGCGCTACAGCTGTGACTTACCCATACTGCGAAAAGACTTTGTGGTGGACCCCTACCAAATCGCTGAGGCCCGAGCGCATGGAGCAGATGCCATACTGCTGATTGCAGCCGTCCTGAGTCGTTCAACCATCGAACAGCTCTCTACCTACGCACATGATTTGGGTCTGGAAGTCCTTTTAGAAGTACACAATGCAGAAGAGTTAGAAAAATCCTTGATGCCGAGCTTAGACTGTGTGGGCGTCAATAATCGCAACCTAAAAACCTTTGAAGTATCTCTGAAAACCTCATACGATTTAAAGGCGCAGATACCCGTAGATGTGGTGGCGGTCTCTGAAAGTGGTCTGCAAGATCCCGATGATGTACGTCAACTTCATCAAGCTGGATTTGACGCTTTCTTAATGGGGGAACGCTTTATGAAAGAACAGCACCCCGGAAAAGCTGCAGCAGAATTCCTTCAAAAATTAAACCCATGAAAATAAAAGTCTGTGGGATGCGATCGCCCGAAAACATCGCTGCGCTCAGTCGCCTCCCCATCGATTATATGGGCTTTATTTTCTGGGAAGGGTCCAGCCGTTTTGTTCGTTCTTCAACCCCCGAACTCCCAGCACATATCGCTAAAATTGGGGTGTTTGTCGATGCTCCCACAGCCGACATACACGACATCGCGAAAAATCATGGACTTCAGGGTGTGCAACTGCACGGTAAAGAAACAGCTGAGACTTGCCAGCATTTTCAATCGCTTGGCTATACGGTGATCAAAGCTTTTGCCGTCGGGCCTAGTTTCGACTTTGGTCTGCTAGAAGTCTATGAACCACATTGCGATTATTTCCTTTTCGACACCAAAAGCGAACTCCCCGGAGGGAGCGGAAAACAATTCGATTGGACATTACTGGAAGAATACCCCAGCAAAACCCCCTTTTGGATCAGTGGTGGGATAGGCCCAACCGATGCAGCGGCCATAACAGAACTACAAAAAAAGAATTTGCCCTTAGATAGCATCGACTTAAATAGTAAATTTGAAACCGCTCCCGGATGCAAGAATATCGAGCTTTTGGAGGGCTTTATAAATCAGTTGAAATGAAATACAATGTAGATGATCGCGGATATTACGGAGATTTTGGAGGGGCTTACATTCCAGAGATGTTATATCCCAATGTAGCACACCTGAGAGAGCACTACGTTCAAATCAGCCAAGAAGAATCTTTTCAAAAAGAATTTAACGCACTGTTGAGCGATTATGTTGGGCGACCCACGCCGCTCTATTACGCTGCTCGCTATTCGGAAAAATACGGAGCCAAGATCTATTTTAAACGAGAAGACTTGTGCCACACGGGAGCGCATAAAATCAACAATACCATCGGTCAGATACTGCTCGCCAAGCGATTGGGGAAAAATAGGATTATTGCCGAAACCGGAGCCGGACAACACGGAGTGGCCACGGCCACCGTTTGTGCGCTTATGGGAGTGCAGTGTATAGTGTATATGGGAGCGATCGATATTCAACGGCAGGCCCCCAATGTTGCCCGTATGAAAATGCTTGGGGCCGAAGTACGCCCTGCCCAATCGGGGAGCAAGACGCTTAAAGATGCTACCAACGAAGCCATTCGCGACTGGATCAACAACCCAGAAGATACCCATTATATCATCGGTTCGGTCGTAGGACCACATCCCTATCCAGATATGGTTGCGCGCTACCAAGCCGTTATCAGCGAAGAAATCCAAAAACAGTTAATGGAAAAAGAGGGGCGCAACTACCCCGATCATCTCGTTGCTTGTGTTGGGGGCGGTAGTAATGCCGCAGGTACTTACTATCACTACCTGGATCGGCCGGAAGTAAACATCATTGCTGTGGAAGCTGCGGGTAAGGGAATCGACAGTGGAGAAAGCGCCGCTACCTCTGCCTTGGGGAAAGAGGGAATCATACACGGCAGCAAGACCCTGCTCATGCAAACTCCGGACGGACAAATCACGGAACCTTACTCGATTTCTGCTGGGCTCGACTATCCTGGCGTAGGCCCCATGCATGCCCATCTTTTCCGTTCAGGAAGAGCAGAATTTATTTCAGTGACCGATGATGAAGCCATGACCGCCGGTCTCGAATTATCCCAATTGGAGGGAATTATCCCAGCCATCGAAACGGCTCATGCCTTTGCCATCTTTGACCAACGGAAGTTTAAAGCCGACGATGTGATCGTCATCAATCTTTCGGGCCGAGGCGATAAAGACCTCAATACCTATATCGACTACTTTAAATTATAGTGGATTAAAATTGAACACCCAGATGAAACCCAACCGCATCGATCAAGCTTTTCAAAAAGAGCATAAATTACTGTCCATCTATTTTTCGGCCGGGCACCCCGCCTTGGAGGACACCCCCCGTATCTTGGAACTTTTGCAATCCTCTGGAGTAGACATGGTAGAAATAGGCCTGCCTTTTAGCGACCCCCTAGCCGATGGTCCCACCATACAAGACAGTTCTACCAAAGCCTTGCAAAACGGTATGCACACCCAAAAGCTATTCGATCAGTTGCGAGACATACGACAAACCATCCACCTACCGCTCATCATTATGGGCTACTTTAATCCGATGTTACAATACGGTGTAGAGCGCTTTTGCCAGCAATGTGCCGATATTGGCATCGATGGTCTCATCATCCCCGACCTTCCGGTAGATGTCTATCACGAACAATACCAATCGCTTTTTGAGCAACACGGCCTCTACAATATGTTCCTGATTACCCCGCAAACCGCCGAAGACCGCATCCGCTACATCGATGAAGTCTCCAAGGGTTTTATCTATATGGTGAGCTCTGCAAGCGTCACCGGGGCGAAAAGCAGTTTTGGCGACCTCCAGCAAGCCTACTTCGATCGAGTGGCGAGCTATCAGCTAAAAACACCCAGAATTGTCGGCTTTGGTATCAGTAATGCCGATACCTTTCAGGCGGCTACTCAGCAAGCCCAGGGGGCCATCATCGGGTCCGCTTTTATCAAGTTCTTGGAAAACGAAGGGGTCGAAAAAATCCCCCAGTTCATTGAGCGTATACGTTAAGTTGGGTAACGCGTCAACAGCTGCTTCCCCCTAGCATTCTAGGTCACGGCTCCTTGGCAACTACTTCCCGCTCCTGCCGTACATCCATAGCAATGTTGGGAGATACATATGTTTCGTTGGCTTAATTCTTCCGCCGCAAAATCGCGTATGTGCTGCACCTTCCCCTGTACGGGCATGTCCAACATCTGGTTAAAATCACAATCGAAGAGAACTCCATCCCAGCGGACGGAAAGTGTATTTCTACACATCACCTCCGAGACCGCAGCCGGATTAAAGGCTTCCACCAAGGTTTGCATATAATCTTCATAGTTGTCGGTGGCAATCAAAAATTCTAAAAACCGACTAATGGGCAGATTTGTGATGGTAAATAAACGATTAAAAACGATCCCGAAATCCTTGGATAAAGCTTTCTTAAAATCGGCCTCCAAGGCCAGCTGATCGCCTGGTAAAAAGGCACCGGCTGGGTTATAGACCAAGTCTAGGGCCAAGCCACTGTTAGGCTGTCCATAGCCCAAGGCATTCAATTCGGTTAAAGCTTCGATCGATTTCTCGAAAACCCCATCGCCTCGTTGGCGATCGGTTTTGGACTTTTTATAAAAGGGCAAGGACGAAACCACATGAACGCCGTGTTCGGCAAAAAATGCAGGTAATTCGCGGTAGGTCGCATTGGCCCGGAGGATGGTCAGGTTGGAACGGACAATCAGATCGGCGACCCCCAACGCTTTGGCACGCTCCACCAGCCAGCGAAAATCGGGATGCATCTCTGGGGCACCCCCCGTCAGGTCGAGCGTATGTACGCCCGTTTGCTCTACTATCCGCAAACAATGCTCTAAAGTTTCGCGCGACATCATTTCCTTCCGATCGGGTCCTGCATCCACATGACAATGGGCACAGACCTGATTACACATATACCCCAGGTTGAGTTGAAGTATTTCTAGCGGTTTGGGACGGAGCTGGTCGGCAAGGCTGTGTTGCTGCAATTGAGCAGAAAAAAGCGGGAGCTTCCCGCGGTCAAAAATCCCATTCGACAGCCACTCCCTTTGCGCTGCTGGATCGGCCAAGCCCTGTCGTCGGGCCTTTAAAGATTTCTTCATAGAGGCTTACATACTGAGTTTATCGACCCAATTCATCATTTGCACGCCGTGGACTAAGGTCGCACCACTTTGAATGGCGGCCCCTACATGAACCGCTTCCATCATCTCTTCCTTTTCGATCCCCCTTTTTAGGCCATCTTTGGTATAGGCTTCAATACAGTAAGGACACTGCACCACATGGGCTACCGCCAAGGCAATCAACGACTTTTCACGGGCACTTAACTCCCCTTCTGCAAATACCTGATTGTAATAGTTGAAAAATTGCTCCCCAAGAGCTGGACTCCAGTCGACAATTGAGCTAAACTTTTTTAAATCTTCGGATTGATAATAGTTTTTCATCGCTATTTTTTAGAATGATGCCTAAAGATATTTGTTTTCCGATTTCCTCGGTCAACTCTTCTTCCCCTTTTTCTGCAGCTAACAAAAAAAGTAAAATCTATATTTTTTGTATATTTTATAAGATTAAGATGTAGTTAAGGTGGGATTTTTAAACTTAGCGATACTTGCCAATCATCTGAGCCTGAAATTTCAAGGCTTTTCGATGGATGAATTTCACATAGAAGAGTTTTTACCATTGCTGATCTCTAACCTGATTATTATTGCGGTATTTCTCTTCTTTTTAGTGAACAACACCAAGACCATAAAACACAATGAACAACACATTGCAAGTATGGAAGCGCGTTCCCTTCGGGAACAGATGAATCCTCATTTTATATTTAATGCCATCAACACTTTGCAAAGCATTGTCATCTTAAAGGATGAACGCTTTGTCAACCAATATATAGGGCTACTTTCAAAAGTACTCCGCTATACCTTGGACCTCAACTTTCGAGAAGAAATCAGCTTACAGGACGAAATCGATTACCTAAACGCTTATATGGCTTTTCAAAAAATTCGGTTGGAAGATCAGTTGGACTATAAAATTACGGTACACCCCTCCATTGCTGTCGAAAATGTATCCTTACCGCCCATGCTCATTCAGCCGATCATTGAAAATGCTATCCTCCATGGGCTCACCCCTAAACTAATCGATCGGCGATTACGGGTCTATATCCGCAGGAGAGACAAGGACATCCATGTGGTCGTCCTCGACAATGGCATCGGAAGAGAAGCTTCTCAAAAAATTAACCGCAAATACAGAAAAACACATAAGTCCTACGCTACCTCCATCCTGCGGGAACGGATAGACATCCATAACTACCTCAAGCGCTTTGCTATGGAATTTAAGATGACAGACCTCAAAAAAGACAAGCAGGCGGCGGGAACCCGCGCCCAACTAAAACTTAAAAATGTATTATGAATTGTTTACGCACAGTGCTGGTGGAAGACGAAATCCACAACCAAGAGCTGATATTACATTTTGTTAAACACTATTGTCCTAAAGTCGAAATCGTTGGCAAGGCACAATCGAAAGACGAAGCGGTCCGTCTGA
>JBMHCX010000001.1:0-3591 GCA_049889695.1 Flavobacteriaceae bacterium | reverse complement strand
CCCCAGAAATCATCAAGTTGCACTCCAAAGCAGTGGTTCGTGTTCGAGACATTTACTTCCTCAAAAGCGACGATAAATATGTGGAATACCACACCAAAAGCAAATGCGAAATCGAACGTATTGCTTTGAAAGAAGCACTCGAGCAACTCCCCGCTCAACAGTTTGTCCAATGCCATAAGTCCTATGTGGTCAACTTACTTCAAATTCGGCAGGTCTATGCCGATAAAATCATCATGCAGCAAGGGGAAACCCTTCCACTTTCCCGCACCTTTAAAACACAAATGAGCGCATTGATGCATTAAATTCCTGTCGTTCACGTCGGGTTTTCTGTTGTTGGCGACATTTTTTGTTGGAATAGGCAAACAAACGCTATTTTGCTGGTAACCTAAATTTTAATCCATCATGAAAAAAACAATCCTACTTTTTGTGTTGTTGAGCAGTAGCCTACTTGTCTTCTGCAGCAAAGAGAGTCCAACGCCAGACCCTCCCGTGAAAACAACCCCCGAACCCTCAACCACTGTTCCAACCGACAACAGTACCACGACTACTTCTACCACTTCTTCCTCTACTAGCGAGACCGACCTTCCCGAGGAGAACACCACCCACGTCCTCGATGCTACAGGGGATCTCAACGATGCCACTGAAGAAAGCGTAAAAAACCTGCTCTTTGGGAAATGGGAGTTCTCTTCCAATACCGCAAAAAACAACTGCAGCATTTCCTTTTTGGAATTTACCCAAGACGCCTATATCATTCAATTGAACCAAGGCGAAAACCTGATTACCCTAACCGGACAATACAGCTATACCGAAACTGAGGGGAAACAAATTCACCTGAAAAATGGCTTCGCGCCCATGGCAACCACCATTGCGACCATAGACGGTTTTCGCGTTGAAGAACTCAACGGGGAATTGATTGCGGAATTAAATTTCTCTCATTTTGAAATCCCCGCCCACATAGAGGGCTGCTCCTCTCCCCAAGGCAACTATTCGGCCGAAAAAGCCGAACCCGTTGAACACGCCAACTTTACTGAAGGTGCAACCCACTCCAGATTGATTAAAAGCTGGCAGGTCAATGCCTATAACAGTACGCAGGTGGAGAGTCTCTATGAATTTTACAACGAATTCTTCTGCAATTATAACGAAGACGAAAGCTGCCCAGAAAGCATAAAAATAATCGTCACCTTCACCACCTATGGTTCCTACATTACTACCGTCCAATACGGCGAAAATCCTCCAGCTAATGGGGGAGGCCGCTGGGAATGGGTAAACGAAGAACAAACTTCCCTTAGGGTCTATCCCATTGAAGACGAAACGGGAGAAGCCTACGCCCGTTTTGATATCATAACCCTAGATGAAAACGACTTTGTCTTTGAAGAATACCCCCTCGAAGAACCCGATTTTAAAGCCACTTGGAGCTTTGTCGCCATTCAAGGGCAAAGTATCGAAATTGACTTGGTGATTCCAGATGATGTAAACACAGAAGAAGAGGGGGATACCAGTGAGCCCGATGATGAAGTCGGTGTTTATCAAGGGGAGGTAGTCATTAATGATATTACCTATAAAACTGTCACCATTGGCGAGCAAACTTGGTTGGCAGAAAATCTAAATGATCCGAATCACAGCCAGTCTTTTGCTACACATAGCGATTGCTATGACCGGGAGAGTGAACATTGTGAAACACACGGACGCCTTTACAAGTGGGAAGCTGCAGTTGAAATCGCCAATTCTATCGATGGGTGGCGACTACCCTCTGAAGAAGATTGGGAAGAACTAGCTATAACGCTTGGAGGAGAAAAAACCGATAACAACCCAGGGTATTTTTACCGTGGAGTGGGAGAACTTCTAAAAGAAGGAGGAAGCACAGGAATGAACTTAAAGTTTGGAGGCTACGCTTCCTATGAAACCGACAGAGGGTATCCTCCTCAAGACGATGTGTATTTTGATTACTTAGGAGAAAATGGTTACTATTGGTCGAGTAAAGGGGAAACCTCAAGTGACGGATTATCTTCGGCACTTTACACGAAAGTGGGGAGATACGATGTACTCGACTTTTATACCACCGCTACTTTTTGGATGCATTCCGTGCGTTTAATCAAAGAATAAATCACCCTATTTCAAAACAAATTATCATGAAAAAAACCTACCTCCTAATCCTCCTCCTTAGCATTTGTGCTTGTGGAAAAGACGACCCTAAAATGCCAATGGTAGATCCGCCTGTTACAACACAACCCCCTACTACGACAAGCCCTACTACCTCGACCCCTTCTGCACCTACCGAAGAAGAACAGAAGGAGCAACTGGAAACCCACTTGGTGGGGAAGTGGGATTTTACGGCCAGTACAAAAAACACCAGCTGTAGCGTAGCGGAAATCCAATTTTTCGCCAATCGGCTTTACAGCCTAAAGCTGTCAAAAAACGAGGGGGAATCAGTTTTGTATAGAGGGAAGTTTGACCTCGCTTACCGCAGTGAAAACGACAGCTTAAAAGTAGATAAAATGGTGTTGATGGACAACGACTATGTCTCCAACGGAAGCCTTCCCGACCAAGGGAGTATCGCAACCTTGACCGAGCTTCAATTGGGGGAAAGTTCTCTCCAGCTTCATTTACAACTCGGCAGTAATACTGTGGATTTTTGCGGGGAACCCGCTTCACAAAATTTAGACGGAACAAAGGCAGAAGATATCGCCGCCGGGGCTGCAGAAGGTTCAAACCACTTCCTCATTCAACAAGAATGGCGATGGGTGGGCTTGTTCGACGTTGGGGAAGGAGATCGCTCTCCAGAAACACCTCATCAGAACCTTTGTGACTATTTAGCCGAGGGGTTCAACAAACGCTGCCGCGACCAAAATGGGGAGCTTATTGAAAATTGTCATCAAACAGGGTCTGTCACTGTTTTATATAGCGCCTATGGAACTGTTATGGTCTCTTATTTTAATCCTCAAGGAGAATTGTTTTATGCACGCCAAGACTATTGGCGGTGGAAAGAAGATACGACAAACCCTTACAGTGCCTTAGAATTTCGTTTGGAAAACCAAACTTTTGAAGAAACGGCGGTAACCCGTCATATCATTGATGTTACGGAAAACAGCTTGTCCCTTCAAATAAGTGGGGTATATGTAGACGACGATGGTATTGAACACCCATGGACAGTTCAGGACAGTTTCATTTTGAGCAGTGCCGAGTACAGTCCTTGTCCAGCGATTGATGAGTAGGTAGCTTTTTAATCATGCTTTTTGTAATTCCCTGTTAAAGCTTTTTAAAAGGGGGAGAGATTGTGTAGGTTTGACACATGAAACGGGTTTTGCTTATTTTGGGAATACTTTTGGTGCAGCAGTTGTGTGCGCAAAGTGAAAACCAGCCCTTCAATCGCAGTATTGAGGTGGACCCACAATCCAAATCCCTCTTAAAAGTTCCCAAAGACAACGCCCTCCCCGATTTTCTGCAAAAGGATTTTTTATCGAACACCCCCCAACCCAACAAAGCGCCTAAAAGCTTTGAACGCGACATTCAAATGGGCGAAAGCGAAGCCTTTCTCGATCGTGGGGAGGAGTTTTTAAAACGACTACAAACCCCGGAGTCGGACAAAAAACC